>NVVO01000017.1 GCA_002733385.1 Robiginitomaculum sp.
GACCTCCGCTTCGCTCCGGCCACCTCCCCCGCTGAAGCGTGGGAGGGAAATAATAAGTTGTTTGCACTACCGCACCCATCATCGGTCAACCTCCCCGAACACGATATCCAGTGAGCCTAGAATGGCCGAGACATCGGCGAGCATATGGCCTTTGTTGAGGAAATCCATGGCTTGTAGATGGGCAAAACCCGGGGCGCGGATTTTACATCTATAGGGTTTGTTGCTGCCGTCCGAGACCAGATACACCCCGAACTCGCCCTTGGGGGCTTCCACGGCGGTATAAATCTCGCCCGCCGGGACCTTAAAGCCTTCGGTGTATAATTTGAAATGCTGGATCAAGGCTTCCATATCTTGCTTCATATCCGCGCGTCGAGGCGGCGTGACTTTGTGGTCACCCGACATCACCGGACCTTCCGGCATCATGTCGAGGCATTGCTCGATAATTTTGACGCTCTCATACATTTCTTCCATGCGGCACAAATACCGATCATAACAATCACCGTTTTTGCCCAAGGGGATTTTAAATTCAAGCTCGTTATAAACCTCGTAAGGCTGCGCCCGGCGCAAATCCCAAGCCATGCCAGAGCCGCGCACCATAACGCCGCTAAAGCCCCAATCGAGGGCGTCTTGCTTGGAGACCACGCCAATATCAACATTGCGTTGTTTGAAAATCCGGTTGTCGGTCAACAGAGTTTCAACATCGCGCATTTTTTGCGGAAACTGCTTGCACCAGTCGCGCATATCGTCCGCTAATCCGGCGGGCATGTCTTGTCGCACACCCCCGACCCGAAAATAAGCCGCATGCAGGCGCGAGCCAGACACGCGCTCATAAAACACCATCAGCTTTTCGCGCTCTTCAAAACCCCAAACCGGCGGCGTCAATGCGCCAACGTCCATAGCCTGTGTCGTCACATTCAAAATATGCGATAAAATCCGGCCAACTTCCGACCACATAACCCTTAGGAATTGCGCCCGGCGCGGCACTTCAACGCCCATCAGCTTCTCAATCGCTAGACAAAACGCATGTTCCTGGTTCATGGGCGCCACATAATCGAGCCGGTCAAAATACGGGATCGCCTGCATATAAGTCTTGTGCTCAATCAGCTTTTCCGTACCACGGTGCAAAAGCCCAATATGCGGATCCACCCGCTCAACAACCTCACCCTCAAGCTCAAGCACAAGCCGAAGCACCCCATGAGCCGCAGGATGCTGCGGCCCAAAATTGATGGTGAATTTCCGGTCTGGGTTTTGGGTTTGGTCAGTCATAAGCACCCCCCAAAAACAAACTCTATTGTCATCCCGGACAAGCCGCTCTTGCGGCGCAGAGCCGGGACCTCGGTGCTTGCCGCAAGCACGAGGCCCCGGCCATCTTTAATGAAAAAAGGGCCCGGGGTGACAGCGAGTGGGAAATTGATGGTACATTTCCGGTCAAGGTTTTGAGCAGAAGTTTGGGTTTGGTTAGCTATCACACCCCCTCCCCTTTCTCTTCTTCATCCATTACATACTTCGCCCCCTCCCACGGAGACATGAAATCAAAATCGCGGAATTCTTGGGGTAAGTTCACCGCTTCATATATCACTGATTTACGTTCTTCGTCGTAGCGGACTTCTACGAAACCCGAGAGCGGGAAATCCTTGCGCAATGGATGACCCTCAAAGCCGTAATCGGTGAGTAATCTACGCAAATCCGGGTGTTCATCAAAGGCGATGCCGTACATGTCGAAAGCTTCGCGCTCGAACCAGTTGGCGGCCGGATAGACGCCAGTCATAGTGCGGACGGGGGTGTCGGCGTCCGTGGTTATTTTGACGCGGATCCGGTGGTTAAGCTGCATGGAGAGCAGATGATAGACCACATCGAAACGGCGCTCACGGCCCGGATAATCAACACCGCAAATATCAATCAGCGTGGTGAATTTACACACCGGATCATCGCGCAAAAACGCAATCGTACCCGCGATATCCTCTCGCCTTGCTTCCAAAACCAATTCGCCGTTTGTGATGTGCGCACCATTGAGCGAACTATCCAGAGCGGCCAATATGTGGCCTTTTAAATTTTCAAGATCATTGCTCATATGCTTTTTCATACCCTAGCGTTCAATATTGCCTTCGCGGTGAATTTTCTTTTGTAATTGCAAAATCCCGTACACCAAAGCTTCGGCGGTCGGCGGACAGCCGGGCACATATATATCCACCGGCACAATCCGGTCACACCCGCGCACCACGGCGTAGGAATAATGGTAATATCCGCCGCCGTTGGCACATGAGCCCATAGAAATCACATAGCGCGGATTGGGCATTTGGTCATAGACCTTGCGCAGGGCTGGGGCCATTTTATTGGTCAGCGTTCCCGCCACAATCATCACATCGCTTTGGCGCGGTGAGCCGCGCGGCGCAAACCCGAACCGTTCCACATCATAACGCGGCATGGCTGCTTGCATCATCTCGACGGCGCAACAAGCCAGCCCGAATGTCATCCACATCAGCGAGCCAGACCTGGCCCAAGTGATCAGACTGTCGGCTGGCGCCACCAAAAACCCTTTATCGGCCAATTGATCCGACAGGCCGTCGTAAAACGGATCATGCTTGGTCGGGTCGTAGCTTGGTGTTTCGTTGATGATGATTTGCGACATATATAACTCCCCCGAAATAACCCTTGCGGATTACTCCCAGTCAAGGGCTCCCTTCTTCCAGGCATAGGCCAGGCCAACGGCAAGCTCGAACAAGAATATCATGACGACAGCCCAGCCATATACCCCGATTTTATCCAGGGAAACCGCCCACGGAAACAAAAATGCCACTTCGATATCAAAGATAATAAATAAAATCGCCACCAGATAAAACCGGACATCAAATTTCATGCGACTGTCATCAAATGCATTAAACCCGCATTCATAGGTCGAGATTTTTTCCGCGTCCGGGCTGGACGGTGCAAATATCTTGGCCATCACTAAAAAAGCCAACGATATCACCAGGGCAATAGCGAATAAAATGACCACGGGTAAATATTCGAGCAAAAAAGCCGCCTGAGCGCCAGACTGAACGCTGAGCTGGCTGCCAGAACTGACAGAATTAACGGTGCTGAATAAAACAAATTGCAGGCCGTCTGTCATGCTCGTGCTTCCACCATTATTTAGCACAAATGATGATTGCCATCCCGTGCAGATTTCCCGGGCAAGATAATCACTAGCCAGACAAAATGCAATGCGTTATTTTGCCCTATTGACAGTTTATTTTGGGGTATTCTCCCGCCGTATTCCAATCAGATAACAGGAAATTATTACGGACAATTTGGAAAATGTGGGTTAAGTGGCGTACAGGGTTGAATCGGGATAGCTCCTGGCCCCATTATAAGGTCAATTTCTGGCGGCCTATCGAAACCCGTGTCGGGTTGAAGAAAGCCAGGCTCTTTCGGGTCGGGTATTTCACCATCATTACGCCTTGAAGTTTTACGCAAACGAATATCATCTAAATTTAAATTTCCGATATTGGTATCAATTTCAAACGGTTTATAACTGGCCCCGCTCGATGGTTGTGTACGCAATTGGGTATTAAAAAATTCTAAATCTTCCGCAGACAATACGAAAGGGCGTGTCGGCGGACTATCTTTACTGGCGACAAAAACCGCGAGACCGCTTTTGCGCACAATCACCGTTTTACCGCCCGATGTGATGGTGATAACACCTTTCCGGTTTTTAGACTTATGGCGGGCACCAGGCCCGCGCAAAATAAACAATGTGGCACCCTGCATGTCTAACTTCATATTTTTCTTAATGACACCAGCACGGCGGGCAAATTCAACGGCGCGCGGCCCAACCAAACCTTCAACCACCGTCCCGCGAACCCCCAAACTTGCCACCGGCGTGTCTATAGACACGCTGTTGGGGCCAGACTTGGATATGTTGCCTGACATAAACCGGAACATACCCTTGGAGACTTTGGCCGTCATGGTATTGTTATTTTTATCCGGGTCATAAACGAACCTATCAATGGTGAGTTCACAGTCCGGCCCAACGGTAAACATGGTTTGATCTAGCAAGAGAACTTGCAGACTGCCTACCCGGGTTGAGTTGATTACATCTCCGAGCAAGACGGGGGCTTTAACCACGGCCTGTTTAGCTAATTGTTCCCCGGTTTGAATTGTCACATCCCCTTTGACTGCGGAATTGATGCCAATGCTGCTATCGGCTGCAACAGCCATACCGTGACCACAAATAGATAGGGTAAGAATGCTCGAATACAATGCAGTTTTGAAAAAATTATTCATCTATATATCTCCTTAAAAGTCCCACAAAAACTTTAGGGCCGCACCCGTATTCTGGTAGTTAAAAATATCTATGTTCGAATTTAATTTCGTGCGGTGAATGACCACTTCAGCATAAAGATTTTCAAGTTCCGAGCCATTAAATACACCCATCCAACTCCCGATATTATTGAGACTGGACCCCAGAGCAGCATAGCCGCTAAACTGATCATCTTGGCGAACGACTGGCGGAGCAACAAAGAGATTTGGCGCACCATATTTTAAGGACCTCAAACCAGCATTGGCTTTGAAATAAATACCGTTGTCAAATTCATTGCGAACATGCGCACCCAACCGAAACCCTTTATAGCGAAAAAATTGTGTCGTGGCGATTTTACGTTCATAACCGACATCTAAACCGTAACTCAACTTTGCTGTCGGGCGGAACAATAGTGAAGTATTGAGCAAGAATTTACCGCCAGATAAAAACCGGCCATCCGGGTTAAAATTCGTGTCTTCAATATCTTGGTAATATGCGCCGCCCATTAATTTGAAATATGTAGTGTCTGTAATTTTGGTGCCAAGCGAAACTTGCACCCCCGTTTGTGATAGATATTTTTCATCGAGAATATAGACATTGTCGGCGTTAAGATTAGCTTGCCAATCGATCGCAGACAATGCACCCGATAGTCCTACAGAGCCACTAAGAACCTCATAGTTGGACTGAGTAAATGTCGCGTAATTGCGTGTTTGCGCTTTAAGCCCCATATTCAAATTTATGCCGCTATTCAACAAAGGAATGCTGGCCTTTAGCGCAGCATTGGCAAATTTAGATGTGTCGCGACTGCTCACGACTATGAAAGTTGTTTCGAATAAATTGTTACTGGCATTTGAATCGCTGCGCACGCCAACTTCAACATATCCTTTGATTTTAACAGTTTTTTCGGCTTTGCCGCCGCCTTTATTGGTAGGGCTCAACTGACCTTGATGATAATCAACAAGCCGTCTTTCTTTTTCGGTCAGTGGGCGGTTTTCCAATAGATCAAATTCACGCTTCGCGCCGTATTGATCATCAAGCTGAAATAAAACAATAGCATAAAACAGACGGGCTGAATCCCAGTTAGGCTGTGCGTATAACATGCCTTCCAAGGCACCTGCTGCGCTTTTCAAATCGCCCTTGGCAGCCTGCTGGCGAGCATAATTCAGTTTTAGTTCATTATTATCCGGGTTTTGAAAAAATTGTTCGAAACTAATTGGCGGACCATTATAAGCCTGAGCCTGTGCCTGAACTTGGGCCAGCTCAGTGCCAAATGTTACAGCACCGCAAAACAATGCACCCACTACCAGCTTATGAAAATAGTCAATTAAATTGCTTTCTTTCATTATTCCTCACAATCGCAGATATATAATATCGTCGCTTATGAGACAGGTTTAAGTCCGAGTATATCCCATATTCATGGGGTCGTCTGAAATGGTTCTAAGAAAACCAAAAGTCCAGCTACACCAAATGTTCTGCACCGTGCTTCATGAACACATTGTAATGCCTGGTTTATGTCCTGTTCATTTTAGCGGCGTTAGTCTGTTTGGCGGAGGGGTTGAGTTTACACCTATAACCAAATGAAAGATGATCTATGACACATACAAAACGAAAAGCCTTAGCCACAGTTGCTGTGCTGGCGGGTGTTCTGACCCTGGCCGGTTGCGAAACTGCGAACGGCAATAACAACGCCTTGACAAAAGGGGCGCTTGGTGCGTTGGCAGGTGCAGCCGCCGGTGCTATTATTGGCAATAATGCCGGCGACGGTGATGGCCAGGCCGGGGCGCTGATCGGCGCGGTGATTGGCGGGGCGGGCGGCGCCTATGCCGGATGTCGTGAAGACGGCGGATGCGGCGCACAACCACAAGACAGAAACTATAACCATGATTATAGCCGCCAGCAAAATCTTCCTGTCGTTCAAGGTCACACCCAGGGMCAAACCCAAGACCGAACCCTGAACAAACGCCAGTTTTTCGACCAAAACACGGGCCGTTATTATTATTACAACCCGGCCACACGCCAAGAATACTATGAAAACGGCGAGCACAAATCCAAATAATCATTCTCTTATGCTTTAAAAACCCCGGCACTCATGTCGGGGTTTTTTTATGCGCAGTCAGCAAACATTCATCTAAAATTAACCATAATCCCGCTGTTAGTCATATTACAACTTATAAAGGAATAACCATGATAAAAATTCTCCTCATTTCATCAACCTGCCTGTTGTTCCCGGTTTTTTCCTATGCAGAAGCCGGCGATAAAACCTGGGGCGGGGAAGCCTCGGTATCCGGTTCAACCACTTCGGGCAATACCAGCACCACGGATATTGGGGTCGCTTTGCGCCTTAGCAAAAAACAAGGCCTGTGGACCCACAATTTCGACACCACCTATGATCTGGGCAAAGCCAATGGCCTGGACAATAAAAACCGCTGGTATATTGGCTATAAAATCGATCGCCAAATCAATGAGCGGTTGTTCGCCTATGCCAATGTCAATTATCTTACCGATAATTTCGGGCCGTTTAAGCAAGAAAGCTTTATTGGTACTGGTCTTGGTTATCAAATGATTGAGCCGGATCCATTAAAATGGACGGTTGAGGCTGGCGCGGGCTACCGCTCGCAAAAAGCCCGTCAAAGCGGCATTATCCCTAGTTTTAAGCAAAACGACTTTGCTCTGCGCGGGGCTTCTAAACTAGACTATAAATTCAGCGATGCCGTGAGCCTTTACAATAATTCCGAGGTTATTTGGTCACAAAACGATACTTATATCTGGAATGATGTGGGTATAACGGCCCATTTGGCCGGCAATCTCGCGGCAAGGTTTAGTTTCCGTATTGACCACCATACCGACGTACCAATTGGTGTAAAAAATACCGACACCATCACCCGTGGATCATTGGTCTATACCCTAAAGTAAAGGGCCAAGTCTTTGCATAGATACAACCTCGTTTAGTGAAAGACGTGCGGTCCAGTCTTGGAGCGTGCGTTTTTTTTTGGGGTCGCGCCAGTCGGGGGCGATTTCGGCCAATGGAAATAGCACAAATGGGCGCGTCAGCATACGCGGATGGGGCAGTGTCAAAACATCACTGTGTAAAATTTGTCCGTGATAATCCAGTATGTCCAGATCCAGCGATCGCGGGGCATTGCGCACGGTTTTTGTGCGCCCGAAAGCCGCTTCGGCTTGTTTCAAAGTTTTCAATAAAGTTAATGGGTTATGGGCCGTATCCACTTCCATCACCCCGTTAATATAGGGGGGTTGGGCATCCGGGTCGGGCCAGGCCGGGCTTTGCCACAAATTTGAAGCCGCCACGATTTTCATATCACGGCCCAGCAAAGTAAGTGCCTGTCTGAAGGTTTGCGCCGGAGCGCAAACCTGCCCATTATACTGCGCCGGTTGATTAGCCCCCAAAGCAATATAAATGCCCACGAGCCCTAACCTCCTCTTTTCATGAATGGGCTTTCATAACCCTAGCCTTTTGGCGGTTCCAGTCGCGGGTTTTTTGGGTCTGGCGCTTGTCGACATGCTTTTTGCCGACGCCAATGCCCAACAATAATTTAGCCAGACCTCTTTTATCGAAATACAGCTTGAGCGGTACCAGCGTCCGCCCTTTGCGCTGCACCGCACCCATGAGCTTGTTAATCTCGCGGCGTTTGAGCAATAATTTGCGCGGCCTTGTGGTTTTGTGGTTAAATTGACTGGCCGGTTCATAAATCGGGATGGTGGCATTGATCAGGAATATTTCCGTGCCCTCCACGGCCGCGTAACTTTCGGCGATATTGGCATGGCCAAGCCGCAAGGCTTTGACCTCTGTCCCGACCAGCATAATGCCCGCCTCAAAGGTTTCCTCAATCGCATACTCATACCGGGCTCGGCGGTTTTCGGCAATGGCCTTTGAATGGTGGGCGGGTCTTTGTTTGCGGGCCATGACTAGAGCTCAACACCCGCCATTTTCATGGCAGCGACAACCGCATCTTTGGTGCTTTGTCTGCAACTCGTAATGGGCAAGCGCACATCTGGCTGCATTTTATCCATCAGGCTGAGCGCGTATTTGGTCGGGGCCGGGCTGGCGTCCAAAAATAAATCCTTGAACAGGCGGTCAAGCTTTTCGTGCAACACCAGCGCCTCGGCAAATTTCCCGCCCGCGCATAATTTATGCAATTTCGCACACTGGGCCGGGGCAATGTTGGAGGCCACCGAAATACAACCCGTGCCGCCGTGGGCCCAATGGGCCAGAGCTGTGGGATCATCCCCGGAAAGCTGGATAAAATCGCCGCCGCATATGGCTTTATAATCCGATACCCGCGACAGATCAGATGTCGCATCTTTAAGCCCGATAATATTGGGGATTTGCGCCAACCGTCCCATGGTTTCCAAGCTGATATCGACAATGCTACGCCCTGGTATATTGTACAATATAATGTCAATATCTATGGCCTGCGCGACCGCTTGAAAATGCTGAAACAGACCTTCCTGGCCCGGCTTGTTATAATAGGGCGCAACTGCCAGCACCGCGTCTACGCCGGATTTTTGCACGGCGAGCGCAGTCTCTACGGCGGTCCTGGTATTGTTGGAGCCAATACCGGCAATCACCGGCACACGCCCGCCCGCGGCCTGCACACATAAATCGACAACTTGCACATGCTCCTTACGGGTCAGGGTGGACGCCTCACCTGTGGTGCCGCACGGCACCAGACCGTTCGTACCTGAACGGATTTGCCAATCGACAAAGGCCTGATAGGCCGCCGCGTCGACCTTGCCATCTTTAAACGGTGTGACCAAAGCTGTGAGGGAACCGGATATCATTTTTTCGCCTTAAGGTTTTTATTACTGGTATATGTAAGTGTTCTTGGACTATAGGTTTAATACCATAGTATAGCCATAATAGGGCGTCATAGCTTTCTTTTCTTGTCTAATGCAAGGCCGAGGTTAAAATAACATATGTTTTATTGCCGCAGTATAACAGATTTGATCAAAAATGCCTGGAAAACCCTATCTGGTCTTGGCTTGATTTATCTGTTGCTTATGGCAACAAATTCAAGCGCCAACATCCCGACACCGCGCCTCAAACCTATAGTCCCCCACACATCCACGCTCCTGACCAAACATGACGCCAATAATTTTCGCCAAGCTATACGGGCGGCCGATCAGAAAAAATGGGACAATGTCGAGCGCTATCAGCGGCGCATCAAAGACCCGACCGCCATAAAAATCCTCGAATGGCGACAGGCCGTTGATGACCCTTATGTCTCCATGAAGCTATTGACCAAAGTTGCCCAAACTCAATCGGACTGGCCGCGCATGACCCGCATCCGCGCCAAGGCGGAAGCGCATCTGTTTGACCGCCCTTTATCGCCCCAAAATACAATTAACTGGTTCCAAGGCACCGCACCGGTTTCCGGCGAAGGCCGGGCCGCCCTGGCGCAAGCCTATTACAAACTCGGGGAAAACGACATTGCAGACCGGTGGCTCAGATCCGCATGGCGCGATGCCAAGCTTTCCCGTGACCGCCAACGCATTATATACCGCCGTTACAAGCACCGCTTAACCCCCGAAGACCATGCCGCCCGGGCTGACCATCTGATCTGGTTAGGGCGGCGTTATTACGGCAGTGTGGGCGGGCTGTTGTCCATGATGAACACGTCTGACCGGGCATTGATGGACGCCCGTATGAAAGTCGGGGCCAATCGCAGGGGCATGGATAGAGCCATCAGGTCTGTGCCGGGCACCTTGCAGTATGATACTGGTTTATTGTTTGAACGCGCCCGCTGGCGCCGGATCAAGCGCACGGAAATTTCTGCCCTTGAGCCTCTATTGAAAATCACCACGCCGGCGCGAACTCAAAATGGCAAAGACCGGGTCTGGATTGAAAAAAAACGGATGATTTATTGGGCCTTGCCCAAAAAACGTTATCGGGATGCCTATGCTCTGACATTGAACCACGGTTTGACGTCTGGCGCAAATTTCGCCGACGCTGAATTTCTGGCGGGCTGGCTGGCTTTGACCAAGCTCAACAGTCCTAAACTGGCACTGGAGCATTTTACCACCCTAAAAAATGGCGTCACCCTACCCGTATCCGTTGGGCGGGCAAGTTACTGGATGGGACGGGCCGCAGAAACCATGGGCGACCAAAATGCCCGCGCTTACTATGTTGATGCGGCCAGATACCCCAATGTTTATTACGGGCAATTGGCCTCTGAACATATCAATCAGGGCTTTGCATTTATCAATTTGCCTTTCGAAAATATTGGCACTTCCTACGGGATTGATTTTGAAAACCGCGAACTGGTCCGCGCCCTGCGCATGCTCGGCGAGATACAGGCCGAGCGCAGTTTTAACCAGTTTTCCTTTCACCTTGATGATATTTTGGAACAGGCCCATGAATTAACATTATTGTCCCAACTGGCCAAAAGCTACGGCTTTATGAAGCCGTCGGTTCGCGCCGCCAAACAGGCTGCCAGATTTGACACCATGCTCACGGAATCGGGATATCCCAAACCGGAAATCATTACCGGCCTATCTTCAGATTTCAACATCCCCTTTGTGCTGGCCATCGCCAGACAGGAAAGCGAATTTAACACCAAAGCCCGCTCCCACGCCCACGCCCACGGCATGATGCAAATGATCAATGCGACCGCTAGAGCTACGGCCCGTAAGGCCCGTCTGCCCTATCAACAGGCTTGGCTCACGGGGGATCCCGAATATGCGGCCAAGCTTGGTTCCCACCATATCAATGATTTGCTGGTCGAATTTGACGGCTCCTATATAATGGCCGCCGCCGCCTATAATGCAGGCGGTGGGCGCGTGCGCAAATGGAACAAAGCTTACGGCGATCCCAGGCACGGCCAAATCGACCCCATCGACTGGATCGAAAGCATCCCGTTTAGCGAGACCCGTAATTATGTTCAGCGGGTCATGGAAAATATGGAGGTTTACCGTGCCCGGCTCAACAACAACCAAACGCAATTAAATCTGGTACACAATATTACCAATGGCGCTTATCGGTAAAACAACGGTTTTTCGTTGTTGTTGTTGGATTACCCTTTTATAGTCCCGAAAACATTTTGGGACATTATGAAAATTCTTCTGGTTACAGACGCTTGGAAGCCGCAAATGAACGGTGTGGTGCGCACCTTGTCCAAGACAGTGGAAGAATGCCGCAAAGCCGGGCATATTGTCGAGATCATTGCGCCCAGCGACGGATTTGTGACCGTGCCATTACCAACCTATCCCGACATTAAAATTTCCCTGTTCCCCAAACGCGAAGTGGAGCGCCGCCTTGTGATGTTTGCCCCGGACGCCGTACATATAGCCACGGAAGGGCCGTTGGGCTGGGCGGCGCGGGCCTTATGTTTGAAATGGGGCATGCCGTTTACCACCTCCTATCATACCAAATTCCCCGAATATGTGCATGCCCGGTTTCCGTTTATACCTATTGCCATAGCTTACAAATTCGTGCGCTCCTTTCATAATTCCTGTGGCCGCATTATGGTGACGACACCGTCTATGGTAAAGTTTTTGCAAGCCAAAGGCTTTGAAAACCTGGCGGTCTGGACGCGCGGCGTCGACTTGCAACAGTTCAAACCCGAAATCAGGTTTTTGGCCGGCGAAGACATTTACGCTGGCATGGAACGCCCGGTATTTATCAATGTTGGTCGGGTTGCGGTCGAGAAAAATATAGAAACCTTTCTGGCCCTTGATTTGCCCGGCAGCAAAGTCGTTATCGGGGACGGGCCGAGCCTGACCAGCTTGCAAAAAAAATATGCTAGCAAGGCAGAATTTGTCGGGGCAAAATTTGGGGCTGATTTGGCACGACATTACGCCGACGCCGATGTGTTCGTGTTTCCGAGCAAGACCGATACATTTGGCTTGGTAATTATCGAAGCCATGGCCACAGGCACGCCTGTCGCCGGGTATCCGGTCAGCGGCCCCATAGATATTATTCCGGGATCCGGGGCCGGGGTCGTCGATGAAGATTTGCAACTGGCCGCGCTTGCCTGTTTGGAGTTGGAACGAAATGCGGCGGTAGAGCATGCCAAAAACTATTCATGGGAAAAGGTGGCCGCAGATTTTGTCAGCTTGCTGAAACCCGAAAACGAACCTAAGCGCCGGCTCAGATGGCGCCGCGCCAGACGCGCATTGAAACTGGCGGCGGCACCGTGGCGGATTTTTAAAAAGCTGGCGCGGCGTATAGGCCGTATGATCAAAACCGGAAAATAAATCCTCACCCTTGTCACAGACTAGGTAATTGGAGTAGACAGAAACAAATACAGGAGAATCGCGTTCAAACATACCAACAAAAATACCCAGAAAAATTTGTCATCCCCCTATGGGCTCTGTTTGTTTGACAGGACGCCATCATGGGTTTGATACATAAAATGCCGTCCTTGCCGGAGGCTATAACTGCAAGTGCCGTAACCTCAAATGCCGTAGCTAATGGCTCTCACCCTTGTCTGGTGCTGAATGCGGATTACCAACCGCTTAGTTATTATCCCTTATCACTTTGGTCATGGCAAGACGCGGTCAAGGCAGTTTTTCTAGACCGGGTCAGTGTGGTTGGCCAGTACGAACAACATGTCCGCTCAGCCAATTTTGCCATGCCCGTCCCGTCGGTTGTCGCCTTAAAGGAATTTGTCCCGCAAAACCGGACGCCGGCCTTTACAAGATTTAATTTGTTTTTGCGTGATGGTTTTGCCTGTGTCTATTGCGGGTGCGGCGATGAGCTGACTTTTGACCATGTAATCCCGCGCCGTTTGGGCGGCACAACCAGTTGGGAAAATATTGTTGCCGCCTGTTCAACCTGCAATCTTAAAAAAGGTGGCCGTAGTCCGCAGACTTCAGGCATGACAATGATACGCCCGCCAACCAAGCCCAGTATTTACGAATTACAAGCCCAGGGCAGGCGCTTTCCTCCCGGCTATCTACATGATAGCTGGCTGGATTTTTTGTATTGGGACGTGGAATTGGAGATATAATGCACAGATTTTTATTCATAATGATTGCGACAATCACGCTACTGACTTTAGCGGCGTGCGGGACGGAAAAAACCAACCGGGTGGTGATAAAAACCAAACTTGGGACAATAGAAATTGAAGTCTATCCTGACCGCGCCCCGCTCACGGCGGACAATTTCCTCTATTATGTGGAYAATAATCTCTATGACGGAGAAGGGTTTTACCGGGCCGTTCGCCCAAAAACCGACCCGCTGGGCATGGGTATGCAAATTATCCAGGGCGGGCTGTTATCCGCAGAAACGGTCACCGCCCCCATTGACCACGAAACAACCGGGATGTCCGGTCTCAGCCATATTGACGGGGCGGTATCTATGGCCCGTGATGAACCCGGCACCGGCTCGGCGGCCTATTTCTTTATCTCTATTGGCGACAACACATTCCTGGATTACGGCGGCGCACGCAATCCGGACGGGCAAGGCTATGCGGTGTTTGGGCAAGTGGTCAAAGGCATGGATGTGGTCCGCGCCATTCAAATGCAAGACACCGGCGGCCCTAGCGAGAACTCGGCAACCAATGGTCAAATCCTGACCAAGCCCGTGACGATTGTTTACGCAAAACGAAAATAACAAGAGATATAGTCTATCAGACATATATTCTGGGTGTTTAGGTTTTAGGCTCAAGAATTATTGGACGGACCAGAGCGTTCCGTGTTAAATCATATCCATTTGACTGGTTTTTCCCGTTCGCTGGCTAGGCGAGCCACGTGCAGTGGCCTTATTGGCCACAATCGGGGCTCAACGACGTCCAGTGTGCGGGAGAAACCAGCCTCCGGTRRGTCATATCTGCCCACCGGACATCGTTGCGCCCCTTGTACAAGAGGCAGGCTTCGCACTCCGATACTATGGCATCGCCCTGCGGGACGCGCCTTGCCGGTGAACAGATATGACCCATCAAATTGAATATGATTTAACTGGGAACGCTCTAGACGGTAGGATGGCGATCATGCCAATCGGTGGCCTTCTCATACGCATGTCCGATTCGACACAGGCGAGCCTCCGACAACAGCGGTCCAAGTAATTGCATGGCGTAAGGAATGCCATTCTCTGAAAACCCGCAGGGTAACGTGAGCGCTGGTGTTCCAGCGAAGTTCGCAGGAATTGTGAAATGCATCTGCACGCCTTCGAAAATTGGTTGCAGGTCGGCCGTGCTACCATACATGATATCTGGCGGCAGCGGTAACGTGAAACCACCTGCCGGGCAAATTACTGTGTCGGTAGAGGCCAGTACGGACTTGAATTGTTTGTTGAACGTGTTGCGCACTTCGGTCGCTGCTGCGTACTGGTCGTCAGTGATGGAAGCACCAATCTCAAGAAACTCGCGAAAGTGCGTGCCGTATTCGTCGGCGCGTGATGGGAATGTCTTTGCGTGTGCGTTGAATGCCTCGCGTGAACATATTGCAAACCAAGTGTCGCCGATGGTCGCCGGATCGACCGGCATTTTCACATCGACAATAGCTGCGCCCAGATTTTCCAACACGATGAGCGCATCTTCGATTGCAGTTACCAGACCCGCGTTGAGGCCCTCGCTGGCGAAAGCCCGGTCGTATCCGATACGCATGCCGGCGACGCCGTTATTTAGGTGCCCCAACATATCGGGAGCCGAATGCTTGAGCGAGGTCGGGTCGTTGATGTCGTGTCCGGCAATGGCTTCTAGAACAATCGCCGCATCAGTAACCGAGCGAGTCATCGGGCCGACGTGATCCAATGTTTCGCCCAGCGGGTGAACGCCATACCGGCTGACCCTGCCATACGTTGGCTTCAGGCCAACAATGCCGTTAGCCATTGATGGAAAACGAATGGAGCCACCCGTATCTGTGCCTAGAGCCGCAAAGCAAAGTCCGGCGGCAACCGCGACGCCAGATCCACTTGATGAAGCGCCTGACCAATACGCTGGATCCCATGGATTTACCGGTACATCGAAGTCACGGTGATAGCCGGCCATGGCACCCTCGGTTAGATTGAGCTTACCAAGTAGTATGGCGCCAGCGCTTTTGAGACGAGAGACAGCAGTCCCATCGTAGTCAGGCGTGAAGTCCTTGAAGACTGCTAGGCCACCCATCGTCCTGATACCCTTCGTATAAAAAAGGTCTTTCACAGCAATTGGTATGCCGTGCATCGGCCCGCGGTAATTACCAGATGCGATCTCCTGCTCAGCTTTTTCTGCTGCCGCCAAAGCTCGTTCCGGCGTAACGGTAGCGAAACTTTTCAGACTGCTGTCTACCGCCTCTATACGACTGAGCATTGAATGCACGAGATCGAGCGGCGAAATTTCGCGCGCTTTAATCTTTCGCGCGACATCTCCTAACGTTGCGTAATGCAACTCACCTTTCGCGATCGGACCCGAAGGCAATGCGTTATTGTCACGCGAACATGCAGGAACGACACCGCTCAACGCAGCGACACTGGCAAGCTTCAAAAACCGACGTTTCGTCAAATCGCTAAAGTGCTTTGATTGCACCGATGTCAATCTAAACCGTCGAGATTCGCGCCGCATGAAATATCCCTCTGTTACTTAGCGCCCGTATCCATTGACTGTAACCAAGGTCCGCTTCGAGTCAACAAGAACCGGTTGATTGTGTAGCTACATATGCCGTGTAGCTACAGATATTGCAATGTATTGGAAGCGCTATCGTAACGAGAAAAATTATTCTCCCAGGAATAGGACAAATTTAGTTATGCCGTTTTATCTCACAACACAACTTTAACTAATTACAGCAACGCGGTGAAATTCTCCGATTGTCTGCCCAGGAAGAATCTGGCCGAGCCGCGTTTTATGTCTGCACCTATGCCGTAAAGCGCCGGGACTAAAAACAGGGTGACGAACAGGGCGAACATCACACCAAATGCCAGGGCGACCGCGACAGGGATTAGCCATTGGGCTTGCATGGAACGTTCCATCATCAAAGGTACCAGACCAACAAATGTGGTTATGGATGTCAGCAGGATTGGCCGGAAACGACGTGTCCCGGCTTCGACCAAAGCTTGCGCCCCGTCCATGCCTTTACCCCTGAGTTTATGCACATAATCCAGCAAGACCAAATTGTCATTGACCGCCACACCGGCCGCCGCGCTTATGCCCAAATATGACATCATAGACAATGGCATATCCAGCACCAAATGCCCGATCATGGCCCCGGTGAAGCAAAACGGTATCGCCGCCAGCAAGATCAACATCGGCTCGCCGTAAGATCTAAAGGCAATAGCAATCAGAAAATAGGCCACCCCAATGGCAATCATCAATAGAATGCTGATTTCTTGCATAAATTTCGCCTCGCCTTGGGATCGACCAATACTGCCTCTGGTCACATCGGGATGGCGGGCGTCAAATTCATCGAAAAATTCCTCCTTCAAGGTATCGCTGATTTCGTTAATGCGCTCTGGCAGAACTTCGGCGGAAACAATAATGGCCCGTTGCCGTTCCCGGCGCAAAATTTGCGACACGCCTTTATCAAAGCGCAGATCGGCCACCGCCGCCAGTGGCACTTCGCGGCCATCGCTGGTGCGAATGCGGATTTGGCCCAGAAAATCGAGGCTCTCGCGGTCGGTGCTGGGATAACGCACATACACCCTTACGTCCGAACCGTCGCGGGGCAAGCGTTGCACTTCTTCGCCGAAAAAGCCTTGGCGCACTTGACGGGCTATATCTGCCGCCGTGACACCCAAGGCTTCCGCGCCGGGTTTAAGTTCAAAGCGCACTTCATCGGCGCTGCTTTCGCTGTCATTGATGACATTGAACACGCCTTCGTAGGAGCGCAGTTTCGCCATCAGATCATCGGCGGCTGCACCCAGTGCATCCATATCTTTCGAGTTCAGCACATATTCAATGGCCGGGCCGTCATTGTTGTCTTGATAGCTGACCTCAATTTTTTCGGCGTCCGGCACCTCGCCGATCAGTGTGCGCAAGCGGTCAGCGGTCTCTTTGGCGGTTAAAGTGCGGGTTTCCGGCGGTACTAACTTTACAAGCGCCAGCACTTCATTGTCCCGCGAGCGGGTGTACCAATTTTCAATCAGTTTACCTTCACCGTCGGTACTTTCGTTGATTTCTTCCACTAAGGCTTTTTCAGCGATCTGGATTTGCTTTAAAACCTGTAAAGTGCGCGAATAGGGCGTGCCTTGGGGTAGTTCTACCGTGATGGATATTTGATCGGATTCGCTTTCCGGCATGAATGAGGTTTTGACAATGCCATTGGTCAACAGTCCTATAGATAAGATCATAGCCCCTAAAAATCCAGCCGCCGTCAGATAACGTCTACGCAAGACGGCGATCATGACGGGTCGGTAGATATGCTCCGCCGCCCACACCAGACTGTTGGCCAGTCGGGTTTGTAATCTGGTCAACGGGTTTTTTGGATTGACCGGTTTAAGATGGGACAAATGTGCCGGCAGGATCAACAAGCTTTCAATCAGCGAAAATGTCAGAGCAAAAATCACCACCAGGGATATGGCGCGAGTAAACTCGCGGATATCACCGGACAAAAACATCCAGGGTGCAAAGAAAATCATAGTGGTCAGCACGGCAAAAACCACGGGCTTGACCACCATATTTGCGCCGGCGACGGCGGCCTCCAGCCCCGTTTCTCCCGCCTCGGTTCGCGCATGTATGGCTTCGCCGACAATGATGGCATCATCAACGATGACCCCCAGCACCAGTAAAAATGCGAATGTGGAAATCATATTAAACGACACCCCGTTCATGGGCAGTAAAGCCAGCCCGCCTGCGAATGCTACGGCGATGCCTACGGACACCCAAAAGGCTATGATGGGGCGCAAAAACAGAAACAACATAATGAACACCAATAAAAGCCCCATGGCAAAGTTCGAGCCTATGGTGTTGATGCGACCTTCATAAACCACAGAAGCATCGTTCCACAAAACCATGCTGATGCCCGGCGGTAAATTATCGGCGTTCTCGGTGACATAATTGCGCACACCTTCGGCCATCGTGACAATATCCATATGAGGGCCACTCATGATCTGCACTAAGATGGTATGCTCACCGTTGACCGTGGCCATTAGATTGACTTGTTCAAATCCGTCGATCACTTCAGCAATATCGCGCACTCTTATGACCGCCCCGCCCGGTTGTTGCATGACAACAATATTTTCAAACTCCTCGCGGGTATCGGCCAGGTTTCTGGTGCGCAATTGCACATTGCCAACACCTGTACGCACCGTGCCAGACGAAGCGTTTACCGATGTGGCCCGCACCGCCCTTGCCACTTGATCTAGGGTGATGCCGTAAGACCTAAGGGCGGTCTCGGACACTTCAATGGACACTTCTTCGCCGCGTACACCAAACAAATTGACCGCAGGTACATGGGGCAGAAGCGCGATTTCTCGGCGGATTTTCTCCGCCGTGCGTTTAAGCAAACGCTCGTCCACATCACCGGAGACGGCGACCCGCATCATTTCGTTTTGGCTATTAAACAGCCTGACAACGGCTGGCTGCGCGGCGGTCGGAAATGTGCTGATGGAATCGACCTTGCGTTTAATGTCTTGCAAAAATGCGGATTTGTCCACACCTTGCTTGCCGATAACAATTAGCGAACCATTGCCCTCATTGGCCACTGACCACAGCCTGTCAATACCGTTAACTTGGGAAACGGCTTCTTCCAGACGCACAACGATTTGTTCCTCTATATCTTGCGGAGACGCACCAAGCCAGGTCACCGTAACACGCGCACCGGAAACCTCAATATAAGGCTCCAATTCCCGCTCGATTGTGAGGAAGCTGACAAAACCGCCGATTAAGATAATGAACATCAGCAAATTGGCGGCGACTTTATTACCGGCCCACCAGGAGATTATAGAATTCATGGCCCGTTCTCCCCGTCTTTTGGCTCACCGTCTTCTGACTTCTGTTCATCATCTTGAAAATCCGCAATTTCAATCTTCATGCCTTCGGCGACCCCGCGTATGGGCGAAGTGATCACCCGCTCGCCGGCTGATAAGCCGCCGTTAATCACCACCATTTCACGGGTCGAGGACGCGACCATGACTGTACGCAAGGACAATGTGTTGTCGGTGTTGGCAATATAAACCGTATCCGTACCGCGCAGGGCGGTGCGCGGAACCACGATACTATTGGCTATCTCGCGCCCGGCAATTTTAACACTGACGAACAGGCCCGCCGCCAAAGGAACACCCCGGTCTGCGCCTTTGCCGTAAGGATCGTCTACTTGCACATAGCCGAACAAAACCCGTGTGGCAGGATCATAACTGGAGCTGGTACGGGTAATGCGCCCGTGCCAAGTGTGCGGCACGCCTGCCACTACTGCGCTTAAAACCGCCTCTGGCCCAGGCTGTGATTTACTGGCGACAAAGCCAATCCCTAGCCCCAGCCTTGACATATCAATATCGGTCAAAGGCAATTTAACCTCGGCAATATCCACGGCAAAAATGCGACCTATATTTTGCCCCGGCGCAATTGTGTCCCCCATGCTGACCAGTCTTTCGCTGACCCTGCCTTCAAATGGGGCTCGTACTACGCTACGAGATTGTTGCAATGTAGCCTCACCAAGCACAGCCTTGGCGGCGGCCACACGAGCTTCGGCTTCGGCCATTTGGGGTTTGCGCAAGGTGAGCGGTGAAGCCTCGCCCTGGCCCAAGTCTTCCCAATCACGGGCGGCTATTTCAGATTCGGAGACTTCCCTTGTCAGCACGGTTTGGGCCTGGGCAACATTTGCTTGCGCCTGTGTCACCCGTAAATCATATTCAGCAGTTTCRATRCGSATCAGCACTTCCCCGCGCAAAAACCGGCCACCTTCTAAAAATCCAGGCGCCAACCAGTTGACACGGCCACCGACCTGGGCCGCAAGGTTTATTGCGGTGCGCGGCCGCACTTCGCCCTGGGAGGTGACATTCAGAGCCACCGGGCGGGCCTGGGCATATACCGTTACCACTGGCGTAGAGCGCGGCGGCTCGTCCTTGGTTTCCGCCTTGGGTTTGAACATGCCCATCAACACCACGCCAGAAAGTGCGCCGAGCACTACAAATATCGGCAAAATGATTTTCACCCAACGCCTGAAAAACCCCGGCTTACTGCGTCCATGTGCGCCGGTGTTCTGGCTGATCTGAATATCTTCTTGGTATGTCATTTGGGCCTCTGGGTTATTGATTCTGCTCAACCATACAGGTTTATTATCGTAAATCAATAATAATTATTGTTTTACGATAATTTATTTATAGTTGCCAATGTATGGGAAGCCCATAGGCGTTCAAACATTATTAAGCACTCCCTGTCACAATCTAGAACATATTGATGTGGGCGAGGCATTCACGCGCTGCCCATAAACTAAAGAACTATAGAGACTTGAAAGAGGTTCATTATGTATCGTAAATTATTTTGTACTTTGTTGCTCGGGGCTGCAATCCTGCCAACATCCGCTTTGGCTTTGACAGCCTCCCAAACCGTAGAACGCGAAGTTATTGTCCGCCATGCCGACGGCACCCAAACAATTACACTTGTGCAAGCCGATAAAGTTACCCCCGGTGACAAGGTTGTTTATTCGCTCAATTACTACAATGACGATGATGAAGCGGCGGAAAACATTATTCTGGTGATGCCAATCCCCAATGAAGTCGCCTATTTTGACGGCAGTGCCGAGATGGAAAGCGTAAAAACCACATATTCAGTAGATTCTGGCCAGACCTTTGTGGAACGGGCCAGTTTGCTTGTGACCCTAACCGACGGCTCAACCCGCCGGGCCAGCGCCGATGACATTACGCATATCCGCTGGGCTGTCCGCGATACTGTCGCGCCCAAAACGGGTGGAAAACTATCCTTTAGCGGTCGGCTGAGGTGATCATCAAGCGGGTTTTCGGTCTGGAAAAATTGCTTAAAACCGGAAAATTTGACCGTTAATCTACACCATATAGGGGGTTTTTTGCAAATTATACCTTTTTTTACCATGCCGCTAAGAAAGGCCTTAACCATTTTCCGCTAGTAAACATTTATCTTAAAATAGGAAAATGGGTATGACTAATATTAAACTAATGACTAGGGGATTGCTGGGGGCTTCYGCAATTTCTTTTTTCGCGGCCACAAACGCCTATGCGGGCGGGACTGCGGCGGGCACTAATGTGCAAAACACATTTACGCTTAACTATACCGTATCTTCGGTAAGCCAACCACAAATTGACAATACAGGATCACCAACCGAGTTTACGGTTGACCGTCTGGTCGATTTGACCGTTGCCAGCAATGGTAACGCCAATGTAGCACCGGGTGCCTTAAACCAGGAATTGGTGTTTCAACTGACCAATAACGGCAATGACGTACAAGCCTATAATTTTGCTCTGGTTAACGAGGGCGGCGATGATTTCAACACGGGTGGTCTCAACATCACCTTTTATGTGGATGATGGCGACGCGGTTTTTGAACCAGGCGGCGCACCGGGCCAAGACGGTACGGGTAGCGCTTATACACCTGGTAGCGGGACGGCTTCGTCCGATTTAGCCGCAGATGCGATCATTTGGGTGGTTGTCGACGGCGATATTCCCTCAACACAAAACGATACGGATGCTTCGCAAGTCTCTCTGATTGCAGATACACTTCAACCTAGCTCGGGTGCCATTCCAGGCGCAGCCGTCATAGCCGATGCTGGCACCAATACGCTCACCGGTGCGGCCGAAAACGTACTGGCAGACGGTTCGGGAACAGCTAATGAAGGCAATAATGCAGGTGATCATTCTGCGACAGCGACATATATTGTAGCCTCGCCGGACTTAACCGCAGCAAAATCCGTGAGCATATTTACTCAAGATGGTTCAGGATGCGCCACAATCCCCGGCACACCCGGTGGTGGTGATCAATAYTCTGTTCCYSRKSYRKGKSWYCAMWRYGTAATCACTGCGACAAACAACGGGGCGACCGCATCTGCGACCGCCATTGCGATCGCGGATGTGCYGCCAGGTGATTTACGGTTTATCACAGCAACACYTAGTGGTTTTTCTGGCGGTTCGTTTAGCCAACCAGCCACAAATACGGATTGTGTTGCAAATGCATGTACGGTGAGCTTGTCTTCTGCAACCCTTGCAGCGGGCGCAACCGGGACGGTGACAATCCGAGCCTTGGTAAAATAGACATTTAACACAACTTACCCGCAATATTTGAACCCTGCGGGTAAGTTGTGACTTTAATTTAACAAAACCTCAAAATAAACCCGGCGCCAAATCATCGATTTGGTGACCCTCTTTAGAAACTTGGGTGAGGTGTGGGACAAGAATGGTGAGCAGGTACATCTTATCGTGGGTAAGATGCTTGATAGGTGTTGCTGTGTTTTTGGTCGGATTATCCGGCCAAATCACCCATGCGGCAACTCTTGGGCAAACGGTTACCAATATTGCCTCCGTTAGCTATGAGCTACCGGGCGGAAAGCCTGTAACTGTGCTTACCAATCCCGCAAGCTTTATCATTGAAGCGGCACGCACCCAATCTACCGTCGAATTTTTCCGCTACGCGCCCAATGCACCGGAATCCCTATCCGTGCAACTAGAGGGGGCTGATTATGCGCCAAATGGGGCGATTATCGGCCCATTTGTGCCGATGCCAGCACCAGAGCGCACCGCCGGCGTCCTTTTAAAGCCCGAAGCGCCTGTCCCTTTAATGCCAGCTACAACTTATTTCTCCGGCGAATTGATGTTTCTCAGGGTCAGCGACGCCGGGCAGAATGGCGACCGGGACCGCATTGAGACGCTTGTGGCCGTCATTGAGACGCAAGACGGCGATATGGTCACATTACGCCTGTACGAATCTGGTGTGAATACGGGCGAATTTTGGGCCTGGATCCCGTCCAGCCGCGATCCTACCCCCGTCTATGACCCGGTTTTGACCACAATATCCGGCACGGTGCTCACCGCCACCTATGTTGACAGTTTTGATGCGACCGAAGTGTCGGTTGATACGGCCCTGGTTGACCCATATGGTCGTCTGTTTAACAGTGTGACCGGGGAATATGTCGACAATGCCCGCGTCACACTCATTGATGCACAAACCGGGCAGCCCGCCGAAATATTTGGCATAGACGGCACATCCAGATATCCTAACAGCGTCATGTCCGGGCAAGATATTACCGATGAAAGCGGTTTGGTTTATGATATTCGCCCTGGTGAATTTCGTTTTCCCTTCTTGCCGAGCGGGGAATATTTCATCCAGGTTGAACCACCCCCAAGCTACTCTTTCGCCTCTGCCGGAACCGAGCCTGATTTTGTTGATTTGCCCAATGCACCATTTGTTATTGGTAATGAAGCCTCCTATGGGCGCAGCTTCATGCTGGACAGCTCAGGGCCGCTAAATTTTGACATTCCGCTCGACGCCAAGACTGATTTCGTTTTGATCAAAAAAACCGACATCCGCTTTGCGGATATTGGTGATTTTATCCCCTATACGGTTACAGTCGAGAACCAGGGCCAGGCCAGCTCCACCGTTGTGGTTATTGATACGCTCCCGCGCGGTTTTAGATATGTGCGCGGCACAGCAAAATTGAACCGGCAAACTACCCAAGACCCTGATATTGCCCAAAAAGGTCGCCAGATGACATTCAGAGCCGGTATTTTGGCTATGGGCGAAACCCTCACCCTTAATTACGTCTTGCATGTCGGCGCCGGTGCAGGGCTCGGGGAAGCCACCAATACGATTGTCGCCCGCGACGGCAATGGTAGCGACATTTCGAATATTGCCAGGGCTACAATTACCTTGCGCGAGGATTTGCTCCGCTCCACCAGCACATTGGTCGGGCGGGTGGCCGAGCAAGCCTGTAAAGGTGATGAAAAATGGGCCAGGCAAATCCACGAAGGCACCGGGGTGGCGGGGGTTCGTTTGTATATGGAAACCGGGGCCTATGCCATTACTGACCAAAACGGGCTGTATAATTTCGGCGGCTTAAAACCCGGCACCCATATTGTGCAAGTCGACAAGGAAACTCTGCCGGCGGGCTATGAAATTATGCGCTGCGAGGAAAACAGCCGCTATGCTGGCAGTGCATTTTCCCAATTTGTCGAGATCAAAGGCGGCGGTTTGTGGCGAGCAAATTTCTATTTGAAAAGAAACGGAGATGCCCTCGCCCAAAAGCAAGAAACTGTATTCAATGACCGCACCGAATACAAAAATTTCGACGCAGGCTGGCTGGACACACAAACCCCGGACACAGGCTGGGTCTACCCCGACCCGGGCCGCACACCCTCGGTCCCGTCGGTCAATATCGGCATTAAACACCCGCCGGGCCAAACTGTTGCACTGATGCTCAACGGGCATAAAGTCGCGCAAAAAAACTTTGAAGCCCGTGACAGCAATAAGACGCGCACGGTGATGTTAAGCCGATGGCGCGGTGTTGACATTCTGGAGGGCGACAATAGCTTTGAGGCCGTGTTTAAGGATAAAACCGGTAAAACCGTCAAAACCCTTGCTCGCAATATCCATTATGTGAAAATCATTGCCCGTGCTTCCGCCCTGCCCGACCAATCTCTATTGGTTGCAGACGGACGCACCAATCCCGTGCTGGCCGTGCGCTTGGAAGACGAGGCTGGACGCCCGGTACATGCGGGCCGCATTGCCCAAATAGATATTGCCGCCCCCTATAATTTGTTAAATAAATCCCGCCTTGAAGGTGAGCAAGAAATGGTATCGCCCAATTCAGCAAGGGCTGATATTGTCGCTGGCCCGGACGGCATTGCCCGCATAGAGCTGGAACCGACCCTGCAAACTGGTAAGGTCACGATTATTGTCACTTTGGACAATGGGCGGCGATTAGAATTATTTATGTATCTGGAGCCGGAAAAACGTGACTGGATCATTGTTGGTCTGGCCGAAGGAAGTGCCGCCTACAACAGTTTGAAAAACAAATCTCAAGCCTTGTCATTCGGGGCGGCGGAAGATTTGGTGACGGACGGGCGTGTCGCGTTTTTTGCCAAAGGCCTGATCAAAGGCAATTGGTTGTTGACCCTGGCCGTAGATACGCAACAGCGCCGGGGCACGCGCGATGGTGATTTCAACACCGAGATAGACCCAAATGCCTATTACACGCTTTACGGCGACCGTTCCTATAGTGCTTTTGAAGCGGCTTCGCGTTATCCCGTCTATATCAAGCTGGAAAAACGCAGCTTTTATGCCATGTTCGGGGATTTTTCCACAAATATCACAGAAGGTAAATTAACCCGCTATAATCGTCATCTATCCGGGTTTAAATCTGAATATCTCGGCAAAACATTTCAGGCCATTGGTTACGGCGCCCAGACCAATCAAGGCTTTGCCAAGGACGAAATCGCGGCCCAAGGCACCAGCGGCCCCTATTTCCTGTCCAATGCTCCCATTTTGGCCAATTCCGAAACCATCACCATCGAAACCCGCGACAGGGTCAGGGCAGATGTTATTCTGGAACGCCGCATCCTGACCCGGCATCTCGACTACACCCTTGACAATCTAACGGGCCAAATCATTTTTCGCCTGCCCGTTGATGTATCGGACAGCGCCTTTAATCCCAATGTGATCGTTGTCGATTACGAAACCGCCCAGGACGCAGAGCGCAATTTGTCCTACGGGGGCCGGGTACAAAAGCAAATCATGGCGGATAAAGTGCAGATCGGCTCAACCTTTGTCCATGAAGGCGGCAATGGCAATGGCGCTGGCGCACAGGCCAGCATGATCGGGGCCGAAATCATCGCGCAAGTCACAAGGGGCACTGAATTTCGCGCAGAGATTGCCACCAGTCGCAACAAACAAAGTGCCGGCGACGATTTTAAAACCGCAAATGCTTATCTCGCCGAGATCAACCATACCAGCAAAAAACTGACCGCAAATGTGTATATCCGCTCCGAACAAGCCGGGTTTGGCCTGCGCCAACGCAGCACTTCGACAATTGACGTGCGGCGCTATGGTGCCAGTGCATCTTACCTCATCAGCCAGTTCGAAAATGACAAAACCGGGCGGCGCGGCAACCGCAATGTGACCGCTAGCCTGTACAGGGAAGACAATTTAAACACCGGGGATTCGCGCACTTTGGCCGAGATGAATTTTAGCCAGGAAAGTGACAGCCTGAGCGGGTCGGTTGGGCTGCGGGCCGTTCAAGACGATTTGGGGGCCGGCAATGAGCGCCGCTCGATCCTCGCCGTTATACGGGCCCGCCATGTATTGCCCAAGCACGGCGCAACATTTCAAATAACCCGCGAGCAACCCCTCGGCGGTAAAGGCAATGTTGACGATTTCCCCCAGCGCACCCGCTTGTCCGTAGAAAAAACCTTGACGAAAAAAGCCCGTATCCAGATCAGCCATGACATTTTGGGCGGGGAGCGTAACAGCGGGCAAAATACGACTCTTGCCGTTAGCTACGCCCCGTGGGCCGGCACCGAAATCCAAGCAGGTTCCGATATGATTACCTCAGATAGCGGACGGCGTATTGGCGCGACCATTGGTCTTGACCAGCAATTTCAGATCAATGAAAAATGGAGCGCGTCATTGGGCCTGTCCAACCGCCGCGTACTTGCCGACACGAATACCGCGCCTAATCCCGTAGCAAATCCTGTAGCCAATCCCGTACCAAATCCCATCACCAGCCCCGTAATTGGCCCACTTACACAAATTGCACCCGACGCCGCAATATCAGGCTTTGAGACCAATCAAAACTTCACCGCCGCTTATCTGGGTCTGGGTTACCGTACCGGCAAAACCAGCATATCGAGCCGGTTGGAAACCCGCAAAAGCACCAATTCCAGAGATTTCAATGCCAGTTTTGCGGCTGCCAGAGAGATGAGCGAAACCTTGTCCTTTGCCGGTGCGGTGCGGGCCAATTTTCGCAATCAAGACGACGGCACACCTGTTGTTTCAAATGTCACTATCCCGACAAGCGGCAAGTCCAGCCGCATTGATGGCCGTTTGGGTGCGGCCTGGCGACCAAAGAACAATGACACGGTCTTTCTTAATCGTCTAGACATCGTCCATGAAAACAGTCTTTCAGGTGCAAAAACCACAAAATTGGTCAATAATTTTACCGCCAACAAAATGATCTCGGAGCGCTGGCAAGTGACGGGGAATTACGGGGTAAAATATGTCAAAAGCGTGCTTGATGACAATAAATTCAGCGGTTTTAGCCATTTATTGGGGGTAGAAACCCGCTTTGATGTCACAAAAAAAATCGACATTGGCCTGCACGGCTCAATTTTAATCGATCAAGGTACCAAGACGGCAAGCTATGCTTACGGGCCTTCAGTTGGCTTGTCACCAGTAGAAAATGTCTGGCTCAGCCTCGGTTATAATGTTTCGGGGTACACAGACCGGGATTTTGCCGACGCAGAATATGCCCAAAAAGGCGTGTATTTGAAATTCCGCTTCAAATTCGACCAGAATTCGGCCAAAGGCCTACTCAAAATGATCTCACCTACGGTAGATAATAGCACTTAACCTTGCGCTTTTGGCTGGGCCGCAATTTCATAATTTGCAATGGCCGACACAGCAGGCTTCCAGTTCGGGCGTAGCTCCAAGGCTTTTTTCAAATCCGTATAGGCAAGGGTGTATTTTTTCAAATTATCATAGGCCATAGCCCGGTTAAACAGGGCTTCGGGCATTTTTTTTGTCCCCAGCTCAATACTGGTGGTGGCAGAACGCACGGCCTGATTGAAATCACCAAGATAAATCAGATTTGCGGCATAATTGATGTGGGCTTCGGGCAAATCTGAACGCATTGAGAGCGCTTTTTCATACTGCCGCCGGGCTGCTTCATAGTTTTTCGTGCGCATCAGCAAAATACCAAGATTAACATGGGTCGCGGCTTCGTCTTTGAGTGATAAATTGGGGTCACGTAGGGCTTTTCTACAATTTTTAATGGTTGTCGCTCGGCCCGGATCCCCATGTTTGACACTGTAATAGCATTCCTGTGCGCCGCCGTCGCCAATCACCAAAGATTGGGCAGAGGCGTTTGTAGGAAGAAAGGCAAAAAAGGCAAAAAAGCCCATACTCAAGCCCATACTCAAGCCCATACTCAAACCAGTAACGACCATAATTCCAGTGCGCATACTTAATCTCCAACAAAACCTGTTCCTACAATAACACGGTTTCATTGATTTTACTAGAGCGCATCCTTTTTACAATCCGCCCTTGCTCTCATTGCGCTTATAAGGTTTTATGGGACAAACACCGATTAGGGGATAGATATGAAGAAATTTTTGCTTTTGGGATTATGTGCGGCGGCGCTTACGGCTTGCCAGCATAGCGAGACCAGCACTGAAAATTCAAACGAAACAGCAAATGAACAACAGCAATCTGTCGTCACTGCACACCAGCTCAACAAGGATAACCCTATGAACTACACCACGCCGGGTCAAACCGACGACGATCATTTATACTTGGAAGAGGTGTTGGGCGAGCAGGCACTCACCAAGGTCAAGGGCTGGAACGAACGCTCCGCACCGCTGATGCAGGGTGATGTCTATAAGGCCATGAAGGCGGAGTTATTGGAAGTGTATAATTCGCCAAAAAAAATCCCCTATGTCAGTTACCGGGCCGGCCATGCCTATAATTTCTGGCAGGACGACAAACATGTCAAAGGTATATGGCGGCGCACCAGTTTGGACAGCTACCGCACAGATACGCCCGAATGGGAAACCATTCTTGATATTGACGCTCTGTCCAAGGCCGAGGGTAAAAACTGGGTCAACAAAGGCACAAGTTGTCTGGCCCCGAACTATGTGCGCTGTATAGTTTCCCTGTCAAACGGCGGTAAGGACGCCACGGAGCGGCGCGAATTTGATGTGGACGAAAAATCCTTTGTGGACGGCGGGTTTTTCCTGCCAGAAAGCAAAGGCGGCACGGCCTGGCTCGACGAAGACAATCTTTTGGTCGGGGTTGATTTTGGGCAAAACACTATGACCGATAGTGGTTATCCGTTCATCAGTAAATTATGGACACGCGGCACACCGCTTACGCAGGCCCGCGAATTGATGCGCGGCGAGAAAACCGATGTTGGCGTTTGGCCAGGCA
This sequence comes from Robiginitomaculum sp., assembly GCA_002733385.1. Lineage (GTDB taxonomy): Bacteria > Pseudomonadota > Alphaproteobacteria > Caulobacterales > Maricaulaceae > Robiginitomaculum_A. The sequence continues at coordinate 29,254 of NVVO01000017.1, forward strand.
CATTTGAAAACGCCGACGGCAAAGACGAGATCATGGTTGTTCGCGCCGTGACATTTTATACCCGTGAATATTTCTGGATACCCCGCAGCGGCGACAATGCCTTCGTGCCGGTTAAACTGCCTATACCCCTTAAAGCCAGTTTGGGAAGCCAGTACAAAGGTCAACAATTGGTGACTTTGCAAGAAGACTGGCCTCAAAAAGATGGCAAAACATTTAAGTCCGGTGCACTGGTGTCGTTCTCCATTGCAGACTTTATGAAAACCGGAAGAATTGATACGGTGAATGAGGTGATTGCGCCCAGTTCGCGCCAGTCCATTGGCGGGTTTGGAGCGACCAAAAATGCGGTTTTACTGAGCCTGTACGAAAATGTATCGGCTGCCGCCTATGCGTTAGATTTCCAAGGCGGAAAATGGACAAAGACCAAATTGGACTTCCCCAAAAACGGCAACATTTCCATCGGCGGTACAAATTCCAAAGAAGATATCGCCTTCATCAATACGGAAAGCTTCCTGACCCCGGACACATTGTGGACAATTGACACAAAAACCATGCAGGCCGAAAAAGCCAAATCCCTGCCAAGCTGGTTTGATAGCTCCTCCATGATGGCAGAACAATTTTTTGCCACATCTACGGACGGCACCAAAATCCCTTATTATGTTGTGCGGGGTAAGGACATCATACTGGACGGCAAAAACCCGGTTTTGCTTTATGGGTATGGCGGCTTTCAGATCTCTATCAATCCGTCTTATTCTGCCACCACCGGGCGAGCATGGCTCGCACGCGGCRGGGTTTTTGTAACGGCAAATATCAGGGGCGGCGGTGAATTTGGCCCGGACTGGCATCAGGCGGGTCTGAAAACCAAACGCCAGATTATCTATGATGATTTTATTGCCGTGGCCGAAGATTTGATCGCCAAGAAAATCACCAGTCCCGAGCATCTGGGTATTCATGGCCGCTCTAATGGCGGTTTGCTCATGGGGGTGATGTTCACCCAGCGGCCTGATTTATTTGGCGCAATAGCCATAGGTGTGCCGCTGCTCGACATGCGCCGCTATGATAAATTGCTGGCGGGTGCATCATGGGTTGGTGAATACGGCGACCCGGATGATGATAATGCGGAAGGTGCATATATTCGTACACTGTCTCCCTATCACAATATTCGCACGGGCGTAAAATACCCTGAGAGCTATATTTATACTTCGACCAAGGACGACCGGGTGCATCCGGCCCACGCCCGCAAATTCGCGCAAAGGCTTGAGGATCTGGGCATTCCGTTCGTCTATTACGAAAATATAGACGGCGGTCATGCCGGCGCGGCAAACCTGGAAGAAACCGCCCATTCACAAGCGCTTATTTATTCGTATTTTGCCGGGAAATTAATAGGTGAGTAGGCAAAAATATATTGAATCTCAAAATGCAAGTTGTCAAAATTGGAGATGGAGTTGGTCATTTATCAATGAAGCTGAAAAAACCATAATTTTTGGTGAGTTTGACAACAACATTGATGGCGACAAGGCATTGATTTTAAGTGAAAGCTGGCAACGGAATGCTCAGGGACGAAAACCCCCGGGATATCTGGAGTCCAGAGAGCACGTAAGACTTGTTGAGGAAATGGGTTTCACTCTGAAAACCTTTACACTTATCTACTCAGATGAAAATCGAGGCGCAGATGGGTTAGGCCGTGCAACAATTAAAAGCTTTAAAGAAAATATTTCTGTGAAATATCTAATAAAGGAGGACAAAAATTGGTATGCAGTGCCATATGACAACACTTGTTTACCAGAGCAGATTCACGAGCCAAAGAAATTTCTTGAGGGTGCTTCAACTAAAGTCTCAATAAATGCGTTTGAACGTGACCCTAAGGCACGAAAGGTATGTTTAGATTATTATGGTTTTCAATGTAGGGTGTGTCATTTTAATTTTGAAAATGTCTATGGGGCTTTAGGGAAAGATTATATTCACGTTCACCATAAAATACCGCTCTCGCAAATTAAGAGGGAGTATGAAGTCGATCCAATTAAGGACTTAATCCCAGTATGCCCAAATTGCCATGCCATGCTTCACAGAACACAAGAGGTGTTATCAATTGAGGAATTGCAAAAACTACTAGATATGTAGAGTGCATGTAAACACAGCCACCGTACGCACCCTTAAAAGCATAGGCTATAAAAACGGTGGAAGAATTAAAGGCAGGCAAAAAGACTTTATGCATTTTTCACCAAGTGGGTATTAGCAACAGTTTTAAGGAAGATAACGATGAACACATCATCAAAAATATTGATCACCATTGGCCGCACATTGCTGGCCTTGTATTTTTTCGTGCCGGGCCTTGCCAAATTATTGGCACCAGCGTCCCAGCTTGAAATGATGCAACATCACGGTCTTCCTTATGCTTTGCCGCTTTTATATATTGCCGGGATTACGCAAACCATTGGCGCCGTGCTGTTGGCCAGCAACCGCTATGTGCGCCTGACATCGCTCGGCTTTGTGTTTTATATACTGGTGATCAATGTCACCATGCACGATTTTTGGAATTTTACCGGCATCGAAGCCGCCCATGAATTGCAAAACCACATCAAGAATTTAGGCATTCTCGCCGGAATATTGGTGCTGGCCGGGATCAGTCCAAAGCGTAAATTGCGCCTGAGAGGGTTAGTGTATTCGGACAATCAACCGAATAATAAGGCCTAATCAAACGTTTCCGCCATCAAATTCTCGCTGCCCCTCACGGCCACGAACCAGAAAATAAACCCGCCTGCAAAACTGAGCGGCAAGGTGAGAAACCCCCACACAAGCAATGTGATATACGTTACGCCGAAGGCAGTGCTCAAGAATAATCCCAGAGCCCCGTCTATCCATCCTGGGAACATCGACGTCCAAATATACAAAAACATTAAAAATGCAATTGTCCAATGGGCGATAAATCCGACTTTTACGCCAATCCAGATGAAACTGAGCTTGCTCTTAAACCCGTGCTGGTTTTTCTTGCGGATTTCCCGTGTCCCCAAAAATGCGGCCAAAAATGCACCGGCGAGTGGTATCGCCGATAAAGTCACAATACCGAGCAAGTCGATGCCGATTGCGCCCGTAGAAGATTCATCAAAAAAAATAAACCCGGCAAAGAGAATAACGCATACTAACGGCAATAGAAACGCAGCCATTCCGCCGCGCCGCACCCATTTTTGCTCCGGTGTTTTTAAATATATGCGGGCAGGTTTAACTTTGATATCCATCATGTTTCCTTGTTAACATGCTTGCATATAGCCGTGTCTTTAGCGCAGAACAGCCAAGCCCGTACCGATTATTTTTTCGGGGGCGTTTTTCTGGTTGTCGGTTTTTTTGCAGCGGTTTTCTTGGTTGCTGGTTTTCTTTTTGCAGGTTTTTTGGCCGCAGGTTTTCTAGTTACGGTTTTACGGGCTGTAGTTTTTTTCGCGGCAGTTTTTCTGCGTTTTGGCGGCACCGTATCTTCATAATCCGGATAATCATCATCGTCATTGTTACGTTCGGCCAATTTGGTTTTGGTTTTTTCAATGGCTGACTTGGTGGCTGATGTTGCGGATTTGGCCGCTTTGGTCGCCGCTTCGCGGGTGGTTTCAAATACATCAATGTCGGCGGTATCGGATTTGCCGCCGTCAGGTGATAAATTGTTATTGATATGAAAAATGGCAATCATCAATTCGCTGATCAGGCGCAAGCTGACAAACAGGAACAGAATTTTGAAAAACGCGGCAAAAAACAGTCCAAGGCCGCCCAAGAATTTCCCATCGCCAAAGGCGGAAAATGCATCGCCCAATGCGGAAAAGAAACTGACCACAACCACCACAAGCCCAAGGAAGAAAAATGCCGCCACCAGGCGGTCTTTCATCAATTTCTTGAAAGAGAAAAATTGTTTAAACAAATCGAGCATTTAGACCTCCAGTGAAATATGTCTAATATAACATAGGCACATTACATCAAACCGCAAGCTCTATAAGTTTTGCGCTCGGTGCTTTATAGTCGATAAACTATTGCCAAAATATTACTGAACTCCCGGCAGCAAATTTATGCTTGCTGATGTGTCCTCCACAATACCAACAATTTGCGAAGTCTCTACTTCAAGAGCAGGCCCGGCCTCGGCTTTTAGGGCAAGAATTTCGTCCCGTCGTTTATGAAATTCCGGCAGTTCGGTTTTTTTGAGGGGCTTGCCGGATAATGTTGACAAGCTCATAGGGTTGATTTTTTTGCCTCTTTTATGGACTTCATAATGCAGGTGCGGGCCGGTGGAGCGGCCCGTTGTCCCGACATAGCCTATGGTTTGGCCTTGAACGACACGACGGCCCTTTTTGGCCCCTCGGGCAAATTTTGACATATGGGCATAGGCGGTGACATATCCGTCCGAGTGGCGAATGCTGACATAATTACCAAAACTGCCAAACCGCCCGGCTTGCAGTATCGTGCCCGTCCCCGCCGCCATAATCGGCGTACCTCTGGGCGCGGCAAAGTCGACACCCGTATGGTTTTTGCGGTAGCCTAAAATAGGGTGTTTGCGACTGCCAAAGCGCGACGACAGCCGTGCGCCGTTAACCGGGGTGCGCATGAGCATTCTTTTGGCACCCTTGCCTTTTTGATCGTAATAACCTTCGCGGCCATTTGATTTTTCGAACAGGTAATATTCAGAAGTTTTGCCGCGCGGGGAAAAACTGGTGAACACCAAATCCCCGGCCTTGATGGTTTTACCTTGGTGGTCGCGGTAAATTTCAAACATCATTTCGAATTTATCACCCCTGCGGATGTCGCGCTGAAAATCGACACTGTGGGCATAGATTTGTGAGAACTGGACAATCACCTTGTCGGGCGCCCCCATAGCTTGGGCATCCAGATACAGGCTGTTTTCAATGCCGGCCTCGATTTTGACCAGGGTTTTGTCAAATTCCGCCGCAATTTTCTTAGCGGTAAATTCCCCGTCCAAACCCCGTTCGACAAATACGGTATTCTCGGCATTTGGTTTAAGCGTTAGGCCAGTAAGATTTATACGCTCGGCGGTCGCAAAATATAAATTGATCTTTTGCCCCGCCCGTAAATTGCGCGGATTATAGGCCTTAGCAAATGCTTGGGTAGCATTGTAAGCCGTGCTAGGATCAACGCCGTTTCTTTGCAATAAAGGCCCTAAAGATTGCCCGGATTCAAGGGTCAATGCCAAGCGCATATCTTGTATATTTGTCTGGCCGTCATGGCCGCGAAAATCATAAAGCTCGGCAGCGCTTAATGTTGGCACAACCGATATTATATCCAGGGCCGGAACTTCAGAGGCGGCGTCAGTATTGCCGACAGACAGACCCAGCGCCGCCACACTTGCCAGCACTACGCCTGCGGCAAGCACTACAGGTTTTGTGTTTTTGGGGGTTTTACCGCTGGTATGTTTGAACAGGGTTTTAGCGTCATTGCGCACAGCCGCCCAACCCCAGCGCAGTTTTTGTCGCAAGTTACCCATTCCAAAACCCATATTTTCGTCTTCCCCGTTCCTTTAACCGCGCCCTTGATAAAAACCCAGCATTTGCGTTCTTATATTTTCACGCCTGCTCTTACAACTGTCTGGTCTTGCAATTATCATGCCTAATGTTTGGTTAACAGGGGCAAAAGATTGCAAAAAATACCTAGCCTGTATTTAGCAAAGTAGATGTATAGAAGATTACCCACGATTAGGCAAATAAAGAAACCGAACCCGGTTAAAATGTCACAATCCGGTAAGGTGGCACATTTTGCAATATTCCATGATCTGCGAAATTGACGAGCATTTAATCAAGCCGCGAACATAGTCACACAAAATTTTCTTTTATCTGGGCCGTTTGTGTTTATGGTTTGCCTGAAACCAGACGAATCATTCTAAAATCGCCCAAGTAAAATAGGGCATATGGGAATATACTTATGTCAGACATTGTTTTAAAACTCACCGCCTCCGACCTGGCCGCGCTTTTATGTGCTAGGGTATGCCATGATTTGGTCGGCCCGGTTGGTGCGCTGGTAAACGGTGTGTCTTTGCTAGACGACGAAGACAGTGCCGACATGCATGAGGATGCCATTGATTTGATTAAAGTCGGCACGGCGCAAGCATCAGCTAAGCTTAAATTTTTGCGCATCTCTTTTGGGGCCGGCGGTTCAGCGCCCGCTATAATCGCCACTGCCGAGCTGGAGGAATTGTGCCGCGGCGTATATCCGGACGGCAAAATTGTGCTGGACTGGCAAGTGGAAGCGGACGGGCTTGACAAACCTGCCGCCCGCACCTTGCTAAATTTGGTGATGTTAGGCGTGGCAACCGTGCCGCTCGGCGGTAGGGTTGTGGTCAAAGCCAGCCAATCACAAGCGGCCGCAAATGTGTCGCTTATATGCACAGGCCGAAAGGCACGTCTGGAGGATGAAGTCGCGCATACTTTGGCCGGAAAAGCACCGCAGGACGGATTTTCCGGTCGCAATATACAACCTTTTTACACCGGTATGATTGTACGCGAAACTGGCGGGAGCATCCAGGCGGTCATCGAAGGGGAAACCGTTACATTTGCCGCAATTTTACCAATACAGCAAGACGAACAATAAAAACCCTAACAAGCACGTTTTGTTTAGTCGTCTTTAACCAATTCACGGCACAGTGAAATCCGCAATTTAGTCCCGGATTTTTTATGTTTGCTGCTGAACGTCAATTTGTCACCACTGCCCAAAATCACCTAGGCCAGTTAATGGGTTGTGGTGGTGATGTCTCGGTAGTATCGCAAGGTGCGGCATTGCACGAGATAAAGCACGCCGCCGTGAACCTGAAAGCCCGTGCAATTTACCGGGCGGCCATATTATGTGAAGATATTTTAAACTGTAGCGGCCCCGACAAKGYKGSSSSTWTYYWWKCCGCGCTCGCCCGCCTTAAATCGTTGCTGGGCCTGTACGAAAATGGTCTGCGCGAAATAGACCCGGAGTTTAAAAACCCGAAGTCCGAACACACCATAGCGCCTGCATTAGCCACCTCAATACAACCCMCAAAAGCCGCCAATGAGAACGCCGCGAAACTTCTCACTCCCTTGCTGGGTCTGGTGCGCGGCGGCGACCCCAAGCAAGCCATAAAGTTTCTTACACAATATGGGCACAATAATGCTCTCAAGGTAAATGCGTCTACCAAATTAACAAATCACCAAACAAACAAGCCAAATAATTTCTCTCACACTATGGGTGTTATGCGTTTTGAAACCATGATGGGGCAAATTACCAATCGCGTGTTGAGCGAAGCCCGTTTGAATAGCGTGGGTGTTAGCCTCTCCTATGCATCGGGTTTTGACAATATTGATATAAGCATTGTCAAACCATTACAGGCCGTTTTGGAAAATATGTGTCTGGAAATCGTTCGCTACGGCTTGGTGGACGAAACACTGACACACAAATATGCAAGGCGGGTATGGCAAATCTCTGTGACCGGCAGTGTAACGAAAAAAGGTCTGGGGCAGAAACATCTGATTTCTGTAAGCTGGCCCGGACATGCTTTATCAAGACACGCTTTACCGGAACATGAGGATCAGACACACACCATGTCGGAGTTTCAAAATATTGGTGGCCACATCAACCACAAAACCACCAAACACGCTGACCGAGATGTTGTGCACGGCGTCGATACCGGACTGGACATCCAGGTTTTGGAAATCCTATGCCCGATAAAACGGCCAAAGAAACACCAAACCAAAGCTGCACCAGATGAAACAAATAACCAAAAAGAGCAGGTGAAACTCTACCCACCGGCCGTGAATATGTGAGGGATATGATGAATAATGCCACAAAGACCTGTTTAATTGTTGATGACAGCAAAATGATCCGCCGGGTCGCAACAAGGATATTACGTGAATTGAAATTCACCCCCAGCGAAGCCAGTGATGGTCGCGAAGCTATGGAAATGTGTAAAATCTCCATGCCGGATGCGATTCTGCTGGATTGGAACATGCCGATTATGGACGGGCTGTCGTTTTTAAAGATATTGCGCTCTACAGACGGCGGCACCAAGCCTGTCGTTGTGTTTTGCACGGCTGAGCGGGACGCTTTAAAAATTGCTGAGGCGCTTGATGCGGGGGCGGATGAATATGTGATGAAACCGTTTGATTCCAATATCCTCGAATCGAAATTTTCCGAGGTCGGCCTGCTGGGTTGACCCAATACCTAAAAATAGGCTGATAGACAATATGAGCGGAACTCTTTCCCTTAAACCCTCCTACTATGAGGCCCTGAAMCGGCTGACGGCTGAACTTGTGGGTGTTAAACTGGGAGATGACCATGCGTTTCTGGTGGAAACCCGATTGGCCGCACTGGCCCGCAAGGAAGGGTTTGAAGATCTGACGCAAATGATCGATGAGCTGTTTTCGCGTGGCCAAACCCGTTTGGCCATTCATGTGGTCACGGCTTTGTTGGAGCGGGCCAGCAGGTTTTTCGACGGACGCGCCGGCTACACCGCTCTGGGCGATATCCTCTTGCCGAAATTGCACGGCCTGTACGGGGGGGGCGAAGTCCGCATTCTCTCCTACGGCTGTTCCAGTGGCCAGGAAATTTACTCCGCCGCCATTCTGGCCGACAAACTAAAGCGTATWTTACCCAATATGGAGATAAAATTAACCGGGGTTGATTATCCCTCCCAGGCTTTGGAGCGGGCCAAGGCCGGACGGTTTACCCATTTCGAAGTCCAGCGCGGATTGCCCATTCGCCATCTGATTGATTATTTTAAAAAGGACGGTGAAGATTGGGTGGTCAAACCTGATTTACGCAATAAAATAACCTTTATTGATCATAATTTATTGGCGGATATTGACCAGCTCGGCACCTATCAAATCGTCATGTTCAGGGGACGCCTCAAACAATTTACCACCCCGGCCCGCATTCGTATATTGCGCGGGCTAGGAAAATTGATCAGCAGTAATGGCTATTTAATGCTGGGCGTTCACGAAAAACTCGACGACATGAATTTTGGTTTTGCGCCGCAAATGGTCGCGCCGGGATGCTATAAAAAAATCCAGCAGCAACAAGCTTTGCCTATAGATGATGACCCGCTGGTTCAGCCGTCTGATTTCCAGCACAACTTCCAGGACGATGTACCGCCGCACATTGGCAAAGGCGCGGCATAATCTTTATTTGTGATGTTTACTCAAGATACTCGAATATTATTCTTTTTTGCCGCGAAATCCTTTGGCGACAAGATAGGTTTCGGGGCTACCGCTTCTGGATGCTTTTGGCTTGGCATGGCGGACAGTTTGAAAATTGTGATTGAGCATATTGAGCAAATCACGCTGGGCCCCGCCCTGGAAAACCTTCGAGATAAAAAACCCGCCCGGACGTAARACCTGGACGGCGAAATCCGCCGCCGCTTCAACCAGGGCAACGGTGCGCAAATGGTCGGTCTGGCGGTGACCAGTGGTGTTGGCGGCGAGATCCGACATCACCAAATCCGCCGGACCGTCAAGCATGTTCATCAACACCCGAGGGGCCATCTCGTCCATAAAGTCCATTTCGATGATTTCCGCTCCCGGAAATGGCTCAACCGGCAGAATGTCAATGCCGATCACCCGCCCCGGCTTGGCCTTAAGAGCGATTTGCGTCCAACTGCCCGGCGCGGTACCGAGATCGACAATGACCGCGCCTGGCTTGAGGAGTTTAAATTTTTCGTCCAACTCGATCAGTTTGAAAGCGGCGCGGCTTCGATAACCCTTTGCTTTGGCTTTTTTAACATAAGGATCATTAAGTTGACGGCGTAACCACAGTGTAGAAGATATTTTTCGACCGCGAGCGGTTTTAACCCGCTCGTCCATGAGGCGGGTATTGTCCTCGCCTTTGACATTTTGCTTGCGCCATCTCCGGGCTGGCTCGGTGGACTTGCCGCCGCTCATTTTGCCTTTGGGGTCTTTATTCTTCGCCATGATTGCCACCGTTTTTACTGTTTTGCCCGCCTTTTTGACTGTTATGCTTATCTGGAGAGTTCTGCATCAACCCCATCAATAACCCTTCGCGCAAGCCCCGATCCGCGACCCGGACTTTTTGGGATGGCCATAAACCGTAGACCACATCTAAAATGGCACATCCGGCAGTTATCATCGTGGCCCGGTCATCACCAACACAAGGCGTGGTCTGGCGTTGTGATAACGGCATGGCGCTTAGGGCGCGGGCCGTGTCGATCAAGGCCGGGCCGTCCACCCAGATACCGTCAATTTTATCGCGCTGATAATGGGGCAAATTCATCATCACGCCCGCCAGGCTGGTGACCGTGCCCGACGTGCCGACAATATGGCCGTCGCCGTCCCTGAACATATTGGTAAATTGTTTGTCTTTGTTTTGTTTTTGGATTTCGTCCAAAACATGAGCTTTCATAGCCGCGTACCAACCTGCCCTGTCTGTGTGGTCTTCGGGATACATTTCGGATAAGTTAACCACCCCAATGGGCAAAGAAACCCAGGCGGAAATCGGTGGGCGGTGCAGGCGGCTCTTGCTATTGTCCGAACGCAGACGGCGCACGTCCACCCATGATAATTCGGTTGAGCCGCCGCCGATATCGATGACCAGTGCCACATCTTTGCTGGTGTCGATAATATTTAAGACACCCATGACGGCAAGCCGGGATTCCACACGCGGCGATATGGTCTCGAACCTAAGTCCGGTTTCTTTTTTGACCCGCTCCAGAAACTCGTCGCCGTTTTCTGCGGCCCGACAAGCCTGGGTGGCAATACAGCGCCAGCGTTTGACAGATTTGGCTTTCATTTTGTTGGCGCATACGGCGATAGCCTCCACCGCCATGTCCATGCTTTTCTGGGATAACCGCCCTGTGCTGGCCAAACCTGCACCGAGCCGCACCACACGGGAAAACGAGTCTACAACTTTGAAATTGTTGTTAATGTCGTTGCTAGACCCCTTGATGGTTGAGCGGGACGTTGCGCAGGCAATCAGCAGGCGGCAATTATTCGTACCAAGGTCTATGGCAGCATAATATTGCGGTTTGCGCCGCGTCCGGCGTTGCCGCTTTATATTTTCACTCTTTATATTTTCACTCTGGGGCACGGACATACCGCCATCGCCACCAGAGCCGGACGCAGTATCTTCCGGCATTTCAACTCAACTTTCTGGCTGGGCGCAATTTAAAGCGCACACATCGCCTATTCCTCTACAGGATAACCAAAACCGGTCTAAAAAAGCTAGTGCTAATTTGAGAATATGCCACAAATCTCCAGATGGGCTATATTTGATTTGATATAACAAGGCTGAATTGACATTTGCCAGCTTGCGGCCATAATATTGACTATGGATGAACAAAAATCAGAAAAACAAAAACAACATGAAGCCCGCGAGGCCCGGATCGCCAAAGCCCTGCGCGATAATTTGCGCCGCCGCAAGCAGGCGGTTAAGAAGCGCAATATTTCTAAATAACTTTCCTCGAAATAATATATAGTAAGCGGCCCTAATTTGGCCTAACAATTTGATGACAATTGATTCCGTTTAGTTGTTTGGAGATATGACCAGTGAGTAAGTCTAATGGATAAAATTGTTATAGAAGGCGGCACCCCCTTATCGGGTCAGATTTCCATTAGCGGGGCTAAAAACTCGGCCCTCAAGCTTATGGTGGCCTGTTTGCTCACCGACGAGGTTTTAACACTGACCAATATGCCTAATCTACGCGATACCCGGTTTTTGGGGCATTTACTGGAGAATTTCGGGGTTGAGGTGAAGGACGGGGACAAAAAGCATAATGGACACCTTAGCTTACATGCCAAAACCCTAAGCTCCACAACCGCGCCCTATGATCTGGTGCGAAAAATGCGGGCCAGCTTTAATGTACTTGGCCCGATTTTGGCGCGGGCCCATAAGGCCAAAGTGTCTTTGCCCGGCGGTTGTGCCATCGGTGCGCGGCCCGTAGATTTGCATTTAAATGCGCTCAAGGCCATGGGGGCCGAAATCGAACTCAGCGAAGGCTATGTCATTGCGACGGCCAAAGGCGGCCTTAAAGGTGCGGAGATAACTTTCCCGTTCATCAGTGTTGGCGCCACCGAACATGCCATGCTGGCGGCGGTATTGGCCAAGGGCGAAACCGTCCTGAACAACGCGGCGCGGGAGCCAGAAATTGTCGATCTGGCCAAATGCCTAAACGCTATGGGCGCAAAGATTAGCGGCGCCGGACGTTCCGAAATCACCATAGAGGGTGTAGAGAAACTGGGCGGCACAACATATGCCGTCGTGCCTGACCGCATCGAAGCCGGCACTTATGCGTTGGCGGCAGCGACAGTAGGCGGAGCCGTGCGCCTGGTCAATGTGCGCTCGGATCATTTGGGCTCATTATGGCCGTTGATCGCCCAAGCCGGGGCAAAGGTGACAATGGACGAAAATTCGGTTCTGGTCGAGCGCCACGGTACCCCCATTCATCCGGTGGACGTGGAAACCCAGGCTTATCCAGGTTTTCCGACCGATTTACAGGCTCAATTTATGGCCATGGTGTGTCTGGCAGACGGGGTGTCGATCATTCGCGAAAATATTTTCGAAAACCGGTTTATGCACTGCCCGGAATTATCGCGCATGGGGGCCAATATCACAGTCACAGGCCGCGAAGCTATCATTAGAGGCGTGCCCAAACTTAAGGGCGCACAAGTCATGGCTACGGATTTGCGGGCTTCAGCCAGTTTGATAGCGGCAGGTTTGGCCGCAGAGGGCATCACCGAAGTTGGCCGGGTTTATCATCTGGACAGAGGCTTTGAACAAATAGAAGTTAAGCTTGGCAATTGCGGCGCGCGCATAAAACGGGTATCAGAATAATTATGGCAACGAGATTGAGATTATTGGCGGAAACAGGCGACAGTTTAAATGTCGTATCGGCGGCATTGCAAGACGCGATTGTCCGGGTCGGGGATATTTATTATGACCGCAGCGGGCGCTCATTGGTGATTATCACCAGTCGCTATTGCCACGAGACCGACACACCCAGCCGGATTAAATCCGGGCTTGGCTTGCACAATGTCCTGTCGGTACAGATGAAAAGCATTGACCGAAGCGATCCAGATGCATTTTTGGTTTTGTTGTCCATGCAGTTTTTACCGGCGCAAAAACCGCCGGGCGGTGAAATCCGTCTGGTATTTGCTGGCGGCGGCGAAATTCGCGTTGCTTGCGAATGTCTGGAGGTCAGGTTGATTGATATTCAGGCGGCCCGCACCACGAAAAGCATTCCGCTCCACCCAATAAATGAGTGAAAACGACCATTATATAAGCGAGCTGCATATTGACGCCAACAGCTTGCCCGTCACCAGTCCCGAAATGGAGCATGAACGCCGGGTAGCAATTTTTGATCTGTTGGAAGAAAACCTATTCTGCCCCAAAGATTCAGCCTGCGGGCCTTATATTGTCAATATGTCATTGCACGAGGGCCGCTTGGTTTTGGAGATACAGCGCACCAACGGCATGCCGCGCGGCACGGTTTCGTTTTCTCTCAAACCTTTTGCCCGCATCATCAAAGATTATTTTATGATTTGCGAAGCCTACCATGATGCGATCCGCACAGCCACCACGGCGCAAATCGAAGCCATAGATATGGGACGGCGCGGTCTGCATAATGAAGGCTCGCGTTTGTTTGAAGACAGTTTACGTAATGCCGCCGAAGTAGATTTCAATACCTCAAGGCGTCTGTTTACCCTGATCTGCGCCCTGCATAGGCGGCCATAATGGGGACGAAAACCAAATTGCCAGCTTCCATATTATTTGTATGTACGCTGAATTCCATCCGCTCACCCATGGCCGAGGGCCTGATGAAGCAAAAGCTTGGGGCGGATATATATGTGCAGTCCTGCGGTCTGGAGGCCGGAGAGTTGAGCAGTTTAATGGTCGCCGTTATGGGCGAGAAAAATATTGATATGGCCGCCCATAAAGCCAGAACATTATCGGAAATATCCGACACCAGTTATGATATTGTCATTGCCTTTACCGAAGATGTAGAGGAGGCAGTACGGGCCGTATTTGACGATAGTGATACCCGGATAGAATGCTGGCCGACCCCGGATCCAACCCAGGGCGCTATGGATGTGCGCGCCATGATGGACAATTTTCGCGCCGTGCGCGATGTGATCGAGATGCGGATTGATAAGGAATTTGTAAGGCTGTGAAGATTTTGGGATTTGTCCAAGACGTCTAAAGTGAAAAGCTTTGATTGGAAACATTGGCCATAGTCTTCATGTTTGGCGTAAAAAATCAAGAACGCCTCCTCGGTCGGCCTTACTGCAATGGTGTCTGAAATTTGGCGGCAAATTGGATGAAGATTGCTCCATTACAAATATGCTAAAATCTTGCCGATTTTTCGACGGGATTCAGTATTTGATTGTTAATGTAATCTGGTCTAGTATTTGCGGTGTAGTTGGCGACACGCCGAAAAATAAAGTGGACTTTTAATGATAGGCTTGCACAAATATTTTGTAAATAACCTTGTTTTCATGGGTAGTAACACTGACCCGGCTGTCGATGGTAGACTGGATGTTGCACGTGCAGAAATTGGTGCGGCTCCTGACAAAAAATCCATGATGGCTCGAGTTCGAGCAAGGTTAAAACTAGTAGGACTCGCTACAGTGCTAGCGGCAGCACCAGTATACGCTCAAAAATCAGGAACGAACAACAAACCAACCCCAGCAGTAGCGAGTACAGACGGTGGACAGGTTAAGCCGACTTTGGTGATTGATACGATTGATGGGAAAGCAGTGGTAGACACTGAGGAATTCTCGCTTGATATGCAACAACAAGCAATTAACTTGGCGCTAGAAGCAGTGCCGGAAGCGGGGCCCTATATTGATGACAATGGGGATTTTAGTCTTAAGAAAGCGGTTTTGGAAGGCGGCATGGATCCGGTTGATGCGGCGGGGTTGCAGGCCGACTGGGCCGAAGCATACAGTGCTGCGTCCAGAAAGGTGCTTAAAGCCTAAGTTTTTTGCATTAAATATGATATAATCGCGTGATTATATTTTTTTGATTCTGGTGCAACAATCTTCGACTAGTATCCCTCAAAATGATGAGTTTGTAGCTGTACCTCGTGGGTATGTGGATAAGCGGCAAAGCCGCTTTACCCACCATATCCAGAGGTTCTATAATTAGACTACGTTACCCAAGAGGTGAGATTTCAAATCTTCAAAATTAGGTTCACCGTTTTTGCGGCTAACATCTTGTAGGTAATGGGCGGATTTTTCAAACTGCGTCCAGGTTATCGTACCGTCCTCGTTTACAATGGTGAGTTCTTTGTATTCCTCCAAAGCAATCATTCCAATTTTCCCAAACCACCCATATCCCTACACAATTCACGAAAGAGCTTGCCTTATCATAATAACTAAACTAGTTTAGTTATTATGATAAACGATAAGAATATTGAGCTCCGAAAGCTGGCGGCTTTGTTTGACGGGCTGGGTCATTATCGGCGGTTATTGGTGGTGCGCACCTTGCAAATGGCTGGCGCGAAGGGGTTGAGCTTTGGAGCACTGGCAGAAGCTACAGGCATAGGCGAGACTAACCTTGCCCATCATGTTCGGATGATGGGAAAAGGCGGGGTTATCAATACGCACAATATTGGACGTTTTACCTTTATAACGCTCAATCTGGAGAACCTCGCCCACAGTCTCGCACAACTGAATTTACCCATTGCTTCTACACAATCGGTAAGGGCTAAGCCTCAATAACGCGCCTCGTCCTATTTTTATGACCCAAAATGTGCAATTTTTAAAAAAATGCCTATATATTGTGGTGCAGACGTGGTTAAACGCGGTGCATGAGAATTGCGCCGGATATGATTGCTGCTGTTTTCAACCTAATTTGAGTAAATACTAATTTGAGTAAAAAAAGGAACCCAATTGGCAAAAGAAGAACTATTGGAATTTGAGGGCGAGGTTATTGAACTTCTGCCCAATGCGACATTTCGCGTCAAACTTGAAGGTAATGATCACGAGATCATTGCCCACACGGCGGGCCGCATGCGTAAAAACCGTATTCGGGTCTTGGCCGGTGATAAGGTTACCGTTGAGATGACCCCCTATGATCTGTCTAAAGGACGGATTACTTACCGTTTCAAATAAGTTGGTACGCTCATGAGCGGCCCAAAACCTCCCCCCTTAATATTGGCCAGCGCATCACCGCGCAGACTTGAGCTGTTGGCGCGTATTGGTATATGCCCGGACAGTATTGTCCCAGCGGATATTGACGAAAGCCCGCATAAGGACGAGCTGCCCAAGCCCCATGCTTTACGGTTGGCTATAGGCAAGGCGCAAGCTATTGCACCGGGAAACAAAGGCGCATTTATTTTGTCCGCAGATACGGTGGTCGGGATCGGGCGGCGGATTTTGCCCAAGGCCGAAGATTTGGCAACGGCCAGATCTTGCCTGGAACTATTATCAGGACGGGCCCACCGGGTATTTACCGGGGTGTGTTTAATAGCCCCGGACGGGCGGGAAATATCGCGGGTTGTGGAGACGCGCCTCAAGATGAAGCGGTTATCAGAAAGTGAAATGCAAATGTATTTAGAAAGTGGTGAATGGGACGGCAAGGCAGGCGGTTACGGTATACAAGGACTGGCCGGAGCTTTCATCTCCCATATTAGCGGCTCCTATAGCAATGTGGTTGGCCTGCCGGTTTACGAGACCCGCAATATGTTAATTGGAACGGGGTATTTAAATGGCTAAATTATGCCGTATTGAACAAGCGATCGGCGAGGAACGGGCCGCCGTCATCGACCACAAGCGCGATATAGAATATTATGTGCGGCGCTGGAGCGACCGCGACACCGCCCGTAAGGGCGAAGTATTTAGTGCGCGTGTCTTGCGCATCGACAAAGATATGATGGCCRCCTTTGTTGACATGGGATCAGGAGACAACGGCTTGCTTAGATTTTCTATGGCCGTAAACGCGCCGCGCCTGGTTGAAGGCGCATTGGTGCGGGTTGAGGTTTTGCGYCAGGCCGAGCCGGGCAAGGRGCCTTTGGTTCGGTTTATGGAACCAAGCGGTGCCGACAAGCCGGGCAAAGAAAAAACCATTGATCTGCGCCAAGCCATTTCTGCCCGCTACCCCGGTATCAAGTTTGAAGACGGTCATATCAACGGTATTGACGAAGCGGCGGAGACCGAAATTGCCCTGCAAGGCGGCGGCTTTGTCACTATCGAGCACACCCGCGCCGGCACTATGATTGATGTAGATACGGGAAGCGGGCAAAAAAGCGCCGTGGGCATTACCGCCGCCCGCGAAATAGCCCGGCAAATTCGCAAGCGTGGTATTGGCGGTTTACTGCTGATAGATTTTCCAAATTTTCGCAAAAGAAAAGTGCAGGCGGATGTCTGGCAAACTTTCAAAGACGGGTTCAATAATGACCCTGATCTGCCGAAAATCGCCAATTTTTCGCGCTTTGGCACGGTCGAGCTGACCCGCACGCGCAGGGGGCCGTCCATAGCCCAGATCATGATGGACAAGAACGGGGAGCCAACCCGCGAAACACTGGCTTTACAGGGTTTACGGCGACTGGCCACCGAAGCCAATATCGACGGCGGCGGTCGGCTGGTTTTGCAAGTGCCGKNTGCTGCCTTCGCGTGGCYGGAAGCGGACACTATCGGTTGGCGCAAAGCAATGGCGGAGCGTATCGGCGAGCGTTTTCGCGTCGTGTCTGGTGCCAGCGTTGACGTATATAAGGACGAGACATGAGCAAGGTTTGTAAAAATTGCAAAAAACCGCAAAGCCAGGACTTCGTCCCGTTTTGYTCCAARCRYTGCGCCGATGTGGATTTGGNCCGCTGGCTTAAAGGCGGTTACGCTATACCGGGCCGCGACGGCGAAGCCACAATCCCCGCCAACGACATAAACCCGGACGCGGATCCTGAGTTTGAGTAAATTACAATTCCAATGCACAATCTTCTTCCCCCATTTTTCATGGGGGAAGTGCCGTAGCTCTTGCGGAGGCGATGGGGGCGTGCGCCTCTTGCGCACAACAGACTCACACAAGATACTTTAGCATCATACCGACGCAAGAGCGTCGACCCCCATCCCCCCTTCGGGGTACTTCCCCCATGAAAAATGGGGGAAGGAGAGTATGTAACTATAATCAAATTTTCACAAAAACCTGTTTGTTATCAATAAAAAACATATCGACATTTAGCTTGTCTTTGTGGGCATTGATCGCTGGCCAGTCTGTGTAGGAAAAGGTGGAGACGAACAGGTTTTGGCTGTGGTAGAAATCGCTTAAATACCGGGTGAGCATGTTTTCTGGCACGCAAATGCCGCTGCCCGGTTTTTTTAACACCGTAAGCATATGGCCAGCCAGAGGCTCTTTCACCACCCAGCCATAGCGCACGCCCATCATATGGGGATCTGAAATACGCGGGATAATGCCGCCCAATGCCATATGCATGTCGTGATTGGCCGCCACTTCGGCGCTGACATCCGCGCACCAATGGCTCAGGCACAGGGGGGTTTCAGGGGCCAGATCATGCAAGCGGTACAAAACTTCCGCCACCCAGGACACATAGACGGCGCGCTTTTGCAAGCGGTAATACATAACCAGAGCATGGATTTCGTGCTCAAATCCCAAATCCTTGATGTCGATCAGCAGTTTGGCGGTTTGGTTTTTGTGAACTTTTATCGTGCTAAACAAAGCATCAAGCGTTGGCATTCTTGCGAATGCTCCGCCGAGGTGCTGATATTCAGAGGCTTTGTGATGACAAAGATACTGCGCTTTGCCATTGCCGTCCAAGGCAAATTCGTCGTGGTAAACCATAGGCGTGCCGCATTTGGCCATACGCACGTCAAATTCAAGATTGCCCACCCCAAAATCCAAGGCGGTCCGCAGTCCTTCCAGCGTGTTCTCAAAGGGTGCAAAACCGCGAAACCGGTGCGARATYAGCGCACCGGSCTSGACMGRWTTAYTYGYCTTTTTTGTCGGCAAAACCCCGGTCCCGCATCAGAGCTTCTACTTCCACATCACGGCCTCTAAAGGCACGAAACCCGTCGGCTGGATCCACGGTATTGCCCACGGACATGATATTGTCGCGCAAGCGTTTGGCCACGTCTTTATCGTAAAACCCGCCTGCTTCGGTAAAGGCTTCGGCTGCATCTGCGGTCAAAGTATCGGCCCAGAGATAGGAATAATATCCGGCGTGATAACCGCCCGAAAAAATGTGGCCAAAATGCGGGGTGCGGTGGCGCATGACGATTTCGCTCGGCATGCCCAAGGCCGCCAGAGTTTCGCGCTCGAATTTATCGGCGTCAATAGGATCGCCGCCGGCCATATGCAATTTCATATCAATGAGAGCAGAGGCCAGATATTCCGTGGTGTCAAAGCCCTGGCGGAAAGTCGAGGCTTTTTCAATCTTGTCCAAAAGTGCTTGAGGGATAGGTTCGCCGGTCTCGAAATGCACCGCGTATTTATTCAGCACTTCCGGTGTGGTCAACCAGCGTTCATAAAGCTGGGACGGAAATTCCACATAATCCCGCGAAACCGATGTGCCGGATAATGTCGGATAAGTGACATCGGAATTCAGCCCGTGAATGGCATGGCCGAACTCGTGGAACATGGTTTCCGCGTCGCTCCAGGAAATAAGCACGGGTTTGCCCGGTTCGCCTTTGACAAAATTGGAATTGTTGGAGACGATAACCGTGGTCGGTTTTCCGTCCAGTTTTTGCTGGGTGCGGTAAGCATTCATCCAGGCACCGGAACGTTTGCCTTTACGGGCATAGGGGTCAAAATACCACAGACCCACATGATTACCGTCGGCGTTTTTGACTTCCCAGACCCTTACGTCTTCGTGGAAGACCGGCGCGTCGTCGATTTGGGCAAATGTGAAGCCGTAAAGTTCGCCCGCCGACCACATCATACCTTCGCGCAGTTTTTCCATTTGCAAATAGGGTTTGACCTCATTGAGGTCGAGGTCATATTTGGCCTTGCGCACTTTCTCGGCGTAATAGCGGTAATCCCAAGGCGCAATTTTAATAAAGGCTTGTTCGGCGTCGGCAATGGCCTGCATTTCGGCCACTTCCTCGCTGGCGCGCCCTATAGCATGGGGCCAAACTTTTTCCATGAGTGCAATGGCGTTTTCAGGGGTTTTGGCCATTTGATTATCCAGCTTCCAGTGGGCATGGGTTTTAAAGCCGAGCAATTTAGCTCGGCGGTCGCGCAGTTGCAAAATTTCGGTGATGATGGCATTATTGTCCCATTCATCACCGTTGTCCCCCCGGTTATAATAGGTGTTCCAGACCTTTTCGCGCATGGCCCGGTTGTCGGAATAGGTCAAAAACGGATCCATGCTGGAACGGGTATTGGTGATCGCCCATTGATTTTCTTTATCATTGGCTTTTGCCGCCGACGCCATAGAGGTCTTGAGCCAATCAGGCAGTCCCGCCAACCCGGCTTCGTCATCAATATAGGTGATATAGCTTTCTTCGTCGTGCAGGACATTTTGGCCAAATTGGTTGGTCAATGTCGCCAACCGTCCATTGATTTTACTCATTTCGGCTTTGTCTTCGTCGTTTAAGGTTGCGCCTTGGCGAACAAAACCTTGATAATAAATATCAACCAAGCGTTTTTGTTCGGTGTCCAGCTCCTCCATATTGTCATACACGGATTTAACGCGGGCAAATAGGGCCGGGTTTTGGTTGACTTCATCGCTCAGTGCGGCAAATTTTGGTGAAAATTCCTTGAGTAAATCCGGCATTGGGCTTTTGTTGAGATTGCCGGCATGGACGAAAAATACGCGTGCTGTTCGGGTGAGAGCGGCGCCGGATTTCTCCATGGCAATAATCGTATTGTCGAAATTGGCCGGGTTTGGGTTATTGGCTATCTTGTCGGTTTCGGCCCGGGACATTTCAAAAGCCGCGTTTAGGGTCGGGCCGAAATTAGCTACATCAGCCTTATCCCAAGGCGGAACGCCGCCGTAAGGGCCGCTCCATTTGTCCAGCAAAACATTGCCGGTTTCAACTTCGGTAATCAGTATTTGACTTTCTGATTGCTCAGGGGTTTTCGGCCCGCAAGAAGCCAGTCCAAGCGCCAAAACGGCGGCCAGGATAACAGTATGGGCAGTAGTAAACTTGAGTGTGGATGAGGTGCGCATAGGATTCTCCAAAATGATTTCGGCAAATTATAACCCGCTGGGAGAAAAATGCGAGCGGATTATTATTCGAATATGGCCGTGGTGAAAATCTGTATTCTGTCTCCGTAAAATCCCGGCGCGGAATTTGCGGGCCGCAAGTCTGCCATCCCGTCCGTTTGGGTCGGCAGTATAGAAATACTTTCTTCCAATGAAAGCTGGATTTTTCGCCCCTTTGGATAAACCAATTTTACAGTATAGGTGGTATCCCCGGGGCCTCTGATGGAAATATCTTTGTATTTCGAACTCGGGCCGAATTCAGCCGTCAGCATATCATTAATGTGCACGGTTAATGGCCTGTTATCAGCCGGAAAATGCAGATAAAGCCCATAGCCATTATTGCGGGCTGCGATTTCGACGCTCAAAATACGGTGCTCGCCTTCTGCCTTATCATTCAGCAGATTAAATTGTGGTGCCAGTAGTTTAGAATAGTCAGCCGGTTTGGTAAACCGGTTTTGGGAATAGATCCCAAAGCGCTGTATAGCTTGTCTGGTTTTAGAAAACCCCGCTTTGGCTAGAAAACCCTTGTCTTCACCGCCTATGGTTTCGGAGATCCAGCGGGCTTTTGATGTGTCGGCATTAACCTCAAGCACCAGGTTTTGCACGCGGGGATGTGTCTCATTAAAGCCGGGCAGTAAGGCGCTGGTCATGGTCGCAATTATAGCCACGGTGCCAAATCCAAAGCCCAGTAGGCGTAGATTTTTTTTGTCTTGGCGACCGGCCTGCATAAATACTGGCACAAGGAGCAAGGCCAGAGGGATAAGCGGGGCTATGCGGACATAGGAGAGCTCATATGACGCGATAACTTCCAGGGCGATAAAGTGATAAACGGCCATATAAGCGGCGCTGATTAAGCCAAGATGCAAGGCCCAGACGAAGCGTTCCTGTTTGCGCCAGAGGAGCATATCAACAATCCACCCGACCGCCAAGGCTATCGCCGGAACCAAAAATTGGTAGCTGGCACCTGGCATTTTACTGGCAACAATCAGCGACAGGAATGCCAGAAAAACACCGGCCAAGCAAACCAGCATATTATAACTTACATTTTTGTCTCGAAATATTCTGGCCATAATCCAGGCCGATAAAGCGGCCACAAACAGCAAGGCCAAACGTCCCGGCCACGGATAGGGATGGTCAAGATAAAACAATTGCGGCCAATGCCCCAGCGGCCAGGACAACAGCCAGCCAAACACCAGCGCCAAAACAATCACGCCGGGCAGAACGGTTGCCGCCAGTAAATCTTGCCGCCAGCCTGTACGGCTTTTATTTGCGGCGACGGCAATAATTATGAAGGCCCATAAAGCCAATGGCAGGTTCAAATTTGATGGCCAGTGTAACAACACCCGGCCAAACACATCAAAATATGTAGCGTCGCTTTCACCGACCAATGTGTTTAAATCAACATCCCGAAAAGCCCGCACCGCCGCCAAAGCATTTTCGCCGTGATGTTGCAAGCTGGATTTGTCGAGGTGCGCAATGTCGTCGCGGGCCGAGTGATATAGGGCGACATCACCGGTAAAGGCAAAGTTTAAGCCCGCAACGCCCATATCTCGGTAGATGGAATAATCCGTATCATTGGGCAGTAATTTATAAATTTCATAGGATAATGAATTGGCCACAGGGTATTTATTGGTTTTTGCGAACTGGCGGATTAGCGCCAGATTGCCTGGATGGGTCTCGAACATGGTGCTGGGGCCAGATGCGCCCCGAGCTTCCAGATTGACCACCAATTTAACATTTTTCATCCATTCGTGTTCATTGGCAAACCCCGAAGCCCCGCGCAAGCCGCCTTCTTCGCCGTCGGTTATCAGGAAAATCACAGTATTTGAACCAGTAGGTTCAGCCTTTAATATGCGTGCCACCTCGATCAAAGCCGCCACCCCTGCCCCGGCGTCGCCTGCGCCCGGTGCGGCTGGTACGCTGTCATAATGGGTGGTGAGCATAATGGCATCACCAGAGCTATGATTTGAACCACTGCCTATAGACACGGCAATGAAATTCTCGACCTGGGAACATCCGGGATAATGGGTGGTGCAGGCCAGGGTTTTTTGGACTTGGGTTTCATAACCAAGTGCAGCAAATTTGTTTTGCAAAACCTCCAGCACGCGCCGATTTTCTGCGGAGCCCGTGGGATGGGGTTTATTGTCCCCGATCATATCGCTCAAATGCACCAAAGCCCGCTCACCAGAGAATTGGTCCAACGCAATATCAGCGCTCTTGGGTTTAGGCCCGTGGGATATGGACGACAGACCCATAAAGATCAGGGTGAAGACGGCAATAAGAATAAGGAAATAACGAACGGGTGATAATTTTTTCATAGGGGGCTTATATGCGTGTTAAGCCTGTTTGGGAAGCCTGTTTAATCTCAACTTATAACCCCCAGCTAAAATTTCGTCGCGTCTGCGCTAAAAGCCTCGCCGAGCCGTGCTTAAAGACGCTTTTTCGCAAAAGCGCGGCCAGAGCCTGTTTTCACGTATTTTTCGAATGCGCGTGCCCGTTCTTCATCTGCGAACATAATATAAGTGTTCAAATGCCAAGGCCTATATTTTGCGGTGTGTTTGACAGCGCCGGAATTATGCTTTTCGAGACGCTTGGAAACATTATCTGTGATTCCGGTATAGTGCCTGTCTGGGTCGTTTTCACTTGCAAGAATATAAACGTATTTTATAAAATCTCTCCGGTGGTATATCTGTTCATTTATATACACAGTATTCAATGCGGATAATGTCTTGTTGTCGATAGTTCGGTAGTCCGCCTACGCTGAATCTTCGGCGTGACAGCCTTCGCCCCTTATGCGTTCTTAAAATAATGTTGAGTTTACCTGGCTGGCCTGCCAAGCCGTAGCCCCCTCCTTTTTCTCTTTGGGGGGGGGCGAAGGCTGGTGGCCGCACCGGGATTTGAACCAGGGACACACGGATTTTCAATCCGTTGCTCTACCAACTGAGCTATGCGGCCGCCTTGCGTGTTCGCGAACAAATCGCGACTTGCATCGAGGCGGGTTTATAGGGGATGGGTCTGCCAGTGTCTATGTGAAAATGGCCCAATTATGTTTTTTACTTGTTGCGACAATTTAACCTACTTTCCCAATTGCTATTGCGAACAATTCGCATTAACAAAGACTAGAAACAACACCAAAGGCAACAAAAGAGTATTACATGACATTGGCCGAACTGGCATTAGGCACACGGCGCACCCGGGCGCGCATTAGCGGTTTTAACGCAAAAACCGACGCTATAGAAACCCGCTTGCGCGAAATCGGGTTTGCTGAAGGCGATATTGTCGAGGTTTTGCATATTGGAATGTTTGGCGGAT
The DNA here is from genome assembly GCA_002733385.1 of Robiginitomaculum sp. GTDB lineage: Bacteria > Pseudomonadota > Alphaproteobacteria > Caulobacterales > Maricaulaceae > Robiginitomaculum_A. Next base: position 53,675 of record NVVO01000017.1, read on the forward strand.
CGCCCCTGAACATCCGCCTGCATGATTGCGCTTCGATTGCCATGCGTCCAGCGGAAGCGGCTATGATTTTGGTCGATACTTCCGGGGTCGAGTGAAATGCCAAAGGGGATACAAGACATAAAGACCCAGGAAAAAACTATCCGGATTGCGCTACTTGGTGCGCCCAATTGCGGTAAGTCGTCTTTGTTCAACGCCTTGACAGGTGGGCGGGCCAAGGTGGCCAATTATCCGGGTGTGACGGTGGAATACGCCAAAGGTATCATGGTATCGTCCCAAGGGCGCAAAATAGAATTTTTGGATTTGCCGGGGGTTTACGGCGATTGTGGCCACAGCGCCGACGAGCGGGTCACCATTGATGCCGTGCGCGGTAATTTAGACGGGGAAGCCGCACCGGACGGGATTATGGTGGTCATGGACGCCTCCCATATCCGCACCCATTTGCACAATGTTCTGCAAGCCAAAAACTACGGCCTTCCCATGGTGGTGGTGCTGAACATGATGGATATGGCGGCCCGCGACGGGGTTGAAATTGATCTGGTCGAGCTGGAGCAGGAACTTGGTGTTCCGGTGATTGCTTGTGTGGCCGTGCGCACAGCCGGGCGGGAAGCTATTACCAATTTTCTAAATGATTGGGTCGAGGACATTGCGGCAAAAAATGTTAAAACCCCCAAACCTGTTGGTGACGATTTAAAGGCCATACAACACACGGCCCGCGCCATTACCACCCGCACGGTGATCACACCCCATGCTCGTGATACCTCCGAGCGGCTTGATGATTTGTTTTTGCATCCGGTCTGGGGGGTTGTCATTTTGGCGGGCATTATGTTTGTGATGTTCCAGGCGGTTTATGCTTGGTCGGGGCCTGCCATGGGTATGATTGAAACCGGGGTCGGCCATTTTGGAGCCATGATTGGATCGGTTTTGCCGGATGGTTGGCTCAAGGCATTATTGGTTGACGGCATTATTGCCGGGGTCGGAGCGGTCATCGTGTTTTTGCCGCAAATTCTTATATTGTTTGCTTTTATCCTGGCGCTGGAGGCATCGGGGTATTTGGCGCGGGCCGCGTTTTTGGTCGATACTTTGATGGCTAAAGTCGGGCTTAATGGGCGGGCATTTATTCCGCTTCTCTCCAGTTTTGCCTGTGCCATACCGGGGATTATGGCCGCACGCACGATCGAGAACGAGCGCGACCGTCTAACCACAATCATGATCGCCCCGCTTATGACCTGTTCGGCCCGCTGGCCCATTTATTTCCTGCTGGTCGGGGCTTTTATTCCCAGAACCACCGTTGGATTTCTCAATTTACAAGGCTTGGTCATGTCATGGCTGGTGCTTACGGGCATCGTCTTTGCGCTGTTGGCATCTTTCGTTTTCAAACGCACTTTGACCAAAGGGGAGGCCCCACCATTATTGATGGAGCTGCCCAGTTATAAATTTCCGTCTCCTAAAATCTATCTGCTCGGGCTGTGGCAGCGGGCGGTTATTTTCCTAAACCGGGCGGGGCGTATCATCCTGCCCGCCTCTATCATCATCTGGTTCCTCTCCAGCTATCCGAATAATGACGGCAATGTCCGAAATAGTTTTGCCGGCATGATTGGCCGGGTCATTGAACCCGTCCTGGCCCCCATCGGCTTTAATATGGAAATGTCCATTGCCCTGATCCCGGCTATGGCGGCGCGAGAAGTCGCGGTGTCCACTTTGGCGATTATTTACAATGTGGCGGACACGGATGCTTTGAGGATAACAGTTGGCGCGGACTGGACGATCCCTATGGGCTTGTCGTTTTTGGTCTGGTTTATATTTGCGCCTTCATGTCTGGCGACCCTGGCCATTACCAGGCGCGAAACCAATAGCTGGAAATGGCCGCTTATCATGTTTGCCTATTTATTCGTCTTGGCCTATGTGGCGTCCGGTATTGTTTATTGGGCGGCATTGGGGTTTGGATTATAGGAATGAAACCTTGCAATTGTGCCGTCGCAATCTATATTAGTACTACCTAATATAAGGAATGACCCATGTTGCAATTTCAAAAACTCTCGGACGATGTATCTATATCTATGCAGGTATTCCCTGAACAACTTGATTTTATCGCGAAATCAGACTTCAAATCGATCATCAATAACCGTCCGGATATGGAAAAACCGGGCCAGCCATTTGCGAGCGACATAGAAAAAATGGCGCAAGAATGCGGGCTATCCTATGCCCACATCCCCATGCAACCAGGGCAATTATCCGTTGCGTTAATTGATGCAATGGTCAAAGCTTTTGACGAATTGCCCAAGCCGATTTTGGCCTATTGTGCCAGCGGCATGCGCTCGGCCACATTATGGTGTTTCGCCAATGTTAAGGATATGGGGGTTGATGGCGTCATCTCCGCCGCCGCTGCCGCCGGGATGGATGTGGAGAAAATTCGCCCGGCTTTAAGCCAATACGCTTTGAGTTAGGCCGTGGTGAGTGCCGCAATTTTTAGGTGGTCGGCGTGGTAAAAACCCGGGCAAACAATTGCATGTCCGTGTCTGTACACGGCTCCAACGCACACAATAATGCCTGTTCAACAATTTTGGGGTATTTGCGCGCCAGCAAATTGAGAGCGCTCAAGTTATAATAAAGATCTGCATGGGAACGAAAGGCCTCAATTTGCCCATATAAAGGCCATGAGAAAATAGTGCTGCTGGCAAAACTGGCCAAGGGAAACACTTTTGCCAGATCAATGGCAATTTTGTTATCCGGATTTTTTATGGTTGCAAACAAATTGCTGCGCAAATTTTTACTGTCGTTGTCTCCATCACCGCTTTGTCTTAACCCGTCCTCATCTTCATAGTTGTTTTCTTGTCCAACAACATAGCCTTCCAGAACGATTTTGTTGTCGGTAAATTTGAGCCGGGTTTGAAACGCCGTACCAGTATTTGGGATGTCGCTATGTGCCGCTTTGATGATACTGAGCAATAATATATCTTTGAGAACAGCTTCGGGATTGGGTTTTGCGCCACCGGGCAATAGGGTTTTGACAAGCAAGGCGCGAAACTCAGGTATTTTCTTGGCAATCGCCAGGGCCACCTTGCCTTTGAGTACTTTCTTGTGCGGCTCACCTCCGGTACGCGACAACATTTTTCCAATAAATGGCTTTTGCCTCAATTTTTGATTACTGGCTTCCAGAGCCCGTAATTCATCCGCCTTAAAGCTATCAAGATAGTGCAAGCCTTGCTCGCCCATGGTAAAACTTTGGTCATGCCGCCAGATCATTTGGTGATAAAAAGCTTTTGGGTCTATGGTGGTTAAACGGGGTTTTGAAGCAGGTAAGTGGGCATCAAAAATATCATCAATTCTTTCCACATGGGTGCGGAAATTGTATTTCTCGCTGGCAATCAAATCTTTATGGGCTTGCACGGCGATGGTGTGGCAATGTTCGGTATCACGAATTTGCTCGACCACATCACTCATGTTGGAATAGTCAGACTTGATTTCAATATAATGTTTGCCGGGCTCTAAAAAACCACCGTAATACCCTTCAAGCTGCACCATTGTGGAACCTGTAGCTGCACATTCAAATGTTCGAGGCGAGATGGTGTCTATAACGTATTTTCCGTCATGCCTGGCAAGATTGGCGTCAAACACTTCCTGGAATGGTACATGGGGAAAGGCCCGACGATAGGATGTCGAGGTTTTCATCAATGTCCCGTTAAAATCAATAATGCTCGATCCGCTGGGCGTGCCTAATTGTGTTTTACAGCGTTGTAAAAACTCAGTCCAATGATGACCGGACAAGCGGTCTTCTTCATTAACAGAAATATTTGTGCCAAGGCCTTGTTCGGCTGCAAATGTGCCAAATTTTTCCGCAATCCGCAGTTTTTCGTGGCCTATTTTACCTAAAAAATCAGGCGAGACCCGAGACCGAAAACCCACATCAATTGTCTTATTTTCCAACTGGAACATGTCTGGTGCCATCATGGCGTCTGACACATATCCGGTTAAAACACTATACACGCCCTGCAAGCTTTTTATCCGCTTTTTCGGATAGAAAACATCAAAGTCTTTTTCCGCGACACACGAAAACATCAGATCAATACCCATTTCGTCCATAACCTTGTTGATGTTACGGATTTCCTGATATTCATCTTGTAAAAACAGTGCTTTTAAGGCTTTGGTTTTCGCCAACGCGTCTCTTTGTTCCGCGCTCAAATTCATCGGCCAAAAATTATGTGACATCATGACAACGTCAAAGCGGTCAAAATCTATGGTTTTGGGATCAAAATCATAGACAAAGTTATGATAGAAATAATTGTGCCGGGAATATATCTTATAGGCGGCCAAATAATCAATCATTTGGCTCATATGCGTATAATGATACATTGAGGATAAAACGAGTATGTTCTTTGTGGTGCTCATGCCGGCCCTATGGTTTATCCTCTGATCGGGTTTTCAAGTAAGAATGCATTGATTGTATCAGATAATCCAGTTTTAAAATTGATAAAGCTATCTGTTGGCATTTTCGATTTCAAAACATCCAGGGGCGGGGCTAGATTGACAGGGTCTTCGCTTGTGGTTTTGATATTTAAATCTTGTTTGAGGTTTTCTGAAATTGCCGTTACTACATCCGAAAGGGACATAGTTTGCGTACCGGCAATATTCACGATCCCCTGCCACTGGTTTTTGCAAGCTTCGGCGATGGTATTTGCGACATCTTCAACATGGATAGGCGCAATTATGGGGCCAGTTCCTTGCGCCAAGGTGATGGTTTTTGACAAAAGAACTTTATCAATAAGGCTTGGCAACAATCTGTTGGTTTGGCCGGGGCCGTAAGGCATGAAAAGCCTAAGTGAGCAGGTTTTCATCAGCGCGGCATAGCTTCCCACCAGCATTTCCGCCGCCGCTTTGGAACAACCGTTTACGGAATGTGGGGTCAAAGTACAGTCTTCATGTAATATATGCCCATAAGGTTCATAAATCGAACCACTGGAGATATGGCAAAATGAACCCGCCCCCGCATTGAGCGCGTAGTCAAGCAGCTGGGCGGTGGCCGTAACATTGACACGGAATACATCCAGAGCATTTTTCGGGAAGGTTTGATAAGCCATAGATTGCGCACAATGTATAACCGCATCAATTTTCTTCGGGTATTTATCCAATGACAATTCTTGCGCTATGTCATCTTGGATTAGGGTACAAAATTCAGACAAATCAAGAGCAGGGGCAGCGCTTTTATCGCGCACAACTACAAAAACATCTGCACTGGTATGCAGGTTTTTTGCGATTTTTTTGCCAATAAACCCGGTTGCCCCTGTCAATAATACTCTCACGGCTCAGCCGTAGATGTATCAATTTGCGGTGTGTTAATTTTCCACCATTGATCTAGATATAACAAAGACCAGATTAACAAGCGCCGGTTTTCTTTACCCGTAAGGTGCTCATTGACCAGCATTCTTACGGTCTTTACATCCAGCACATCATAAATACCGGAATCGTCATTATCTATCAGACGTTCGCGGACGAAATCAATGCTTTCGCCTTTAAACCAGCTGGCATCGGGGGCGGAAAAACCCTGTTTTATTTCATTGGTGACCTTGGCTGGAATGTGTCTTTTCATCACCTCACGCAATGCCAGTTTTCCGTCCTTGGTTTTTTGGTAATATTTGTTGGTTTTGCCGCTTGCCTCATTTTCGTCTAGTGAAACCACCTCGTGTAAATTTCCAACCTTCATATAAGCAGGTAACCGCATAGCAAAATCAGCCAGGTCATTGTCTAAAAATGGCAGGCGGGTTTCAAGGCTGTGGGCCATGGAAAGCTTGTCTTCCATAACCAGCAGACCGTTTAAAAATGTTTTTGCTTCAAAATACAGCGACATGTTTAAACAGTCTTCCGGAGCTAGTTTCTTGGGGTGATCACCGTTAAACACGTTCCTAAATATATCTTTGGTATTTACCTGGGACACTTCATCCCAGATCGGTGACAATATCTTATGGAACGATCCGCGCGGAACAAGCCGCTGCCAGAAATCATAATAGGTATCGACATAATCATCAAAATTACTTTTCCCGGCGGCGCGATAATACCGCCACGGATAGCCGCCAAATAATTCATCGCCGCCGCCGCCAGAAAGCACAACCTTGCCAAAGGCACTGGCCAGTTTGGCCGCGTARAAATTCGGATAACATTGCCCTACGCGCGGCTCGTCCTGGTGATAAACCAGTTTGGGAAGTGCGCGTTCCATATCTCCGGACTTGAGGACGCTTTCATATTGCTCGGTTTTAAAAACATAGGACATGTATTCAGCATTTACACGCTCATCAAATGCAAGCTCGACACCAGAGGCCGAACTGAGATCAAACCCGACCGTAAATGTTTTCATATAGGGCAGGTTTTTTGAGGCAATGGCGGTGATTGAACCAGAATCGATACCGCCGGACAAATAGGCCCCAACATCAACATCACTGACCAATTGCCGCTTTACGGCCTGCTGGAACAAGAAATCCAACTCGTCAAGCAACTCGCTTTTGGACGGCGGGTTTATTGGTTCTTGAAAATTAAAATCCCAATATTGTACTGGACGCCCAACCTGCTCACCTTGAATGATCCTAAGATACGAACCCTGTGGCAACAGCTTCGCATCCGCATATAATGTCTGGTCCGATAAAAAGTTCTGAAACGTAAGATATTCGGCCAAGCCCGCCATGTTCAGACGAGTTTGAAAATCGGGATGGGCGTTGAACGCCTTTATTTCGGAGGCAAATATAAATGTGTTTTTCAATTGCGCATAATAGACCGGCTTGACACCAAACCGGTCTCTGCCAAGTAGAAGTGTTTTTTCTTTTTTATCCCAAAGCGCAAATGCGAACATGCCGTTAAAGCGCAACAAGGCTTTTTCGCCCCACTGTATCAAAGCCTTTAGAAAAACTTCCGTATCACCGGAGCTTTGAAAACTGTGGCCTTTATGTATGAGCTCTTGGCGAATTTCCCTATAGTTATACAGCTCGCCGTTATAGGTCAGCGTATAACGTCCATCCTCACTGGTAATCGGCTGCGCAGACGCGTCGGACAAATCAATAATCGCCAAGCGGCGATGGCCCAAGCCTAAAGCCCCGTCCTTGTAAAGACCGTCCCCGTCCGGCCCGCGGTGGGCAAGCAGATCCGTCATACCCTGCACAATGCTTAAATCGGCAGGGGCATTATTTGTATTCAAGAGACCTGTGATGCCACACATAATTWTATCCGCCGTTAAACCTAACGGTTTTTATCGCGCCGTTTTGCGACTTCTTCAATATTGTTTTTCCGCCATTCAATCAGTTGTTTGAGACCATATTCAAGGTCAACATCACCAGTATATCCGATTTCATCCGTCGCTTTTTTCGGGCAACCAATTCTGTTTTTCACAAAAGTCTCACCCTCCGGCAAATAATTTATTTGCAAATCAGAACCGGTTAATTTGAGCAGCATTTCTGCCACAGTTTTGATGGTCGTGCGCTTGCCAGTGCCAACATTATAAAATGCGGCGGTTGTATCGGCCTGCATGGCACAAACATTGGCTTTTGCACAATCCTCCACATAAACGAAATCATAGGCCTGGCTGCCGTCGCCGTAAACGTCCGGCGCGATACCATTGTCAATBCTDTCGAGCATTTTCATAATSACSGCAATATAAGCGCCGTGRTAATCYTGGCGCGGGCCGTAAACATTCATATAGCGCAARCCRACCGCWGGCAGATCAAASCGGTGGGCATAGGCCGTCARCATGGCCTCGCCGGCTATTTTAGTCGCGCCGTAAAAATTGGTATTTTTAAACGGGTGGTCTTCCGTCATCGGCTCTTCCACCGCATCACCGTACACGGATGCGGACGACGACCAGACCAGCCGCTCAACATTGTGCTGCACGCAGGCTTCCAGCACATTAAAAGTGCCGCGAATATTGACATCAAAGGCGGCCCGTTGGTATTCTTGGCATTGCAGCAGCCAAAGGGCGGCAAAATGAAAGACGCCGTCGGCATTTTTGATGGCAGATTGTAGAATATCGGATTGCAAAATATCGCCGCCAATATCATATACTTTCACACGCGGATCTTTGAGAGCCTCTTCCAGATTTGACATCCGGCCGCGGACGAAATTGTCATAAATAACGATCTCGCTCACATCTTGTTTTACGAGTGCATCGACGGTGTGCGAACCGATCAAGCCCGCGCCCCCGACGAGAACAAATTTTTTGCCCCTAATATCCATAATCATAATCCTTGGAAAGTTTGAAAATCGACCACTCAATAGGCTTTCTATGTACATAGGTCAACATAGTTAGCGTGAGTTTGGAATAGAAAATATTTATGGTGACAGTTCGGCCCTTGGCAGGGTTTGTACGGAGAATATACCATTTTATGTCAATAATTGATATTGCGTTCTTCTGGTTTTTCCCTTATTTTCCTGCTTAAATAAATACACAAGTTTAGAAAGAGGGCGTATGACCAAAAATATTACCAAATTGGGATTGATGTTAACAATTTCCGCAAGTTTTTCAGTGTTATTATTGACTGCATGTGACGAAAACTCGACCGGGCATGCCGAGGTGGATTTGCAAAATACCATGCCAGTCGTGGAGAACAACGACCCGCCCGCTAAAGAGATTGTCCGTTTGGAACTGGAAGATGAGGTCGGGTATAAAAAAGCGCCAGGGCTCGTTGATAATAATCTTGCCCGCCACGATTTTGAAAATTTCCATAAATCTACTGACGGTGTGCAAATTGAGCGTAACATTGCAGCGAATGCAGCAGGAGAACATGTCGTTGATAAAATCCAAATGGATTTCAACCGATTTATTGGCCTTTATAGGACAGATCCAGCTGTAGTTGCAGGGTCTTCCTACTTTGGCGAAGCCGAGTTTTGGACAAATACAGGGGAAACCGCAAATATTGTCATACAAATAAGGAATTTTTGCACGGCTGAAAATCCTGAAAGCTCGACTGTGGTCGCCCTGATAACTGACACACCCCAGACAATCAACCTATCCCATACATTTGCAAATAGTCATGGTTGTGCTTTATTAAGGGTAACAAATATGACAGAAGGTGGTGCAACAATATTTGGGGCGTCTTTAAGTTTGGGTACTTTGCAACAATAGACTAAGATATGTAGTCCTTGTGTTAGAGGGCACGAATTTCTAAACTTTCAATCACAGCTGAGCTGTCATGGCTCACCCTGATATTGAAAATCGTCATGGGCGGGGTGATCACAAACTCCCAGCTCACCATATTATCCTGAATTATTTTGGTAATCTGCGTGGCCTCTAATTTGTAATTGGAGGTGGTGTGACGCATATTGGCATAGATGTTTTCCATTGGCACATGCCTGAGCTGCATTGAAATTTTTATGCGCAAAGGCTTGTTGGTGAGCAACGAGATACGTTTTGAAACAACGGGGCCGCGCCCCCAATATTTTCCCAATATATGAGCATAACCAACATAGGTCTCCCCGTAATCGAAAGCAAGATGTCCCTTTGACAAGGCCTGTTCATCAAATGTAAATTCATCGCCTGCTTGGATGGGCGTTGTTATTTCGGACATATAGTGCTTCCCGGCAGATTCCAGAACAAGCTTGGATAGAAAATAGGTTCCGTCAATGGAAGCCAAGGGCCAATCGCCCCTCGGATGTATGAGAATGTCCTCGACAAGCGGTGTGTAGGTTTTGTCGGCCTTGCGTAATACTTTGCCAAGGTAAGGCTGTTGGTTCGTGTAAAACGCTTTAACATTCGGGTAGGCTTGGCGAGCGTCTTCAATAGACAGCACAGCTTCGGGCGCTTCGGCGGTTGCCAGATAAATACCAAATGTCGGATCAAAAAAATGCCATTTACCCTTGATACAAACTTCGGTACCAACATGTGCCAGCTGTATGGGGACCTCATGAAACCCTACGCGACGACTTTTCCATCCCAATAATGATGCAATTTCTCTGAATAAATTATCGCGGTGTCCGCAAGAGCCGTTCATGTGCTTTAGGGTTTGCTCAACGGAATCGTCATCTCGATCTTTGACCGATAGTGCCAGAGAGCCGTAAATCCAGGAATTTAAATATATAGCTTTTGCAAGATGACTACCGCGATGCCGCGAGATTTTTTTTGTGATTTTTTCGAGCGTCGTCATATTTACCTTTTAAGATGTACCCAATATTCGGGTGTTTATTGTACGGTTTAGGTTTTGATAAACAGGCTGTTATATACGCCTTGTAACCTCTCTGCTTCCTTTGCCCAAGATGTTGTGTCCGTCATTTTTTTACAGCTTTTAGCAAACCTGCACTGCGAAACATCATTGATTGTTTGTAGCCATAACCTGATTTTTTCGCCTGTCAACGGGCCTTCAATCGTCGTGCCGACTTGGTACTTATTTATCATCTCACCAAGTGCCAACAAACGGGTGGCAATCAAAGGTACACCTGCAGCCGGGTATTCATAAAGTTTGTTGGGCGTGCAATATATGTGGTTAAGTGGCCCGTCTTCATAGGGGATGAGGCCGTAATGGGCTCCGCATATCCAGTCCAGTAAATTTGCATTGGGTACAGGATCTAAGAAACTCACAACCTGGCGGTTGGCTTGGCGATTGACCCGCTGTGCGGCGGCTTTCAGTTCAATCTCCAGCGCCCCATACCCCATAAGCACAAACCTGTAAYCAGATGGTAACGCGGCAGCGGTTTCAATCAGCCCTTGCAACCCCCGCAATGGGGAAAAAGCACCGTGATACAGCAAGATTTTCTCAGATTGCGCAATATCGAGGGCGCGGTGCATGCGCCCGTCATAAGCTTGTTCCAATTTGTGTGGGTTGGCATTTGAAACGATTTGCGCCTTTGGSCATGTCGGGCATATTTTTGCATAATAGTCCCTTAGATATGTGCTGGGCGTCAGCACCACATCTATTTGCCTCGCACATCTATCAAACAATTTTTGGATATAAGTCTTAAGTGCTGGTGTAGAGAAAGCCGTTTCCGAAAAAATCTCACACGCATCAAAAACTATTTTACCGCCAAACCGTTCTTTGGCCTGTGCGGCAATGTCCAAGGATACATAATCCATTGCATGATAAACATCATAGTTTTGAACCTCTAAGGATTGCAATGCCCGGCGTTTTAATATCCGGTAAGCCAGACTTGAGCCAATTCTGGTTTTGCCCAAGTTAGGCCGGGCAATGTGCTGGTAATCAGACGATTTGCCTGAACAGTTTTTAGACAGCACCAGCGTATCAACACCCATGCCATCCGCTTTTAGTACATGTGCACATTTTAGATAGCGCCCGCTTAAATCCAAGCGTTGTTCGCTGATAAAAACGGTTCGTTTGGTGTGTAAAATGGTCTACTCCCAAATACATATTCAGCTATCTTGCCGCTAGACTTGTCCTGTCACATATACATTGAGTGTTTATGCTTTGACAATTTTATCTGCATATTTCTCGCTAAATTCAGCCATCACATTTCGGGTATCAATGATCAGCGGTACATATTTTCCAAGGTCTTCATAGGCGACATCGGTATGATCCGTAGCAATGACAACCGCATCAAATTCGCTGAGCGTCTGTTTCGTCCACTCAATAGATTTTTCTCCGGCAAATTCTGGGTGCTCACGGGTCATGGGAATTTCAGGGATAAAACTATCGTAATATGAAACATCGGCGCCGTGCTCTTTTAGAATATGGAACAGCTCCAATGACGGGCTTTCGCGCATATCGTCAATATTTTTCTTATAAGCAAGCCCACACAATAAAACCTTTGCACCCGACAATGCCTTTTGCTGGCGCAGAGACATTTCTTCCAGCAGGCGCGAAATAATCCGGCGCGGCATTTTGGTATTTATTTCCCCGGCAAGCTCGATGAAATGAGTGGCGAGACCATGTTCGCGGGCTTTCCACGACAAATAATAGGGGTCAATGCGGATGCAATGGCCGCCAACACCGGGGCCAGGATAAAATGCGTGAAAGCCGAAAGGCTTGGTTTTGGCGGCGTCTATGACTTCCCAAATATCAATGTCCATTTTCTCAAAAATGATTTTCATCTCGTTGACGGCGGCAATATTGATCCAACGGTAAATATTTTCAACCAATTTGGTCGCTTCCGCCGTGCGTGCATTGGAGACCATCACCGTCTCGACGATTTTTTCATAGACGGCATTGGCCATGGCGCGACCACTTTCGGTATCGGCACCAACGACTTTTGGAATGGTTGCGGTATTATAATCCTCATTGCCCGGATCTTCGCGTTCCGGAGAATAGGCCATGGCAAAATCTTCGCCCGCAATCAGTCCGCTTTTCTCCAAAATTGGTTGCATCACCTCCTCGGTGGTGCCGGGATAGGTGGTGGATTCCAGGACAACAAGCTGGCCCCGGCGCAAATGATCTTTCAAAGTTTCGCATGTGGCTCTAACATAGGAGAGATCCGGACGGTGATATTTGTCCAAGGGCGTCGGCACGGCAATCAGCAGCGCGTCGGCTTCTCTCAGATCAGCGGCATTGGTGGTGGCGCGAAACAAGCCTTTTTCCACCATGGCGGCAACCCGGCTGTCGGCAATATGGCGCATGCCGGATCTACCAGCGTTGAGTTCGTCAACTCTGTCTTGGCTTATATCATAGCCAATGACTTTGACATTTTTCGCCACATAAGCATCTGCCAAAGGCAAGCCTACATAACCCAAACCAACAATGCCAATGACAAGCTTACCGTCATTTGCTTTTTGCAGAAATTCTGTTGTAATACTCATTTTTATCGCCCCCTAAAAGCGCTTTGACCAATATTTGGCCCAATATTTGGCCCAATATTTAGAATGTTGTTTATGTCAGCGCCGTCTTGGCGGCGTCAATGATGATGTCCTGAGTTTTCTCGTCGAGATATGGGTGCATGGGCAGGCTGATAATGTGGTCAATACAAGCATTTGTATTGCCAAGCCCGTTGCCTTGCACTGGGTAATGGGCATAGGCGGATTGCATATGCACCGGTTTTGGATAATAACGGGCGGTTGGCACGCCTTTATCTTTTAATTTCGCGGCAAAATCCGTTGGGTCAGGCACTTCTATGGTGAATTGAGCCCAAGTCGAAACAACCCCGTCCATCACGGCAGGCACGCGCACGGCATGGTCTCGCAGCCCGTCTATATACCGGTTTGCAATGACATTTCTCTTTTCGATTTCGTCGGCAAATACGGACAGTTTTGGCAATAAAATAGCCGCCTGAATGGTATCAAGCCTTGAATTGACCCCGATACGCACATTGTCATATTTGTCCGTACCTTTGCCGTGAACCCGCAAGGAATTGATCACCGCTGCCAGCTCGTCGTCGTCAGTTAATATAGCCCCGCCGTCGCCGTAACAGCCCAAAGGCTTGGCCGGGAAAAAACTGGTGGTTGTGGCATCTGCCCAATGCAAAGGGTGTTTGCCGTTTAGGGTGGTACCAAAGCCTTGGGCCGAATCTGCCAATAGTTTGAGCCCGTTCGCCTTAGCAATGACCGCGAGGCCTGCGTAGTCCGCACTTTGGCCAAATAAATCCACCGCGATAATGGCTTTGGGCGTAAATTCACCTGCGGCTTTGACTTCGGCAATGGCCAGTTCCAGGCTTTTCAGGCTTATATTATAGGTATCGCGCTCTACATCGACAAATATCGGCGTCGCACCGACATTGGCAATGATTTCCGCCGTGGCGCAAAATGTAAAGGACGGACAAAAAACCGCATCGCCCGGCCCGATTTCCCAGGCCAACATGGCCAGCAACAGCGCGTCCGTACCGTTGGCACAGCCAAGAGCATGTATGGCCTCGCCAAATTTCGCCAATTCGCCTTCAAATTCCCGCACTTCCGGCCCCATAATAAAACCGCCGTGCTCCAGAACATTTTGAATGCCGGTATTAATTTCATCTTTAAGCCGGGCCCGTTGGGCCTGTAAGTCGATAAATTGTATGCTCATGATTTAACTCTTATGTTTAGTATGGGTTGTTGTATATAGGTGGAATGTGTAGGCTATTATGTAGATGGCAGTTGCGGAACTTCCAAAACCCGCAAGACCCGTAACGCTTCTTCAGCGTCCGTGAGGGGAGTTTGGCCGGACTTTATACAATCCAGGAAATGCTGGCACTCGGATTTCAGAGGTTCGCCGTTTGGTACGCCGATATATTCAACATCCGCCTTGACAGGAACCGGAACCGGCCCGGACATATCAACTTTATGTTTATAGAGGGCCAATTTATTTTCCCAAGCTACAGTATCGTCAAATACGGCCATGGCCTTTTCACCGACAACCACCAGTTTTTGCTCCTTGAAAGGATGCAACCAACTGGCAAATATATGGGCCCGACCACCGGAGGAAAATGACATATCCAAACGCGCTTCGTCGGCAATACCGGGGGTGATAAAATCAAGCCCGGCGCCGGAAACTTTTGTTGGCGCCTCACCGAATAATGCTAAAATCATCGACACATCATGGGGAGCCAAAGACCAAAATGCGTCTTCCTCAAGCCTAAATTTACCCATGCTGAGCCGGTGTGAATAAGCATAGCGTAATTTGCCGAGATCGCCCGCCTTGACCATCTCGCGCAAAGCGGCAAATACCGGATGGTATTGCAACAAATGACCGACCATCAAAAGCACACCGGCCTTATTGGCCGCGTCGCGCATAATTTCGCCGTCGGCTACCGACAGTGCCAAGGGTTTTTCCACATAGACATGTTTACCTGCCGCAATGACCTGTAAGGCCAAATCTTTGTGCAACTCCGCCGGGGCTGCGATAACCAGGCCGGATATTTCAGGGTCCGCCAACGCAGTGGCCATATCCACCGCTTCAACACCGTGCATTTTCGCATGGGTTTGTGCGGTCTGCGGGTTTGGGTCTATGACAACCTTGAGCGCGCCCAGTTCGGCAAAATTCCTGGCCAGGTTCTTGCCCCAATGTCCACAGCCAACGACGGCAATCTTAACAGTTTTCATAATATATCACGACTTACGCCGTCCTTGATTTTGTTAGATAAAACTCGATAATCTGCGCGTCTCATATGGCTAATTCCCACATATTGCAACTATGATTTTCGCACTAAACTCTCACCGACCACTTCATATTGATCTCCGGTGCGCGGGCATTTCAAATCGTCTCTCAACATTTCGCCGCTATGGGCGACCCAACCGATTTGCTTGGCCGGAACACCAGCCATAACCGCATGGGGCTTAACGTCTTTTGTGACGACCGCCCCGGCACCAATAAAACAGTATTCGCCCAGTTCATGGCCGCAAACAATGGTGGCATTTGCACCAATAGTCACACCTTTGCGCACAAGCGTGACCACATATTCATCTTGCCTATTTACCTCTGAACGCGGTGTGGTCACATTGGTGAAAACCATGGACGGCCCGCAAAACACGCCGTCCTCCAAGACAACACCTTTATAAAGGGCGACATTGTTCTGAATTTTACAGCCATTGCCGATGATGACGTCCGGCCCGGCCATGACATTTTGGCCAAGGGAGCAGTTTTTACCAATGGTCGTACCGGGCAATATATGACAAAAATGCCAGATTTTAGTGCCGTCACCAATGGTAACATTGTCGTCTATATACGAACTTTCATGACAAAAATAATTTGATTGCGGATCCGCCACAGTGCCCCTCCATAATTAAGTTGCCTTCTATACATCAAGATATACAGAAGTGAAGTATTTTAAATATGTATTTTATCAATATATGTTACGTTAAAGCATCTGTAGTCATCATTTCGTTATTAAGCGCTTAGCCTATGCATATTTTACTCATTACCCGTCACTACCCACCAGAGATTTCCGGCGGGGCAAGGCGGCCATTTTTCCTGACCCAGGCCTTGCGCACACAAGGTCATAAGGTCACATTGGTCACGCCCTTTGACCTGGACGACCCGGATCATATTTGCGTGCCCAACACAGCTATTCAAAACGGATTACAGGCACAGTCTAGGCAAGATGAGAGGCAAAACACCGCCAAAAACCAACATACCAGCCCAAAAGACATTTTACGCCAATGGTTGTTTTGGCCAGACCCGGATATTCGCTGGGCGCGAGATGTGATTAAAAAACTGGAGGCGGCGGATATAAAACCAGACTGGATGTTGACCACCAGCCCGCCCGAATCCCTGCACATTGCCGGGGCGACTTTGGCGCTGACGCTGTCGCTGATGAAAAAGCGCAAAAATACCTCAATTGCCAATGTGACGTTTTTCACCACGCTTTCGGATTTTTCTGATCAGGGCGAAATTGGCGTATTTCTGGGGGACGATTTTGTTGACGGGATTGAGCAGGAAGTGAATGAAAAAGGCATCCTGCATTCCAAATTCATGTCGCG
>NVVO01000049.1 GCA_002733385.1 Robiginitomaculum sp.
GGGCGGTGGWGGAGGMGGWGGRGGMGGTGGAGGAGGAGGTGTAACCGTGCCGCCGCCGACACTACTGCCGCCGCATGATGCCACGGCCAAGGCCACAAAAACCACTGCGAATATTTTACCCAAATTTTTCATAATCTAACCCTTTATTTATCTCATAATATTAGACTCTACCGTGTCTCTTAAATCCCATAACCACATTTATATGCGCCGCCAAATCTCTGAAACCAACACAGAAATTGACAATCCATTTTTATTTTTGTTCTTTTGACACTTTTTTAAACGCAATGCTAGTGTATTTTAGCATCTGAGTATTTTAGCACCTTAGCTAGCTATCCACATCCGCGTCCAGCGCATTGGCGATAATGAAGTCGCGCCTTGGCTCAACCACATCGCCCATAAGTTTTGTAAACAGCTCATCGGCGCCGTCTGCTGTATCTACGCGGACTTGCAAGAGTGACCTTGCGTCCGGGTCAAGGGTGGTTTCCCAGAGCTGGTCCGGGTTCATTTCGCCCAGACCTTTATAGCGTTGGATTTTATAGCCCTTGCGGCCGCCTTCGAATATGGCGGCTAACAATTGCGCCGGGCCGTAAATATCTATGGGGTCGCCGTCGCCGCGTCTGAAACTGGCTGGTTTTCCATATGTTTCCTCCAACGCCCCGGCCATTTTATGTAAGCGTCTAGCATCGGAACTATCCCGGAAAGACTGGCGTAACACCACGTTCTCGGCAACACCGCGCACTTCCCTATGCATGACCAAAGCGCCGTTTTCGTCAAAACTGCCAACCCAACCATCTTCACCTTCGTCTGCAACCACGTCCAACCGCTCGGCGGCGGCTTTTGCCTCAGCTTCTCCGGCGTCCGGCCCCAACGCGCCGGCTATGGCCAGTTGCGCCAATACGGTATCAGACGCCTTGGATTTGAGACGGTCAATCATGGCTTGGGCCACCAAAGCCTCTTGTGAGATACGCTTTAAATCTTCGCCCGCAATCACCGCGCCGCCGCCTAAAGTTAGCGTCGCGTCCGCCGACCCCATCTCGATCAGGTAGGACGAAAGCTCCTCCTCGTCCTTGATATAGCGCACGGATTTGCCCTTTTCGACTTTATACAACGGCGGCTGGGCGATATACAAATAGCCGCGCTCGATCAGCTCCGGCATTTGCCGATAGAAAAATGTCAGCAGCAATGTGCGGATATGAGCCCCGTCCACATCGGCGTCGGTCATGATCACGACCTTGTGGTAGCGCAATTTTTCAATGTTGAATTCCTCGCGGCCAATGCCGGTGCCCAGCGCCGTAATCATAGTGCCGATTTCCTGCGAAGATAACATGCGGTCAAATCTGGCCCGCTCCACATTGAGAATTTTACCCTTTAGCGGTAATATAGCCTGATTTTGGCGGTTACGCGCCTGCTTGGCCGATCCGCCGGCGCTATCGCCCTCCACAATGAACAATTCTGATTTGGAGGCATCTTTTTCCTGACAATCAGCCAGCTTTCCGGGTAGAGAGGCGATATCCAGCGCCGATTTACGCCGGGTCAAATCGCGGGCCTTGCGGGCCGCCTCGCGGGCGGCGGCGGCCTCGACGATTTTCATAATCACCTGTTTGGCCTCGTTTGGGTTTTCTTCAAACCACTCGTTTAAAGCCTCGCCCATGACGCTCTCGACGATGGGCCGCACTTCGGAAGACACCAATTTGTCTTTGGTTTGGGAGGAAAACTTCGGATCCGGCACCTTGACCGATAACACGCAGGTCAAGCCCTCGCGGGCGTCATCGCCGCTAATGGTGACTTTTTCTTTTTTGGCCGTGCCGGAACTGGCCGCGTATTTATTGACGGCCCGGGTCAGCGCACCGCGAAATCCGGCTAAATGGGTGCCGCCGTCGCGCTGGGGGATGTTATTGGTGAAGCAGCGGACATTTTCGTGATAACTGTCATTCCACCACAAGGCGGCCTCGACGATCACGCCGCCGTCGCCTTCTTTGGAAACAATAATCGGCTTTTCCAACTGCGGCGTTTTGTTGACGTCAAGATGGCGCACGAAAGCTTCGATGCCACCCTCATAATACATTTTAGTCACGACCGGGTCTTCCCCGCGCAAATCCGACAACTCGATACGCACCCCGGAATTGAGGAACGCCAGTTCGCGCAAGCGCCGCTCCAGTGTACCAAAGTCAAACTCGACCATGGTGAATGTGTCCGTAGACGGCAAGAAGCGAACTTCCGTACCGGTTAAAGGTTTGCCGTCAACCTTTCCGTCTATTGGGGGCGCATCGCCGGTGATTTTGAGCGGCCCAACCGCATCGCCGTGTTTAAACTGCATTTCGTGCTGCTTGCCGTCGCGCCAAATGGTCAAGTCGAGAACGGAGGACAGCGCATTGACCACCGACACCCCGACCCCGTGCAGACCGCCGGAAATTTTATAAGAATTGCTATCGAACTTACCGCCTGCATGTAATTGCGTCATGATCACTTCGGCAGCCGATATCCCCTCTTCGGTATGGATGTCCACCGGAATGCCGCGCCCGTTATCGCGCACCGACGCCGAACCGTCTGAGTGCAGAGATACAAATACCGTATCGCAATGCCCGGCCAAAGCCTCGTCAACCGAATTATCGACAACCTCATACACCATATGATGCAGGCCAGAGCCGTCGTCCGTATCGCCAATATACATGCCGGGGCGCTTTCTAACCGCATCAAGGCCTTTGAGAACCTTGATGCTATCCGCACCGTAGTCTTCGTCATTTGTAGGGGCCGTATCAGCCATAATTGTCCTCAAGTTTATTAGGTATCCGAATCACCGGGAGATTAGGGGTAATATAGGGGAGGTTTGTGAGAAATGCGAGCGAAATAGGGGGCTAATATAGCTGAGCCATGATACTTGATTGTTCACTTGTCAGAGCAGAATACTGATGTACACTTGCATAAAAACAAGGAGTACATCATGCCGCAAAGAAACTTCGCCAAGGCACTCGTATTAATATTCTCACTTTTTTCACTTGCGGCATGCTCACCTAAAATCACKGATGCGAAGCTCAATAAAGTTGCACCGCTTAATGGCGATAAAGTTATCACTCTCCTTTTTACAAATGATGTGGAAAGCGCCTATGATCCCATACCGGCTTTCTGGCTTGATGATATAGAGAGCATTGGCGGTATTGCCGAGCTAACAACGCTTATCAACGACATGCGTCAAAAACAGCCAAATGTGTTTTTATTTGATGCAGGGGATATATTTACGGGCTCCTTAGCCAAAGAAACCAACGGCGCACTGGCTTTTGACCTGATGACCCTCATGGATTATGACGCTATGGCGATTGGCAATCATGAGTTTGAATATGGTGCCGACGTGCTTGCCTGGCAGAAAAATCGAGCGCCGTTTCCCGTGCTTGCCGCCAACATATTCTACCAAGGCACAGACCATCCCTTTGCCCAAGCCTATACTATTGTAGAGCGCAATGGTGTTCGCATAGGGGTCGTGGGGATTATGGGGCGTGATGCCGTGTCTGCGATTATACCTTCTTTTGTTGCTGCAGTAGATGTGCGAGATGAAGTTGTCGCAGCCCAGCGCGCTATTGATGCGATACGCGGCGAAGTAGACATAGTCGTATTGCTAACTCACCAAGGGAAAACCGCACCAATGCAGACCGATGCAGAAAGTGACCCACGCTTACAGCGCGACATTGATGCTGATATTGCATTGTCAGGCACTTTACGCGGCGTAGACGTTCATTTTGCAGGTCACGCAGATGCGGGAACGCCCGAGCCATTGGTCCATCCCAAAACTGGCACCTTGATCATGCAGACATATGGACAGGCGACCCATTTGGGGTTTCTACAACTCACACTCGACGGCACAACGGGCAAAATAAAAAGCCACGCCGGCAAGCTTATCCCTGTAAACGCACAGCAATATAAACCCAACAAACTGATTGCAGCACGGCTCACCGAATACCGTGAACGCTTCCCCGAACTTTATAACACGGTTGGGTATTCAAGCAAATATATGAGTAGACGCTATATTGAAGAATCAGATGTAGGCAATCTATTTTCCGACATCATGCGAGCGGCGGCTGGCACAGATATTGCACTTCTACATGCGGGTAGCTTACGCAAAGATATTCCCCAGGGTGCTGTCAGCCGGGCTGATCTTCTTGACGTTTATCCGTTCATTGACACTGTAGATACGTTGCAAATAACTGGCGCTCAATTACGCGAGGTGCTTGAACAATCCTTAACACTGGAAAGAGGCTTGTTACAAATTTCAGGATTTGAAATTAGCTATGACTTATCCAAACCGGAATTTGGTCGCCTTGTCTCGATGACACGCGGCGGCATCAGCATTCGTCCATCTGACACTCTCTCCGTTGCCGCCCCCAGCTTTCTCGCAGAAGGCGGCGATTTGTACACGACATTTTCCGGCATCCAGGCTGGAGCTGATTTCGGGTTGGTTTCTACCGTTATCATTGACTATTTTGCTAAATCCGACACGAGCAACCGCGTTGCACCACCGGCTAAAGGCCGGCAAACAGAACTAAAGCGTAATTAACCCCATTAAGCACCCTAACGCGAACTAACCCTTGCCCCAACATAACTTTATTTGCACCCTGCTTTAGGGCAAAACCTCGCGAATATCGCTTATTGCTTGTCATCCCAGAAAATGTTAGGGGCGTCACATAAATTGGTTTTCAGGGCACAGACTAATAATTAGCAGCCCTGATACGATAAAGGGGAATAGCTATGAAGAGAACTTTGATTTTACTCTATGGGGTCGTATCGTATTTTTTGGGCGTCATCGGACTGGCCTGTATTATATTAGCGTTGGCGGGTGCGGGTCCCATCTCTTACGGGTTCGGGCTAACCGGAAAAGGGGCCGGCGTAAATCCGGTCTTATGGAATAGCGTGCTGGTCATCATTTGGGGCGTAATACACACAGGCATGGCCAGGCCAGGCTTTAAGCGGGCTTTGACAAAAATTATCCCCGAAGCCGCTGAACGCTCCACCTATATTCTAATGGCAGGTCTAACCAGCGTCGCACTGATCGCTTTTTGGCAAATTGTTCCCGGCCAGATTTGGCTTATTGAAACGACCAGTATTGCCTATATATTATGGGCCATATTCATTTTCGGCTGGGTTTTCCTTCTAGGTGCAACATTCGCAATCAATCACTTTGATTTGTTTGGATTGCGTCAGGTCTATCTAAATTTTAAAAACAGCCCGCGCCCACCCTTACAATTCACAAAACGCGCCATGTATAAATATATTCGCCATCCCATCCAGACAGGTGTTCTAATCGGTATCTGGGCCACGCCGTCTATGACAAAAACACAAATCGTTCTGAGCATAGGCTTTACCATATATATTTTTGTAGGTTTATGGTTTGAAGAGCGCGATCTTATAGCTGAACACGGCGACGACTATTTACAATACCGTAAGGAGACGGGTAAAATTTTACCTAAGTTTGGATAGCGTCAGTCCTGCATTGTTAAGCGCGTTATGAAACGGTAAAATTAACCCAGTCTTAACCACGTTAACAGGAATGGGCCTGTGCCACAATATTGCCTTATTTGCGCCCTGTTTAAAACAAGATGGGGTGGCATATGGGTTTTACTGAACGGAAGGCACAAACAAGACACGGTTTTTAGCTCCCCACCCCAAGGTTTTGGCTTTCCTCCTTTTCCCACGTTATAAGACCCACGTATTCAAACCCTGCCGCTCCCACCGGCAGGGTTTTTGCCTTCCCCAACCAAGCGGCGGTGGGCAAAACACAATCCAAACTTACTCCCAGCCGGCGGCCGTGATATTTGCGCTTTGGATTTGTGTAATGTCAGAAGCCTCCATGCACATTTCGACAAAATGTTTTTCGTCGCCGTGTCCCGCACCTTGAGGGCGGGTCGAACGCACCTTGATCATCCAGCCCCCTGCGGCAGGGTGGGATGTCACCACCGATGTTGTTGCGTCGCTGGTAAAGACGGCCGTTTCCAGACTGAATGCTTTGCCGGACTTTGCCTCGCCCTTATTGGCTGCCGCCGCTACGCTGATCAAGCCCGCAAGTGTGCAAGCCATTGTTTTATCTGGATCATAACTCAGGCCTCGCGGCGTTTCGACCTGATTAACCACCGCAAGAGTTTGCTTCCAGTAATCCGTAAACTCAACGTCAGGACTTTGCGTGGCATAAACCGTAATATAGCGACGGTCTGCACCTTCTCGCCAACCACAGCTAACATCCGTGCCATTTGGATTATAGATGTGGCTTTTGTCAAACTTCATATCACCCAAGATGGCCGGGCATTGCAAACCGCTAAATTTATGCACTTCGCCTTGACCGTCGTCCATTTGTACAAATTTTTTATACCCAACTGCCGCAGGTTCGTTTTTGACCGCTCTAGTTGAGGTGCAACCCGCTAAAAACGTACCAATAACAATGGCCAAACCCAGGCTAAATTTTCCATATGACATTAGATTTCCCCTCAAATTTAACTTTGGTAACACGCACGTCTCTAAATAAAAACACATAATGTATTAACCACCTTACCAAGAATTAACCCCTGCCACAATATTGCCTTATTTGCGCCCTGTTTGTGACAAAATGGGGGTTCATATAGATTTTACTGAACGGAAGGCACTACAAGACACGGTTTTTTCAGCCCCCCAGCCCCCGGGTTTTGGCCTTCCGTTCTTTCCCACACCAAAAACCCCCACGTATTCAAACCCTGCCGCTCCCACCGGCAGGGTTTTTTGGTTGGAGCAGTGTTTTTAGCTTGGAAAAGGATTTTTAGGTTTAAGCTAGGGCTTTAGGGCGGGGCTATGGCACAAAATTCGCGGCGCTTAAAATGGGCCCACCTTTGCCGTCTTGCACCAATATGACCAGAGCTTCTCCGGGCTGTAAAGATTTGATTTGTGTGCTGAAGCTCTCGCGGCCACCGATCTTGCCGATTTCCTTGCAGGCCTGCACCACATTGGCCAGTTTGATAGTGCGCCCGGAGTTTTCGCCGCGTTTGACCGGAACGCTTTGGATACCCGGACGGTAGCGCACCGCCGTAACCGTCCAGTTTTTGTCTAACCATGATTGGGGGGTGATCTGCACATCAATACCGTCGTCTCTGGCCTTAATACGAATATCGGGAATATTATCCAGTTTAAGGGTGCGCACTTTTTTGCGTGTAAAACGGGCGGCGTGTATCTCGCCGTTGATCACCATTTGCGGGGTATAGACCTTGCCGCCAAATTGTTTGCCGTAAGTGCGCTGGTGCTCGGAAAACTCCGGCTTGCCAAATGTGTCCTTCCAGCCCAGATAATCCCAATAATCCACACTATAGGACAAGGTCAACAAATCTGGCGCTCCGTCCAGTTCACGAACAAATTTATTGGCCGCAGGACAAGACGAGCAGCCTTGGGAAGTGAACAATTCAAGCACGGTAACGGGTGTCGAGACATTACGGGTATCCGGAGAATTAGCCAAAGCCTTGATCGACGCAATTGCCACCAATGCGACTACAACACATACTATGCTCAACTTAACAAATCTCATAATCTTGTTTATCCCGCCGCCCCCAAAAACACCAGACACAATCACATCACATGGGTGTGAGGGGCAGTGTCAGGGGACAGCCCCTAAATTTTGTTTATGCTATTGAATTAGCTGACTTAAATGGTGGTGGGAGAGAGATTTGAACTCTCGACCTCAGGATTATGAGTCGATCTAAGCGTGTTTTATGGCGTTATACCATGTTGTATTAAATGGCATTAACTCAATAAAAACAACAGCTTAGATGATACTGGGTTTCCTAGTGTGAGTTGCCGTTTTAGTTCACTGTGCTTACTATTTGCTTACTAGGAATGCTCTCAAAAACATGATTGTGAGGCTAATATGCGAATATCAAAACGAATTGTCGATGCTACGAGGTGCGGTGTTAAAGATGTTTATGTCTGGGATAAGACACTAAAGGGCTTTGGTTTGAAAGTCACGCCCAAAGGTCGGAAAGTTTATTTTATCCAATACAGGATAGGGAGCCGCACCCGCAGAGTGACAATCGGCGTTCACGGCGTAATAACGGCAGAGCAGDCGCGBCRMAAAGNSAMGAWNANNGCCTTGGGGCAAGTTTCCTTCGGCACTGATCCCGCCCAAGGCCGGGATCGAGCGAGAGCAGATTTCTCTATCGACGAACTTTTTATAAAATTTGACGAGTCGCACATTACGCCGCGCCTCAAGCCTGAAACCGCCAAAGACTATCGCCGTGTTTTCAAGAAATACATTTTCCCGCGTTTCAAGCATGTCACTGTGCGCAATATCACAAAACAAGATATGCTCCGCCTGCATCATGATATGCGCATGACACCATATCGCGCAAACCGGACAATGGCGAAAATGTCCAAGTTTTTTAACTGGTGTGAGCAACATGGCTACCGCGATGATTTCTCTAACCCAACCCGCCATGTGGAAAAATTCAAAGAGAAACCACGTCACCGTTATCTTTCGACCGAAGAACAAAAGCGTCTTGGCAAAGCACTCAACCAAGCCGAAGCTGAAAACATTGCCTCGCCTTATGCGGCGAACGCCATTCGGCTGTTAAGCCTAACAGGGGCGCGGCTCCGCGAGATCACGCACCTAAAATGGGACTTTGTAAATTTTGAACGCGGTACGCTTGATTTGCCGGATTCTAAAACGGGTCATAAAACCATATACCTGAACGCCGCCGCCAAAGATATTCTGTCACAGATCGTCAGGCAGGCCGATAACCCTTATGTCATTTGCGGCATAATCCCCGGAGGCCCGCTTATCAATCTGCAAAAACCGTGGTCACGCATTCGGGCAATAGCAGACCTAGAGGATGTGCGTATGCACGATCTGCGCCACACCTTTGCCAGTGTCGCCGCTATGGGCGGCATGTCCCTGCCAATGATCGGAGCCTTGCTAGGCCATAGCCAACCGCAAACAACGGCAAGATATGCCCACCTAGCCGCCAACCCGATGATGGAAGCGAGTGAGCAGATTGGTAAACAGATAGCCGCACATTTTTAGAGCATAAAGTTATTGGCAATATTTGCTAATTGTGTTATTATCCAGCTATTAGCAGTTAGGAAAATATTATGGCAACAGCAACAATGAACATATCACTGCCCGAAGGCCTACGCGATTTTGTCAAAGATCGGGTTGCAGAAGATCATCACGGCACCCCAAGTGCCTATATGCGCACCCTAATCATTCAAGACAAAAAGAGAGCCGCAGAAGAACGGCTCGAAGCGATGCTACTCGACGGGATTAACTCCGGTGAGCCTATTGAAGTTGGCGACGATTATTGGGATAATTTCAAAGACCGCCTCAAACAACGCATGGCGGCTAAGTCCAAATAAGTATATGATCCCAAGAATAACCCACAGCCCTCTGGCCGAAACTGACCTTGATGAAATTTCGGATTACTTCGCGGGCGAGAGTTTTGAGGTCGCTATAAGATTCTCCGATGCCGTAAAAAGCACCGAGAAGACTCTTTTGGATATGCCCAAAATGGGTGTACCCCGTAAATACCGTGCGCCAGAACTAAAAGGCTTGCGTATGCTCCTAGTCAACGATTTCAAAAGCTATCTGATTTTCTATAAACCAACTGATTACGGCATTCACATTGTTCGTGTCTTGCATGGAGCGAGAGATTTGAAGGCACTATTTAAATAATAATTACTCACTAAAAACCCGTAACTTGGTACGGTAAACTTTTAAAAAATTGCTTCCACATACCTTGGGACATACCGAATTACTTTGGCGTAAGATTCAATTTCTTTTTGTTTGAACCCAAGTTTTATCAACTGTGTTAATTCTTTTGATTTAGAGCGGTTATTGGTGGCAACTAAATCAAAAAGGGCACGTTCTTTTTCAGTTACGTTAGGCACTTTGAGAATGAACATTTTGTTAGTTGCAGTATTCAAGAATGGCATTGTTTTAGAAAACGTTTTTCTTAACGCTTGCTTTTGTTTTTTATTAGCTGTCTGACGTCAGCGCCTATGGCACAGATTTAGGTCTGTGCTAAGAGAGAGTTTTTGTTCATCATCATCTTAGGAGTAAATGATGAGACAGATGTCCGTCGTCATATAAAATGGCACAGATTTAGGTCTGTGCTAAGAGAGAGTTTGCTCACCTATTGTTGATTGTTATTAAGCTATGGCTTTGCGGTAT
>NVVO01000018.1 GCA_002733385.1 Robiginitomaculum sp.
AATCACACAATGGACATGGGCTTTGCCGCGTGCATCACTGCCCCATTCAAAGGTTCTATGGGCGAAGGCGATTTCCAATTTATAGCGGTCAAACAACAATGGCCWWAKYTSATCGNWYWYRRAWYSRWMATYRMYTTCGCCCANCRSAMCTTTNRAATGGRKCAGYGAWGCACGCGGCAAAGCCCATGTCCATTGTGTGATTATCGGTCTTACWCATAGGGTCAATACACCCGAATGGAAGCGCTTGTTCTCCTATGAAAACATCAAAGGCGAACCCATTGAAAGCCAACACAAATGGCTGTCACCGTATTTGTTTGACGCCAGCGGGATGAAGAACCGACATACGGTTGTTGCTGATTCCTATAAACCCATCACGCCAAGGCCGCGTATGATGCGCGGTGTTCAGTCAACAGATGGCGGACACTTTATTTTTCRCGGCAAAGAATATGACGAATTTATAGCTTTAGAGCCAAAGGCCAAGGAAATTCTCAATTCCTATATTGGCGCTGCTGAATTTATACAGAATAAAAAGCGCTGGATTTTGGATTTCAGAAATGTCTCGCCGTCCGATATTCGCCAAATGCCCGAAGTACAGAAACGCATTGCCTTGGTGCGGGAATTTAGATCGAAAAGCAAAAAACCAGCCACCCAAAGACTTGCGGAGTTTCCAACTCTATTGGAGGGAAAAACATTTCCTAATTCCGCTTTTTTAGTAATCCCACAAGTTAGTTCTGAGCGTAGACACTATGTACCGTTTGGTTGGTTAGTGCCACCAACCATCCCAAGCGATAAATTGCGTTATGTTAAAGATATAGAGTGTTCTGATTTTGCATTATTAACCTCCGCCATGCACATGGGATGGATGCGCACGGTGACGGGGCGGATGAAGTCCGATTACATGTATTCCGTCGGTGTGGTCTACAACACCTTCCCTTGGCCCGATCTCACCGACAAAGCCAAAGACACCCTAACCAAAACCGGGCAAGAAATCCTCGACGCACGGGCCGCATGGCCGGACGCCAGCCTTGCTGATCTCTATGACCCGGACACCATGCCGCCCAATCTGCGCAAAGCCCATATGAATAATGACCGGGCCGTGGACAGGCTATACCGCAGCAAAAAGTTCGAAAGCGAACGGGAACGGGTCGAACATCTCTTCGCCCTCTACGAACAACTCACCGCCCCCATGCTAGCCGCYGCCAAACCCAARMAACGCCGCGCCCGCGCCAGGAAGGTAAAATGATGACGMGKRSWNCNCANNCTTTTCCTTCCTCCGTTTNANNCGGGGGAAGTACCCCTCKTTYTTCAGAGGGGGGATGGGGGCCGGGCCTCTTGGCCCGGTACGATGGTTTTGGCAAATACGATAGTTCAGATACGTCGCAAGCGCGACGCCCCCCTCCGCCTMCGNCNHDMGCTCCRGCACCTCCCCCTTAAAAGGGGGAGGGAAAGATGAACATTGACAAAACCATAAAGGACAGCGTGACGGGCGGCTGGGTCGAACGCATGCCCGCATCTGTGCGCCCCTATTTGCGGTTGTCGCGTTACGATCGACCTATCGGGTTTTGGTTGCTGGCTTTGCCGGGCTGGACGGGTTTGGCCTTTGCGGGACTAACACAAGGTTATGCTTTGAGTGATTTTAAATGGGCCGCCTTGATTGCTATCGGGGCTGTGGCCATGCGCGGGGCGGGTTGTACCTATAACGACATCATTGACCGGGATTTGGACGCGCAAGTGGAACGTACCGCCCTGCGGCCTTTGCCTGCCGGGAGTGTGACTGTAAAGCAAGCTTGGGTTTGGCTGACACTGCAATGCTTGGTCGGGCTTGCCGTGTTGGCATTTTTCCCACGTYTGGCSCAAATTATYGCCCTRTYGTCTCTGGCWCTGGTSGYCGCYTATCCRTTYATGAAACGCRTCACCTATTGGCCCCAAGCCTGGCTCGGGCTTACATTTAACTGGGCGGTTTTAGTGGCCTATGTGGCCAAGACAGGGCAGCTCGGAACGCCGTTATTTTTGCTCTACGCAGGGCTTGTGTTCTGGACCATTGGTTATGACACTATTTATGCCTGCCAGGACACCGAGGACGACGCATTGATCGGGGTGAAATCTACGGCGCGTTTGTTTGGGAGTAAAACCAGATTTTGGCTTGGTACGGCCTACGGGCTTTGCAGCCTACTTCTTGCCATGGCTATATATGCTGCGACCAAAACGCCCTTCATGGTTTTCACGGCCATTGCATTTGTGGGCCATCTTGTCTGGCAAATGGGCAATTTCAAGCAAAGCACAACTCTTGACTGCCCGGATTATCTAGGCCTGTTCAAATCAAACCGCACCGCCGCATTGCTGCTTATTCTTGGTCTCGCTATCCCCAGTCTCGCAAATATGTTACATCTCGTGAGGTGACTTGCATGAGGTTTCGTATAGTCTGCCAATCATATATTGGAGACAGATTATGTTAAACCGTAGAAATTTTGCATTGGCAGGACTATCCATCGCAACTGTTGGTGTATTGGGAAAAATCAGTTATGCTGACAACAAGAACCAACATAAAGACAAAAACATGAACACAAATATCGATTGGAAATCCATCAAAAAATCCGAATGGAAAACCCGCCTCACGGCAGACGAATTTTATGTGATGCGCAAAGAGGGCACGGAGCGTCCGTGGTCAAGCGAGCATAATGATGAAAAACGCGCCGGTACATTTAACTGCGCCGCTTGTGGTTTGCCTTTGTTCGAAAGCGTCACCAAATTTGAAAGCGGTACCGGCTGGCCCAGTTTTTGGAAACCCATCGCAGGCAATGTAAAAACCAAACGCGATTTCAAAATGATCATCCCGCGCACTGAATATCACTGTGCACGGTGCGGCGCCCACCAAGGCCATGTGTTCAAGGACGGCCCAAAGCCAACGGGCTTACGCTATTGCAATAACGGCGTAGCACTGGATTTTGTGCCTGCATAACAGGTGACAAACTAATTCATATGTGTAATATTACTTGCGAAAGTGAGACACACCTATGGCCATTGCCCGCCCGACCCACCGCCGATTATTTGCCGTATTTGACCATGCTTATGGGCGTTTGTCGCGTCGGGCCGGAGCTGTCTTGGCAGACGCGGGCGTAAAACCGGCCCAGGCCACGGCATTAGTCTATTTGGGTTATCACAATGGTTGCCAGCTTTCCGAACTGGCTCAGGGTGTTGGGGCGGGCAATGCTGCCGTGACGGGTTTGGTTGACAGGATGGTAAAAACCGGGCTGGTCGAGCGCCGCAAACTACAAAGCGACGGGCGCGGCAAAACCGTGCATCTTACGGCCAAAGGCTTACACACCCGCGAACAGGTCATGGAACGCCTGCGCACACTGGACGAACATTTATCCAAAAATTTTACAGACGCAGAGATGGAAACTGTCTATAAATTTCTCAATGTCGCATCGGAGTTGGAAGTAAAATAATGGCCTATAAATCCCTAAGAGACTTTATTGCAAAATTAGAAGCTAACGGAGAGCTTGTGCGCGTCACGGAACCTGTGTCCACCGAGCTTGAGATGACCGAGATTGGGCGCAGGTTGGTTGAGACCGGCCCTGCGGTTTTGTTTGAAAATGTGGTCAAGGAAGATGGTTCCAAATCCACCATGCCCGTATTGATCAATCTGTTTTCCAAGGTCAAACGGGTGGCCATGGGCGTGACTATGCCCTCTAAAGATGGGGGCGTTGTAGAACGCACCACGGCCGCCGAGTTGCGCGAGGTTGGCGAGTTGATGGCGGCCCTGCGCCAGCCCGAACCGCCGCGCGGCATGAAAGATGCCTGGAGCAAATTGCCGATCCTGAAAACCGCCATGACCATGAAACCTAAAACGGTCAAAAAGGCGCCCTGTCAGGAAATTGTCCTCAAGGGCGATGATGCCAGCCTCGATTTACTCCCCATACAAACCTGTTGGCCCAGCGAACCTGCACCGCTGATTACCTGGGGCTTGGTGGTCACTAAAGGGCCGGGAAAATCGGCACTTGATGATTATAATCTCGGCATTTACCGCATGCAGAAACAAGGCCCGCGCCAAGCCATTATGCGCTGGCTCAAGCACAGGGGCGGCGCACAACATCATCAAAGGTGGAAAGACAAAAAACCGGAACCCTTACCTGTTGCCGTCGTGATCGGCGCAGACCCTGGGACTATACTCGCAGCCGTTACGCCCGTCCCCGAAACCCTGTCCGAATATCAATTTGCCGGGCTGTTGCGCGGTAAAAAACTGGAGCTTGTCGATTGCAAGACGGTACCGCTAAAAGTCCCGGCCCATGCCGAGATCGTGCTTGAAGGCCATGTCATGCTAGACGAATATGCCGACGAGGGGCCTTACGGCGACCACACGGGCTATTATAATTCGGTGGAGAAATTCCCGGTGTTCAAATTGTCCGCTATCACCATGCGCAAAAAACCCATATATCTGTCCACCTATACGGGCCGCCCGCCGGACGAGCCCAGTGTTTTGGGCGAGGCGCTCAACGAAATTTTCATCCCGCTATTGCAACAACAATTCCCGGAGATCATTGATTTTTGGCTGCCGCCGGAAGGTTGTTCCTACCGTATTGCCGTCATCAGTATGAAAAAAGCCTATCCCGGTCACGCCAAGCGGGTGATGATGGGGGCGTGGAGTTTCTTGCGCCAATTCATGTACACCAAATGGATTATTGTTGTGGACGACGACATCAATGCCAGAGACTGGAAAGATGTGATATGGGCGGTCTCGACCCGCATGGACCCAAAGCGCGACATAACGATAATAGAAAACACCCCCATAGACTATCTGGACTTCGCCAGCGTTGAGCCATCGTTAGGCAGCAAAATAGGCTTGGATGCCACCAATAAAATAGGCGCGGAAACCAAACGTGAATGGGGCGAAGTGATCAAGATGGACGAAGAAATGGTGCGGGCAGTGAGTGAGAAATGGGAGCGGATGTTTGGTGGGCTTGAAAATATTAGCTAGTCATAGGCTGGTTGCACGGAAATAATATTATGGAAAATATCATAGGCACTATTTTAAGCAAAATTCTACCGGTTTCGTATGAATATATTCCGTTGTTCATACATGGTCACGCGCCAGATTTTTATCGATTGTTAAATTGCGATGACAAGTCCGAAGCCATTGAGTTGTTTAACAAATTGCCACCATCCTCCCGCTGTCTCTTGATTGAATCGGTAAGTGACACAATCCAACAAGACGATTTTTTTGATGTATTTTTTGACAATAGTAACGGCCCTGCTTTGGCGTGCCTTCTCCGAGGTGCTTTGTTACTAAAGCGGGCTTGGATATATCGTGGTTATGGGCGCGGCGAAGAATTAAGTGAAGACCAAGTTGATAATATGGTCAATGCACTAAAAAACTCCATTCGGTCGTTCGAGCCGATTATGGACGACGCATTTGTGGGGCAAGAAGCGTGTGCCCGAGCGATCAGAACCCTAATGGGATTAAGTGATAGCTGGGAAGAAATTGATTTTGTGTATGGCAAAATGCATGTATTTCCTGGAGAACATATGCTGGGGGAACTTAACTATCTTGTTGCATCTTGCGAAAAATGGTTGGGGAGCCATGATAAAATGTTTGCTCATGCGAGAACAAGGGTGAGCGCGGCATCCAAAAATCCAGAAATGGGGGCATTGCTCGCTGCCGCATATTGGGAAAGGCACATGTTTATCGAAAGATTTGAAGAAGATGATGCTAAAGCGCTGGCATTCCGTTCAAACGCGGCCATCATAAGTGAAGTAAAAGCTCTTGCTGACAAATTGCTCGCGGTCTCACAACCCAACTGTTATGATCACATTATCGGGCATAACATCTTTGCCGCTTTTTTTTGCGAAATGAACCGGTTTGACCTAGCCCGCCCTCATTTCTATTTTATGGGGAGCAAAGTCATTCGCTATCCATGGGAATTTTTTGGCGACGGTGATTTGCAAAAAATGTACAATAAGTCAATTCGCAGTAAATAATAGTCGTGTGGGTCAAAGTATAGCTATTTAACTAGGAATTGTTTGTCATTATCCGTGGCCAAATTCCAATTGTCCGTTAAAGACAACAAATCCCGATAGGCACAATAGGCGATATATTCGCTGCGGCTGGCAAAATCTTCTTCCGGCTTGTTGTCGCCGTGACTGCGCCGCCATATGGACAGCTTCATCAATACCTCACTGGCGGTTTTGGCTGGAATTTCGCACAAATAGGCCACGATACGGATTTGCTCGTCAATATGGCGGTTGATTTTGGTCTCAAGCCTTTGCATCTGGTTTTCGTTTTGTACTGATTTTGCGCTATCAATGGTCAAAATTTTACTTAATTCTATCCAGCGTTCATAGAGCTTGGATATGGTTCCGGCCTGCGACGGGTTTTGCGTTGCAATCCTGCTCACTTAAATTCTCCTAACCCTATTGAAAACATTCAAAAGTGTGTTAATCCAATATTAGTACGATTGTCCAAAAATCTGGATTTATAGACATCAGGTTTTTAGTCAACCGTCCTAATTATATTTAACCATTAAACTTTGGTAATACATGCAAATAGCAAAGCCAGAAAGTGTGCGAAACATTACGGATGTCATTGCCTATCTGGAACTTCTCCAGGTGGAGCGCCCATCCCGGCTTGTGAAAACCACAAAGGGGGAGAAGACAAAAACGAGAATACTGGAGGCTTGCTATTTGGTTTTCTTCGAACATGGCCATAAAGGCATGTCATTTGCGAAAATCGGCGAAAAAACTGGCATGACCAAGGGCAATATTACCTATCATTACAAATCCAAAGCTGATTTGCTGGCCGACATGTATGAGGAGGTATTGGGGATTTTCGCCGTTCGTTTGCTGCAAATTCTCCGTGCGTCTGAAAATGATCCAAAGAGAGCCTTGATGGACATTTTGCATTTAATCATTAAAGATTCCCTGACCCGCTACCCGTTTTATATGCAAACTTACGGCTATGTGATTAGCCAGCAAGATACCGGTGTCGGCATTTCTAATAGTTATAATAAATATTGGCGAGTGATCTCACACCTCTTGCAACTGCTTAACCCCACAGCGTCTGATGCCAAAGTGCAGGAGTTGACCTTGTTTGTTCGCAGCATGGCCCACGGGCTTAACATCCTGAACGGAATGAGTGCGGGTAATGAGCAGGCTTTACGGGCATTACAAGAGAGTATGAATGTCCGTATTTGGAACACGATCGAGCTTGAATTGCTGGCTAGCTCCTAAGCAAAGCCAATAATTTGCCAAAGCGTGACAAATATCACGGGCGCATTTCCAAGCCTCTCATATATTAACCATATTAGTTTGGGAATACCCCCAATTCAATTTTTGCTATTTGGGGCCATCATTTGGTCGGCTAGAAATATGCAGTAATGGGATATTGACAATGATTTTAAGGGGCAAAAAATGAGATTTACAATACCAAATTTCGACATTGATCTTGTATCTTTGTGGAAGTTGATCATCCCGTTAATGCTGTTGCTGATCCCGTCACTTATTTTTATGTAAGCGCGGGATAGCCTGTTGGGGCAACTGACTAGGCCAGAGACATGTGTCTCTGGCCTAGTTTGTATTTTGCACGGCAACTATAGAGCAACAGAACCTAATACAAAATCACTTTGATCGCCTGCTTTTGCCCCGTGGACAGGAGCTGTTTCCTAACGGTGCCAAACCAGGTGGCCGGGGTTAAATCATCATATATTTCAACACCTCCGCACGGCTTGGGCAATTTTTGTTTTTTGGACATCATTGCTCTAGGGCCTGTGGACATTTAGCGTGAATGGCAGGTTTGAGGCATTTTTGAGCGA
Source organism: Robiginitomaculum sp. (assembly GCA_002733385.1). Taxonomy (GTDB): domain Bacteria; phylum Pseudomonadota; class Alphaproteobacteria; order Caulobacterales; family Maricaulaceae; genus Robiginitomaculum_A. The sequence continues at coordinate 7,809 of NVVO01000018.1, forward strand.
AAATCTGACCGTTTTTTGTAGGACTGGCTCGTCAATTCAAAAGAAACGGTCTGATTTGTAGCCAAAAAGGGCCAAATCCTGCTGTTTACGGTAATTGTCCACAGGCCCTAGCTAGGCCTGCCCCTTCTGTGCGTATTGCATTATAAACCATGGGGGGAAAAATTATTGTCTTGCCACTTTTCAATACGCATATTTTCGTGTATGTCTGTCCGTGCAACTGGGTACAAGGCTCGGTGACAACACTTAAATACGGGGAATTTCATGGCAGGTGAAAACGATAAATGGGAATTTTATGCGGACAAACGCGGGGAACACCGTTGGCGACGCATAGCTAGCAATGGCAATATTGTCGGCTCGTCTTGCGAAGGTTATACGGGCAAATCAAGCTGTACCGCCAATGCACAGCGCCACGGTTATAAAGGCAATCCAAAAGATTTGGGGGCCAAGGACAAGTGGGAGCTTTACACAGACAAGCGCGGCGAACATCGCTGGCGCCGCAAAGCTGTCAACGGTGAAATTACGGGCGCAAGCTCCGAGAGCTATAAATCAAAAGCCGATTGTAAAGCCAACGCCGCCCGCAACGGCATGTAAAGGCTTGCATTAGCCAAATAAAAACCGCCTTTGTTTTGGGCGGTTTTTTTATGTCTGCGTGAAGGGGCGCTTGTATTGCGCGGCCAGCCATATTATGGGGACTTTATGACATGGCTCCATTATATTCTCCTGGCTTTGCTCCAGGGATTGACAGAATTTCTACCCGTGTCCAGTTCGGCCCATTTAATCTTGCCCGCCAAAGTTTTCGGCTGGCCCGACCAGGGGCCGTTAATAGATCTAATGGCCCATCTTGGTTCGTTGGGCGCGGTGCTGCTGTATTACCGCCTGGATGTTGGTCGCATTATTGGTGGCAGCTGTGATCTTGTTAGTTTTAAGCCTGAACGTCAAAGCAGTCAGCGGGCAAAGCTGGCACTTTATATTGCGATTGCAACACCGCCGGCGCTAATTGTCGGATTTGCCATGAGCGCCACCGACTGGGCCGAGGCGGTGCGTTCCCCTAAAATCATCGCCTATGCCATGATCGGATTTGGCATTATTTTGTGGTTGGCGGATATTTGGGGCAAGCGCACCAAAACCATAGAGATGATGAATTGGCAAGCGGCGGCGCTGATAGGTCTGGCGCAAATGTTGGCATTTATTCCCGGTACATCGCGCTCCGGCATCACCATGACGGCGGCCCGCGCCCTTGGCTTTACCCGTTCAGAATCGGCACGGTTTTCCATGCTCATGGCCATTCCGATTATTTTGGCAGGCGGTGGTCTTGCGGTTTTTAAATTACTAAAGGGTGGTGAGGACATTACGGCCAGTTTGCAGGACGGCCTCGTTGTCGCCAGCCTGTCCTTTGTCGCCGCATATTTCGCCATTTATGTATTTATGAAATTGATTGAACGCATAAGTTTTCTGCCGTTTATGATTTACCGAATTGTTCTGGGCTTTGGTCTGTTATGGTGGCTGTCTAGGGGCGGTGGCTAGGACATAATTAGGTCGAGAGTTCAAGCCTCTCTCCCACGCATCACGAAGTTTCTTCTAAGGCCTTGCATTCGTGTGTCTGCATTCTTATATTGACAATATGATATCGTATTGATATCAAAAGAAAATTGATTACAGGAGAGATGTTATGAAAGAGACAGATTATAAATCTACGGCGGGCATACCCGTATTATTGTTGAGCTTGTTTGGGGCACTGATTTTACCAATTATTGCGACAGTGGCTATGGTATATCTTATAAAGAACGGACATGACGCTGAAGCAGTGCTTGTTATAATTACCACAATTGTCGCGTTTATTGGATCATTGGTGCTGATGTCGGGCCTCTATAAAGTCGAACCGAACCAGTCGGCGGTATTGAGCTTGTTTGGTAAATATATTGGCACTACGCGCACCCAGGGTTTGCGTTGGAACAATCCGTTTTTTAGCAAAAAGAAAATCTCGCTCCGCGTGCGCAATTTTGAAAGCGGGCGTCTCAAGGTCAATGACCAGGGTGGTTCGCCCATTGAAATTGCTTCCATTGTCGTCTGGGAGGTGGCGGACAGTGCCGAAGCCGTGTTTAATGTGGATGATTATGAAAGTTTTGTGCAAATCCAAAGCGAGGCCGCCATCCGCTCCATGGCGTCGACCTATCCTTATGACCCCCACACCGACGGTGAAGTTGCCCTGCGCAGTCATCCGGCGGAAGTTTCGGAACGTATGAAAACCGAAATTCAGGCGCGGCTGACCGAGGCGGGAATCAATGTCATCGAAGCCCGCATCTCGCATCTGGCCTATGCGCCGGAAATCGCCCAGGCTATGTTGCAACGCCAACAGGCTGGCGCAATCATTGCGGCGCGTACCCGTATTGTCGAAGGTGCGGTCGGCATGGTGGAAATGGCCCTGGACGCGCTCAAGGAAAAGGGTGTGGTTGATTTGGACGAGGAACGCCGCGCCGCTATGGTCAGTAATCTATTGGTGGTGTTGTGTTCAGACCGGGCCACCCAACCCGTGGTCAATACCGGCTCTATTTACTAGGAACAGCAAATGGCGAAAAAAGCCAAAAAAGCTTACCCTCTGCGCATTCACGCGGATATTCTGGACGCCATGAAACGGTGGTCGGATGATGAGCTGCGCTCCTTGAACGGGCAAATTGAATATGCCCTGCGCGATCAATTGCGCAGGGCCGGGCGGCTCAAGGAAAAACCACCCGAAATCACCAAAACTGAAAGGCAGAAAAAATGAATAAATGGAGATATAAAGTCGAGCGTGTCAAATTTCCAATGTGGAGCAAGGAGAACGATCAAACGGCGCTCATCCAGGAAAAACTAACCCGTTTAGGTATGGAAAGCTGGGAGTTGGTTAATGTAATAGACGTCAGTATGCTGACCGGAGGCGTTACAATATACTTGAAACGCCCCTATTGATTGGTACGAAAAGGGTCGTTACAAAGACGTATGAACTCTATTGCGCACATCAATTCTGCCTGTGATTGCTTGCCTTTGGCACGGCGTGATATTGACCGCAAACTGGAAGCCGCTCGGCCAGCGCAAGCATTTGAACTGCTGAAATCCCGCGAAAATTTATTCGCCAGAACCCCCGTATTTGTCGCAAACGAAGACGTCAAAGCCATGTTGGCAATCATTGCCGCCGTCGAAGTTCTAGCGCAGATTGACGGCTACCGCCAAGAGGTGTTTTCCCGTGCTGGTATTGAGCGAAAGACGGCTGACCGAAACCACACAAATGGCCTGTTCATGGGTTATGATTTTCACCTAAGCGAGGACGGGCCGAAACTAATCGAGGTCAACACCAATGCGGGCGGGGCGTTTCTGGTGTCAAATCTGCTGCGGGCCGTTGGGCCGGATATTTCGTGTTGCTATAACAGTCAGGTTTATAATGCCGTAGTTAGCCCGGACGGTATGGACGAATTTATGGTGGAGATGTTCAAACGTGAATGGGCCATTGCGGGTAATCTATCGCCCTTGAAAACTGTGGCTATCGTGGACGAAAACCCGACCGAACAATATCTATACCCCGAACTGCTCATGGCCAAGGCATTGCTGGAGCGGCACAATATCACGACCATCATAGAGGGTCCATCCGAGTTTGAATATAGGGACGATGGTTTATATGCAGGCCAACTTAAAATCGACCTTGTCTATAACCGCCTCACGGATTTTGGTCTAAGCGAAGCCGGGAACAGCTCCATACGCCAAGCCTATGAGGTGGGAAATATCGTGCTTTCACCCGCACCTGTGCACCACGCCTTATACGCTGACAAGAGAAACCTGATTTTGTTTGGTGAGGATAACAAATTGTCGGAGTGGGGGTTGTCGCCCGCACACAGGCGCGCACTGGAGGGCGTGCCAGAAACCCGAAACCTGACCCCTGAAAATGCCGATGAATTATGGGCGCACCGCAAGAAATATTTCTTCAAACCCAAGGACGGTTACGGTTCCAAGGCCGCTTACCGGGGCAGTAAAATCACCAAAAAAGTTTGGGCGCGAATCTCTGGCGGTACTCATGTAGCTCAGGAATTTGTCCCGCCGCCCGTGCGTCTCGTTAGCCTCAAGGATGGCCCCGTGCGGCTTAAATTTGATCTGCGTATTTACACCTATGCAGGTGAGAGCTTTGCTATGGCCGCCCGTGTCTATCAAGGCCAAACCACAAACTTTCGCACGAGAGGCGGCGGCTTTGCGCCGGTTATTCATATGCAGGGTGTGAGGTGAATWTTCCTTCCTCCGCTTGCGAGGGAAGTACCCCGAAGGGGGGATGGGGGCCGACGCTTTTGCGTCGCTACTATGGTATAGTGGACACGAAAAACTCAGAAGCGCACAAGAGTGCGAGCCCCCATCGCCTACGCAAGAGCTTCGGCACTTCCCCCGTGAAAAACGGAGGAAGGAAAATTATTTCAAATAATAACGCAAAGCCGCCGTTATGAATAATGTTAGTTCCGCCTCCGGCATTGGTTCGCTTAATTCCAGACGGATCTCGCGGTTGCCATGAAAATCGAACATATCCGGGTGGAGGGTGCGGAAACCTTCCATCAAATTGCTGGAACACGGCATGTAAATCGAATATGTAGCTGCGTCCATATTGCCATCAATACGTATAGGTGTTCCGGTTTTCGGGCGCACGGTAGCAATGCTGATTTGTCCCCATTTCAAATTTTCTTCAAGCGTGCCAATGGACTTGGTGGTAGTGGCAATTTCCTGAACAAGTGTGCGCACCTGACTTAGCCGCTTTGCCAATAGTTCCGGGTATGTTGCGAGTTTTTCCTCAACGCTTGTCATTTGTCCCGCAAACCTGCAATATTGTCTTCCCAATTGCGTCCGTCGAAATCCTCTGATGTGACTGTCTCAAACTTGCTTTGATTTACGCAAAGAAAATTGACGCTATAACCATCCGGGTGGGAGCGCGGCCTGTAGAACGGTTTAACACCACAAGTTTGGCAAAATGTGTGCTTGGCTGTATGGGTATTAAATGTGTAGGTGGTGATGTTATCTGCACCTGTGAGCAGACGAAAATTCTCCGCCGTGACGATCAAATGTTGGAACCCGGTCATGTCACAGATAGAGCAATTACACGCGGTCAGCTCGATTTGGGACGTTGCACAAACTTCAAACGTCACTGCGCCGCAATGACAACCACCTTTATGCCAGATTTTGTTTTTGTTTTTCATATTTGCTCTATAAGGCGGTTATGAAAGAAAATCCAGACTGTCTTATATATCTGCTGACACCACCGCGTATTGATGATGTGGCGGGTTTTGCAACAGTGCTTGCTCAAACTTTGCGAGCCGCACCAATTGCCTGTCTACAAATTCGGCTCAAAGATACACCGCGCGAAACTATCGTCGAAATCGCCAACACCCTTATACCTATTGCCCATGCCCATAGCACAGAAGTGATCATCAATGATGACCCGACCATTGCCACGCAGACCGGAGCCGACGGTGTGCATTTGGGGCAAGTGGATATGGACATTAAATTTGCGAAAGATATGCTTGCAAGGGATGCAATTATTGGCGTCACATGTCATAATTCAAAGGATTTGGCGTTCAAGGCAGGTTCAGGCGGGGCGCATTATGTTGCTTTTGGATCGTTTTTTGAAAGTAAGACAAAGCCGGACGCACGTCCGGCAAATTTGGAGCTTCTGACATGGTGGCACGAAATGATGGAAATTCCCAGCGTCGCGATTGGCGGTATAACCCCGGACAATGCCCGCCAAGTCATAGAGGCGGGCGCGGATTTTATCGCGCTTTCAGCGGGGGTCTGGGACTACGCAGGTGGGCCAGTTCGGGCCGTACAGCAGTTATCGGATTTATGTATGCGTTATACGCGGCCCTGTCCCCAATAGGAACTTCCGCGTCTGAGGCAAACACCACCGGATACGAAAATGCGCTTTCGGCTTACGCAAGCGGAGATTATGCCAATGCGCTTATTTACGGAAAACTGGCCGGGGCCGGAGGTCACGTCAAAGCTCAGGTTTTGGTCGGGCATATCCTTTTGAAAGGCCTAAGCGGCACATTGGATAAAAAAGATGTGGTGGGCGATAAAAAAGATGCGGCTGGTTGGTTTAAGAGAGCTGCTAACAACGGCAATACAGATGCTATGGTGGCGCTCGGCGAATTGGCGCTCGCGGGTCAGGGCGGTTTGTCGGTGCAAGATGCGGCGGACTGGTTAACCCGCGCCGCCGACAATAACCGTACCGATGCCATGGTCGCTTTGGCCGAAATGTACCGCCTTGGCAAGGGCGTCGATATTGATCTGACAAAAACCAAACACTGGTTACGCAAAGCCGCCAATTATGGTGACAATATCGCCGCCTATGAGTTGGGCAACATCCATTTGGAACGTGACCCGAAGCAGGCTCTGATCTGGTACGAACAGGCCGCCACCCAAGGCGAGCCGCAAGCCGCCTATGCGGCAGCCATACTGTATGCGGAAAATTTCAACATCACACCGGACGCCGCCAAAGCCGCCAAATTGCTGAAACAAGCGGCCAATGCTGGCCTTGCCGCCGCCCAGGCCGATTACGGATTGGTAGTCTATCAAGGCAATGGCACGGAACGTTCAATTGTCGAGGCGGCGCAGTGGTTCAAAAAGTCCGCCGAGAACGGCGACGCTGAGGGCCGGTTTTTATATGCCTTTACTCTGGCCAAAGGCGAGGGAGTTAAGCAAAGTTTTGAGGACGCCTATTACTGGCTGTTGCTGGCCGAAAAAACCGGCAGCAGCGGTATTGACGAATATGACCAATCCCGCGCCGAGCTAAAAAAACGCCTGGAAGACAATGTCGATCCGGCCATTTTGTCACAGGCAAAAAAGCGCGCAAGGCTGCTAAGTAAATGAGAGGCCGGTTTCGCCGTTGCGCCTGGGGCGCAGGCAAAATAGCAACGACACATTACAAGGCTCTAGAAGAAAGACACCAATGTGATAACAACAACAATAAAGGCGGCAATGAGACCCAGGATAATAACGTCCAGATGATACCAAAACCCCCGGCTTGCATTGGCCTGCGCCTGCGCTTCAAATACCCGCTCTGCCAACCCTTCGTCCGTGCGGGCTTGGCCGTAGACGGGGCCACGTTTTGGTTGCAGAAATTTGGCGGCCAGCCAGTCATAGACGGCTGGATCAATATTGACAGTATTGCGTTTTTGCCGCCAGCCAAAATGTGTGAACAAAAAATGCGCAACGTCTAGATTGATCTTGGGGGAAATATTCTCATCATCATTAAAAAACCCGTGAATGTTGAGAAAATAATTGAGCAGAGCGTGTTCAAAATCGCCGTAAACATCAATATCGTCCAAACGCTCATCGTCCAATATATTTTGCCAACTGGCGATACTGCCCGCACCCCAAGGCGATTTCATCAACTTGTCTACCTCGTCCATCAAGAGCTCAACTGGGCCGGGGATATGGGGTTGGGAGGACGGCTCCGTGTCCCAGTATTCAATGCTATCCTGTGGCTTGCCGTCCCGGCTTTGTAGGTCGGTGACTTTTACCATATGCCAGTCCTGCGAACCAAATTGTTCTTCGCACCTGATCTCGCGCTGGGCAATCGCCGCCCGCCCTGCATCATAGGCGGCCCGTAATACCATAAATTCTTTCGGGTTCTCGTCTTGGCGAATGGTTTTCAGCTTAGCCGCATAGGCCCGCTTCACGGCCCGCAAATCCGCGGCTTGCTCAACTCCAAGAATGTCCCACCAGGTCGCCATTTAAAAAATACTGCGATCTTCATAGGCCTGTAAGTGCGGTTCTATCTCGTCGCGGGCCTCAGAAATTTCGTGTTTATTTTGGCGGGCCAGAGCGGCTTCAAACACGCCGATTAAATATTGAATGTCTTTGCGAGCATCACCTAGATGATTTTCGTAGGATTTGGCCAAACGGGCCATAAAGGCAGCATTGACGGTTTCGTCGCGGGGGTGGATTTTCAATTTGTCCAAAGCCTTGAACCTGGCATCAATTTCGGATTTTGACAATGCTCCGGGATTGCCCTCAATGATTAACCGGTTGGTTTTTTCTGTCGAGAGCACCTTGACCAAAACTTCCAACACCCCCGACACATCATAGGTAAAACGAATATCAACCGCCTCATGCTTTTTCATATTTTTCGGAATTGGGATATTGACCTGGCCCAGATAAACATTGTTGTCCACACGTGGGGCTTCACCTTGAAAAATCCGCAAATCGATACTGGTCTGGCCTTTTTGCATTGTATAATTGACCACCGAGCGCGACACCGGAATGACCGTATTGCGCTCAATAATCGGCTGAAAATGCCCGTCTTCATGATGCCCTTTGGCGACCTCAATGCTTAACTCCGTGCCCAAGGTGAACGGGCACACATCGGTCATCACCACATCGTCCAACGCCTTGTGGCGGCTGACCAGCCCAGCCTGCACCGCCGCCCCCATGGCGATCACATGATCGGGGTTGAGATTATGCACGGGGAATGTTTTGAACATGCGAGCGATCAATGAACGCACCACGGGCATGCGCGTCGCCCCGCCGACTAAAACCACTTGATCGATATTTTCCGCCCGCAAGCCGGCGTCCATGACGGCGCGCTGGATCGGATGGCGTAATTTCTTGAGCAAACCTTCGGATATTTCCTCAAACTTGGCCCGGGTCAGGCTTAGGGTTTGCTCAACAGACTTATCATCGATAAATTTAAACGACACTTCATGCTCGCTGGACAATTTGGCTTTGGCTTGATCGGCAAGGTCACGCAACATAGCCGCTTTTTTCGCGGACATTTTATCCAGCTTACTGGCTTGTTTTGGGCTGAGTTTTTCCGCGAAATATTTGGTCACTATGTCGGTGAAATCCTCACCGCCCAAAAATGCATCCCCGGCGGAAGCCCGCACTTCCATCACCCCGTCGAACATTTCCAAAATCGAAACATCAAATGTGCCCCCGCCCAGATCAACCACCAAAAATGTGCTTTCTCTATCTTTGTCGTTGAGACCATAAGCCAAAGCCGCCGCCGTTGGCTCATTGATCAGGCGTTCGACCTTGAGCCCGGCGATTTGCCCAGCCGCCATGGTGGCTTTGCGCTGGGTATCGTTAAAATATGCGGGTACGGAAATAATGGCGCGCTCGACCGTTTCGCCCAAATAGTTTTCCGCATCCCGTTTCAAACTGCCCAAAACAAGCGCCGATAAATCTTCGGCGCGGTAATGCTTGCGGCCCAGTTTCTGGCTCCAATTGGTACCCATATAGCGCTTGAAGCGGGCCTGGGTTAGAGCCGGATGGGTCACCAGCCGGTCTTTGGCCGCCTGACCCACCAACACCTGTCCTTTATCCGACAGGCCGACGGCAGACGGGGTCAGGTAATCACCCAAAGCATTGGGGATTAGCTTTGGCCCGTCGTCAGTAAACACCGAAATCAGCGAATTTGTCGTCCCAAGATCAATACCAACAATGCTCATTAATTTCCCCATTTAGACATCTGTATCGCAAATTCATACCGAGCATTCAAGTAGCAATAGAAGTTGCGATTAACGGCTTAATTATGGTAATTCAAAGTGATAAAAATGATTATACCCAACCTACTCCATAACCCGAAATTGTTTATCGGACATTATTCGGAAGTTATCGCTTACATAGTGCTGTCGTTGTCAACCCGATCAACATCCATAAAGGGCGTGTCGAAATTCTCCAGGTCAACAGGGAGCGCTCTAGGACACAAGAGCCGCTTCTTCATCCATACTCAATTTGGAAAATCCACCCTTATAGTCAAAACCACCCTCGGCATATTTCTTGTACCAGGTACGGACCGTGTCATCGTCGAGATATAAATATCGCACTATTTGTTGGCAGCTCTTGCCATCGGCCAACAACAGCAAAGCAATACATCAACCGCTGTTCCATGATAATCACTAACAACCATCCCAATCAGGTTAACAGTATTTTTTATACGCCACAAGCCACCAAACCCCTAGACCAAACCATATCATTGGCGTATTAAAAGGGTTCGCAATATTATGCCTTGGAGATTTTATGCAAAACGCGCCAAACAACAACACACCCCACGAAGACCTTTTACAAGCCGCGCAGGCCGTGCGCGAAAACGCCTATGCGCCCTACTCAAACTTTCAGGTCGGGGCGGCTATATTGGCGGCGGACGGGCAGATTTATGTGGGCTGTAATGTCGAGAACGCTGCTTACCCTGCGGGCCAGTGCGCCGAGTCCAGTGCCATTTCGGCTATGGTGGCGGGTGGGTCACTTGAGATCAGACAGATTTGCATTGTCAAGAAGGGCGGCGGACGGGTTGCACCGTGCGGCGGTTGTCGCCAAAAATTAAATGAATTTGCCGCGGCGGATGTACCGATTTTTGTACAAGGTGAAGACGGCGATCTGCAGTCCTATACATTGGGCGAATTACTACCCGTTGCCTTTGGCAAAGAAAACTTGGAGACGGATAAATGAACGCCCAAAACAACATAAGCAATCTTGCCAAATTGATCAATGAGCGTAGCGGTGGCAAGCCCGTGGACATGGGCTTGATATTGGGTTCAGGCCTATCGGGTCTGGTCGATTTGATCGAAAACGCGGTGGCCGTGCCTTATGATGAGCTGCCCGGTTTCCCTCACGCAGGGGTTTCTGGGCATAGTCCCAATTTAGTCATTGGCACCATGGAAGGCGTCAATGTGGCGGTGTTTGGCGGGCGCTCACATTATTACGAACACGGCAAGGCGGACGCCATGCGGGTGCCTTTGGAGGTTTTGAAAGCGTTGGGCGCAAAGGCCGTGTGCGTGACAAATTCGGCTGGTTCTTTGCGCGAAGATTTGCCGCCCGGCTCGCAAATGCTGATTACGGATCATCTGAATTTATCCGGCACATCACCGTTAATCGGCGAGCCGGGCGATGCGCGCTTTGTTGATATGGTTGATTGTTATGACCCAAAATTGGTGGCCGCCGCCAGACGCGGGGCCGAAGAAATTGGAATTGATCTCAAAGACGGGGTTTATGCCTGGCTGTCCGGGCCAGCGTTCGAGACATCTGCTGAAATCAGGATGCTCAAAACACTGGGTGCGGATACGGTGGGTATGTCTACGGTGCCGGAAGTTATTCTGGCGCGGTTCCTCGGTCTGAAAGTGGTCGGGTTTTCCAATGTCACCAATATGGCGGCGGGTATGTCGGCCACCGCCATCACCCACGCCCAGACCAAAGAATGGGCCGCCAAGTCCGCCGACCAGTTTCAAGCTCTGATCAAAGCATTTTTGAGACAGATATGACGGTAAAACGAAATCCAGGGATTCCCCTTGATCTGAAAYACATCCAAGGCATCCAGATCAACCGTTCGGCGCTGGAACGACGGGCCGCCACCATGGGCACACGCCGCTCAGTCAAAAAGGACTACCAAACCGCCTGGCTGCTCAAAGCTATCACCTTGATCGATCTGACCACATTGGCTGGGGACGATACAATTGGCCGGGTAAAACGCCTGTGCGCCAAAGCCCGCAATCCGGTGCGCCGGGATGTATTGAACGCCTTGGGGGTCGAAGATTTAAACATCAAACCCGGCGCGGTGTGTGTCTATAATAATTTTGTGGGGACTGCCGTACAGGCTTTGCAAGGTTCCGGCATTCCCGTGGCCGCCGTCTCCACCGGGTTTCCGGCTGGGCATACGCCGCTCGGGACGCGCCTGTCCGAAATCCGTGCTTCCGTTAAAGCCGGGGCCACGGAAATTGATATTGTCATTGAACGCCATATGGCCCTGCGCGAAGACTGGCGGGCGCTCTATAATATGGTGGCCAAATGCCGCGCCGCCTGCGGTGACGCCCATGTTAAAGTCATACTTGGCACGGGCGAGCTGGGTACTTTGACCAATGTTGCCAAGGCGTCCATGGTATCGATGATGGCCGGAGCGGATTTTATCAAAACCTCGACGGGCAAGGAGAGCGTCAACGCTACTCTACCAGTGTCCTTGGTCATGGTGCGCCAAATCAGAGAGTACCGCGAAATGACCGGATACAAAATCGGCTATAAACCGGCGGGCGGTATTGGTGATGCCAAGACGGCGCTTGTTTATATGATCTTGATGAAAGAAGAGCTGGGCAATGACTGGCTGGAGCCTGATTTGTTTCGTATCGGTGCGTCGTCGCTATTGTCCGATATTGAACGTCAACTGGAACACCGTGCCACGGGCCGTTATGCGGCGCGTCATCATCAACCACTTGTTTAGGAAAAATCTATGTCTGTGAAAGATATTTTTAAAACTATGGATTACGGCCCCGCTCCTGAAAGCGACGAGCAAGCACGGGCTTGGCTATCCAGCCACAAGAAGAAATTTGATCTGTTTATCGGCGGCAAATGGGTCAAGGGAACAGGCAAAGCTTTTGGCAGCTTTAATCCTGCGGACGGTAAAAAACTGGCGAGCGTTTCCCAAGCATCCAAAGCCGATGTGGCAAAAGCCGTCAAAGCGGCAGAAGCGGCAGGCCCAGCTTGGCGGGCATTGTCTGGTCATGCCCGCGCTAAATATCTCTATGCACTGGCCCGTCTGGTGCAAAAACATGCGCGGATGTTGGCGGTGCTGGAAACGCTGGACAACGGTAAATCGATCCGAGAAACTCGCGATATTGATATTCCGCTGGTGGCGCGGCATTTCTACCACCACGCCGGATGGGCCAGTTTGCGAGATAGTGAACTTTCGGATTATGAACCCCACGGCGTGGTCGGCCAGATCATCCCGTGGAATTTCCCGCTTTTGATGATGTCATGGAAAATCGCGCCGGCACTGGCGGCGGGCAATACCGTGGTGATGAAACCGGCCGAGCAAACCCCGCTCACCGCCCTATATTTTGCCGAACTGTGCATGCAGGCTGGTCTGCCTGCGGGTGTGGTCAACATCATCACAGGCGACGGCTCTACGGGTGCGGCCATTGTTGCTCACAAAGACATCAGCAAAATCGCCTTTACCGGCTCCACCGATATCGGCAAGCTGATCCGCAAAACCACCGCCGGAACCGGCAAGGAGATCACACTTGAACTGGGCGGTAAATCGCCGTTCCTGGTGTTTGCCGATGCGGATCTAGATAGCGCCGTCGAAGGTGTGGTCAATGCTATCTGGTTTAACCAGGGCGAGGTTTGTTGCGCCGGGTCGCGTCTTTTGGTTAGCGAGGCTATCGCCGATAAATTTTACAAAAAACTCAAACGCCGCATGGACAAATTACGGGTTGGCGATCCCCTGGACAAAGCCGTGGACATGGGCGCATTGGTCGATAAAACCCAACTTAAGCGCGTGCAAGGCATGCTGGACAATGGCCGCAAAGAGGGCGGTGAAGTGTATCAAGCCAATATTGATTTGCCCGAAAAAGGTTGCTTTATGCGGCCAACGCTGATTACGAATATGGACACGGCCTGCACCTTGATGCAAGAAGAAATCTTTGGCCCGGTTATGGTCTCCATGACATTTCGCACCCCCGACGAGGCCATTGCTCTGGCCAATAATACCCGCTACGGGTTGGCGGCCAGTATCTGGTCTGAAAATATCAATACGGCTCTGGATATGGCGGCGCGTATCAAGGCCGGCGTGGTCTGGGTCAACTCGACCAATCAACTGGACGCGGCGGTTGGCTTTGGCGGTATGCGCGAAAGTGGTTATGGCCGCGAAGGTGGCCGCGAAGGCATGTTGGCCTATCTCAAACCGAAAGGCGGCGAAGATAAACCGCTTATGGCGCTCAAGCCCGCCAAACTGAAATCCAGCGCATCTGAAACAGGTATAGACCGTACCGCAAAAAACTATGTTGGCGGCAAGCAAGCAAGACCTGACGGCAGTGTGGTCATGCCAGTTATTTCGCCCGCCGGACAATTGGTCGGCGAGGTCGGGCGCGGCAACCGCAAAGACATAAGAAATGCCGTCGAGGCGGCGACCAAGGCGGGCAAATGGTCATCGTCAACGGCCCATTTACGGGCCCAGATCATTTATTATATCGGCGAAAATCTCGACACCCGCAAAGACGAATTTGCCGTCCGTATCAAAGCTATGACCGGATGCACCATTGCCAAATCAAGGCGCGAGGTCGAACTGTCCGTAGAGCGTCTATTTTTCTATGCGGGCTTTGCCGATAAATTTGACGGGGCCGTGCACGCGCCGCCTGTGCGCGATATTGCCATTGCCATGAACGAACCCCTGGGCATTGTCGGGATTGTCGCACCCCAAGACGCGCCTTTGCTTGGGTTTATCTCCTTGCTGGCCCCGGTGATTGCGACGGGCAACCGCGCCGTGATTATTCCGTCGGATATTTATCCGCTTGCGGCCACGGACTTTTATCAGGTGCTGGAGACCTCGGACGTACCGGCGGGTGTGGTCAATATTATCACCGGCCAGCATGAAGTGCTTACCCCGACTTTGGCCGAACACGAAGAAGTGGCAGGCCTGTGGTATTWCGGCAAGGCTGGCGGCGCGGCGGGTGTGGAAGCCGCATCTATCTCCAATCTCAAACAAGTGTGGTCGCACAAAGAACAAGAGGTTAACTGGACATCCGCTTACGGGCGGCGTTTCATGGAAAAAGCCACACAAGTTAAAAACATCTGGGTGCCTTATGGGGCTTAGGTGTTTTTCCTCTCCCCGCTTTAGCGGGGGAGGTGGGCGCTCTTGCGCTCGGAGGGGGAACCCGCTATCGGCACAAAAAGACAAAGAGATTATACGGAGGTTTCAGTGGTAGTATTTACCCAAACTTGGCAGACACTACAGATATCACCAACCAAATCCTTTAGGGATGAAAGCCTGCCCCCCTCCGACCGCTTCGCGGCCACCTCCCCCGCTAAAGCGGGGAGAGGAAAATAATGACCACCTTTCTACCACAAGAATTTTTGCGTGAAATCCGCGACGGTGAGAAACCGTCGGCGACGGACATAAAAATCTTCATTGACGGCATAGGCTCGGGCGACACCAGCCCGGCGCAAATCGGAGCCTTTGCCATGGCGGTTTACAAAACCGGGCTGGGCAAGGACGAAATCGTTGCCCTGACCAAAGCCATGCGCGATAGCGGTGATGTCATGCAATGGGATTTGCCCGGCCCGGTGTTGGACAAGCATTCCACTGGCGGCGTCGGGGATAATGTATCTTTATTGCTTGGCCCCGTCGTGGCAGCGTGCGGCGGTTATGTGCCGATGATTTCCGGCCAAGGGCTTGGCCATACCGGCGGCACGCTGGACAAATTTAGCGCTATCCCCGGTTATGATGTCAATGCGGATAACGACTTGTTTCGCAAAACCGTGAAAGACATTGGCTGCGCGATTATCGGACAAACCGCTGCGCTGGCCCCAGCCGATAAAGTGCTGTATGCGACCCGTTCGGCCACGGCTACGGTTGACAGCGTGCCTTTGATCACCGCATCTATTTTGGCCAAGAAACTGTCCGAAGGGCTGGACGGTTTGGTGCTCGATATCAAATGCGGCAATGGGGCCATGATGACAGATTTGGGCCAAGCTAAAACCCTGGCGCGTTCTTTAATAAATGTGGCTTGTGGTGCGGGCGTCAAAACTTCCGGGCTTATCACCGACATGAACCAGCCCTTGGCCAGCGCGGCGGGCAACGCGTTGGAAGTGCGCAACGTGATTGAGCATTTTCGCGGTAAACGCGACGCAAGACTACATGAAGTGAGTTGTGCATTATCAGCCGAAATGCTGGTCTTGGGCGGTTTGGCAGACAATATTGAGGAAGCTCGTAAAAAAGTGGATACGGTGTTTACCAGCGGCAAAGCGGCGGAGGTTTTTGCCTCCATGGTTGCCGCACTTGGTGGACCGAACGATCTGATGGAAAGCCCGGATAAATATTTTCCTGCCGCGCCATTTGTTACCGAAATAAAAGCCACAAAATCCGGCGTGGTTTCGGCCATTGATAGCCGGGCCATAGGCATGGCGGTCATCGTATTGGGCGGGGGTCGCAAGCGACCAGACGACAAAATTGATACGCGGGTCGGGTTTGACCAGATTGCACCCATCGGTACGGCCCTAGAAAAAAATGATGTGTTGGCCCGCATTCACGCATCAACAAATTCTCATGCTAAGGAAGCCGGGGAAATGCTACGAGGTGCCTATACCTTGTCGGGTCGTGCGCCTGAAAATCCGTTAATACTCAAACATATGGGCATGGGGGATTAGATATGAAAAGAGCTTTTCTACTGGTAATGGACAGCGTCGGCATTGGCGGCGCACCGGACGCGGCCAAGTTCGGCGATGTTGGGGCCAATACATTTGGCAATATCGCAAAATGGTGCCTTGATGGCCGTGCGGATATACCCGGCGTGCGCTCAGGCCCATTGCACATCCCGTTTTTGGAAATGCTCGGGCTTGGTTTGGCCGCCGAAATGGCCTGCGGGGAATTGCCRGCGGGCTTAAACCCGAACCCGGATATAATCGGGCAATACGGCCCGGCATCTGAACTGTCATCAGGCAAGGACACAATTTCGGGCCATTGGGAAATGGCCGGCCTGCCAGTGACATTTGATTGGGGCTATTTTACCGATAAAACGGACAGCTTCCCTAAAACACTTTTAGACGATTTGATAAGCGGGGGCGAACTGCCCGGCGTCCTGGGCAATTGCCATGCGTCGGGCACGACTATCCTGACCCAATTGGGGGCCGAGCATATCAAAACCGGCAAGCCTATTGTTTATACATCCACCGACTCGGTCATACAAATCGCCGCCCATGAAAAACATTTTGGTTTAGAGAGATTATTGGAGTTATGCGTGCTGGCCAGAAAATTGGTTGACCCACTCAATATTGGTCGGGTCATTGCCAGACCATTTGATGGCGATAGACCGGACAATTTCGCCCGCACCCATAACCGCCATGATTACGCCGTGCCGCCCATTGCCCCGACCCTGCTTGACCGGGTCGTCGATGCGGGCGGCGCCGTGCATGCGGTCGGCAAGGTTAGCGACATATTCGCCGGGCGCGGGGTCAGCCATAAATACCCGGCCTCGGGCCACGATGCGCTTATGACCGCCACCAAAAAAGCGGGCGATGCCGCCAAACACGGCGATTTGATCTTCACAAATTTCGTAGATTTCGACATGCACTTTGGCCACCGCCGCGATGTACCGGGCTACGCCAATGCGCTGGAGCAGTTCGATCCTATGTTGTCGGATTTCGCTTTTGATTTGCGCGAAGGCGATCTGGTGGTTATCACCGCTGACCACGGCAATGACCCAAGCTGGCCCGGTTCCGACCACACCAGAGAACAAGTCCCGTTCCTGGCCTTTGGCCCTAGTATCAAATCCGGTTCCAGTGGCAAGCACACAGGGTTTATGTGTATTGCAGATAAAATTTCAGCGCATTTGGGGTTGTAATATTTTCCTTCCCCTGTTTTTTACGGGGGAAGTGCCGGAGCTCTTGCGGAGGCGATGGGGGAACAACTACACTCTGGCGCAAGACGAAAGATTGTCCCCCATCGAGCGCCAAGAGGCGCCCACTTCCCCCGTAAAAAACAGGGGAAGGAAAATGCCACCCTACTTCACCGCAGAAGCCTTATGCCAGGCATCACGGTCGGACAAGACTTCCCAATAATCCTGGATACGGTCGGTAATCTGGTCGTGGGCCTTGGCTAGGCGGGCCAAGAGCAGGCAATAACCGACAGAAATGTCGGCGGCTGAAAACCCGGATTTCAGGATATAATCATGGTCGCCAAGTTGGGTTTCCAACATGCTGAAGACTTTGGCCAATTCTTTTTGGGCCCATTCATCGGTTGGGGCACTGCGGTGTTCTTCGGAGAAGAAAAACCGTTGATACATCATGGTTGCAATGACGGGCGCCAGCGTGCTTTCGCCGTAATGCAGCCATTGCAGATAGGGGCCGTATTCAGGGTCGTCCACAGCCGGTGCCAATTTTCCGGGCGCATATTTATCCATGATATATTGCATGATGGCGACGCTTTCAAACATCACCATGTCCCCGTCCTTGATGGCAGGGACTTTGTTGAGCGGGTGGATTTGCGTATAATCTGCACCGCCGAAATTACCCGGTAGGTACTCAAGACTGTCAACCGTGTAGGGCAAGCCAAGCTCCTCCAAAAACCACAAAACACGCATGGAGCGCGAGCGCGGTAAATGGTAAACGGTAATAGGGTTTGTCATGGTGTAGGCCTTTCATATGTTTTGTCTGGTGTAAAACATATGAAAGGCGATAACAACACCGGGTTATTTTTTGTTACTGCGCAGTATTGTTGAGCCTATAGGTAATCATGGCTTGCACGTCTTTTCTTTTTCGCGGCTTGCCGTCTTTTAACACTGGCTCATATTTCCATTTGGCAACCGAATTTTTTGTCGTTTTATTATAACACGGATTATCGGATTTTGTCACCCGGATGTTTTCTACAGTGCCGCTTTTGTCCACATCAAATTTAACGATAACACTGGCGGCGTATTTACCGGGATTGGCCGTACAATCTGCCGGAAATATTGGCGGGTAGCGCACCATTGGTTGCGCGTCTTTATCAGGCGACACAGTTTCGCCCGCCGCTGCAATAAGTCCGTATGATCCAAACAAAGTTGCGATGCCTGTCATTATTCCCAGCTGGATTTTTAGACGCAACGGCTTGAGTTTTGCCGGGCTTTCGTTCATAATATTTTTCACTCTCATTTTTGTACTCCTTAAATGTTTGAAATTGAGGGTTGCGGAGGGGCATGGCAGTGCCTTTCCGCTATATTTGCGCAAAACTTCCAGCAATAACCTGCCGTAATTTTCACGTAAATTCTTGTCGGCGCCTTGTAAGGCGGCGTTATCGGCACGTTGTTCCGCTGCGTCCAACCAGCGCCGGGCTAAATCATGGACGGGCGGGAGCGGCCACAGCAAAGCCTTGAGGGCATATAAGGCCAGCATGACCTGTGGGTCGCGGTGCCTGATATGGGCCGTTTCATGGGCATAGATCATTTTTCGTTGCCCGTTTGAAAGTTGCTCTCGCAAGGTTGACGGCATCAAGATAACGGGGTGAAATAATCCGGTTGAGCACGGCGGGCAGGCCTGATCGGTTTCGGTAATTTCATATCCTGCGTCCAACAACTGCGTACCAGTTTCGCGCAATCGGTTTAAAAATAAAACCTGTTTAAAAAGGCGTATCAATAAAACCCCAGCGACAAATATATAGACCAAACCTGCAAGCGCGCCAAATATGGCAATTCCGTTTTGTATGTCTGCGCCGTTCGCCAATATGACCGTCCTCGCCTGTGCTACAAAAATGTCTAAAAGCAGATTGTTTGCTGCAAAAACCCCAGATTTCAGCATGGTAAACCCAAGCAAAGGTGCCAACAATCCGACGGCCAAAGCGCTTAACCAATACTCCGGCCAACCTGACAAACCCATGCGTCGCGCCCCACAAAAAATGAAAACGCCCCATATTACAAACAGCCACACACTGCTCCCAACAAAAAACAAAAGCCAGTTCATCGCTTGTCCTGCGTCCCCAGCAAGCCTTCTAATTCGTCCAATTCTTCGTCGGAAAGCAGTGTGCTGCCAGTGAATGTGGATGCAGGTAACGGGCCGTCAACCTCCAGGACGCGACCAAAAAACTCGCGGGCCATGTGCGCTAAAGTGGTGGTTTTGGAGATATTTGCGTTCACTTGCGCCGGGCCGTCTTGTTTGGAGATGCGCACAAACCCCTTGTCGACCATGCGCTCCAAGGTTTTGCGGGTCGAGGAAAATGACCAAACCAAATCATCGGCACATTCATTATGCAATTGGCGCACTGGCAAGTCCCCGTGTTGCCAAAGAACCTTGAGCAAAACCAGTTCCGGCGGGTTAGGTGTGTGTTTCATGTGTCTTTTATGTGACATATGTCACATAAAGTCAAGGTGTTTGTTTTTCTCTACTACTCATCCGCAAACACTGCCGCAGTTTCCCGGGCCATTTTTCGAACCTTGAACCAAAACAACACTGCACCAAGCGGAAACCCGATTTCAAAAATCCATGGTGCCAGGGGGCCGGTTTTACTTGCAGTTACACCCAGTAAATTAAGACTGATAAATTCGAACGTAACTGCTCCGCTGGCACTTCTCCCAAAAAACGTCGTAGCCAAATCACCATTATACCAGTTAAACGTAATGCCGTACATGCCAACCAGAATGAATATTATCCACAACCATTTCCGTCTGAGGCCTTTGGTGCGGATGCATTTCACCAGCATGAATATAATAAACAAGGGCACGATAAAAGCCAAAGCAAGCACACTATAGTGTTTGATGCCTTTGCCTTTCAGGGTAAATTTTGTTGCTTCACTCGGCGAAACATCAAACTTGTTGATGCTTATATTTTGAAGTTTACAGCATTCCTGCCCTTCTTTTTTGACCATAGCAATGATGTACAGATTGGCACCCTCTTCATATATGCGTTCATATTGCCCCGTATAAAAAGTAACACTCGACTGCCCGGCGGTATTGTTATAATTTATGTGCGCATCTACCAACTTTGTTTCCAGCACATCGCCGGGGATAATATATTTGAAAATTGCTTCGAGACCTTCCTCCATATTATCTACGGAATTGAACTCTTGCGAGCCTTGTCCTTTGATAAACTCAAGGTCTTGTCGGGCGATAGCATCAATTATATTGACCATCTGCACTTCAGCCTCATCTGGCAAGAGTTTAGCCGCCATGTCAGACAACGAACATCCTGCGATAATAAGCCCTGTGAAGAGTATGAAAACGTGGCGGAAGTGCCGCAATGTTATCACACCAACCCGCCGACCATCACGACACCCAGCCCTGAGAGCGCCAGCAGGCTCACCCCGAAAAATGCCGAGCGCATGAGTTTGATATTAAACCAATAACACAGCATATAGGCGGTGCGGGCGGCGATATAAATCCATGCGCTCAGGCCCAGCCATTTGGCATCTGCACCGGACAATATACCGACCAATGCGAAAATGATAAAAATGGCTATGCTTTCATTCATATTGGCCAGTGATCTGCTGGCCCGGAACAGGAAATTTTCATGGTTTGGTTCAATCGGCATTCCCGGCGTTTGCTTTGCCCGCATACCAGCCACATCGGCCACCAATAATTGAAGTAACAACAAGCCGCCAGCCGCCGCCATGGCTATACCGGTCAGATGATAAGCTGAAATGGATTCCATTGGATACCTTCCTTTATTTTTGTGTATTCGCTTTGCGTTCAATCAAAGCCTCATTGATCTCCCCGCCAAGAATAATCAATGCGGCGGAAATATAGACGAATAACAGCGCGATGACAACACTGCCCAGACCCGCATACATGATTTGGGCCCGGGAAAATTGCGCCGTGTATTTGGCATAAATTTGCGCCGCCAACAGCCACACCACCATTGTCGCCAATATGCCGGGCAGGACTTGGCGAAACGAAAGCTTCCTGCGCGGCAAATATAAATGCCCGACCAATAAGGCCAAAAACATCACCGACAGGCCGACAGGCAGTCGCAAAAGATGAAACCACGCAGAAAAATTAGCCAAGGCCGAAATCCGGGCTTGCGCCGCGTCCCACCACATGGGCGCAAAGACAATCAGCACCGCCAGTACCAGAAGCACCCCCGCCCCGCCAAATACGAATAATAGATTTTGCAACAGTCGCATCCACCATGGACGCCGCTCGGTAACACCAAGACCGTAGGCCCGGTTAAACCCGACCCGCAAGCTCTCGACCCCGCTTGCCGCCACATAAATGGTCATTAAAATGGACAGGGTCAACACGCCCCGATCAGGCTCAGTCAAAATCGCATGAATATCATCAGCCACAGGCCCGACGATTTCCGGCGGTGCCACGGACAACAGATAATCGATCACCGCACGGGCCAAAGTTTCATTGCCCAAAAACCCGGCCAAGGCCGTCAGAAAGATTAAAAACGGGAAAAACGCTAGCAAAGACGAAAATGCAATATTGCCTGATAACACAAACCCGTCGTCTGCTACGAACCTACGGTGGACATCACGGATAAATGCAAATGGCCGCCAAAACAACATATCCCGAATTGATGTTTTGGTTATCATCTTAGCCAATGCTCTGGTTTACACCTTGTGACAGGATCATCATGGTCGCCGCGCTGATTAAAATCCCGGCAAATACTGCGCCGATCCAATCAAAACCCGCAATGCGCCAGGCCAGTCTAATATCAATGGCTAATGTGCCTAGATACAAACCAAAGCCCATAAAATATACCAAGGCAAAGGGTACCAGCCCGGCGAGATACAGACCCGCTATCGCCGCCACAGCCGCGAGTGCAAAAAATATCGCCCAGTTGCGCACGATCACCCAAGGGCGAAAACCCGCCGTTTTATTAAACAGCATACATAAAATATAGGCAATAAGCGGAAAGGCCAACCCGATCAGGCCGAGGGTAATTGCAACGGTTTGATAGGGCGGTGTTGCGGTATTGTCGTTATAATGGACAACCGCCGATGCCACGACCAGACCGAGGGGGACATACAGGGCTATAGCCAGAAATGAGCGCGGCAAAGCGTGCGCAGACACGTCTATATCGTCCTGCCATTCCCGGCCCATCAGGGCATTTATCACACCGGTTAGAAGCTTCATACATCCTCAAAGTAACGCACTAAAAACCCTTTGTAAATTTGCATCAGATTTTTTATGTCATCAACGCGCGCACATTCATTGACCTGGTGTATGGTTTTCCCGACCAGGCCAAATTCTACCACCGGTGCGTAATGGGTGATGAAGCGGGCGTCAGATGTACCGCCGCTGGTCGAAAGAGATGGGGTGCGCCCGGTGACATTTTTAATGGCGGCAGATAATTTAGTGCTAAAAGCACAGGGCGTTGTCAAAAACGGACGGCCCGGAATGGTCAGATCAAGCTCTATATGTCCGCCGAACCCCCGTTGGGCCGTTTTGGTTTCCGCCTCAATCCAGGCCAATAAATCTTCGCCGCTATGTTCGGTGTTAAAGCGGATATTAAATTTGGCCGTTGCGGTTTCGGCAATGACATTATGGGCCGGATTACCGACATCCACGGAAGTGATTTCAAGATTGGACGGCTGGAAATTTGCATTGCCGTCGTCGAGTTTCTTGCTCGTAAGCGCCGTTAGGAGTTTCAACATGACCGGCACAGGGTTTCCGGCCAGATCCGGATAGGCCACATGGCCCTGAGTGCCGATCACTTTAATGACACCGTTAAGCGAGCCGCGCCGCCCAATTTTGATCATTTCGCCGAGTGTGTTGGGATTGGTCGGCTCCCCGACCAGGCAATGATCAATAATCTCACCTTTGGCCGTGATGGCTTCCAGAAGTTTTTTGGTGCCGTTAATCGCCGGGCCTTCTTCGTCGCCGGTGATCAGAAAACTTATGGAGCCGCCAAAGGACGCACGCTCACCTATAAATTCTGAAACCGCAGCCACAAAGGCAGCAATGCCGCCTTTCATATCCGCCGCACCCCGCCCCCAAATATATCCGTCTTCAATTTCGCCGCCAAACGGATTATGCCGCCACTGCCCAGCGTCGCCCACAGGCACCACATCCACATGCCCAGCATAACAAAAATTAGGCGCAGATGTTCCGAGCCGCGCATACAGATTGTCTACCCTTTCTTTTCCTTGGGCAAATGGATAGCGCGTACAGGAGAACCCCATGCCCTCAAGAGCGTCTTGCAAAACCGCCAAAGCCCCCGCATCAGCAGGGGTGACAGACGGACACCGGATCAGGGAGCGGGTCAGGTCAATGGGGTCTATGATATCAGGCATGGGTTATCAACACTATCACAATCAAGACCGCCCCGAAATAGCCACTCTAATGTTTTCCACAGACTCGACGGCTTTGTCAAATCTGATTTTTGTTGCGATACGCGATGCACTGTCCAGCATTCTAACACCTGCATCTACATCCCCGCGGTTAATTAATATACGCGCCATCATTGCGCGCAAAGTAACTTTTCTCAAACCGTGACCGTGTTTGGACGCAACAGATATAGCGTCCGATACATAGCGCAACGCGGAACTATAGTCGCTATTTGCGAAATGTACCCACGCCAAATGATGCAACACCTCTGCCTGCAATCTTTTCATGTCGCTGTTCTTGGCATATTTGAGGGTTTCCATAAGTTGCGGAATTCTTTGTGTGGCGTTCATGCCTTGCCTTAAATTCTTTTTCAAGTTTTCCGCCTGAAACCCGTAGCGCACCAAAGTGATGCGGGCGTGATGGTCCAAATCCGTTTGTTGTGTACTGCCCGACGCGGCCATACTTAACCGCAGGGCGGCTATTGCGTCATCATCAAGACCTCTTGCCGCAAAGGCGGACGCCGAATGTTTCTGAAACCAAGCATAGGCCCGAACCTCGCCAATAACATTTAATATAGCAATCCCGTCCTTATAATTTTGTGTAGCTTTAACATAATTTCCTTTCAACGTATGGCATAAACCACGATAACCTAGGCATAGACCGACAGATAGAATCAAACCACGAGGAAATTTCACGCCGACATTATCAAATTTTGAGGCCGCTTTTTTTTCGGTATACAGGGTGATTATTTCTTCCTTCGCCGATTTAAATTGTTGAGCACCGTTTTTGTCTTCTAAGTAACCAAAGCGTTCGGCCTGTTTTTCAATACTCGATTCTATATCCCGAATACATTCCAGAGCCGCTTCTATTTTACCTCTATCAATGAGCAATTGCAGGATATTCAGATTAATGCTAGACCAGTTTTGTAGCTTTTCTCCAAACTCGACATATTTGTTATTGATATCCAGCGCTTCATCAAAAGCAAATTTTGCCGGATATAGTTTCCCTTGGGTCAGATAGACCACACCAAGCTCATTATACAGCCACACCAGATCATCCGGAAACAAGGCTTCCGAGCCCATTTTGTCCTCCGCGGTTTTTTCATTTCTAACCACCCTTCTGACAAAGGCTATATTTTTCGCCACACGTATGAGGCGTTTTAACCGCAAAGCATGTTCCGTCAATGGTGCCTGCACAAGACGCGGATCGAGGCTATGATAATTGTGCATAAGCAAGGCAGATGTAGAGTAATAATTGCGCATCAAGGAAAGCGCGGCCCGTAAATTAAACGTAGTATCGGGATGAATAACTTTTTCGTAGCAAACATTTTTATGGACTGGATGGCCAAATTTATTCAGCTCCTTATCAATTAAATTTTTGGTGTCTTGGTCAAGTTTAATCTTTCTTGTATTCTTATCTAGATATGCGCCTATCAAATCATCTGTCATTTTGCCCAGATTTTTATGCCATTCCAACTCCGGCATATACTCACCGGTTGGTTGTGACATAAAAAGGGATAAATTAAAACTGTTCGCCAATTTAGCCTCAGATAGCGGCACGCCATATCTATTGCGTATTTCAGCACTTAGTGAACGGTGCAATCCATAGCGCTTATCATCGAAATGTTGTAAGCTGCCATTATTTGGCGGCTTGCTTTTATTTTTACGTCTAAATGGTGAAATACTTACAATTAAACCAAGGGTTTTTAAGTGCCCCAATGTGTCGTTAATCTTTTTGCGGCTAGCGGCAGGGCGTTCACAACCCGACTTGCGTTGAATAGCCCGTGTCGGATAAAGCGTTATTGCCAATATTGGTTGCCCAATAAAGGCCATGGTTTTAAGAATTTCCAGTGCCAGCACCGGATGTTCCACATCCGCTGATTTTAGGTTTTTTGTGTTCAATATTTTTGCGAAAAACATTTTTCGTGAAATTGTCAGTCCACGTTTTTCCGGGGCAAAAATTAGGCTTACATCTTTGCTTTTTTTCTCAAAACGACCGGCAACATATTTGAAATAGCAGGGAAAATCACTTGGCGGTTCATAATAAAAATTACACGTTTCCGTTAAATTTGCTGTCTTAGACTGTAGTTCAAATTTAGTGCCTTTATTTGAACCATCGCCTAAGTCGACGGCAACAAGATTAATATGTGTCGCCTGTTTCGTGAGCTTGGTCACATAGCGCACTGTCCGCCCCGTGCCCAACAAAATGATCTTTATTGGTGGTTTTCCCGCTTTAGAATCGTCGCCGAAGCGGCGAATACACTGGCGCAAGAAAACATCCAGTTCCGCACTAAGCGCTTTGCCCTCATGGGAGGTAAACCGCTCCATACCATTGATAACCAGATAGACCGGCTTATTATTTTCATCCTGTTCATTATTTTCATCCTGTTCATTATTTTCATCCAGTTCCAAGTCCAGTAGCTTTTCGTATGCAGATATGCGGCTCATGTTATTTTCTTGTGCAATTTCTGGTATTTGCGCAGTGTGTTTTTTGTGTAGACCAGAAACAACACCCATTATCGAATCTATTTCATTGGCAAATGACCCGTTGACCGTCACCGTGAAGCAATCGCATTGTTGTGAAAGAAATTTTGACAATACAGCCGCCAACCCACCTTTGCCTAAACCCGGCGTGCCCGTGATAACGGTTAGAGGTTTGAGCTCTTTCAGTAGGAATTTTTTCAATTCGGGTACATTTTCTGTTTGTGTTAACTCAATTCCACTTTTTACCACCACCACCTTACCTACAGATGGATTTGCGGTTCCCCACAATCTGATCAGTTTTGTATCATCACCAAGATCGTTATATTTAACCTGAACCGATCTGAAACTCTGCATATTCCATGTTTCTTGGTTCCATTTGGCATTGCAAAATTCCGCAAGTTTTTTTATGGTATATTCAAGCCGGAGCGCCGTTTGGAATTGTTTTAAATGGTCCTTTTCTTCCTTCTTTCTTCTTTCTTCCTTCTCTTTCTTCTCTTTCTTTTCCCTTTGTTGTTTTTGTTTGTTTGTTTCAGATGGGTTCACCTCTCCTTTGTCTGCGTCTGCTTCAGGCGCTTCCACCTTTTCTAGTGGAAATAGTTCTACTAATCCATTTGCTTGATCGTATATCTTTGTCAAATATGCTGTTATGGGGGTTTTCTTTTTATCTTTGCTTTCACAAATCTCGGCCAATTCCGTATCAAAAATGATGTGAACGCCGAAACGTCGGAAAAAACTTAATCGTTTAAGGTTGTTGGCAGCCTCGTCAACTTCGCGGTTTTTCAACACACGTCTTTCTGACTTGAATATAGACGACCATAGCACAAAATGCGGCGAACGAATGCGGCTTGGATTATTGCTCATAAATTGCTCAAGCGTGCGCATAACTTCCGCTTCTGTGAGACCAAGACCTATGAACAATACCGAGTTTCCGGCAAAAATCGACCGTAGCCCATATTCAAATGGCAATTGCGCATAGCCGTCGCGCCAGTATAAATCCCGATAATCCCGACTTGACAGCAACATGTTTTGCCACCTGTCCTGCCGTCCATGCAGGTGTAAAATCCGTGTGTGGGCGTCCGGAGCATCTAGCGCAAACTCCACTAAAGTATTGCAGTCCTCCTTGTTCAAAATCTGGCTTGTGATCTTTCCCCGCCCTGCAAGGTGCCGGATTAAGGTTTCGTCTCTACGGTCTTTGCCATGCTTGTTATCCCATATGCTTTTCCAGACATCTTGCCTGAGTTCACCCTCTTCCGACTTTTGTTTTTCTGCCAACGTGGCAAACCGGTCCCACTCCAGTTCGAGGTCATAATTCAGGGTCAACACCCGCCGAACGCGAAGCTCTTCGAAGATCAAGTTGTTTATATTTGGTCGTTCATCAAAAATCTTCTGCGTGCCAGTCAGTTTAAATTTTTTTAGAAGATTTTCACGGTTTATTTCGTACCCACCTTCATTAAAATATCTGCCATACCCCAATATAAATTCCGCGAGGTCTACCGACAACCTTGCCTCCATTTCTGGCTTATCGGATACTGCGTCTTTCTTTATAGCCGCAAACACTTCTTTTACTTCTGTTAGTTCAGCAGAAACATTATCTTCTGTTTCTTGTTTCGACTTTTCATCTAAAATTTCCTCGAAATAGTCCTTAATCATCTTTTTCCAACTCGGATATCCAAGATGGACATTGACCATCGAGCCTGTAAACGCAATCAAGCGGCCAGATTCCCTAGCTTCATGAAATTCTTCCAGAGCCCGGCTTTTTAAAACTGTTGGATTTGTCCGCCGGACAACCTGTTTATTTCTATTGGATTGTTTTGCCATATACCCCGATTTCCCCTGTAACAACCCAACAGGTTAAATTGAAACTCTTAAACATGCAAGGTTAGGGACGTGTTTTAATTCTTGCCCGGCTTTACCGACCTAACCAAATAATTCACCCCTACATCATCACTGATTTTCCAGCTCCCCGCCAAGGGGTTATAAACCATACCCACGGGTTCGTCCGGGTTTAACCCCGCGTCTTTTAGCATCCTAACCATCTCGACCGGTTTGATAAATTTGGCGTATTGATGCGTGCCTTTGGGCAGCCAGTTCATGATGTATTCTGCGCCCAATATAGCCAGGGTGAAAGCCTTGGCGGTGCGGTTGATGGTTGAGCAAAACATTAGCCCGCTGTTACGCACCAGTCCGGCGCAGGTTTTGATAAATTCGCCCGGATCGGTAACATGTTCCAGCACTTCCATATTCAGCACCACGTCATAAGTTTCTTGTCCGCTTTCCAGCAAAGCCTCGACGCTGGAATATTTATACTCAATTTCAAGGCCGGAGCTTTTCGCATGGATTTGCGCGGCTTTAATATTTTTCTCCAGCGCATCGACGCCCGTCACTTGTGCGCCCAGCCGGGCCATAGGTTCGCACAACAGCCCGCCGCCGCAGCCCACATCCAATATCCGTAGACCTTTCAGAGGTAAATCCGCGTCCGGGTCGCGCAGAAAGTGCGCRCAAATYTCGTCCTTGATAWARCCSACCCGGCAYCCGTTCATRATGTGCAGRGGTTTRAACTTRCCRTTYGGRTTCCACCARTCTTCAGCCATAGCGGCAAAATTGGCCATTTCCGCAGGATCGACACTGGATGCAGTTTTATGCGCGGTTCTGTCGGTCGTATTTGCCATAAGAGGTCTTTCCATTCGGTCAAATCCCTTATAAACAACATCCCGAACAAGCAAAGAGGCTTTATGGCGCGAATAGTCATGAAATTTGGCGGTACATCCGTCGCAGATCTGGACAGGATCCGCTGTGTGGCCGAACTTGTCGCCGCAGAAGCTAGTGATGGCCATGAGGTGGCCGTGGTGGTTTCGGCCATGTCCGGGGAAACCAACCGGCTGATCGGTTTTGTCGACGAACTGGCGGCGRACACCAATAWCGGCGGCGTAATCGACGATGAATACGATACGATTGTTGCGTCCGGCGAACAGGTTACAAGTGGTCTGTTGTCTATTGCCCTTAGACACAGGGGCATCAAGGCGCGCTCGTGGCAAGGTTGGCAAATCCCTCTGCAWACCGACGGCGCCCATGCTTCGGCCCGCATTAAAGGCATAGAAACTTTGGCCTTTAACCGCTCGCTCAAAAACGGCACCGTTGGCGTGGTCGCCGGGTTTCAGGGTATCAGCCCCGACGGGCGTGTCTCCACACTGGGGCGCGGCGGGTCTGATACGTCTGCTGTGGCTTTGGCGGTGGCTTTGCAGGCTGACCGCTGCGATATTTACACGGATGTAGACGGCGTCTATACTACGGATCCGCGTATTGTGCCCGAGGCCCGGCGGCTTGATCATATTGCATTTGAAGAAATGCTGGAACTGGCCTCCCAAGGGGCGAAAGTGCTACAGACCAGATCGGTCGAACTGGCAATGAATAACAATTTGCCCATCAGGGTGTTGAGCAGTTTTAAGGGCGTCCACGAGGACAACCCCGGAACCTTGGTATCTGCAGAGGAGAAAACCATGGAAGAACGTGTCGTTAGCGGCGTGGCCTATGCCCGTGATGAAGCGCAAATCTCGTTGCTCAGGCTCAAGGACGTGCCCGGTGTGGTCGCACGGGTTTGCGGCGTCATGGCGGACGCAAATATCAGCGTCGATATGATTGTCCAAGGTACATCACGGCGCGAAGACAGTGCCAATCTGGTGTTTACCATTGGCAAGCGCGATTTGGAAAAAGCCTTATCTGCGCTTGACAACAATAAAGACAGGATTGGCTATGACGGGATATTGGTCAATGACAAGGTATCCAAAGTGTCCGTGGTCGGGGTCGGTATGCGCTCCCATGCCGGGGTTGCCCACACTATGTTTTCCGCTTTGGCCGAGCGCAATATCAATATCGAGGTGATTGCAACATCAGAGATTAAAATCAGTGTCCTGATAGATGCGGACATGACAGAACTGGCCGTGCGGGCCTTACACAGCGCCTTTAAGCTGGAAAGCCAATAGATGAAAATTCCGCCCATTAGCATAAAGCCAGACCCTGGGGCTAATTTACTTAAACGCATTCGCGGGCTCATGGCCTCCGAAGAAGGCGTGCAAGTACGTCTGGACAGGTTTGTAAAAATTATCGCCTCGGCCATGAAGGCCAATGTGGCATCTATTTATTTACGGGCCGGGGACGAATTGGAATTATGCGCCACAAAAGGCTTAAAACAAACCGCAGTTCACACCACAAGGCTTGGCATAAATCAAGGTCTGGTCGGTAATGTAGCYCGCCGGGCCCGGGTGCTTAATCTGGCCGAAGCTGCCGATCATAAAGATTTTCTATTTAAGCCTGAAACCGGCGAACAGCGGTTTCATTCGTTTTTGGGCGTGCCGTTATTGCGCGGTGGCCGCAATCTTGGTGTCTTGGTTGTCCAGGGCAAGCGGGCTAGAATTTATAGTGAAGCAGAAGTGGAAAGCCTGCTTACGGCCGCAACTTTGCTGGCGGAAATTGCCATTGCCGACGAAAGAGCGGGCGGGGGAAAATCCCGCCTCAAAGGCATTCGCTTAACGCCAACCGGCCCTGAAACCATTACCGGCCAAGCATTTGCCGATGGTTTGGTTCAAGGCCGGGCGGTGCTTCACTTGCCGCCTGTGGCCTCCGGTGCCATGATTGCTGCCAAACCTGCCGAAGAACAGATCAGGCTGGAGAAAGCCATTCGGCAAATGCGCCGCTCTGTTGATGCTATGGTAGACGGGGTGGCGGACGRGGTGGAAAACGGGGCCAACGGTAATGGGGCAAAACATGGTGCGGTAATGGGGGCCGCATCCATGACTACAGCTTCAAAGGAAATTTTTGAAAGCTACCGCCTATTTGCCTATGACCGTAAATGGCTGGCCAGCTTGCGCGACGCGGTCAATGCAGGCCTGACCGCCGAGGCCGCCGTCGAGCGGGTTCGTAACGAACACCGGGCCCGCATGCAAAAAGCCCGCGATCCTTATTTGCGGGCTCGCCTGCATGATTTGGAAGACCTGGCCAACCGGATGTTGCGCACGCTTGGCGGCGAAAATGTTGCACCTGGGCAAAGACAGCTTCCGGAAAATGCCGTAGTGTTTGCCCGCAATCTCGGCCCGGCAGAAGTGTTGGATTATGACCGGGACAAACTRCGCGGTATTGTGTTGGAAGAAGGGGCGGCCACGGCCCATGCCACGATTATATGCCGCACGCTCGGGATCCCGTTGGTCGGACTGGCCGAGCGGGTCTTGGACAGGATTGAAGCCGATGATCAGGTTTTAGTGGACGGGGAGCTCGGCGAAGTGCGTATCCGGCCCACGCCTGAGGATATTGACGAGTTTTTGGTACGGGTCGGCATACGCGCCGAACTGGATACGGCATTTGAACAACAACGTGATTTGCAAGCCGTCACCAAAGATGGCCAGCATATCTCTCTTTTGCTCAATGCGGGTCTTTTGGTAGATTTACCGGGGCTGGAC
The DNA here is from genome assembly GCA_002733385.1 of Robiginitomaculum sp. Taxonomy (GTDB): domain Bacteria; phylum Pseudomonadota; class Alphaproteobacteria; order Caulobacterales; family Maricaulaceae; genus Robiginitomaculum_A. The sequence goes on from NVVO01000018.1 coordinate 39,468, forward strand.
AGTGCGGGCGCGGACGGCATTGGTTTGTTTCGCACCGAGTTTCAATTTATGGTTTCCCAGCGCATGCCGCGTCTCGGCGAACAGGTCGAGCTCTACAAACGCGCYTTGAGTGCCGCCCAAAAAGGAAAACGCAAGCGGCCTGTCACTTTCCGCACCCTTGATTTGGGCGGCGATAAAATTCTGCCCTATGCCGACCCGGTACCCGAAGAAAATCCGGCCATTGGTTGGCGGGCCATTCGCATAGGTCTGGATCGACCCGCCATGTTACGCTATCAGCTTAGGGCATTATTATTAGCAGGGGCCGGGCAGGATTTGCGCATTATGTTTCCCATGGTGGCAACGGTGTCCGAGTTTAAAATGGCACGGGCTTTGCTGGACAAAGAGCGGGTACGCATCCAAAAAATGGGTGGGCAAACCCCCAAAAAACTTGAAGTCGGTGTGATGCTGGAAACCCCTGCTTTGGCCTGGCAAATTGATGCCGTGTGCAAATATGTTGATTTTGTTTCCGTCGGGGCCAATGATCTCATGCAGTTTTTCTTTGCCGCTGACCGTGACAATCCGCGTGTTGCCGGACGCTATGACGGCTTGCATCCGGCGGCTTTATCTTTGTTGGCCCATATTGCGCAGCGCTGTAAGGCCAGCAATACCCAACTCACGATTTGCGGCGAAATGGCGGGCCGGCCTCTGGAAGCCATCTGCCTGACCGCCCTTGGCTACACCAATTTGTCCATGCCCGTCACCGGTATAGGCCCGGTCAAAAGTGCCATACTTGCTTTGGATGCCGCTAAACTGGCTAAATTGCTCAAGCCTAAACTGCTATCATCTTCAGACGACAATACTGTGCGCCATATCGTCACTGAATTTTGTTTGCAAGAAGGCGTGCCCGTATAGCTGAATTGTCTACTTACCCCGTAAAAACGGGGGAAGGAAAGAGCTTTAAAACGGCAATTTCATGCCTTCTGGTAGTTGAAAATCGCCCCCCATATCCCCTAAAGCTGATTGCATGGTTTCTGATTGTTTTTGGTCGATTTTAACCTTGGCGTCGTGGTAGGCGGCGATGATTAGGTCTTCGAGAATCTCGGCCTCGTCGGCGATAATCATAGCCGGGTCTATATTTATGGATTGCATATGGCCTTCGCCGGACAGTGTGATGCGCACCATGCCGCCACCGCTGACGCCTTCGGCGCGTAAATCCGCGACTTTGGCTTTGGCGGTTTCCATTTTTTCTTGCATTTTCTTGGCCTGCTTCATTAGACCCATAATGTCTTTCATGACGTTTCCTTATTGCTCTTTTCCGGGTTTGGCAAAATCTGCTTCTATGACATTGGAAATGGTCTCTCGGTCACGAAATTCAATCTCTACACCGGGAAAAAGTGCACGGGCAGCTTTGGCGACAGGATGGTTTTCTTCGTCTCGTTTTTGCTGTGCTTGCGCGGCGCGGCGACTTTCCAGTAAACTCGGCTCCCCTTGGGTTTTTAAATCGACCTCAATCCGCCACGGGCGCGACGTCACCTCCGTCACCCATGCTCGCAACTGGTATTCGAGGTCTTTGGGAGCATTTGGTGCCAAAGAAAAAATCAATGTGCCAGGCTCGAACCTGATGGGCCGAATATATTTTTCAATATCAAAGCGCAAACCGGAACGGTTTTTAGGTACGGCAGCGACCAAATCCTCCAATGTGTTCAGCTCAAGTTGCGGGGTCTTCTCTGGTTGTGCTTCGGGTATTGATGCTTGCATTTGAGGGGCGGCACCAGTTTGTGATTTAGGTGCGTTCAATATTACATCAGAACCGCCGCCGGGCGCAGGTGTAGGCGTGTCTTTTACATCATTAAGCCCGGCCAGCAATTGTGCCGCCAGTTCTGGCGGTGGCAATTCGGACGCGACTGCGAGGCGCAGCAAAGCCATTTCGCAAGCTGCAAGCGGGTCGGGGGCGGCCCGAACATCCCCGTGAGCCGAGAGAAGCATTTGCCAGGCGCGGGTGATTTGTCCCATGCTTAACCCGCCCGCCAGATCGTGCAGACGTGTCACCTGATCGGGTGCCATGTCAAATTCACATGCGTCCCCCAAGGCTTTGGCGCGGGAAACTTCGTGGCAAATGTCCAAAAGATCACGGACAATGACCGCCGGGTCGGCCCCGTCCGTATATTGTGAGCGGACTTCCGTAAGCGCAAATTTGGCATCGCCGCCTATGGCCAAAGCAAATAATTCCAGCACCCGTGTCCGGTCTGCTAAACCAAGCATGGAACGAATAGCTTCGGCGCTGACTTGTTCGTCCCCTTGTGCCTGAACAATAGCCTGGTCGAGCAAGGACAAGCCGTCGCGCACCGAACCTTCGGCGGCGCGGGCAATCAACTTCAGCCCGTCGCCCGCTATGTCGGCGGTTTCTTTCTCGCATATATTGGCAAGATGTTTGGCCAATTCGTCCGCTTCGACCCGGCGCAAATCAAAACGCTGGCAGCGCGACAGCACCGTGATCGGGATTTTACGGATTTCCGTGGTGGCAAAAATGAACTTGGCGTGGTCCGGCGGCTCTTCGAGAGTTTTCAGCAAAGCATTGAACGCCTGCGCCGACAACATATGCACCTCGTCTATGATATAGACTTTATAGCGGGCTTCGACCGGGCCGTAGCGCACGCTGTCTAGAATCTCGCGAATATCGCCAACCCCGGTGCGCGAGGCGGCATCCATTTCCATTACATCAAGATGCGACGAACGGTTTATGGCGTCGCAGTGAATACCGGGTGGGTCGAGCTTCACAGACGGGCCGTTATTTGTGTCACTCTGATAATTGAGCGCCCGTGCCAGCAATCTTGCCGTGGTGGTTTTCCCAATACCGCGCACACCCGTAAGCATAAAGGCATGGGCGACCCGTCCTGTCGCAAAGGCATTGGTCAGGGTTTTCACCAACGGCTCCTGCCCGATCATATCTTCGAAAGTCATGGGCCGGTATTTGCGGGCCAAGACCTGATAATTTTTAGATGTGGTTTTCTCGCTCATGGGCTATGCCTTACCCTGCGTAGGAAGACGTTACAAGGAGATTGAGGCTTGTAGTAAAGGCCGGGWGCSACKGMCGKGGMMWYMTWMKSSKAWWTWTRMWWSASRSGAWSARRRAKYKKRSYRMSCRAMYSGGMWAYRWMRWGTRGAAGGCTGGACACTGACCCGAACAAAACTCGCATGCGGCTGCTTCGTTCCCGATCTGACCGGGTTAACAAGACGTCCGTCCAATGCCAGCCTTCCAAGGGCTATATGGGGGTATTTATTAGATTGTTCAAGCCTATTTTTCATCTGGTCATTGGTTTATAATCCCGCTAGAAAACCAGCCAACAAAAGGACTTTTATGACCTCGACAAAACCATTACCCGTATCAATGGCCTTTACGGGCGCACCCCTTGATTTGGCCGAAAACCAGCGCGACACGGCCCAGTTAACGGCTTTTTCCGCCGCCGATAATGCCCGCGCCTTTGTTATGTTTCACGGGCGTTTTCTGGTCAAAAACGGAGATTTGGTCATGGTGCATCCGTCCCAGATCAAGGGGTCGCATCTCTATGACCCTGGCCCGTTGTTTTTGGGACTGGACGGAGATCTGCCTTTATTTGCGTTTTCCTTTGCCAAAGAAGAGGAAGCCTACAAGCTGGTCAAGGGAGCGGCGCTGGATCATCTGCGCAATCTGGCTTTCTTGATGGACGGGCGGCAACTGGCCTTGGCGGGCCGGGCCAAGTCGATTTTTGACTGGCATCGCTCCCATAGATTTTGCTCAAATTGCGGCAAGGAAAGCAAACCTCAAGCGGGCGGCGTCACACGGCAATGCCCCACCTGCGAAACCGATCATTTCCCCAGAGTAAATCCCGTGGTGATCATGCTGGTGTTGGACGGAGATAATTGCCTCATGGGTCGCGGGCCTGAATGGCCGGAGGGGGCTTATTCGGCTTTGGCCGGGTATGTTTCGCCGGGCGAAAGTCTAAGCGAAGCCTGTATTCGCGAGGTCAAGGAAGAGGTTAATATTGATGTGGAAAACCCCGAATTTATGTTCTCCCAGCCCTGGCCCTATCCGAGCCAACTTATGATGGGCCTAGTATGTCAGGCAAAAAACACCAAAATCACCCTGGACACCAAAGAGCTGGCCGACGCAAGATGGTTCACAAAAGATGTGGTGCGCGGTGTATTTGCAGGCACAGACAAGACGTTTATCTGCCCCCCGCCTTTCACCATAGCGCATCAGTTGATCAAGGTTTGGCTGGGGGAATAGGTCGCATAGCTTTGAGATGGAAGGAGTATTGATTGACATTTATAGTAATATCACTATATTATGAAAACGGATAAAGAGACATCGTTAAAGCCGCTGTTTTGGGTCGGGAACTGCCTTGGTGATTTAAGGGCTTTTCCAGACGATGTTAAGGACAGCATTGGCTTTGCGCTTCACGAAGCCCAGATGGGCGGCAAGAGCCGAAAGGCGAAACCGTTCAAAGGCTACAAAGGTAGCGGTGTTTTGGAGGTCGTAGACCGTTATGACGGCGACACATATCGCGCCGTTTATACCGTGCGGTTTAAGGGCGCAGTCTTTGCCCTGCACGCCTTTCAAAAGAAGGCCAAGAAGGGCATTGCGACCCCCAAGCCCGAACTGGATATGATCAAGCGCCGTCTGCGGGCGGCGGAAGAAAAATACACTGCGTTACAAAAGGAGCGTAAATTATGACCGGTAAAAATATTAAGGTAAGCGCGTCCAAAGGTTCCGTCTTTGACGACCTCGGCTTCGCGCCCGAACACCGCATCAAGGCGGACATGGCGCTGATGATAAAAAGCCGTATGAAAACCCTAAAGCTAAACCAAACCAAAGCCGCCAACCTTATAGGCATCAAACAACCCGATCTATCCAATATCCTGCGCGGCCATTTCAGAGGCTACAGCGTAGAACGCCTAACCCGCCTGTTAACCGCGCTAGACTGCGACGTAGATATCGTCATCCGCCCACGAGGGGACGATGCGAAACCGCATGTTATTCGTATGAATTCTGTTTTGGCTTGAAATATTGTGAATGGAAGCTTGGTTAAAGTTGGGAGGCTTCTTAGGCTGGATTGGGGGCAGGAGCGGACATTAGACGAGTGTCTTAAAACGCCCAAAAACGGCCGCTGGTAATGGTTGTAAAATGGTAGTGTCCGACCCAAAATACGCCACTCAATCCTCACTAGACACCAATCTGGAAATCGCTATGTTGTGCCGCAGGGGATTGAGAGCGCCATGTTACTTAGAAGTATTACAAAACACGTCAAAGACCAGAACTGGTTCGCGGTCGCGCTTGATTTTCTCATTGTCGTTGCAGGTATCCTCATCGCGTTTCAGGTCACGAATTGGAATGAGGCGCGGCAGAATAAAGTTATCGCAAATGAATACTTATTCCGTATCCAGAATGATCTGATTTTAAATCAAAAAGACATGGAAGTCCGTCAACAATATTTTGAAACTGTAAAAGCGCACGCCTTGCATGCAATAGAAGCAATTGACGGCCCTCCCGAGGCGTTGGGTCAACAGTTTATCAGCGACAGTTGGTTTGCGACATTTGCACTTCGACGCACAATTGTTCGAGAAAGTTTTGAAGAATTATTGTCAGTTGGCGCAATGAATAATGTGACCGATGTATCTGCGCGCCAACGCATTGCGCAATATTATCGCTCTACAGAAGGCACACAGTTTTTCTTGACGAATATACCGCCATACCGAGAATTATTGCGAGGCGTTCTACCGTACGAAGTTCAAGCTGCATTACGAAAAGCAGGATGCACGGGAAGTTACAATATGGATGCCGCCGGGTCACCTACAGCAATCATTCATAATGACTGTCAGCTCAAGCTCACAGATGCTCAAATTTCTGACGCGATAGAAAAACTCAATACACCGGAGTTCAGGTTCGCGCTGAACATCCGATTAGCGGATATCGATACAAAACTACTCCTTATAGGGACAATCAATAACAGAGCGCAAAATCTTTATGAATATTTGGAGGAGGTCAAATAATGTTACTTCGTTCCCTCACAAAACACGTCAAAGATCAGAACTGGTTCACGAATTACCGTCTAAAATGAGCGGCTTAAAATCGCCCAATGTAAGACACTGAACTAATGTCCGCTTCTGAGGATGAAGCAGCCAAAACAGAAAACACAATCTCATAAAACTTTCTATAACCGCGTAGTCACATCCTGCGAACCGATAGCCGCCATGATTTCCGTTATGCCGCTGTCAATCCGGTAGTAAACGGAATGGCTTACATAGACACTACGGCGGTAGGTTTTGCGGATTTCGGGTACGGCTTGATAGAGGAGCGGGTTTTGGGCGATTTCTGCGAATTGGAGTTTTATGCCCTCGATGTATGTAATCGCGGCTTCGAGGCCAAAGGTGTCAATGGGGAGCTGAAGATGGTTGTGATATCATCCAGGGCTGCATCATTGATTTTATAATTTGCCATTTGCTTTCTTGTCGGCAATCACGGTGTCCATAACCTGCTCAAGTGTGCGGCTGTCGAAACCTCTGGCTTCGGCGCTGATTAGTTTTGCGCGAATATATTCGATATGGTTTTGCTGGTCACGGGCCTTGCGAATGAGGTCGTTGATGACGTCGCTTTTGCTGGTAAACTCTTCACTGTCGATTTGCGTCTTTATCCACTGGTCATTGGGTTTGGTGAATGAAATACTGGTTCTGGACATTGTGACCTCTCTGTTTGGTGTGCGATTATGGTGTAATAGTGCACCGTAGTGGCGCAAATGGCAAGTTTGGATATTGTCCTAATTAGGACTTTCCAAATTTTTCAACCACCGCAAATGCAAACTTATTCACCATGCCTAAGCCAGAAAGAATTAATCATCCAATATGTCCGGCCAATTTTTATTGGCTTGCTCCACGAAAATGTCCGTATTTCTCAACCATCTGGTTTTGATTTTTTTGTTGAAATTTAGATACAGCACCCCGTCTTTTATAGTCCAGTGTTTTGGCTTACCTTTGGCCAGCTTGCCCTTGGCCACCGCCCAGGCGCAATAGCCGCCGTAGGCGGGGGTGTATTTCTCGGGTGCGGCACGGAATGTATCGAGATTGTTTTGGGTGGCGAACAGCCAATCGGCGCCTTGCCACCGGGTTACCAGCTTTGGTTTACCTTCTAGCGGCGCACCTTGATGAAAACTGACAACATCATACCCGTCCACGGCCAGATTATTGCGCCAGCTGGTATAAATCTGGTCTGGCTTTGCATAGGCTTGTTGGCCACTGACAATGAATATCAAAGCCAGGCTAATAACAATGAACTTGATCCATTTAAACATAGTGTGTTCTCTCAAAACGGCCATGAAATGATCATGAGCTTGCTTACGCGAAACTGTATCCATCGTAAAACCACCAAGCCTGTATTCATTTTAAATTTCCCTTGAACTGTCGGCAACATATGTGCCGAGCATATAGACATAATCCGTGAAAAACGTCAGTTCTTCTAGGGCGTGTATCATGCCGGGGTCGTCCGGATGACCTTCGACGTCGGCGTAAAATTGCGTGGCTGTGAACGAGCCATCGACCATATAGCTTTCCAGTTTGGTCATATTGATGCCGTTGGTGGCAAACCCGCCCATGGCTTTATACAGGGCCGCCGGAATATTACGCACTTTAAAGACAAAACTGGTCACGACTTTTTCGCCGTTTCGCGGCGGGATTTGTGCAGATTTGGCCAGTGTCAAAAACCTGGTGGTGTTATGGCTGGCGTCCTCAATATTGGCCTCCAATACTTCCAGCCCGTAAATTTCCGCCGCCAAACTGGACGCAATCGCGGCGATAGATGGATCGGCGCTTTCGGACACGCGTTTGGCCGCCCCGGCCGTATCCAGATCACTGCGAGGCGTAATACCCCAATTTTTCAGACGTTCGCGCACTTGCGATAAGGCCATGGGGTGGGAGTAAGCGGTGGTGATTTGGCTGCGTTTTGCGCCGGGCAATGCCAGTAAATTATGATGTACGGGCAGATAATGCTCGGCCACAATAGATAGCCCGCCCTCGGGCAGTAAATGATAAATATCTGAAACCCGACCAGCCAGAGAATTTTCCACCGGGATCATGGCAAAGTCGGCATTGCCGCCGCGCACCACCTCAAAGGCATGGGCGAAACTGCGGCAGGGTTGCGCTTCATGGTTCGGGTAATAGGCCCGGCATGCCAGATGGGAAAACGCCCCTTCTTCGCCTTGATAGACTATGATGTTGTTCATGTATGTGTTCCTAAAATTTCAGCCCGAACCCGCGCCAAATCTTCGGGTGTGTCGACCCCGTGGGGTACGGTGTCAATGACAGCCGCATCAATGCGCATCCCGGCTTCAAGGGCGCGTAATTGTTCCAGCCGTTCGCGGTTTTCTAATGGTGAAACTGGTAGATGGCAAAATCTGTCCAGCGCGTCCCGGCGGTAAGCATAAAGGCCAATATGGTGCCAGAGAGCGCCCGGGCCCGACGGCGCGGCGGTGCGGGTGAAATACAAGGCCCGACCTCTATCTTTCGTCTCCATGCTCAAAACCGCTTTGACCACATTTGGGTCGTTGATTTCGCRGGSRTCWTTTGTSGCMACRRCCARGGTGGCAATATSGCAGKCMGGCACRGACGCYAACACATCAACCGCAGCGCTGATGGCCAACGGATCAAGGGTCGGCAGATCACCTTGCACATTGATCACGCARTTATAWKCGCCMTTTGGATCAAATTTTTCAACCGCCGCYCTTACCCTGTCYGTRCCGGACGGCAAATYCGGGTCKGTCATYACSGCYYKTCCACCAGCAGATTTCACGGCRTCGGATATTTCAATTTCAGCGCAGGCAATCACAACTGGCCCGATATTGGCGGCCAAAGCCCTTTGCATAACATGGACAATCATCGGTATGCCGCCAATGTCCGCCRGCGGCTTGCCGGGCAAGCGGGCGGAAGCCATACGGGCCGGAATGACCACGATGGGGTTTAGATGCGCCTTTTTGTCACTGTTCATACCCCCCTTTAGCCAGTAGTGTGCGCGGGCCGCAACAATTATAAGCCTGTAGAGCAGAAAAACTTTTATAAAAACATTTGCAAATTGGCGCAAAATTTATAATACAGGACAAAATTATTTGGACATAAGGACGGTTTCATGAGTGGTTTGTTTTTTAATAAAGTCGCAGGCGCGTTTTTGGCCTCGGCGCTTGGGCTAATTGTAATTGGCAAGTTTTCAAATGCAATGAACAAGCCGGACATACCCGCGCCAAAAGACTTTGCTTATAGCTTGGCGATAGAAACTGAAACCGCGCCGGTTATCGTGGCAGAAGTCGCATTTCCTGGCCCGATATGGCTCGGGGGCCGCGATGCGGAAAAAGGCGCGAAAGTTTATAAGAAATGTAAAGCCTGTCATACGGTCGATAGCGGCGGCAAAGACGGGCTCGGGCCACATTTGTGGAATATTGTCGGGCGGCCTATTGGCAATGTGGCCGGATTTGGCTATTCGGACAGCATGCGCAACAAAGGCGGCACATGGAGTTACGCGGCATTGGACGAGTTTTTAACCAAGCCGAAAAAATACATCCCCAAAACCAAAATGGCCTTTAACGGCTTGAAGAAAGAAACCGACCGGGCGGCTTTGATCGAGTATTTGCGCCTGGCCGCAGATGCGCCAGTGGCACAATTGACCCATGTCGTAGATGAAGCCGTACAGGAAATGGTCGAAGACGTTCCGGTCTTGGAAACTGTCATCGAAACTGTTGAGGGCGTTGTCGTCGAAGCGGCTGAAGATATCGTAAAACCTGATGCTGGTACTGAGGGTGGCAATTAGATCGGTTATAACCGTTTTATCGAACTGACTGGCCCCGTGGATTTTTCTATGCGGGTAATGGCATCCTTTAGAGGCTCACTCGCGACCAGCATATGGTAAGCATTGGCGTGAAGCAGATTGGTTGCGTCCCGCATTATCCCCACATGGCCTTGCCAAAACACCAGATCGCCBCGHTYHARTGCGGCGTCBKGHGGCAARWYBDKCCCAAGGGCGGCCTCTTGCATATCAGTGTCACGGGGGGCTTGCTCGGCGACACATCCCCCCAATGATCTAAGAGCCGTTTGCACCAGACCGGAACAATCGACCCCGTCCGGGCTGATACCGCCCCATATATAAGGCAAGCCAAGATGCAGTTCGGCCATTGCAACAAAATCACTTCTATCCGCCTTTGTAGCCTCAAGAGGGGCAATATGGTTGGCGTGGACAAAGCCCATATCCGGAATGTGAAGATAGTCCCCATCTCCGTCCTCAATAAATACTTTGGCATTTAAGGGCAGTGTCGTGCGGATAGCGGTTTTTAAATCCGGCTTGAGGAATACTGGCGCCCGTATGGTTTTAATACGGTGCGTCGGTGTTCTCGGGCTTCGCGCCAAGGCCATATTGGGCACATACCCCACATACCCAGTGCTGTTTGTGTCGGCTTTAGCCATTTGCACTTCCTGGCCCCAGGCCCAGCCATTGTGAATGTCGTAAATATCAAATTCAGCCCCCAGTAATAGTTGTGTGTCCATCATGCTGGCACTGGACGGGGCTTTATGTAGAGGGATGACCGGCATCATGACTTGGTGGCGCACGGCATCAATATAATTGCCGGCTTCAACCCTGTTTTTTAAATGCGCGGCGGCCAACCCGTCTCTAAACGGCGTGAAGCGGGGATCAGGCTTGGTCATTATGCCACACGTGACGCCACACGGGACGCTTGTGGGGCCGCTTTGAGTGTCTTGGCTTCAAAACGGATGCGCTCGGAAAAATCTGCCAAATAGCGCGAACCGGTGGCGGTCCGGCGCACCAATACCGAGCGTTTGTCGTCTGGGTCTGGGCTGCGGTCAACAAACCCGTACCCCCCCAAAGTGTTGAGGGCCCTAGTAATCACAGCTTTGGTCACACGCAATCTAAGCGCCAATGAGCGCACCGTATGAGGCCTGGCCTCCATATACACACAGGTAAGAATGGCCATTTGCCGCGCCCCCAAATCTGGCCCGTGAGCCAGCACAGTACCCAAATTAACCCGGTGCCAAAGCTGCAAGGCCTCCGCCCGGTTTAAAATGTCCTGCTTGGCGTGCACAAAAGCTCCCAAAATCAACTGATTCGTTTAATGATTCGCACAATTGGGATTCGCACGTCAAGGGGCTTATGGCTTATCTCGACATACCTAGCAGGATGAGCGTGTAGACTTGCCTTATAAAACATCAACCAAAATGCTGATAATATTGGCGGCACCGCGAGCTTGATTGATATAGGTGTCTACTTCTGAACGCTGCAAGGTGCGGCTTACGGTGACGACTTTGCCGGACAAATCGACGATTTTGGTCGTAACAGTCAGGACTTTGGCGCTGGTATCCAGGGCGGCATTGGTGACGCTGACAGGGACTTTCGCCGCATGATATGTGCCTTTGCCCGTATAATAAACGCCCTTTCCTGCGAACATGCCAGTGGTGTAAACCACTGTGCCGGTTCCCTTGCCTGCATAATATATGCCTTTAGCGCCCAGTTCTCCGGTCTTGTACACCGCCTTGAACGGCAAGGTTGCGACTTTACCCGTGGTTTTGACTACAACACAGCCGCCCAACATACTCATTAGCAATAAACCCATGGTCAATATCAATGAAAAAATTGGCAGGCGCATAGCATTCTCGTCGGTTGCTGGTGTCGATTATAAAGCCCCATAACTATAAAGCTTTAATGCCCCGTAAAATACACTGTTGATACAGGGTTAATTGCCAATAAAATTATTACCAAGATTGTAACTCACACTAAAATCAATGGGCAGGGCCTCGCGGACTTGCTGCACAAATACCCCAACCTCCGACAAGCTGTTACGCGGCACAAAAATTATATCGCCGCGTCTAAGCTGCATATTGTCTGCATAGGAACGAATATTACGCGGACCGTTTTTCAGGCCGCTTTTGTGGTTGATCACCCGCATCATCAAGCCGCCGTTAGGGGCGCGGCGCAATACGGCCACTTCGCGGGTTTTGGCAGAGGGCAAAAACCCGCCCGCCATAATAATAGCCTCTAGAGAACCAATAGGGCCACTGAGGGTATATGTGCCTTGTTGGCCAACTTGTCCGCCCACATAAATATTTTGCGGTGCAAAGGCGCGGGCAGTGACCGCAACGGTTGGGTCGCGTAATTGTTTGGACAACTCCACTCTCAGCGCCTGCTCTATCCAGGGCAAAGTCTTGCCAGCCGCCATGATCCCTGACGCCATAGGCATGGTGATGCGCCCGTCCGGTGCCACGGTCAATGTTCGGGATAATTCAGGGGCACTTTCCACAATCACGTCTAGCTGGTCCCCGGGGTAGAGTGTATATTGTGGCTCATAATCGACCCAGCGTTGAAACATATCATCAGGCCCAGGGCGGGTTATTGAAAGCGGCGCGGCGGTTCCGTAACGACCCCCATAACGACCCCCATAACGTCCAGCCGCAGATTTAGGGGCGCGTAGTTTTGGCGGCGCATAAGCATTTTGGTTTCCGTATCTGCGCGCATTTTTGGGTGCGGCCTGGTTAACACCGGCAGCATTTTGCGCACCTAAGTGATTCGTTTTGGCATAGGGGTGCATATTGGAATTTGCGCCGCATCCTGCCAATAAGAGCAAAGAAATGGCCACGACCCCCATAAAACCGCCATTTTTTCCGATTTTCTGCATATTTACCAACCTTAACGAGGAATTAAATGTGTTTTTTCAACAGTTAACAAAAATGGCTAAGGAAATATTAAATTTTAGTGGCTTAGGCTGCGTTAACGAATGTGTTAATAAAAGGACGGATATGGACCAGTATGGTCAGACCGGGGGTAATGATATGCGTGTGAGAGGTGATCACACGGCAGCCGGCAATATCCGCTTGTCTGAAATCCCGGCCTCCTTTGCAAGGCAGATCAAATGGATGGTGCCTCTGTTATTGGTTTTAGCGCTTTTAAGCTTCTGGTTTACCAAGGACATCAAACGGCAATATATCGCCGACGGGCGCCTATTGGTCTTACTTGGCAGTGACTATGTTTATAATCCGGTCACCGGGGTTGGTAATGTTGGTAGCCCCTTGACCATTACCCCTGATCAGGTGGTTTTGACTGAAATCGGCATTATCAAAAACTCTGCCATTATGGATCAGGTCATTAACAAGATGATTGCATCTCCGGCAAACGGCGGGGTTGGAGGTGAACGCTTTGCGCCTAAATTGTATGAAAAATGGGTCAAGGCATCGGCCCAGGACAAGGTTAATCACTGGAACGATCTGGTTAAATCCGTAGATATGTCCTATGCGGTTATACCCAGGCCGAAATCGTCGATCGTTGATTTGGTGTATAAACATCCAGACGGCGAGGTTGCGGTTAAAACCCTTGATGCGCTGATGACGGCCTACGGGAATTTTCGCAAAGAAAAATTTGTCAATGCAAAAACCCCTTTGGTGGAAAAGCGCCGTATAGACACGCAAGAACAATTGGCGACCATCGAAGCCAAAATTCAAAACACCCTCAATAAAAACGGTATATCGGATTTCGGTTCCGAACAAATTGGCGTGCAGACACGGGCCGAAGCCTTGCGAGCGCAAATCAACACATTGGTGGGCGGTCTAGCCGCCGCCGAAGCCGCTTTGGCCGCCAGTGAAGACCAGTTACGCAGACTGCCGCAAACCATTGACCTTTATGTGGAAGACCGGGCTTCACAACGTTTGGCCCAGGCCGAACTTGAAAAACGGCAATTGCTGGCCAAATATCTGCCGACCAGCAACCCTGTACGGGCCAAAGAAGCARMMAKYRKMCWAMTYMRMGCCCAGMKYASSWGYYAKKKCRKYMWKSMCRRYGKNGGGCSWNGGGTKRKSYSSAAMCCRKTKWNNATCAGRCCTTGCTGACCCAACGTAACACCTATCAAGCCAATGCAGACAGTTTGCGCGAGCAAGAGATTGCCCTGCAAAAGCAGCTCATTGCCGTCAATGCCAAAGTTAAACGCATGCGCCAACTCGCCCCTGCTTATGCAAACCTTGTGCGCGAAAAAACCATCATCGAAGCCCGGCTGGAAGGCTTGCAAGCTCGCGAAACCGAAGCCCTTGTTAACGAGAAACAAATCGACAGTAGCGACAATATTAAATTCATCACCCGCCCGACCATACCGCGCAAAGGACGAAATATGAAAAAAGTCATGTTTGCCTTGGGTGTTATGGCTTCCGTGTTTAGCGTGTTGATGCTGGCTTTGTTGCGGGTGTTTCTTGACCCGCGCATTTATGGCCCCGGCCCCAATGCGCGTCAAAGACAGGGGTCAGGATATGGGTTGGACCAAGGTTATTATGACAATGTTCCAGAAGCCGTACCTTATGTCCCCCCCTATGTCCAAGAAGCCGCACCTATGCCTGCCTATATGCCGGCGGCTTACAACCCTGAGCAAGCGCAAGGTCAAACATATGGGCAAGATCAGGCATATGGTGGCCAAGCCCATCTACAGCCCCATTTACAGCCCCATCTACAGCCTCATATGCAACCCAGTATGGATGCCTCCGCCCAGCCATTTGATGAGCAAATTTATGCTGACGGTAGCTATGGCGGCGTCAACCCTTATGTCGGTGCACCGGCCCAGACCTATCCAGATCAGACCTATTCTTCTCAAGGCCGTCCGGCACAAATTTATTCTGATCCTTTAGGGGACGGGCAGGTTGAATATGCTGGGCCGGATAATAATATTCCCGTTCTTGGCAATACCACCAAAGAAACTTAAAGGGGAGCATAATAAGTGCGCCTATGGACAATSCCCDAANCHDAVVAGMCGDADDGCAVGVYNTGTCBHHAGACANAACGAGGGGATGGACGCGGTGCGATTTACGCATTTGTCGCGCCGACCACCGSTGNNRSYACSNTCMYATNGWAAGCYGSAYYAWSSMSCYGNTSKCSRSMSYKCAAANGCSCRGCRACAAGNNCARRTSMWSRYYGTYGMYRKSGANNCAKKCAMNAACAACGCCCAGTCCAACTGGTTTTTTACCCCGCAAGTTCAGGCCCGCTATGGTCGTGCTGACGGGCCTTTTGATGCCAGTTTTGGCACAGTGCCATTTTGGCGGGTGACGCCGTCCATGGTCGATGATCTTGGACAAAATTTAACCGACAGCCATTTCATGAGCTTACATAGTCTGACTGGTGCCAACATTGCCTTCACCCGCTTTCAATGGGAGCGCTTCAAGCAAGGGCAAAATGTCCACATTCAAAACTCCCGGGCTTATTGGCATAAATTGCGGGAATATTTCGGCGCGATATTTGTTGATATTCCGGCACTTGACCGGACCGATATTATCAGCTCCATCTGCCCTGAAGCCGACAACACAGTTTTGGTCAGCGCCCCGCAAGATGCCAAGTCCAGGGCTTTGGGCGATGCTTACAGCAAAATAACATCACTGAACGGGCATTGCGCCGGTGTGATTTTCAATCAAACCCCTTCGCAATCTTCCAGTTACGGCAGCGGAATATGAGCTATTCAGGCACCATGACCGGTCGAGAATATAGCAGCAATACAGGTGCGCGAAACCGTATGGCAGGCCGGTTGTTATATTGGGCCGAAGAGGTATTCGTTTTTATCTTGATATTTCAATTCTCCACGGCGCTGGTCGCCTTGATTTTGACTGACCCTAGTGATCTGGAATCCAAATCCAGTCTGGCAAGAAACCTATGGTATCCTGGCTATTTACTGGTGCTGTTTTTGGNGGTTCGGATATTACCAAAGTTGGTACGTATGGCCGTGTTTAACCCGCTTTTGATCTTGGCTATTCTTTGGTGCGGTTTGAGTTATCTGTGGTCTATTGAGCCGGATGTTACATTGCGCCGAAGTGTTGCCCTGTTGATGACCACATTATTTGGTCTTGTATTGGCGGCGCGTTATGACTGGAATGAGCTGGTGGGACGTTTGGCATTGGTGTTTTTATTTACGGCGCTCATCAGTCTGGTCTTGGCCGTTTTGGTGCCGCGCTTGGGGGTGATGCAGGAAATTCACCACGGAGCCTGGCGCGGGGCATGGCTGGAGAAAAACTCATTTGGAGTACGTATGGCTATGGGGCTGGCTTTGATGATGAGTGCATTTGCCATGCAGCCGAAGCGTTGGTGGCTATGGGTGCCGGCGGGCATTTTGTGTTTTGGCTTGGTTGTCATGTCCACATCCAAAGCGGCCTTGCTTGCGGCTATGGTAGCGCTTGTCGGATTTTTGATCATAAGGGTATTTCGCCGTTTCCCGATCCTGCGCATTCCGGTGATGTATAGTGTTGTAGTCGGGCTTGGCGTGATCGGGTTTTTGCTGACCTTCATGCCAGATATGATGTTCGATCTTATAGGCAAAGAACGTACTTTGACCGGGCGGACGGATATTTGGCAGGCTTTGGTTCTGGCCATTAAGGAAAAACAATTGCTCGGCTACGGCTATGGAGCGTTCTGGCACGACACCAATGGCCCGTCCTATTGGGTACGGTTTTCGTTGGAATGGGGCGTGCCGACCGCCCACAATGGCTGGATAGAAACATGGTTGTCTGTCGGGGTGGTTGCCGTCATCTTATTTGCCATCATATATGTGATCACCGTATTGCTGGCTCTGGACAGGTTATACCGGGGCGGGGTGGAGAATTATTGGGTAATTTTGTCAACGGTATTGTTTTTGATGATCTCTTTGTCGGAAAGCACAATCTTGCAACAAAATGATCTTAGCTGGGTGGTGTTTGTAGCCACCTCAGCCAAACTGTTCGSATTTTCGCCCGCCTATTGGCGCCCGGCCCCAAAAACCAGACCTAATGTGTATGGGCTAGCTTGAGGGTAAGCGCGGTATAATCGGAATGGTAAACACCGTCCGGTGTTGCGGGCAATGTGATCCAAACTGCCGTCAGCATTACGACGCCCATTTGGTCAGCTTCGATTTGAACCAAGCCGTTAACGTCGCTCACTGTCGCCGCGC
This sequence comes from Robiginitomaculum sp., assembly GCA_002733385.1. GTDB lineage: Bacteria > Pseudomonadota > Alphaproteobacteria > Caulobacterales > Maricaulaceae > Robiginitomaculum_A. The sequence goes on from NVVO01000018.1 coordinate 56,411, forward strand.
CTTTGCCGTCCACCCCGTAAATCACTACATCTTGGCCGGCCAATGGTTTGCCGTCTAGCAAGAGAACAAAATTTCTATCCCCTGATTGCGCCGCAACAAATTCCAATTTTTGGCCAACCGGTTTGTATTTTTCGCCCGCGCCAGCTTTGCAGGCATCAACGCAGATAAATGTTTTCGTGTGCTTGTTATAGCTCCGGTTCAATGCCGGGGTGCCGGGCAGATCATTGAAAGCCTGATGCACTGCCTGGCTGGCGCCGATTTCGTCCAAATAACCTTCGGTGTCTTCGGGTTTAATTTCACCAGAGCGAGTTTTACTGCTCATGGCGACAACGCCAAACCCGGACGTTTTGGCCTCAAATTCCAGGTTCAAATAAGTCTCGTTTTCTGCAAGAGAAAATCCGTCAATTTTTTGGCTGCCCAACACGACCGCGCTAAAGGCAATCCTGTCCTTGCCGGGGCCAGATTCCAAATCGGGAAAAGCCAGCGCACTGGTCAGGGCCACTTCAACTTTATCGCCCGTATCCCACATAAATTTCGCCGGCCATAAAAATGTTTTGTGGGCCAAGGCCGGCACGGCAAATAATGCGCTCATGAGAACGGCACTTGCCAAGAAGCTGTTGCGCAAATTCTTCTTGGGGCGTTTGGTTTGTAGTGTGAATAATGGTCTGGTCATATGGTTCTCTTAAACTGATTTTTCTGGAAGCTATAGACAACAACCCATTATGTCAGCAAAAAAACATATTCTTAAAATGCTTTGTTATCCAAAACCGCCGCCCCGTACAATTTTGGCGTAAACCCGCCGAACCATAATATTTTTCCGGCACTGCTGGCCGATTTGGCAAGGTAGTGGATATATGCAGGGTGGCCAATTGCTTTTGCCGCCAAAAGCATAGGTGCGTACAGCATGTATTGCGCCGTCCCGACCAGCATCCATTTGGCGATACCGGGCCAGTTTTTGGCCTCTGCGGCCTCCTGGCTTGGGCTTTGGCCATTGGCAAAGCTGCGGATTTTTACATAGCCCGGCGTTGCCCGGTGGGGGCGGATGTCTTCATAACATTTGGCGTCCCGTGACCAAGCGATATTGATGCCTTGGGCTTGCAAGGCACCAAACAACATATCGTCTTCCCCGCCTGTTTCGTTCATATCCGTGCTGAACGGTGGGTTGGGCAAAACACATAATTTGGTATCAAGCAATGAATTGCCGCAACCAAAGAATTCATCGATTACACCCTCTTGCAAATTCTCTTTCCCTTTAGGCCAAAAGCGCGAGAAGAAGCGCGCATAATAGTCATCATAACGGGAACTGCCGGGAATGCGGGCAATGGTCGGAACAAAGGCCAAGCCAGCTTGGTATTTTCTTGCGACCGTCAACAATGTCTTCAGCCAGTTTTCCCCTGCTTCCTGATCATCATCCAGAAACGCCAGATAGCGACCYTGCGCCGCTTTTAATGCCCCATTGCGGGCATTGGAAACACCGGGCTGCGGGATGTGTAAATAGTGAATATCCACAKTTGAACTGGCCGCAAATTTTTCCACATAGCTTCGCGCACTGCCCCCAGGGTCATTGTCGGCCACGATAATTTCCAAAGCGAGGTCGCCCGGGTTTTGCCCCACCAAACTTTCCAGCGCGGTTTGTAATCCTTGGGGTCTGCGAAAAGTTGGCAAAATAATTGATACGCCATTTTTTATGGATTTAGCCATTTTGTTTCTCCACCATTTCAAGGGCTTCGCCGACCGGTAAAACCGTGGCTCCGCTTGTTTTAACTGCATCAATTATCGTGAGGAATTCCAATGTTGTTACTCCCCACTCACTGGGGTTTCCCCTCACATCATGGGTAAACAGGATCAACCAACCGGGGCGCTTTTCTAAGCCTTCGATCAAATCCGTGGCACGGCTTAGTTTTGCCCCGGAATATAGAGGAGTGGATTTCAGGCAGTTTAAATCCGTTCTTCCTCTATTAACGCCGGGTGTGACCCCGCGCATGGTTTTGAAATGGGATTGCAGAGCCGTTTTATTGGCAATATTTGTAGTGCCGTAAGGCCAGGCGAAATGTTCAATTGGTTTTTTAACCCCCATTTCGCGCAAAGCGGATTTGTTTTGCTCTATTTCGGCCAGCACTTGGTGTTCGCCGCCTTGCCCACAGTCCAGATGCGAATATGTATGTCCGGCAATTTCGTGACCTTTTGTTTGCAGGTACAATAAATCGGCATCCGTGAAACTGTGGCCGTGATGATTGTGAACACCTGCCAAGCCTGCAGCCACATAAAATGTGGCTAGCCAATTATGTTTGGCCAGCATATCCGCACCCTCATACAGTGCACTGCGGGGAAAATCGTCAAATGTGAAACTGACGATGGGGCGTTTCAGGGACACCCGAATATCTCGTCTGGCTCGCATGGGTAAGAGCTTGCGCGAAATTTTGGCGCTCAAGGATGCGGAGGGTTGGTAGGGCGCGTTCATGACACGGCTTTCAATGACCCGGCTTTCAAGGCTATGTCCTGCAATGACATAGCTTGGGAATACCAAGACGCCCGCCATAATTTAAGGGCTAGCAGTCGAAATTTTGTCGGTACCACGGACGAACGCACCAAAGCTCTCAGCAATGGCCGCATCAGTTTTTGCCCCGGCACATGTTTGAGCCTTTGGCTCATTTTATACAAAGTTAGCGTTTTTGCCAGTTCCGGGTGGGCGCTGGTGAAACGTATATAATTGGCTGCGCTATCTTTGAAGCGCGTCAGCAGTGTTTCCGTGGTTTCCAAGCCCAGATGCAAGGCCGGAATATCGGCGTGTTTTAACCTGTATGTTTTTGCCACCCGCGCCGCCCATTCACTATCTTCCCAACCCCAGCCGATAAAACCGGGATCAAATGGCTCGGCGTCCAGAATATCGGCGCGTACACATAAATTGGACGAACACACATATTGCGCCCCGTTTTTGCTGCGGGCTTCTGCGCCCAGACAATCGGAGGTTTTCGAGAACGCCCGGTGCAGTTCCGTGTCGTCGGATTGTTTGCGCGTCGGCACCGTAAATCCGCCAAATATGATGTCGGCGTCCCCCGCCTTGAGGGCAGTCAGATAGTCAGCCAAAAATGTACTCTCTTGCGGACGCATGTCGGCATCAAGGAACAACACCCAATGTGCTTTCGCTTGTGATTTCAGATAATTACGCGCACAGCTTCGGCCTTGGTTTTTAGCCGCAAAGAACAAGCGAATGGCGGCACGGCTTTTGTCTGCCGCATGCCCAAGGCGGGTATTGACATTGGCGTCATTGGTGCCATCGTCATAGAGCAGTATCTCCACATCACCTACCGTCTCGGCCTGCACCAATAAATCACTGAGCAATAAATTCGGATCGTCGCGGTAATAGGGTATCAATACGGACAGACGCGGAGGCTTTGCTGATTGGGCCGCCGTATTTTGGTGATGTGTAATCATGGCAATGGCTCCGGCACAGGCTTTGGCAATGCAGGCTTTATGCGACTGTTGATTTTATCCAGCACACCCTTGAGTAAAGTCCGACAATTGGCCGCATTGAGCGAAAGCACAACGGCTGCGTAAACCAGTGCGCCGACAGCGGCTTTAACCAGCAATTCCAATACATCCGCCAAATTATCTACCGCGTCCGGCAGTGCCAAAACCGCACCCGCCATTAAAGCACAAGCAAAGGCGGATTGCCCAAATACCTTAACCGGCAGTGGCAAGGGGAATGAACGCCGGGCTACAACAAAACTTAGCACCAGGCCAATTCCGTAAGCGGTCAATGTCGCCCACACTGCGCCGCTAAGCCCGTGGATCGGGATCAACCAAATATTCAAAACCACATTGATAAATACCGGCGGGATCATGGTGATGGCCAACAGCCCGGTCTTGCGCGACAACATAAAGGCACGCTGGGCATAATAGGCGATAAAGCCGTTCATCACGCCGACAAAAGCAATCCACGGCATGATTTTAACGGCTTCGGCCCGCACGCTTCCGCCCAAAATAAATCCGGCGGGTTCCGCCACCAATGCAATACCGGTGGCGGCAGGTAAAATCACCAACAGCAATATTTCTCCGTAATTCTTCAAGACTTTTTTCGTGGTCTCTAGCCCGTCTTGTTCCAATGATGTGATGGCAATGGGGGTGATGGCCATAGCAATCCAGATGAACAATACATCCAAAGACCGATTGGCTAGATTATAGCCGGCATTATATTGCCCGACCGCCAGATCGTCCATAAAATATTTGATGAAAAACAAATCGCCTTGGGACAATATATAACTCATCATCAAGGCAAAACATATGGGCATGCCGTAAGCAAAATATTGTTTTACGCGCACTTTATTGATTTCGCCGCCGCGCATGCGCTTGAGCATAAACGGCAGATCAACCAATACTGCCAGCCCGCTAGCGGCCATGATACCAATAAAGGGCGCGACCTCTCGCAAGGGCGTCACCAGAATAAGCACAATCCCAAGACCAAACCCGAACAGGCTTTGTGACGAGTGAATGGCACTAAAGCGGCCAATGCGGTGGGCGGCTTTATGGGCCTCGATGCCGATATTATAGATTAGCGTCAAACAGGTAGACGCCAAGGCAAAACCCAAAATGGTTTTCATGGTGTTTTCAATGGGCAGGATAAAGATAAATCCCATAAACAAAGGCAAGCCAATCAAGGCCATAATGACGGCGGTGACATAGCTGGTTTTGAGATGGCTAGCCAATTGTCCGCGCCGCTCAGCCCTTGCGTAAAATCTGGCCATGGCCGCTTCAATCCAGGTGAAAAACACCATATGAATAAAGTGCAGGCTGGCAATGGCCAAAGCATAACGGCCAAATTCCGCCCCGTCAAACAGGCGTGTCAAAATGGCAATCGTGCCAAAACTAATGACAATATTGGCCAGATTGACCGGAACATATCCAAGAATTTGCCGCCAAATCATCACATACTCCTAGCGGTCGTTCTCGCTGTCGCCGAGCAAGCAAGGCAGGGTTTTGACCATGACCATCAGATCAAAGAAAAACCCGGAGCGTTCAATATATTCAATATCCAATTGCACGCGACGGGCCACACTTTTGGCGTCGTGCAAAGGCCCGCGTGAGCCGTTGATTTGCGCCCATCCAGTTAGACCCGGCTTGACCTTGAGGCGGTGGGCATATTCGTCCACAAGCTTATAGGTTTCCACATTGCCCGTATGCATGCCAACGGCGTGGGGTCGCGGCCCGACCAGAGACATATCGCCTTTTAAAACATTGAGCAGTTGCGGCAATTCGTCCAGACTGGTTTTGCGAATAAACCGGCCGACACGGGTGACGCGGTTATCGCCTGCGACCACTTGGGATTTGGCGTCTTTGTCCTCGTCCTCGATTTTAAGTGAGCGAAATTTAAACACTTCAAACACCCGGTTGTTGAAACCTTGACGCTTTTGCTTGAACAAAACCGGGCCGGAACTATCGAGTTTTATGGCAAGTGCGATAAGTGCCAACACAGGAGCCCCGAACAATAATGCGCTGCCGCTGATGACAATATCGACCATGCGCTTGGTGAAAATCTGGCGACCTGAAAATGGCTGACCGGTTATTTCGCGCATGCCGATTTCAGCGATCTGGGTCAGGCGTTGTTGCACATGGTCAAGATGTTCAAACTCGTCAACTACAAATGCGATGCGGTTGGGCAATTTTCGCACCTGGCGAACAAATGCATTTTTTCGCTCGCTGGCAATGTCTGGCAAGGTGACAATAATCCTGTCTACATAAGGAAGCGCGTCCCAGTTTAACATGTCCTCGATCTTTCCCACCACGGGAACACCGTGAATATTATGGGGGGCACGAGATAGACGCTCGTCAAAAATTGCCAATATATTCAGCTCGCGTGTGCGCGCATTCTCCTCGATCAAGCGTCTGGCGGCTTCGGTGGCACCCAACATGATAATGGTCGGAATAAGTTGTCCGCGTTCATGCTGGCGCTTGATCAAGACATAATAGACAGAGTGCAAAACCAACAATGTCGCCGTGGCCATAAGTCCAGAAATAGCCAGAGCATCAGGGATAAATGTTACCGGCTTGAAGATTAGGGCTGTGGACAGCCACACGCCCAGCGCCGCTGCGGCCCCGAGCAATACGCGCTTCATATGACCGCTATAACTTTCTGCTGGTGAAAAATGATGGGCCTTGACCAGATACATGGCCGCGAGAAATCCCAAAGCACCAGACAAGCCTGCGGCCAATGGTGCCAGCGCGCCATTGTTATTGGTGCCGATATAACCGCTCCAGACAGATATCAAAATCACCGCTGTAACAAACAGTGCATCAATAACCCGCAAGGAAAAGCGCAAGGCCGACATATTACCGGTTTGGGCCGGAAACCGGATATCAGACAGCTTGACCCGTGGTTTCGGCTTGACGGTTTGGGAGGTCTGTCCGGTTCTCTTGGCAAAGGCCTCCAGGGTTTCGATTTGCATATTAGGCATATTAGACATATTAGCCGTTGCTCCCGGCATCGGCATTGTAGGAAGTTTTGTTGGGCCAACACCCGATTTATTCATTTGTACCATTTTACCCACCACATTATTTTGTCCGACCCTATGCCAAGAGGGAAAATTTTCTGTAAACATCATGCTGTTTATGTGGGGAGAAATGTGGGCTACGTCGCGACCATTTCACGGGATTGTTCTGATACGGGTCAGATGTTTGTTTTCATGGTTAATGCCTGGTTAAAGGAGGTGAAAACGGTTTCTTTTACAAAAAACATCATTCCGCTCTTGCAGGAACGCCACGCTTGCGCTAATTCCCCGCTCGGAGACGTGGCCGAGTGGTCGAAGGCGCTCCCCTGCTAAGGGAGTATGGGTCATAAGCCCATCGAGGGTTCGAATCCCTTCGTCTCCGCCATTGCCTTTGGCACAAACCACCTGACACACACTGCTCAAGATAAGTGCCCTAGTAACGGGGACTTAGCCGAGTATAGGGGGTAAAAGTACCGCAGAGACGTCTCAGATAGAGGCGTTTGGGGCCATTTTATCAAATTGTCTCGGAAGGCAATTTTGGCAGTGGGCTTTTATACACCCTTGATGGTGCAATGTTGCCCTACAGCAATAGGGATTTAAGTAAATCCGAAACGGTTTTGCTGAACGTTCCACTCATTTGGGAACTCGGCACTCAATAGGTCTTGTAGGCATAGGCCTTGCGGCTGGGTTCCAGCAAGAATAGCTAGCTGTATATCAGGCGCCAAAAAGGCTAGTTTGAAATTTTTCCAGACAAGCCGCTTATTCATGTTCATTGATTGAGCAATATCTGTAAGCAATCGTCCATCTGTTCCGAGGTATTGTTGCTTGATTTGATGTGCGATCTTATCGTTATAAAAGCAGCCAGTGAATTTAAGGACAAGACGGCGGCAATAAACCAGATGTGGCAGACCGACTTTACTTACCTGAAGATCATTGGTTGGGGCTGGATGTATCTGTCAACAATCCTCGATGATTATTCGCGCTACATCATTGCGTGGAAACTGTGYACAACCATGAARACRAGTGAYGTGACRGARACKCTGGATATGGCTTTGCAAGCATCAGGCTGCGACCAAGTGCATGTGGTTCATAAACCACGCCTATTGTCCGAYAACGGGGCCAATTACATATCTGGTGAACTAGCGGATTACATCAAAGACCAAGGGATGAGCCATGTGCGCGGAGCACCCTATCATCCGCAAACACAAGGTAAAATCGAGCGGTGGCATCAAACGCTCAAGAACAGGATATTGCTGGAGCATTACTTTTTACCCGGTGACCTTGAACGACAGATCGAAAACTTCGTGGAGTATTATAATCATGAGCGATACCACGAGAGCCTGAAAAACGTTACACTTGCTGACGCTAACTTTGGGCGAGCACAATCAATTTCAAACAAAAGAGAAAGGATTAAGAAACAAACCATCGAACATCGGCGCTTGCAATACCGCAAAGCCGTAGCTTAATATCAATCAACAATAGATGAGCAAACTCTCTCTTAGTACAGACTTAAATCTGTGCCATTTTATATGAAGACGGACATTTGTGGGGTTAATCGCAAGTCGGCGGCCTACTATTTTCTCCGGTTGCGCGAGATTATCGCCTTCGAGTTGGAACGGGCTGAGCAGGAAGTTTTTGCTGACGAGATCGAGGTGTACCAAAGGCCAATTTCGGGCTATTTTTGAAGGAATGCACAAGAGGCAGGCTTCGCACTGAGTGGCGATTTAACCACAGTGACCCACTGACATAAAAAAGACTGTTAACTTGAATCGCCCCGGTTTATTAAAACAGTAAGGCGGATTATTTCAGGAGATGTTTTATGGTGTTTGAATAAATTACTCATGACACATCAATAAGTAACTGCTATTTACCAATCATGTATTTTCCTCTGACACTGCCGCCTCATGCCCAATCGAAATGAACTTCTCGACATGGACGATGATAGCTTGCTGCGATGCTGCCGCCAGGAGTGCTACCGAGCATCCGGCCCCGGAGGTCAACATCGCAACACCACGGATTCCGCGGTYCGGCTKACGGTGCTGGACGGGAYCGTCGTCGCCCTCTGYGCGGACCATCGATCGCAACACCGKAATCGAGCCGATGCACTAAAGCGCCTTCGATCGGCCATCGCGATCCAGCTACGCTTGCCAGTAGCGCCAGACAGTGCATCTGGGAGTAAGTCCGAACGCTGGCAGGGGTCCTGGAAGCTAGGTAAAAAAGACCGACGCTATGCCSGGTTCATCGCTCACTTACTCGATATCCTGGCTCACCACGAATGGGCCGTCGGTCTAGCGGCGAAAGCGCTCGGTATCTCAACGGGAAAGCTTGTTCGCATCCTCGCTAAAGATCCCCACGCATGGAACATCGTCAACCAAGCTCGGGCGAAGTTGGGTCTGGTGAATTTGAGGCGCCCCTAAGCTCGCCGGTAGCTTCACATTATCTTAGGATAAACCGCGATACTCTGACAGTTATCATGAAAAATAATTATGAGTTTTTATGCCAGATACCAATACAATTATAAATCAAACTAAAAAATGGCTGTCAAACGTCATAATTGACCACACCCTCTGCCCTTTTGCGAAACGGGAGTATGACAATAATCGCATTCATTATGCGGTTATTGAAACGACAGACTTACAGAGCCAATTAGAGCAAGTAATTATGCAATGCGCCGCGTTGGATAATGATGCAAATAGAGAAACGAGCTTATTAATATTTCCCCTAGCTCTTTCTGATTTTGAAGATTATTTAGATGTGCTAGAAACCGCCACCGCCTTATTAGAAAAACAAGGGTATGAGGGTRTTTATCAGTTAGCGAGTTTTCACCCTAAGTATTGCTTTGCTAACGCGRCCCTTGATGACGCAAGTAATTATACCAATAGRTCTCCTTATCCTATGCTGCATATTTTACGGGAAGCTAGCGTTGAGACCGCCTTARAAAACTTTCCCAAYCCAGAAAATATCCCCGACCGTAATATCCARTTGACTAAGGGTTTAGGCTTAARTGTCATGMAGGAATTACTTGCTGATTGTTATAAATAACGGCGGACTACACCTTTGGMGTGGTCTTCTGAGRMGTRTCTCAAGGTTAAATATCAACAGCTTAGAATCCACCGAGTTTAATAATATCAACGTAAGGCTACTTAACGTGACAAACTCTTGCGCACTGCCTTGAGATGTATCCATCAAARKACCAACAGTAAATGKCGCANMAAAAAAACGCGCCTCCAKAATTGGAAACGCGTTTTNTAGRTTAGCAAGGGCCGNMWAGYYCAGCSYYTAACAAAGGCGAATTAGTCCGCCATTGAAATGCTATCAACGGCTACTTTACCGGAGCGGTCATTAACGGCTGTATTGAAGGTGACTTTGTCGCCTTCTTGCAGGCCGTCAAGTC
>NVVO01000050.1 GCA_002733385.1 Robiginitomaculum sp.
TATGTTTCTGTCTCATCATTTACTCCTAAGATGATGATGAACAAAAACTCTCTCTTAGCACAGACCTAAATCTGTGCCATAGGCGCTGACGTCAGACACCTTTAGGGCAACACCGCAAGCTGACCGCTTAATATCAATCAACAAAAGGTGAGCAAACCCTCTCTTAGCTTTGACTTAAATCTGTGCCATTTTATATGAAGACAGACAAGATGTCAAAGCCGTAATGGAGACGACACACAATTATAAATTGTGCATTTTTTGCAGTTGATTTTAAGGCAGGGTGTTGTTAGTATAAAACAATAAGAAATTTTTGGGGGTTCTATGTTAAATTTGTTTGTAAAAGCACTTGTGTTTATGTGCTTTGTAATTGGGGCTAGCCAAAAGGCATACCCACAAAATTTAGATTTTAATGTTCTGGTAACAGATAGGCAAAACAAACCTAAACGAATTGGTGCTGGTATTATAATAGATAATAAAGGTCATTTAGTTACATCATCTGCAGTCGTATCTACAAAAAATAAAATGTTTGTCCGGTTTTTAAATGATGACCGTGTATACACAGCAACATTAGACCGTATTGATGATAAATTGGGGCTCGCTCTTCTATCCATAGAAGATAAAACGATAGAAACTATAGCCACTTTTTCTAACCGTAAGGCTGGTGCGGGCAGTATCGTGACCACTACACATTTGGCACCAGATGGCAGTAAATTTACAACTAAAGGCTCAGTTTCTCAAATTTTACTTCGCCCGACGGGGCTGAACTTTTATAAGCACAATGCGAAATTTAAAAACAATGCTTACGGTGGAGCGCTTGTGAATGAATGCGGGGAAATTTTAGGTTTGAATATCGTAGACCCATTTTTAACTAAACGACAGGCTCGGCGGCTTCCAGAACTTGAAGACACATTTTTTGCAATTAGCGAAGTAAACATAAAAGAATTTCTAAGCATATCAAATATCCAGCCCAGTGTTGCAGAGAAAAATTGTTTAAGTGCAGTAGAGAGGGCCACTCAGGCAGAGCAGGACGTTGAGCAAAAATCAGATGCAATTAAGAAAGGTAGGCAGGAATACGAAAAAGTTGTCACGGCTCTTGATGCAAAAGAAAAGCAGGCGGAAGAAGCTAAGGAGCGTGCAAAAATTGCAGAGGCTGACGCTGAGAAGACCCAAAAAGCACTCGAGCGCATCCGCCGCGATAGTACGGCAACAAAAAAGAGCAAAGAAGAAGCTGAGGAGGCCGCAAAAAAAACTAGAGAGGAAGCAGAGAGGGCTGCCATAGACGCAGCCGCGTATGCTGCCGAAATAAAAAAACTTCAAGAAGAAAGGTTGTCATTAGAAGCTGCGTTCGCGAAGAAGAAAAAACGGCAAATGTATATTTGGGGCGGTGTAGGTCTATTGTTTTTGGTCTTTTTAGTGTTGGTAATGGCAATCCTAAGGAAAAGAAACGCTCAGATATTAGCTGAGAAAGAAGGCAAGGCAGTTGCAGAAGCGAAGCTCGCTGAAACGTTCGCGGATATAGAATGCAGGGGGGCTGACGACATGGGAGTAGCGCATGCCTTTAATGTAACGGGTGCCGCCTTATTGCGAGCGCCCCAGGGCGTCATTGTTGGAAGGCAGCCGCAAACGGCAGCGATTCTTCTAAATCACCCTGAAGTATCACGAGCTCATTTGAAGTTTACACTAACAAACAATCAGGTTTTTGTAGAAGACTTAGGAACAACAAATGGTTCGTCTGTGAATGGTGTTCGTCTTGTCGCACATAAGGTAGCAAGACTAACCAATGGTGATACACTGACGATTGGCAAAATAACATTTAAAGTCACCTTTGTAGGAGCCTAATAATAATGTTCCGGCGACTCATCTTATTTGTGGTATTTACATTAGTTTTTTTGCCTTCTGCTCATGCTTTTGCTCAATTAGCAGATAAACAAATTGCCGAGTTGGAAAAAAGTGTGGTGCGTATTATAAGCCTAAACACCAAAGGTTATGCCACCGGAACCGGCGTTATCATAAACGATGAGGGTTATATTGCGACTAATTATCATGTTATTGACGGCGGAAAAAAATATTTAGTCGTCGTTGCAAATCATGATAAACCAGTAGACGTCTCTAAGGTCGTGTGGAGTGATAAAGAGCTAGACCTCGCGATTCTCAAGCTAGAAAAACCAGCTGGTGTTGCGGCAAAGTTCGCCATAAAAATTCCAGCTAAATCTGCCAAAGTGTTCGCATTAGGCTACCCTGGTATTGCTGATAGAGAGGTGACAGAATTTAATGATGGTTTGGGTAAAATGGTTCGTGATGCAACTTTGACCACGGGTGTAATCGGTCGTCGAGGTGAAAGAAAATGGAGGGATAGTTACTCCAGGTCCATTCGTGTTGTACAACACAGTGCACCAATTAACCCTGGGAATAGCGGAGGTCCCTTATTTGATGATTGTGGTCGGGTTATTGGAATAAACACGCAAGGGTCAATCTCAAGAAGGTCAGGTATGGCGGCGACAGGAGTATTTTTTGCATCAGAAATTGGTGAATTAACGGATATTCTCAATCGGCGAGAAATTAATTACGTAAAAGTAAAATCGGTTTGTAAGATTGGCCCAAAAACAAATTCAATAACATATGTGTTTGCAATAGCATCGTTGGTTTCCCTTGGGATTGTCTTTTATCTTATGCGCGGAATGTTGGCAGCTCCTCAGCCACTACCGCAACCATCCCCAAATCCTATTCCTGCACCTGCGCCATCCCCGTCTCCTGAAAGAGATAAATATCCAACAAGAGGGAGTCGCGTGGTGTTATCTGGCGTGGAACGTAGTGGGGCTATTGTCAATTTTCAATTAGATAGCCATATGTTAAACGACACTCCAGATGGTTTTGTCATTGGTCGACATCATATCTTATGTCATGGCGTTTTTCAGGACAACCAGATATCTAAACGCCAAGCAAGAATAATAGAAAAAAACAGTCAAATATTTATCGAAGATTTAAACTCTACTAATTCGACTGAGTTAAATGGCACTTTACTTATACCTTATCAACCTCAACTATTAGCAGATAGGGACATTATTGTAATTGGCGGTAGCGAAATATCTGTCGCCATTTTATAACAAGAATGTATTAAGGAAAACAGAAATGGGTATCAAATGAAAATAATAAGAATTGGCAGGCAATCGTTTAACGAGTTTATTCTGGATAATCCGACCATTTCAAGGCGGCACGCAGAATTGATTGTAACCGATAGCCACGAGTTATACCTTACTGATTGCGCGAGCACTTCTGGTACGTTTATTAATGTTAATGGCGATTGGAAAAAAATTCGACAATCATTTGTTGAACTCAATACGCGCGTGAAATTTGGTGATCAAGATGTAGTGACCCGCGATATATTGAATTAACAATAGTGATTAAAGGACAAGAGTTATGGCAGTTAAAAAAACACCTGATGGGCGAATAGTCGAAGAAAAAACAAAACCTATAAGTTATGGGCGAGGGCGAAAAGCCAATCCCATGCCTTCAAATGTTGGCGGGTCTAAAACGGTGCTGTCTTCAAATAACCCTGGGGGTTCTCGCGGGAGTGGAGGGGATGCACTGGATGATAAAACCCGTATTGTTGGCTCGCGAGGTGCAAATGCGCAACAGAATTCAGGTAATAAAAATGCTCTGGACGCAGACACACGAATGGCGGGTGCGCCTAGGTCAAATTCGTCGTCGGATACTTACCCAACAGAATTGGTTGATGGCAGGCATGATAAAACTATTAAGGCCGAAGCTGACGGCGGGAAAACTCAACTTGTTCGACCTGGTAGTAATTTGGGAGATAAGAATAAGGATGTCGACATTTGCGAAGACCCTGTAGTTGGATGGTTAGTTATTGAGGAAGGGCCGGGGCAGGGATTTTCTATGCCGCTTGGTGTTGGTATGAATTCGGTTGGACGCGGAACAGACCAAAGAGTTTCGGCAGCTTATGGAGACAACGCTCTTTCTTCCAAAAAACATTTTTTGGTTTCATATGATCCACGTTCTTGCGATTTTGGTGTACATCGTGGCGATGGTTCCAATTTGACTTATTTGAACGGTTCGCCAGTGTATTCATCTGAACTGCTTAAGAATTTTGATCAAATTGAAGCTGGTGCTACAAAATTTAGGTTTGTAAAATTTTGCGGTAAAAAATTCAATTGGACGGAGTCATAAATATTTCTCCACAAAAAAAATCTTCTCTCTTATCAAATATAGCCGGTGACCAAAGTCAGGGTGCTCGCAATTATCAAGAAGATAACTTCTTGGTTCTCGATTTAGGCGATAATGAAGGCAATGACAGCATTCTTTTGTTACTGGCAGACGGTATGGGCGGTCATGCTGGTGGTGCTGAGGCCAGTCATGTTGCCATACATAAATTTGCACAGAAATTTGAAGAAAGCACGTGTGGGAATATATCGCACAGACTTGAAGAGTCTTTGCAATACGCTAACGCCAAAATAGGAATGTATACACAAGAATTTCCAGAGTTTGAGGGAATGGGGTGTACACTTGTCTGTGTTCATATCGATAATAATATTATTCATTGGGTCAGTGTTGGGGATTCGCCTCTTTGGATTTACCGTAATAATATACTGAGGCGACTTAATGCTGACCATTCAATGGTGCCAATCCTAAAAAAAATGGTTGAACTCGGGGAATTAACTTCAGCACAAGCAGAACAAGATTCTCGGAAAAATGCGTTAAGGTCTGCGGTAAGCGGCGATAAAATTGAACTGATTGACGTAAATACAGACGGGTTTGTTTTACAAAAAAATGACATCCTGTTGCTGGCAACTGACGGCCTAGAAACGCTTTCGGAAACCGAGATAGGTAGGCTTCTTAATAGCAGAGAAAATTTAAATTCAAACGAGATCGTCACCAATTTGCTTGAATCAGTTGAGAATGCCGGGCGTCCAGGACAAGATAATACCACGGTAGTTGTATTAAATGTCTTAGACCAAGAGACACAACCAGAATGGCAAACGGCAAAAACAAAAGTGATATCCAGTCCCAGTCTTTCCAATACGGAAGTAAAGTTAAGACCTGGTGGTTCATCAAAAAATGAAACGGGCATTTCAATCAAAAGTACCAACCAAATACTAAAAGTTATCGTGATAGTTGGAGTAACTATTTTGTTGGTTGTGCTAGGTTTTTATTTGTTTGGGAGAACAAATGACATGCCAAAGCAGGACTTAACTATCTCGTCAATACTTGAACCATCAATACAAGCTATAGGCGAGAGAGGTTCATGTTGTCTTTTTACAGAACTGTTGAGAGAATATAATCATGGCAAATAAGTTAAAGGCTGGCTACCGTTTTGAAGAATTTGAATTTGTTCGCTCAGTCGGCGAGGGCGGTTTCGGAATTACCTATTTGGGATGGGATCACAGTCTTGAAAAAGCTGTGGCTATTAAGGAATATTTTCCAGAAGACTGGGCTCAAAGATTAGAAGACGGGCAAGTTGTGCCGTTATCCGACAGGTACCAAGCAGATTTTGAGTGGGGCCGCGACCGATTTTTAGCGGAAGCTAAAACGCTGGCAAAATTTAATCACCCTAACCTTGTTAAGGCCTACCGTTTTTTTCAAGCAAATGGGGTCGGTTACATTGTAATGGAGTATATTGAAGGGGATCCGTTAGAAAACATTCTTAAACGTGATGGTACCATAAAAGCAGAAAATGTGCGCCACATCATGGAAATGGTCATGGACGGACTTGATGCAGTTCATAAAATGAATTTTTTACACCGCGACATTAAGCCAGCAAATGTCATTATTTCTGCGGAAAACAAAGAACCAATTTTGATTGATTTTGGCGCGGCACGGCAGTCATTAAAAAGTAAATCTATGGTGGTTACTGCAATCGTTACTGCGGGATATGGCCCACACGAGCAATATGCGGTTGAATCTGATAATCAGGGGCCGTGGACGGATATATACGCACTTTGTGCGCTTGGATATAAGGCCTTGACGGGAAATGTACCTCCAGAGGGCAATGGTAGATTTGAAAATGATACGTTTCAGGCACTCAAAGAGAATGCCTACGGCGATCCCGCGCTGTGCCGAGCCATCAATCAAGGGTTGCGAGTTCTCACGTCTGAGAGGCCAAGGTCGGCGGAGGAATGGTTCCAAATTGCTGAAAGTAAGTTTGTCGACAGCGGCGAGGAAAAAAAGAGATCGCGCAGAATTAAACCGAGAAAGATAAAGCCCAACCGTCCTAAGAAAAAAGCAAACCCAGATAGCACCAGAAAATTGGTCGTATGGGCCGGAGTGGGGGCGGGACTGACTATAATCGGTGCGCTGGCTTACAGTTTATTCAGTAGCGGTGTTTTTGATTTTATGTCCACTAGTTCAAGTCAAAAAATTAAAGTTGTCGCGGAAAAAGTACAACTACAACCCAAGCAACGACCCGAGACCAATCCGGCAACACCGGCTTCGAACACCACAAAACCTGGCACACAAATACAAGATTGCCCTGACTGCCCAGTGATGATTGTACTTCCTGCCGGTAGCTTTGATATGGGATCGGCGCCTGGAACCAAATATCATCAATCAAACGAGGCGCCTGTACATAGAGTGAAAATCAACAAACAATTCGCAATTGGTAAATATGAAGTCACAAATGCACAATGGAAAAAATGCTTATCTGTGTCGGCGTGTCGAGGATTTGATCCAAGTGCCCACAACATAGACATGTCAAATGACAGTTATCCAATTCGCCTGATACCTTTTCTAGCAGCTCAGAGTTATGTGGAGTGGCTGTCTGGGTATAGTGGTCAAAAATACCGCCTACCCAGTGAAGCAGAATGGGAATATGCGGCAAGAGCGGGAAGTCAGACAATATTTTCTTGGGGCAATACGAACAAAACCGCCATGGCAAATTGTGATAATTGTGGTACCGGATATACATCGCCTCGCACCTCAGAAAAAGGATCCTATCCCGCAAATGGATTTGGACTATATGATATGGAAGGAAATGTATGGGAATGGACAGAAGATTGTTGGAAAACAAACTATTCTTCATCCCCCAGAGACGGTAGCCGCGAAACAGGCGGAGATTGTAATTTAAGAGTATTAAGGGGTGGGGGGTATGTTGACCCAGTCGACAATATAAGGCTTGCTAACCGTACAGAATTGGCAATCAGCCCGCCATCGACTGCTCCGGAAATAGGGTTTAGGGTTGTAAGAGAGTTAAATTAAGGTTATGTTAATCCTATATCATAGAGTTAGGGGAATTATTATGTTAAAATTGGTAAAATTCAGCGCAAGTGTGGCACTGACCATTGGTCTCACAGCTGCGCCGGCGCATGCGCAAATCAGCTTAAAAGGTTTAACGGACAAGGTATTACAAGAGGCAACGGGCAAAAATACCGCGCCGCAGCAATCAATACTAACCAGTTCTCGCATTCAATTACCAGTTAGCAACGAGCAATATTTAAAAGATTTCAAAAACTACGAAAAGACAATAATTCAAGGGGCCGCCATTGGGGCACTCATTGGAGGTGGCGCTGCGTTAATAGCGGGCGGCGGAAAAGAAGAAGCCACAATTGCCGCTGGAGTCGGTGGCGCTATCGGTGGGTTTATTGGCAAGGAAACCGCTAAGAAAAGTGCTGGAATTTCAATGAAAAGAAAGAGCATCAAAAAAGCACTAAAAAAAGCTGAAAAACACAGAACAAGAGCGTTAGTTTCAGTAGAAAATACGCGTAAAAACAATATCTACATTAAAGAACGAATTTCAATTATGAGAGAACGATTTCTACGAGGTGGTATAAACAAGCAAGAAGCTCAGGCTGATCTTTCAGTATTTGAGGCAACCTTATCCATGCAACTAGAAAAAAATGATATTATCGTTGCCAATATGTCTGCAAGGCAAAAATTGATCGCAGCAGCCGTAGTTGAGATGCCAAAATCTGATAATGAAGAGGTTAAAGAATATTTGCCAGATATGATTAAAAAAGAAAAGGAGTTGGGTAGTGCTAGAGAATATGCACTTGCGACGACAAGTGATATTAATATTATTAAAGGCGAGTTAGATACTGTTAGAAGTGAAATGGGTTTAAGCTAGGATAAATTATGAAAAAAGCTATTGATAAAACAAGAGCGATTAAATTGAGCAAGATGGTATTTGTCACTGCAAGTGTGTTTCTCGTATCTTGTACAACTATCGAGAACCCAGAAGATTGCGATATAAGGTGCATTGGTGGTGCTAATAAACGGTTTGAGGCTGAGAATAACGCAATGGAGAATAAACTCGATAAAATTGACGAAGAAAATTGGGCTTTATCACAAACGCTCAATGAAGAAAAAGAAAAAGGAGTCGCACTCCTAGCGGAGGAAGGTCGACTCAAGAATAAACTTCGGGCTCAAACGGTTGAGCTGAATGAACTTAGAAAAAAAATCGATAAGGCATTAGCTTTGAAAAAAATTGCAAAGAGTGAGCATACGAGTCTATCCGCAGAATTGGTTGCTATGCAAACCATAACGGATAAATATTTAAGTTTCAGTAATTATTCACCGAGTGAAAATAAGAAAATTGCAAAGCAGGCGGAATTAACAGGACGCCGAATAGTTACGCTTAACGATAAAATAGACAATCTTAATATTGTTAATACTTCAATCGATAGCTAAAGTGTCAGGTCAAGTCGAAACTCTTACAATTAAATGCCCCTGACGGTGCCGCACCGAAGCAAGCCGCTCTGTTAGCCGCTTGTCATCCCAATAAAAATTAGGCCAAGTCTAACCCTCATGAATATAGGGTGTAATCACCGCACAGCTTTCTTTTGAACAAAAATCTCGCCTATTTTGTGGTACACAGGGCATTATTCGCTGTGGTACATTTTGGGTTTGACACGCGGTTAAGCCATTGATATAATTGAGTTTATATTCTCCGGTTCGCGCATCCCCAGTGCGCCATTTTCCTTAATAAAAACAATAAGTTGCTCGGGTTGACCTTTGTAAGACGCAAGAGTCCGTGGCCAATGTAAGACGCAAGAATTTGTGGCCAAAAGGTGGACTACTGCGGATGAGAGCGGACTAGGGCGGACAGTATTGAATAATTTGGGTTTTTTCTTGGTATTGGTTTTGGTTTGGCCATCTTCTCTTTCGTAATAAAACATCCCCGTAGCAAGCTACGGGGTATTGATAAGACATTGGTTTAAAATAACTCCCGTTGTTTGAGGTGGTCCCCATTAATTGGACAGTTTTCGACGTTTTTTAAGCTACTGTCTGACGTCAGCGCCTATGGCACAGATTTAGGTCTGTGCTAAGAGAGAGTTTTTGTTCATCATCATCTTAGGAGTAAATGATGAGACAGAAACAT
>NVVO01000051.1 GCA_002733385.1 Robiginitomaculum sp.
ATACCGCAAAGCCATAGCTTAATAACAATCAACAATAGGTGAGCAAACTCTCTCTTAGCACAGACCTAAATCTGTGCCATTTTATATGACGACGGACAAAGAAGGACGTAAAAATGACACGAGATGAATACCAAGAAATACATGGCTGTGGAGCTTGTAGAAATGCAGGAACTATGTTATCGGGGAGCGCTATCATGCCTGCCCTCACTAGTGCACAAAACGAACTACGAAAAGCGCAAGGTAAATGGGGGTATTGTGTCAGGTTTTCAAAAACCGTTGATAGTAGTGACGGGAAATCCTGCGGGTCTTTTATTCCGGATCACGACCTGTAAATCCGTCTAAGTTTTCTGATAAAAATGAGTTTTTTTGGTTTCCAAGACTCTATCTCCCATTTTGGCGATAAATCGTCTGGTGCGCGGATTTCCTACCCCTAAGGCGTAGCATCCCATATGGCCTTGATATGGGTTTCCATTCATGATTGTCATAATTTCAGCTAAGAGAGCCATAGTGTCAGAATGAAAGTAAAAGCTCTTTCCTAATCCAATCAGACACAATGCCTTTTGCGAGATACTCCCGTTTGATATTCTCTGGCAAATCAAGGAAGCTTCCAACAATACCGCGACATCTTTGGGCTCCACATAGGCAATTACCTAACTTCCAGTCGCTCATCTCCGTCATAGCGTAATCCCAAGTAATTTCTTCGCCGGAGCGAATACACTTAATAGAAACCACTTTTGTGAGAGAATTTATTCCGCAGTTTGGGTCACATGAATGGTTGATAATTTCAGCTAACCTATTTTCCGCATACATGTATTGCGTAGGCGAAATTTGCAACGCATGGTTTACCATCTTTGTGGGTAACTGCGTGGCCAAATCCGATTCATAAATGTTTCCTACAAACTCAGCAATGAGTTGCCCAGCTGGAATGTCTTTCAAAGCAAAGACACCCCGCCCTTTCTCGGTTTGGCGCACCTCAACATGGGGGTTATCTGTGATGAATGGATTATGCATTGCCTTTCTCCTTACGAATTTGGTTGCGGATTGCTTGTAAAAGTCGTTTTGGCGGACCCTCATAATGCCAGAGCGAATGGCTAGCTAAAGGCACATAGGCCAATGGGTTTCCATTTTCGAGAATGCCGCTGACAACCTTATAAGCTACGGCTTCATTTAAAATGCGCCCAGAACCGCTCTGGCTAAGCTCTGTCAACCCGGGAAGACATGCATCTTCGACAGTAAATTGAGAAACTGTAGCTTTCATTAGTTTTCCGAACCATCCCGCACGCCCTCGCACATCTGGATGAATGGCTTGTCCAGAAACACTCAAAATTATTGACTCAGGTGACAAGCTGAAAGCTCCATACATTTTCTCGAAGAAAAGCTCTTCATTTGCTTCAATGGTACGGTTTCCATTCAAAATAAGAGCCCACTTCCATTCTTCGGTTTCCCAAATGCGGCGTAATGTTGCTACACGAGCAAAGCAAAATCCGCATAATCTCTGTGTTGCAGTCTCATATAAAAGAGCCAAATACCCCCCATCAGAAAAGCGGTCTGCCAATATTTTTTCTGTTTCTCCCTTTTCCATGTAAAGATGCAAGCCTTCAGGAAGGGTAAAGCCATCTATCGTTTGAATGTCCATATAATCTTGCTTGGATGGATGGCGATCATAGATAACCTGTGAGGCTGACAATGCATTCTCCCAACACTCTCCTGCATAGGCCATTTGATTGTAGGGAGTATTTGCGAATGTTTCCCTAAACAGAGTACTGTAAGCCACAATTTCAGAGCTTGTAAGCATTTGCGGATCGCGAGTAACGATTTTGTATTTTGGTTCAATTGTAACTAATAAATGTGGCTGCCCATCAAACATTTTTAAACCAGACGCATCATCCTTACGCTGATGAGCAGAGTGGAATCTAGAAATGTGTTTAACCGTTACTATTTCACCTAAACAGAGCGCTATGTCCCCAGGTGGGTAATAATTGACTAAACGTGCAGAAATACGCCCGAGAGCCTTTTCAAGCGTCACCCATTCAGCTTCTGATTCAAAAGCTTTAGCGGGGTTGAAAGGGATATAATTATTTTCTGTATGATTTTGCATGATTGTTTCCTTTTAAGTTTGTGTTTGAATTGCATTGATGGCTTCGGCCAAGTCGTCAATAATTTGAGATTGGATGTTGCGATGGTGATTGGAGACAAGAAAAAGTCCGGTTTGCCGATTGGCTTTTTCCCAATCCGTGTAAGAATTTTCACTAAGCCACTCAATTAATGTCCGGCAATCAATGTCTGAACGTGCAGAGCTGACGAGAATATGGGCTGGGTCTTGATAATCAGCTCCCACGTCAGATGCTTTCACGACCCGAAGGTGAGGGCTTAGTTCGTCGAAGCAAGTTCGCAGATTTCGAGATATTGCTTCGACGATAGCGAGCTGTTTTGCAACCAAACCGGACTCAATTTGCACTAGTCGAAAATCTACCAACATCAGCGTTGCAAATGCTGGTGAGGTCGTCGCCCAACCCAAACGTCCCGCTTCTGTGAATTGCTCAGCTCGCTGCTGTTCTCTAAACAGGGCAATGCTGACCGAGCTTGGAAACAGTGACCTTTTATGAGGTGACGTACAGCAAGCATCACAAAAGTCTAGGAGGCTACCTTGAAGCTCTTGGTCGGGGACAATTGAATAGACAGATGACCAAGCCATGTCGGCGATAACCTTAATGCCATGTTTACGGCAATAAGCGAATATCTTGAGTTCTTCCTTGCGGTTTCGAAATCCATCATAAGACATTGGGTTATAAACAAGGGCGGCAATATTATGCGGCCCATTTGCTTCAACTGCGGCTCTGACAAGGCGAAGTGTAAGCGGCTTACTAACGCCAATATGCTTAACAGTATCACGCTCAATTTTTACGACATCCCATTGGCCAATTATCGATCCGCCAAGTACGCATTGATGACCTAAGTTGTCAGTTAGAAGAATCGAACGCCGTTTGCGATCTACCCATTGTGGTAAGACCACACCAACGAGCATCATCATTGCTAAGGACGTGCCACCAAAGGACAACCGAGCGTGAGGGGCACGGAAAACCTTAGCTGTACGCCCGCATATATTAGCCATAAAGCCCCCGGAACGCATATCTGTAAGCCCTGTAAAGCCCTTGGTACTTATCGAATATTCTGTGATATTCGTTAATGAGGCAAAAAACTCGGCAAATGCATAATCATAGTCATCAGCATTTCCTTGTGGATCATCTGCGATTGATTTTAGGTGTTGCACACCTCGCATCATAGCATTGATTACATCTTGTTGAGCGGTAAGGTAAGGACGATCAGCCATGTTTGCCTCCCGCCAATAAATCAAAGTAGAGAAGTGTTGGGGTGCAAGCCTGAATGCGACGTTCAAAGCATCTGGTTTGTAAAATCGCCCGCGTCACAACGAGTTTCGGTTTGGCCTTAACGCCTAAATGCGATAGCTCAAACCCATCGTATTTTACCTCAGTGGATCGCGTTATTTTATCCAGAAAAATCTGGTTATTTGTGTTTTTCATAGTAGTCTCCAAAGGAGATTACTTCCGGAAGCAATCGGTTGCTTGCATGCAGGTGCAATATGAATGAAAATTTATGGCAACCAAGTGCAACTATGGTGCAACAACGTGCAAAAAACGCAGAAAAAACAACAAATTTCAAAACCAGAACTGTCACCCAAGCAATGGGTTGCGGTCGGTAAACTATTGCGCAAAGCTCTCGAAATTTCAGGTTACAGTAGGGCAGATGTTAGGACAACTATTACTGCGAATAATTGGTCTCCGGTTGGTGAGCGAACACTGCAGAAAGCTCTCAATGGTGAAAAAGTCAAAGTGCTTACCACACTTAGAAATATTGCTCTCGCTATAGGTTTCGCCGATTTGAATGATTTATTTGAAGCTGCAAAAATAAACATTCGCGTGGACTTTCATCCAATTATTCAAAATATGCGTAGAGAGATTTTAGAAGATCACTGGGTTTCACACTTACCATCACTATTTGGTAGCGATGAAGGTCTACCGATAGATAAAGCGTATATTGAGTTAAGGTTGTCTTCGACAACAAAAAAGGGAAACCCTAACCAACTTGAACAACGAAGGTCTATGCAAGAGCAATTGGATGAAGAAACATTTGTTCATTTTCTTCCTCGTCTAAATTTAAAAGAAGCACTCGACAATCAAGATGCAAGGCATACACTCATCCTTGGGGCGCCAGGGTCTGGAAAAACAAGTTTATTACGGCGACTTACTTTGGAAATTGCGGGTAAACAATGGGCGGACGAAAACATAGAAACGTGGGAGCAATATGAACTCCCGATTTTAATTACGCTAAGAGAATACTGGGCGGAGCAAAAGATGCGCCCTAATGGAAAAATCCAATCAATTCAAAATTATGGTCAAGAAAAACTAATTGACCGAATTAGTAAAGGGCGAATATATGACAAAAAAACCGCCCGAACAAGATTACACTCTTCGATGCGTAGAATTGTGTTCTTGCTTGATGGCTTGGATGAGGTTTCGAATGATCCGCAGGCTGTTCGCGCAATATACGAGCAATTACAAAGAGCTGATTATAATTGGATAGTAACATGTCGCCCTGCTGGACTAATGGGGAATTTGAGACAGACGAAACGTTTCGATTTATTGGGTCTGGATGCTGAAAGCATAGAAGAGTTGATCGCAAATTGGGCGAGGTTTTCTCAATCCGAACATCTCGTGAGTAAACTAACTGCAGAAATCAGATCATCTGAGGCTCTCCAATCTATGGCGAAAAACCCATTTCTACTAACAGCAATGATTTTTGTAAAACAATATCGCCCAAAGCATTCACTGCCGTTAACCCGGATTAAGTTATACGAAAGGCTTATACGCACGATTGCTCAAGTTGCGAAACAAGACGATACGGAAGATCGCAACATTTTATCTCTCGAAGCACAACAGGATCTTGCAAATTTTTCTTATCATCTCTTTGACAAGAGTTGCGGCGTTCAGCACTATTTTACGGATGAAGATTGGGATGAATATTTTTCCAATCGAAAATCTTTACCCGTTCTGAAAAAACAAATCTTACCCGCCCGGCTTCTCGATAGTAAACCAGAATTAAAAGAATACTGTTTTTTACACCTAAGCCTTCAAGAACATTTTATCAGCCGTGCAATGCAATTTAAGCCAATTAAAGAGGTTTGGGAAAAGAGGCTTATTCCGTCATGGAATAATGCCTTTGTTTCATATGGGGCATTACTCTACACAAAAGGGAAAACTGATAAATTTAGGTATCTTGTAACGAAATTGTACAATGAAATTGATTATGCTGGGTTACAACTCATTCTTTTAGCGCAAATATTTGGAGCTTGCGGTATTAAATGTACCAAGAAATGGATAGGCGCAGATCTCCGCGATATATTGTATGGTTTTTGTTCCGAAACATATTCAGACCACCATCATTTTATGATCAATGCTATTTCCGAAATAGACCCACAGTGGCTTGAAAAAAAGGTACTTAAAGAGTTCAACGATCCCGAGTATTTTGAAGATTTTGGTGGGGATGAACATTATCCAGGTGAGGATTATTCTACATTTGGTAGCGATATTGGGTGTCCATATTTCATACTATCAAAAACGCGAACAGCTTTCGCAAAGAAAACACTGCAAGAATTGTTTTGGGGCGCAAACCAACAACACGCTATGTTGGCTGCTCCAGGATTTGCACGGTTATCCTCTCTTAAGGACCGGCGAGAAGTTGTAGCAAAGGGGCTTTCTGTAGATGAAACTCATCCTATGTTTAGTAGAGTTTTTGCTTTTTGCCATGAGGCGAACTCTCCACAATCTGTGCCATTTTTCGAAAAAGTCGTTGAAACGAGTTGGTGGGCACGAGAGGAAATGCGTGATGCTATCATATTTGGGATTCAAAAAAGCGGAGGAGAAAAGGCGTATGCGGCTTTTGAGAAAATTAGTAAACATGTTATGAAAACCGATAAAAACTTTCAAACAGTTAAAGAGATTATGGCAAATCTAAGTCGGCTTGGAGGGTATAGGTCTGAGATAATATTTAATTCAATTCAACAATACGCCCGCGAACTAAAATTTGAGAGCAACGCTATTAGTAAACTTGTGAAACGTTATAAAATAGAGGCAGGCATCGCATCAGACAGCCAAATTTTCAAAGGCTTGGCAAATGATGAAGCCATTGAAGGTATTCTAAAGGGTTTGTCAGGAAGCGCTCTCAATGGTCACTATATCAGCGATAGTGTGCTCAGTGAGATTAAGAGTAAATCGGTTGCAGTTCTTAGCCCTTATTTGGATTTGCTTACCCATATTGAAGCGGGGCGTCCCTTTTCAGAAAACACTACAAGTTTAGCTAAACCAATTGTAGAGATTTGCCGTTATAATTTGGATATACTTGATCCTATAGAAAATAGCCCTTTTTACACTTACCATCTTGGACTTGCTTTTGATGCGTTGGAAAAGATCGCCTATTATGACATTGAGGATATTGTTGATTTGACACTTGAGAGTTGTCTTGAACATGAAATGTCTATGCGTGGTGCATTAAACATGCTTGGACATATAAACCGTAATACGGGTGAAGAAAAACATTTAAACAGACTGGAAGCTTTAAGAAACCGCAAGTCGGATTTTACCCAAAGTGTTTATATAGCTATAGTGCGTATTTCGCCACCTGCAATATTACCTTTTATAAAAATTGACCTTGGGCGGGAGGCAATTCAGCGGGTTGCAGCGGAATATGATTGGAAAATTTTTCAAAAATATTGGACCGATGAATTTGGAAACGTATTCGATTGTTAATTGTGGCATCGGAAGGCTAACGTTTGGTTGTTCGCTGCTATATATAGTTGCTATAGTCTGTTGGTGGAGGTGACCTCTGTTTCCTCCAACGCCGCCGAGACCAACTCCGACGCATCTTGCAAAGACTGGTTTGCCAAATGTGCGTATCTTGCTGTTGTCGAGGGTTGGGAGTGGCCTAGTAGGGCGCCGATCATTGGGAGACTTAGGCCTTTGGCGGCGGCCATGCTGGCGAAGGTGTGGCGCAAGTCGTGGAGGCGGACATCGGTGATGCTTGCGCGCTTGCGAATTTTTAGCCAAATTCCCGGCGTGCCGACATAAGGCCTGTCTCCGCCCTTGGTACTTATGCGGTCTTTGTTGGCGGTGAACACATATTCTGACCCTGGCTCACGGGGGTATTCTCTTAGGATGTCACGAGCGGGTTTTGCCATTGGTATGACTTTGGCACCTGTCTTGCTTTTCCTGAAATAAAAGAAACCGCGCTCTAAATCTATCTCTGACCATTGGAGTTTTTCAATTTCTGATTTTCGGCAGCCCGTCATGAGAAGTAAACGGATGACTGTGATGCCGTGCTTGTGTCCGTATTCCGTTTCTTCTTCATTGAGGGCGATATGCAGTCTATTGAGTTCGTCTTGTGACAGATAACGTTCACGGACATTATAGACCAATAAAGCCCCAAATTGTACGAAATCTCACTTTGAAATTTAAACGTCAATAATCCCAAATCAAAAATCCAGCTCACTTACTCTATAGACCGCAGGACATAGTGCGTACTACGTCCACTAGACAGGCCTTTTTCAAGCACGCCTTTTTTTACGAGGTCATTTATATCTCGTAATGCGGTATCTTGAGAACATTTCGTAAGCTTTGCCCATTTAGACGAAGTAAGGTTTCCCTTAAAGTCACCCAACAAACGATTGATAATGTTTTGCTGTCGCTCGTTTATGATTTTACTTTTGTGAGCCTGCCAAAAATCCGCTTTATATAATACACTCTTTAGCGTTTCTTCTGCACCTTGAATGGCATGCTCTAAACATTCCAAAAACCATAATAACCAATCCGTTATATCTGTACCGCCTTTTTGGGTTGCTTCAAGAATATCATAATATGCCTTACGTTCTTTTCGGATTTGTGCCGACATACTATAAAATCTTTGCCTGTTTTCATCTGACCTGGCCAACCCCATGTCGGCTACAGCGCGTGCTATTCGTCCATTGCCATCATCAAAGGGGTGGATGGTTACAAACCACAGATGAGACATGGCAGCGCGTATGACCGGATCACATTTGGGCGACCCATTAAACCACTTCAAAAAACGCTCCATCTCTTGTGGTAATAGATTGGCGGCAGGCGCTTCGTAGTGAACTTTCTCTTTTCCTATTGGGCCGGAAACAACCTGCATTGGCCCTTCCTCATCTTTGCGCCAATCCGCAACGGTAATTTTGAGCATCCCGCTACGCCCTGTTGGGAACAATGCGGCATGCCAACCGAAGAAACGATCTTCTGTGAGGACCTCCTCATATTGCTGCGTTGCATCCAGCATCATTTCCACGATACCTTCAACATGACGTTCTGTAGGTACTAGCCCTGCTATATCCATACCAAGGCGGCGGGCAATGGACGAGCGCACCTGCTCTTTATCAAGAACTTCGCCCTCTATTTCACTAGACTTGAGAACATCTTCCGTCAGCATATTCAATGTGGCTTCACGGCGAAGATCAAACCCGAGCGCTTCCATTTTACCTACGAGCCGCCCTTGCTGGTACCTTACACGCGTAAGGGTGTCCGCAATGTCTTTTTCTCGCCAAGTAAACTCTGGCCATGTGTTGCTTTCGTGGATATACATATCATTCTCCGCATATTATGCAGTGAATATAGCACTTAACCACCGCAAATGCAACATTATTCGCCGCATAAAAAGCGGTGAATAATAGTGTTAATCGCCGCATAGGGTATTTATGTTATCGGCTTCGCCCATTATCATTACCAGTTTCAGGTGCGATAAATTCTCCATCGCTTGAACCTCGCTCAATATAAGGTTCCGCTGCACTGGTAAAATCCTCAGCAATAGCGGGAGGCGTAGGAATGCTTTCAGGTGTGGATATTTTAGGCTCTACAGTTTTTGTTTCTACTTTGGTTTCCTCTGGCGCTTTCATATTTGCCTCTTTGACGGTTGGTGCTGTCCGTCGTCATATAAAATTGAGGTGGTCCCCATTAATTGGACAGTTTTCGACGTTTTTTAAGCTACACTTTGTATCATCTGGTCGGTTTCCATTTCTTGTCTATTTTTCCAATAGG
>NVVO01000052.1 GCA_002733385.1 Robiginitomaculum sp.
ATATTTTGCTGGAAATACCAAATGGTACAGCAAAATTGTAACATTATGGCTCTTATGTATATATTCGCTCACGCGAATATTCTACGCAGCAAGCTGCGGGGAATGAAACCCTAAAAAGGATTCAATTATTACAGTTAGATAGTGGTGCCGCAAGGGAGAATTGAACTCCCGACCTCATCATTACCAATGATGCGCTCTACCCCTGAGCTACTGCGGCGTTAGTGGGTTTTTGACAGAAAAATTCTTTATGGTGTCACAATGGTGTCAAAACTTGTAATTTTCGACCTAGTATAACCCAAATCGAAGCACTTTAATTACATGATTGTTCATGACTAATGCAAGCCTCAAAATAGCTATTTCTTCACTATTTGTCTGACACCAACACCTATGATTGGTGCCTTACTTAGAGTATCCGTTTTAGTCAAGCCAGCCGCCAATTTTCTATTGACACATTTACCACATTTCTAGTACCAGTTCCACCAGATGCATAGTGCTAGTTTCCCCGAAGCTAAGTGACCCTCGATATGACCGAAGAAAGTCCAATACTGCCGCGCCATTTAACTGTAGAACTCCAATCAGCGCTAACATATTCGCGTGTTGTGAACATTATCGGATCGAGGCAGGTGGGAAAGACCACGCTCGTTCGGGATATTCTTAAAACTGGAAAATTCATCACTCTGGATGATGAGGCAGTCTTAATCGCCATAGAAGCAGATCCCGTAGGACAGCTTGGAGCGTTAACCGCTGATCTGACGGATACGCCGCTCATTATTGACGAAGCGCAACGCTCCAAGAAACTCGCGCTCGCACTGAARCAGATTGTCGATTTAAACAGACGAAAAGGTCAATTTGTTCTGACAGGCTCCTCCAACGTATTCTCAACGCTTGATGTCGCAGATTCTCTGGCCGGGCGCGTGCTAACGCTAAAACTCTGGCCGCTGACAATCGCTGAAACGAAATTGCGAAAACCGACTCGCATCCTTGATTGGGCGATTTCGAAGGCACCTCAACTGAAAGAACTGTCAGCACCGGACCTGACAACGCGCGCTGAATATATCAATCTTGTGCTACGCGGTGGGTTTCCCGAGATAAGAGGTTTCCCGCAAAAACCTAGACAAACGGCTTATCGCGCCTATGTGGATTCCGTAGTCGACAGGGATGTCGCCGATTTACTGCGTGTCCGAAAGACGGATGCACTGAGGCGATTGATAGTCCAGCTTGCCGTTCGCACAGGCGCAGAGATTAATATTGCAGAACTCTGTGAATTGGTCGGCGTTCAGCGTAAAACTTTAGACCAATATCTAGATGTGCTTCTTAGGTTGTCTGTTATACTCAAGCTTGGCGCATGGACATCGGGAGAATCTCGCCGCGAGATCAAGAACGCGAAAAACCATTTCGTGGATACAGGCATGGCAGCCGCGCTCAGAAATTTGACAAGTCAAAAATTCGACATTGACGCCGATCCGGGCGCACTTGGCGGACTGCTTGAAAGCTTTGTATTATCTGAATTGGTTCGATCTGCCCCACACCAGAAAAACTCTTTTGCATTTTATCATTGGCGCGACCAACGTGGACGTGAGATCGATATTCTCACCGAAAGTGCAAACCATTTAGTCGCCATAGAGATTAAAGCTTCATCATCTGTCAGGGAAACCGATTTCAAGCACGCCAAATGGTTTGCCATCGACGGCCCAGGAAAACGACGCTGTGTGACGTCCATCATCTTCTATTTTGGCGAACAAAAGCTCACCTTTGGCAACCGTAAGTTTGCATTGCCAGTTAGCAGTCTTTGGTCAGGCGATAGCATTGCGGTTTAAGCTATATCACGTTTCGCTCTTGACCAAACGAGGTCGGCTTTGCCGCCCTTGTCAAACAGAACCGCCCAGATGGGTTCCCTAAAGCCTAGATCATCGAGGAAGACTTGCAAATTGGGCCTCCTGCAAATATTCATCCAGCCATGTTGCCCATTACCGCCTTCATTTTTGAAGGGGACAATCGCATAGGGAAAAGAGACTGAGAGGAACAGGACTAAAATCTTTGAAAAGGAAAAATATTCAAAAAAAACAATGAATTAAGTTGTCAGGTATGACTCCGCAAGCAGGATTAGAACTTGCTAATAATAATCAATAAATACGATAAGTTAGCCCATTTTTGTACGCAATTTGTATCACAATATATGGCCATTGACCCTGACCTTAGATGCGGAAAGCAGGCGTAAATATCAATAATTGTCTTAACAATTGCGTACGACTTGTGACTTCTGCCTTGCCGCCGGATATGCGCAGTGGGTAATATTCCTGCCCTTGCGGTTGATTACCGTCTGGCCCCCGAACATGCTTTCCCGGCGGCGGTTGATGACGCGCAGGCCGCATTTCATTGGGCTTGTGATCCTAGGCATAAAAGCGACAAGAAACATCCATGCTTGACTTGAGAGAGCCAAACTTATTACTTATGGGCAGAATTGCCACAGCCAAAGTCATTACAGACGCAATCTTGCTCTGTCTGACGTCAGCGCTTATGAGACAGATTTAAGTCTGGGCTAAGCGAGGGTTTTTGCACAAGAGGCAGGCTACGCACTTCATCTTCATTTCACGGAGTGAAGAATGAGACATACAAGAACGAGTAAGCAATCAGCCGGCGAGCGGATTGTTAAAGACATTAAACGTAAAACCCRCAAGCAATATTCAGCTGAGGAGAAGATCCGCATTGTGCTGGACGGGCTTCGCGGCGAGGAGAGCATCGCTGAGTTGTGCCGCCAGGAAGGCATCGCCCAAGGCTTGTATTATAAATGGTCGAAGGACTTTATGGAGGCTGGCAAGAAGCGTCTTGCAGGCGATATTGTCCGCCAGGCCAATAGCACTGAAGTCAAAGGCCTACGTTCAGAAGCTCGTAACATGAAGGAAGTTATCGCCGAGCAAACTTTGGAATTCAGACTTCTTAAAAAAAGCATGATCGGGGATGGGGGCGAAGACGTATGAGATATCCTGCATCAGAGAAGCTAGAGATCATAAGCMTTGTGGAGCGCTCACAYCTYCCCGCCAAGCAAACCTTGGATATGCTGGGCGTGCCAAGACCAACATTCTACCGTTGGTATGACCGATACTTGGAGCATGGGGAAGACGGACTTGTGGATCGTGCGCCAATGCCGCGATTGGTCTGGAACCGTATTCCTGACGAGATACGCTGCGAACTGCTGGACATGGCGCTTGATGAAACGGAGCTAAGCCCGCGTGAACTAGCGGTACGCTTTACAGATACCAAAGGCTACTTCGTGTCTGAAAGCTCAGTGTACCGTCTTCTAAAGGCACATGACCTGATCTCCAGCCCGGCGTTCATTGTTATGAAGGCTGCCAGTGAGATCAAAGACAAGACGACGGCAATCAACCAGATGTGGCAGACCGACTTCACCTACTTTAAAATCATAGGGTGGGGTTGGATGTATCTATCGACCATCTTGGATGATTACTCGCGCTACATTATCAGTTGGAAACTGTGCAGTACGATGAAGACTTCGGATGTGACAGATACGCTGAATATGGCACTTGAAGCTTCGGGCTGTGATCAAGTCAAAGTGGTTCATAAACCGCGCTTGCTGTCCGATAATGGTGCCAGTTACATCTCTGGTGAGCTAGCGGATTACATCAAAGACCAGGGCATGAGCCATGTGCGCGGAGCACCCTATCATCCGCAAACGCAGGGTAAAATAGAACGCTGGCATCAGACACTTAAGAACAGGGTCTTGCTGGAAAATTATTTCTTGCCTAGTGACCTGGAACGTCAGATCGAGAACTTTGTAGAGCACTATAATCATGAACGTTACCACGAAAGTTTGAAAAACGTTACGCCCGCAGACGCCTACTTCGGGCGAGCACAAGCAATTTTAAACAAAAGGGAAAGGATCAAAAAACAAACTATCGAACATCGACGCTTGCAATACCGCAAAGCAGTCGCTTA
This sequence comes from Robiginitomaculum sp., assembly GCA_002733385.1. Taxonomy (GTDB): domain Bacteria; phylum Pseudomonadota; class Alphaproteobacteria; order Caulobacterales; family Maricaulaceae; genus Robiginitomaculum_A. The sequence continues at coordinate 3,955 of NVVO01000052.1, forward strand.
ATATAAACCAACAAAGGTGAGCAAACCCTCGCTTAGCTCAGGCTTAAATCTGTCTCATTTTGTATGAAGACGGACAGCCACCTGAGCATGGCAATTCAATGTATAACCAAAATAGGAAGGTTTGTATAAGACAAGCTATATAAGTTTTAGCTATCGATATAATCTTGCGCTACCTTATCGAGTTCTTTAAAGAATTCCGAAGTGGCTGGAGAGGGTTGGGTGTTATTTCGCGTAACGGCACACACTGGCCATTTATTGTTTGGTATATGAATATCCAATTGCGCAATCAATCCTTGCTTGCGTTCAAGTTCAGTTTGGTGGCTAGACAAGAGAGCTAGATAATCGCCGTAGATAACAAGATTGCGGAGCACCACGATTGAATTTGTTCCGATCTTGGTCACACCTGCGGCAATCGAGAGGTTTTCTAAAATAGTTTTCACGAGCTGCCCGGCAGGCATGGAGCGTATGGGTAGCACCCATTTTTGACGACGCAAATCATCATATGTTAAGTGTTGTTTCTCCAGTAAAGGGTGCGCCGCGCCAGCAACGACGATAAGTTCATCATCAAAAAGATGATGAACCATAAAGTCATCTTTGTCGAGGTTCCGCCCGGAAATAGCGTTTTCGACTGCGCGCGTACCTGTAACAATAATATCAATTTCGCCTCGCGATAATTCGTCCAGCAATTCTGTAATATGAGCCTCGCGTGTTTCCGCCCGAATTTGAGGGTAATTATTGAGCAACTGAATAAGTGCTTTTGGCACAAGTGCAGGACGTGTCGATCCCGCTGTGCCAATACAGATAGAACCAGTTTGCTTGCCTGCAAGCTTGTCAATATGTTCAAGGGCGAAGCGTAATTCTGCAAACACCAAGTTTAACCTATTAATAAGATAGTCGCCATATTGGGTGGCGAAAAGTTCACTATTTGGTCGAAGTTCAAATATCTTCAAATCAAGTTGCATCTCAAGTTCGCGAACAAATAAGTATATAGTGCGCGTTGTTATATTAAGCATAGCCGCTACTAATGAAATTTTTTTATGCCGCCCTAATAAAACAAGCATTTTAATCCTGTTTAGGCTAATATCCATTGTGAATAGGGGTATCTGACCGAGTGGTGCTGGTGATTTATGGTAAGCCTTGTATTGATTATAAGCCGTATTCAGCAAAGAACGAATAGACCGTAACCTTTCATATAAAGCATCGCCGTAAATTGTTGTTGATACGCCTGATGAGGTTCTGTTAAAAAGCTTGTACCCGATTTTTTCTTCAATCTCGTTGATTGACTTGGTGATCGCAGATTGAGAACGGCCCAGTTGCCTTGCAGCGGCGCTCATGCTCTGCGTCTCTGTAGTATATAACACCGCCTTCAATTTCCGCAAACTGATCGATCTAAAAGGGTTGTTGGAATCATTGTAATTTGATCTGGCAGGTGATGTATCTAATAAAAATGTGGTGGACATACCTTCATTATAGATCGGAGAATTTAGTAAAGTAAAGTGATGTTATGTCAGCAGATTGAGGTACTCCCCATTAATTGGACAGTGACTTAAGCTATTATTTTGTGTTGTCTGGTCTCGACAAAGAGGAGATCAGAATGTCGAAACGTAAAAACCACAAGCCCGCATTTAAAGCCCGCGTGGCGCTTGAAGCTATTAGGGGCGAACGAACGGTAGCAGAGCTTGCCAGCCAGTACGGTGTTCATCCGACGCAAATCCATCAATGGAAGAAAGCGCTGCTCGACGGTGCACCAGAAGTCTTTGCGCGTGGTCATAGGTCTGTACCAGAGGTCGACCCTGAGCGGATCAAAGACTTACATGCCAAGATTGGCGAGCTTACTGTTGAGCGAGACTTCTTGTCAAAAAAGCTCAAACCCTGGGGCCTGTCATGAAGCGAGCCATGGTCGACAGGGATAATGCGGCTCTGTCCATCAGTTCGCAATGCCGTGTGTTATCACTGCCCCGCTCTTCGCTTTATTACAAGCGCAAGGGTGAGAGCGCCTATAATTTGGAGTTGATGACGCTCATCGACAAGCAGTTTTTGGAGACCCCGTTTTACGGTGTGCGCCAGATGACCTGGCATTTGAAGGCGTGCGGGCACAAGGTCAACAAGAAGCGGATCCGTCGTCTCATGCGGCTTATGGGCTTGATGCCGATCTACCAGAAACCCAATACCAGCCGACTGAACAAGGCACACAAAATATATCCCTATCTGCTGGGCAAGCTGAATATCACGCAAGCCAATCACGTTTGGTGCGCGGACATCACTTATATTCCCATGCGCAAGGGTTTTTTGTATCTGGTCGCCATCATGGACTGGGCTAGCCGCCGCGTTTTATCGTGGCGACTGTCCAATACATTAGAGGCTGACTTCTGTGTGGAAGCATTGGACGAAGCCATACTGAAATTTGGCCCCCCGAAGATATTCAACACCGATCAGGGCAGCCAGTTTACGGGATTTAAGTGGATTGATACACTCAGCAAAGCGAAGGTCAGAATCTCTATGGACGGCAAAGGTCGTTTCATGGACAACATATTTATTGAGCGTCTGTGGCGCTCACTCAAATATGAAAGTGTCTATCTGCATGCCTGGGAAGGTGGCCGGGAGGCCAAAGCCGGCATCGGAAAATGGATGGACTTTTATAATCTCAAGCGACCGCACGCCGCTCATAAGGGCTTGACACCGGACAATGCCTATTGGAAAAATAGACAAGAAATGGAAACCGACCAGATGATACAAAGTGTAGCTTAAAAAACGTCGAAAACTGTCCAATTAATGGGGACCACCTCACATACCAAAACTCAACTGTCTAATAACAAGTTCGTCTAAACCTATCTTGTGGGTTCCGTTCTGGCTGACCCATGCGGGATTGTTTTGAATTTCGACTGTTGATAATTGATAATACTGATTTATCTGTCCATCACTATTTGAGGCTGTATCTCCAATGAACAAAAGGTCATTATTATTATCTCCCAATGGTCTTAACCCGATGACAAATATGCCGGATGTGATATTCACCGGCAGCTCAAAATAGTCGAAAAAATTGCGGTCAAGCCCGCCGTCGTCATAATTTCGCTGTGGTATCACCAGATTATTGTATTTGCCCATACGTTTGTGCACGCGAGCTGGTTCTAGGCCAGCCGGTGAATAATTGTCTTCAATACCGTTGACAATCACAATTTTTTCTTCTGCGTAATGACACTGATAATCTTGCAACATTTTCATGCCGGGCAACGTATTCGCAACCGCATTTACATTAGGCGGTGGACTGTCGTTATCGTTTTTTGATAGCTTTACCCATATCACTACCCCTCCGATGACTGCACCGAATAGCCCTGCTATAAGTAATTGATACCATTTCTTCAATATTTTATGCCCCCTAAATAATGCCCCTAAATAATAATAGTATATTTGAATAGTTAGCTGTTATTTTTTATATTTGTGTATTCAATATTGCCACCAATAAACATGTTCACCTAATAAATCAACTAAGACTGAAATGTCCTGCACGTCTATATTTCATGGCATAATGTCAATGAGGATTGCTCATGGGCTGGAAACTGTGTGTAAACGGTTTACATTCCGAACTTATTTGCATTTTACAAACAGCTAACATATTGACAAATAAGGATAAAATGGTCGGGGAGACAGGATTTGAACCTGCGACCCTCTGTTCCCAAAACAGATGCGCTACCAGGCTGCGCTACTCCCCGACGGGTTCTTCACTGGTAAGTTGGGTGCTTTATACCGCTTAATTCTATTAGGCAAGCCCCCTAATCAGAAAAATATTAGAAAGTTTTATGCTACGGTGCTGTAGAAAAATAGCTGTGTTGCACGAGGTCTCCTGCTTGAATGCCAAGGGCATGGGCTTGTCCGCCCGCAAGTTCCAGCACACCTGTTACCAATGCCTCGGAGGTTATGCTGCGCAGAGAATATGGCTTGGCGGAATGTTCAATTTTTAAAATTTGGCCGTCCGCCCGGACAAATAGAATATCCAGAAAAACACTAGTGTTTTTCATCCAGATACTGGCGATCCGTGCTTCGCCAAATTCAAACAACATGCCTTCGTCCAGCCCAATTTCGTCTCGAAACATCAGTCCGCGATTTGTCTCAACAGGTGTGTCGGCTATTTCAACGCTAAATGTGTGGGTTTTATTGTTCGAGACAATGCTCAAGTTTTCCTTGGGGCCAAAATCAATCACATCATTTGGGCTCTGCGCCAATGCCGAAAASMMSTYGMSKRYRARCMMYMRRWSMMKCMYTRYKWKAWWTWCMAMRWTKYYMMYWWSRYKSWWWTRGCCCAGCAGTTTTAGCGATGCAATCTAATCGTGAAGAAACAAGAGCATATAAATAGGAAAAAGCCTATTTACAATCTCGTTGTTGGCAGGCCCTTCACTATTGGCAGTCCCTAGGGGAATCGAACCCCTCTTTCCAGGTTGAAAACCTGGCGTCCTAACCGATAGACGAAGGGACCGCGTAAACAGCGAACCGCTCATATATAGTCGAGATTGTGTGCGTGCAAGCCATAAACACCAGAAAAATCCATATTTTCCCGTGAATTTGCAAGATTTTTTTGAATTTTATTGCGCAATGGCCAAATCACTAATTTGCACATCGATTTTTACCCGCCCCCGCCAGGTATTTTGCTTCAAGCGGGCAACAATATGGACACGCGGCGGGTCTGGGGCCAACAAAACATCGGCAATGCCGTTTTCCTCAGCCCGAAAAGCAATTGCGTCCATACGCAGCCCTTGTTGGTCTTCAAAGGCACAGCGAACATGGCCACCATTTAAGGCCTTGGCATAGGAAATACGCATATGTGCAAATGCGAATACGGGTTCAGACATTTTCGCGCCAAATGGCTGGGCTTGTTCGATTTCCGCGATCAATTCGGGGCCAAGAGCAGAGGGGCTGATGAGAGCATCGACTTTAAGAGTATTGTCTTCTCGGGCCTTTCTTATTTGCGCACTTAAATTATCCTCAATAAACTCTTGAAATTCCGGTATTTTTTCCTCTGCTACAGTCAAC
>NVVO01000019.1 GCA_002733385.1 Robiginitomaculum sp.
TTTATTTTTCAATTTCACTTTTTCAAGGGAGGAAATTGCACCTTCTAAATGTACAATATTCAACAAATCGCTTAAAGTTTCACTTTTCAGCTCTTGATTTCCCGTAGTTTGGTGTATCTTAGAAAGATATTTTGTGTAACGCATGATACAATAATACTAGAGTACAACGTAAAGCATTTACGATGTGTATTTTAAGCAACACGGAGCACTGTTTTTTTAACACGTGTCGTTCATTGTGAGGTTTGTATGAAATTGGCGATTACACTGTTAAAATAACTTACACTATGGCTGAAGAGAGGTATTCCGAATGGATGAAGGTTGATTTACACATACATTCCGATTGGAGTAGAAAGACCAAAACAAATGACTACAAAGGAATTGGCGGCAGCGGCAGTGGCAGGTGATAAAGCCGCTATGCGCGAGCTTGAACGGCAGGTGGCCAAGAAAGCCAAAGCCGAGAAGAGGAAAATGGAGGCAGCGGCGGGCGGCGGTGATCCACTTGCGGTATTTCAAAAGGCTTTGATGTCGGGGGACGGCAGTAAAGAGCGTCTTGGCGCACTAGCAGACGCAGGCAATCCGAACGCCCTTCTCTGGCGGGCATTAGAAGGGCGTTATGATGATAACCTGACCCCGGCTGATAAAGAAAAATACGGCGCGGATATGATCCAAGTCGCGGGGAGCGGGGATCAATATAAAAATCATACTTTAGAGGGCGGTGCCCATCCCCTCTCCGCCGAGGCGACTTTTCAAATCTCCGAAGATAAATTAAGCGCCAAATGGCTTTTTGAGGCAGACACAGAGGGCGCGATTAAATATCTCAAACAAGCCGCAGAAGGCGGGCATTCAAAGGCTATGCTCAAGCTTAGCTCGCGCTATGAATACGGCCTCAGCATGGACAAAGACCCCGACAAAGCCAGAATGTGGCTTGAGAAAGCCGCAAGCGCTGGCAACCACGATGCCAAACGTGCACTTAAGAACTTGGAGAAGTAACCATGAAAAAACTTACTATAGGTCTTACAGTATTAAGCGCTTTAATCGCTGCGCCGAGCCAGGCCCAAACCCCTGGCCAATCGCAATTGCGAGCCATGGTCAAAAATCATACAACTTGGCATACGACCATCTTAATTGACTATAAATGCCACCAGATATCAAAGCCTGCTTTTGAAATTCTTTCTACAAATAAAAAGAATCTAGAAAAATTGATCATTAACATTGACCCTAGTCTTGAAAAGAAAATGTTTGAGTTAAGGCCTTCAATGAATGCCTTTGTAGATGAACATACATGTGCGGAATTGACGTCGGAGCCCTTTTTCAAGGAGAATAAAGAACAAGCGGAATTAGTCGCACGTTCTATTTTACTGGCTTGGGAAGGGCTCTATAAAAACATAACAATAGGCAATAAGGAAGACTTTAAGCTTGGGTTTCAACTTTTGCGTATTCACACATATGATTATAGTGATTTTTGGTGCGATGGAGTTGAACCAGAAGAAATTGGCCAAGTTATAAAATTCCACAAATCAAGACTGGATTCCATAAAGGCACGGCCCGGTGCACCGCAAATTATGCAACAGGTGAAGGGCTTGGAAACTCAGATCGTATACCGCTGCCTAAAATACGGCGAAATGCAAAATATAGACGAACTCTCTTTTAAGATTTACGGCGTTTACAAGAGAGAATGGGAGGCGAATAAAGACAAACAAGCAAAAGGCGCTAAGAAATGAAAACCATAACCAACTTATTGCTCGCAAGCGCCCTCGCCACCTCATGCTTTAGCGCGGCTCTCGCCGGGCCATATGAAGACGGGATAGCCGCATTCAATAATTTGCAAGACGGCAAGGCCTTTCAAATTCTTAAACCGGTGGCAGATAGCGGCCACGCCAAAGCGCAAAACATGGTCGGGTTTATGTATGTCATGGGCATGGGTGTTGATGGTTCACAAGAACTTGCAACACAATATTACCGCAAGGCTGCCGAGCAAGGCTATATGGAAGCGCAAGCTAATCTAGCACGGCAGTACCGCCTTGGAAGAGGTGTGCCTAAATCGAACGCGACGGCGGCCTATTGGTACAAAAAATCCGCTGACCAAGGCAATGCAGAATCAGCTAAACTTCTCAAGGAAATAAATGACGAAATTCACGCAGCACAGAAACCGCTTGGGTTTAGTATTTATGATCGTATTCCCGCGCCGGCTACGCCAAGCGTTCTCGCCAAGCCAGCAACACCGTCCAAGCCAAGCCCTCCTAAGAATCCATTCATGTTAACGTGGAAACCAAATCAGGGATTCCCCGTATTCGCGAACACCGATTTAAGCGACATTGGCGACGCAGCGGCAAGCTGTTTCGTCGTGACAATTAACATCCTTGAAGCCGAGGTTGAAAAAGCAAAATCCAGCGCAGAATATCGGCGCACAAAATTCGCGCCCCAATTACTCAACATTAAACTGGATTCTTATGAGCGCTATTACATGAAACCTGTACATAATGGCGGGCTATCAAAACAAGATGCAGAAAATGCATTTCTGCGCCATCATGACAGTGCCATAATCGCAAAGGCCCTCAAATTTACCAGAGGCCCAACTGAGGAGTTTTGCAGAGATAATTTCAATAGTTTCCTAGTCGACAGCGTCACAGCCATTGCACTGTCTAAAACCAATAAACACTAAATCCGTTCAAGAGAATACACGAGAACCATCACAAGCACACATGATGACTTAAGGAAAAACATGAAACCAAAAACCAGACGCATCATCTTTGGCCTCATCGCCGCCGTTGTCGCGCTCTATGTGCTTGTCTATTTTTTAGACAAGCAAGCGTTTAATGCCATCACCCCGTTTATAGACACCGACCCGGCAGACTGTTGCAAACAATATCCTCAAGAACAAAACTAGAGAACAATCAAAGTAAAGTTACAGATGAAACGCCGCAAAATATTGTCGACACTTTTGGCCCTGGCGTTCATCGTCCTGAGCTGGTTTGTTTATATGTTTTGGCTTTGACGGGAAATAGGAGAAATAAATGAAAATACTATTGGCCATCAGCCTCGCTATCAGCACGGTTTCACTTGGCGAGTTAGCTGCCGCGCAATCTTATAACAAAACCTTTGCCGAAAGTGAAAGACGGCTCGCCGCGCTATGCATCACAGTCTATCAGAATACCCCTAAAGACGGGGACGCAGTCGTGTCCACTTGCTTGGCATCACTAAAGGAAATGCAGGCCTTAAAGAACCGCACTTATGGCCTGACGGATACGGATACGAGGTTGTTTTACCTGTATTCAGCTATGGCCACCGCTGGCTTAACAATGGGTGAGTTGCAGAAAAATGGCGGGCGTGTCTCAACCGCTGCCTGCACCCATGGCCGTGAGGCGATTGCTTTGGGTGAAAAAGTTGGTTTCCAAAAAGGTTCGGACTATGAAGCGCGAGTACAGCTAACAATTGAGGGTTTTAAAAAACATCTGATGCCCAATTGTGTTGGTCGATGACAAAATATAGCGGTTTAATTGATCGCATAGGCAGGCGGTAAATTTGTTTCCGTCAGATTTGGTTTCGCAAGGGCCGTATCGATCCGCTCCAATAATATTACGCGCGAGACCGGCTTGGCGACTACCTCGTCAAAGCCTGCGCCCTGGCGCGAGACGCGCTTGTGATATTTTTCATCTGCGGTGACGGCGATAATGGGAATGCCTTTATAGGGCGTGTTCGATGCGCGGATGGCTTTGGTTGCATCAACCCCGTTTAGGATTGGCATATGTACATCCATGAGAATAATATCGATATTTTTTGTGTCGAGAACATTGATGGCTTCTTGGCCATTTTCCGCAAATGTTAAATTTGGAAAAATATCGCTGAGCAAATGCTCGAGTATCACCCGGTTGGTGTGTATATCGTCCACGATCAATATATTTTCTCTGCGGCCCCTTGCCGGTATAATGGTGGGTCGCCTCGCTATTTGCCTAGATGATTGATCGGGTGAAGCAAGTTTAACATTGCTGTTATTGTTGTTTGGCTCCGCTATTAGCCGGACCGGTTTTGTCGCGCACTGCAAAGGCAAGCTAATCCCGATAGATGTGCCTATGTCTTTCTTGCTTTTGATGACAATATGTCCGCCCATGGTCTCTATGATTTTTTGGGTAATGCACATTCCCAGACCCGTACCGCCAAATGTTTTCTCAATATTATCGTTGGCTTGGGCAAATGGTTTGAAAATTTTGTCTTGTTGCTTGTCCGTCATACCGATGCCGCTATCCTTGACGATAAACAGCAATTGGGTTTTCCCGGCTTTGTTGATATATTTCTGCATGCTTATTTCAATATGGCCGCCCTTGGTAAATTTCACGGCATTGGACAGCAAATTGTTTAGGCACTGCTTAATTCTAAATTCGTCAATGCTGACAAATTGTGGGAGGTCTGGTGAAAATTTATGGGAAATAGTGGTGCCGTTCTCAGATGCTTTATCGCCCCACAGCAGACAGATAGATTTCAGTAAGGCTTCAGGAGACACCGGCCCGGCCTTTATGGTCACCCCGTCGGCCATGAGCTTGCAATGATCCAGGGTTTCCGTCAGCGTATACATCAGCAGATCAGAAGATTCTTTGATAATTCTTATCTTTTCCATGGTTTTTTCATCGTGGTTTTCGCGCAGCAATACATCCGCCATACCAACAATCCCCCCAATGGGTGTGCGCAGTTCATGGCTCATATTTGCGATTTGGTTGGCTCTAAATTGCGCGCTTTTATCAGCTTCGGATTTTTGCTTTCGCAAACTTGCTTTGATGTTTTCTTGTTCGCTGACATCCTGGACGATGCCCAGTGCATATAAAGGATTTCCAGCTTTGTTGTATTTGACATCAATATGTATTTTTAACACCGCACATTCATTTTTACGTAACCCTATTATTTCTTTTAGCTCTATATTCTGGCTACGCAGGGCCAAGGCTTGGCGGATAATCTGTTTGGTTTTTCTCAAAGCATGCCCGGACATAAGCGCGTATAGCCCTTCTTTTTGGACAATGTTTTTCTGCTCCTGAGAAAACCAGTCCAAAAGGTTATCACAAAAGCAATATTCTTTTTTAGCAAAGTCATATTTGTAAAACCCGGTTTTGTTGATTTGCATGGCCCGGTGAAAACTCGGCATCATCTGGTTGTCTGCTTCGTTACGTTCATAACGGTAATAAGTAAGTCCGCCTCCGAGAGAGATTGCGTTTATTGTATATGCGGTCTTTGAAAAGGTTTTGGATTGGGCGGCAGGTTTTTGGCTATTATCTATGTTCAATAAATGTACGGACGGGTTTTCGTCAGGCGTCGAGCTTGGGTGCAATTGTAATATAGTCGCCATGCATTGGGGTTCCACCACACCAAGAACTTTGGACGTTTGTAAAATATCCTGCAAGCTGTCATTTTTCTTAAGCGGGTAATCCGGCATGCCAAGACTATCCAAAAAAGCATTGCTGGCGAAAATCAAGCGGGCTTCTGCGTCCAGCACATAAGCTATGTCACCTATTTTATTTATGAAATCAACGGCGGGGAATGTGTCGGGTTTGTTATGCATAAGGAATCCAGTTGTTTCCCGTTATTTACACCTCAGGGTTGATTTTTAGTTAATGCTACCGACTTTAATCGCCTTTTGGTTGTGCTTGTTTACCAAACATTAACTTTTGCACCCACATATACACCTATAGGTTGCGGAAGATTCCTAGTCATTATCTCCCGATAATTTATACAGTGCGGTGAAAACCTTTCCAGGGACCAGTCGCTGCACGCAAACTTAAGAGCCTGTAGTTTCCTATACCCATAGATCCTTCTACAGGCTCTTTTTATTGTCCGCCCCGCAACAAAAACACATCCAATTGCTCACTTGTTTGTGCGGTTTCGGCGTCCAATTGTTCGGCCCGCAAGATTTGTTTAACCACCTGTTGCAGCATCTGGTCTTTGGCGAGAATAGATTTGAAATGGGTTTTGGCCAAGGCAATTTCTTTGTCGAGACCCTGCAGTTTTTTTTTCATTCCGGTAAGCTTAAAAATCTGGTTGTGGCGCCATTTTTCAAAAATATGTACATCCTCACCGTCCCCCCTGTGCAGTAATTTTGATTTTTCTGCTTCAATGTCCAGTGTAATATCGGACATTTGTGACAAGAATTTTTGCTTTTGCGACGTAAGCTGGCGAATGTCGGCTTCCGCCCGTTGGCGCAGTAAATCCAGGATGTGTAAAATATCGTCCACTTAAAACCCTCTTTTAGTAATTTGGTCGGCATAATGAATGGCGGCGGCGACGGCGGCATAGTGCTCGGGTGCAATAATTTCACCAATTTTGGTTTGGGCATAAAGCGCACGAGCGGTCGGCGGGTTTTCATGAATGGCCACACCCGCCATTTTAGCCCGCTCACGAATACGAAAGGCCAGGCCGTCAACCCCCTTGGCCACACATATGGGCGCTTCACCAGAAACTCTATCCCACTTTAGAGCAACAGCATAATGCTCGGGGTTGACAACAACCACATTAGCACTTGTCACATCTTGCAGCATGGTAGATTTTGCAATTTCTTCTGCCTTTTGTCGCCGTCTTTGCTTTTGGTATGGGTCGCCTTCGCTTTCCTTGCGCTCGTCCTTGGCTTCCTGGTGTGTCATGCGCATTTTTTTGCGGTGGGCCATTATTTTTGCGGGGAGGTCAATACTGGCGATGAGGGCGGCGCCGATCAGAACATAGAACAGAAGCGCCAGGGCTTTTTGCGCCAATAGCCCGGTCAGCATGGACGCGGACAGCCCGCTATAGGCGGGCAAGACTTCAAATTCAGCTTTCAAATATAGCCCGGCAATGCCTGTAATCAACGCCAGTTTTGCAAAACTTTTTAAAAATTCACCAAGACCTCCTGGGCCATATTTTTTCTTGGCATTGGCAATAAGTGAAAGCTTAGACAGCTTTGGTTTTATTTTACTTGGCGAGAACACAACGGCTCTTTGCGCGATCAACGAAACAATAATGAACAGGGCGGGCAGGGCAAAAAAACCGAACAATACGATACCCAATTTTACAAATATATATCCAGCAAGCGGGCTTTGCTTGCTGTCAAGAAAGCTGGCTACGACCATCTCTGGCCGTTCAAGCATGCCCGCCAACAATGTCAGCACACCCCGCGCTACCTCGTCGCCAAAAATTAGTATGGCCAAGCACGCGCCCACATAAAACAGAGCCGTGTTGACCTCGGTAGAGATCGGAATATCGCCTTTCTCCCGGGCTTTTCTTAATTTCTGCTCGCTGGCTTCAAGGGTTTTTTCCTGCCCGTCTTCTTTTTGTTCTGACATCAGAGCATTTCCGCCATAAGTGTATTATACCCGGTCAGCCAAACCGCAAAAATCCCCGATACAGACAGCGCCAATAAAATAATACCTGCGCCAGTTACAAAGGGCATGCCAACAAATGAGACCATAAGCTGGGGCATGGCTTTGTTAACAAAGCCGAGCATCAAATTATAAATGAAATTGAATACCAATAGTGGCAAAGCCAAAGATACTGCAAAGGCAAAATAGGCCGCTGATTTTTGGGCAAACCAATAGGCGGTTTTCTCAAAATCCGGCGTGGTGGCGAGAGGGAAAATATCGTAACTTTGCACCAATAACCCAACCGCTTTTGTATGCATGTCCAGGCTCAGCAATAATGTCACCCCGCACAGCATCAATATTGTGCTGATGGTTGTATTGGGCTGGGTGGTCATGCCGCCGCCAAATACTTGGGTCAGGGATAGACATTGGGAAATAATAGAACCGGCTATTTGCAGGGTAAACACCATCAACCTAAGCCCAAACCCCAACATAAAACCGTAAAAAGCTTCAAAAGCAATGGCGGCGGTCATTGCGCCAATGCTCCACCCGACGCTTGCACCGGTGCCAACAAAAGGTAATATCAACATTGTAATCAGCAATGCGGCCACAAGGCGCGTGCGCCTGGAAATGGCCGCCTCGCCGAGACCTGGCAGTAAAAATACGAAAACGGAAATACGGGTGAGAACGGCAATAGCCGGAAATACCGCTTGGGTATTTCCCATAACCAAATCACTGATAATGTGAAGAAAATCCATACCTCATACCTATGCCACGGCTAAAATAATAGGTTTTTCATCACGGGGTATTTCCTCGTAGGAGACAACCGGGTTGTGAATACCTTTGGCCGTCATAACGGTTTTGATAAACCGCCGTCGCCGCGCACTTGTAGCAATGGCCGCATATTGCCCGGCTCTTGCGCTCTTATCTACACTGGCACGAACGGCGTCGGCCAAGCGGTTAAATTCGTCTGGCGGTAAGGCAATGTCACTGCTCCCGTCTTCTTGTTTGGTTTCGTGCTTGCTAAAAATATCTTCCCAGCCCGTACCGATTTGGACAAGCGGTAAGCGGCCTTGGCTATCCCGTAATTTGGCAATAAATTGATAGGACAATCTTTGGCGTACACATTCTGCTATCTGTTCTACCGAGTTCATGGCTGGCTTGACCTCGGCAATGGTCTCCAAAATCAGAGGAATATTACGCATGGATATGCGCTCGGACAGTAATAAACGCAGCACGCCTTGTAATGTATCCATGGGCACTTTATCAGGAATAAATTCATCAAGGATTTTTGCGTTCGAAGCGGCTCTCTCCGGATCTGATACATCTTTAAATGCTTCCAGGGTTTCGCGCAAAGACCGGCGGTTTAAAAGCTTGGTGAAATGCACCTGAACGGTTTCCAGTAAATGGGTCGCAAGCACCTCCTCAGGCTCCACAATAGAAAGCCCGACCATAACCAATTCGTCGCGGCGGGATTTTTCTACCCAACGCGCCGGGGCTTGGTAAACTGGTTCGCGAAAGGCCGTGCCGGGAATTTCCGGATGTTCGCCTTCTTCCACCAACACCATGACATGGCCTGGCTTTAAGATACTGTCGGCCACCTCACAGCCTTGAATGCGGATTTTATAACTTTGAGGTTTAAGGCTTGCATTATCGGTCAAGCGCACAGAGGGCAATAAAAACCCGTATTCAGTGGCAATATATTTGCGGATTTTTTCGACACGCTTGTCAAAGCCCGTGTCTACATCCATGGCAATTGGTACTAATTCTTTGGACAAAATAAGATGGATCTCATCTATGTTCAGTATGTCGCCAAGCGGTTTTGCAGATGCGGGCTTGTCTTCATTGCTGACAATTGCTTCTTCTGTCTTTTTAGCYAATTGGGTTTTGTTGGTTTTATAGGCGCCGTAACCAAGCCCCAGCGCCCCAATCATAAAGGGCACAAATGGCAGGCCGGGGAAAAACGCGAAAACCGCCATAATGAGTGCCACCGAGCCGAGGGCAGCCGGGTGGGCCGAAAACTGTTTAAACAACGCCGTATCAAGACTGCCTTCCGCCTTGCCCTTGGCCAACAAAAGCGCAGCAGCAACCGAAATAATCACGGCAGGGATTTGCGAAACCAGACCGTCGCCAACCGTCAGCATGGAATAATTATTGACGGCATCACCAAAGCTGACCTTATGCACCCCAACGCCGATGGCTATGCCCGCAACCAGGTTAAGCAAGGTAATCAACAGCCCGGCAATAGCATCGCCTTTCATGAATTTTGAAACCCCGTCCAGGGAGCCTAAAAACGCCGTCTCCTCYTGYTCAAGCTTGCGCATTTCRCTKGCYTGTTTGTGRGWAATYGCSCCTGCSGCCAAATCRGAATCAATSGCMARTTGCTTGCCSGGCATRGCGTCYAAAGCAAAGCGCGCCCCAACTTCGGCCATGCGGCCCGCGCCTTTGGTGATGACCATAAAATTGACAATGATCAGCACCGTAAACACAATAAGGCCCAAAAACACATCACCGCCCATGATAAATTCTGCGAAGCCTTCAATAATGCCGCCCGCCGCGTCCGTCCCCGTATGGCCTTGGCCAATGATCAATTTGGTCGAGGATATGTTTAAAGAAAGCCGCAGCAATAAAGAGGCCAGCAAGACGGCGGGGAAGGAGGAAAAATCCAGTGGTTTTTCAATAAACAATGCAATCATGAAAATCAAAATAGCAAAGGCAAAGCTGGCCGTCAGGCCAATATCCAAAATCCAACTTGGTACTGGCAACACCATCATGATGACAATCACCATCAATGCCAATGCCAGCCCTGCGGTTGGATTGTATAAGTTTTTCACGGAGAATTTTGCTGTGATCAGTTTTCCTGCTATCAATTTTTCTGGCATCAATGAGCCGCAATCACAGGCAAGACTTGGGTCTCAAACAAGTTCAGGACAATGCGGGCCATAAACCCGGCAGACATAAAAAACACCACCAGCATGGCGGCAAGTTTCGGAACAAATGTCAAAGTTAATTCCTGAATTGAGGTTAAGGCCTGGAACAAGCCAATCACAAGCCCGGCGATCAGAGCAATGGACAACAGCGGCGCCGCCATCAGGGCTGCGCCCCATAGAAATTCGCGCAATATCGAAAGTATATCAGCTTCAGTCATACCGGTTTAGACAGGCATGCGCAGAAGCTCTTGATAAGCCTCCACCACCCGGTTCCTGACCGTGACGGCCGTTTCAAGGGCCAGCTCGGCATTGGCGATTGCTTGTACCACCGAATGGGCATTGGCTTGGCCTGTAGCATGGGCCTGCATGGTGTTTTCGACGTTTTTAAAGACATCAGCAAATTCTTCCACCCCTTTGGCGAAATTGGCGGCGCCGCCATTGCCAACTTCTCCTTTTGTTAGGGTCAACTCAGGTGCGCCGTCCGGTGTCAACTCGGGCGTAAGCGCCTTTTGCGCCGCTTGATATTGACGCAGAGCGCCGAGACCAGAAACTTCCATGTTTATCTCCTGATTAGATCCAGCAGACCGCTATACATTTTACGGGCTTGCTGGAATGTGGTGAGGTTAGCTTCATAGGAGCGGCCAGCTTCGCGGGCGTCCGCCAATTCAATCATCATATCTACATTGGACATCAGCACATAACCCTGCTGGTCAGACAATGGGTGGCCCGGATCATACAGCCTTTCACCAGGACTTTGGTCCAATGTAACATTGCCAACAACCAGACGGTCGCTCGCCGTTCTGGCATCATATTCATTTTGAAAGCTGACCATTTTACGGCGAAAGCCGTGGGTGTCGGTATTGGACAGATTTTCGCTGACGATTCGCAGGCGAAAAGCCTGGACATTCATACCCTGGGAAGCCGAAGCCATGGCTGAACTAAAGGGATCATTTGCCATAAAACTCTCCTTTAAATATTTTTACCGATGGCCATTTTCATCATGTCCATAGTTTTGCGGTATAAGAGCATGGCCAAATCATGTTTGCCAACCGTGCTGGAAGAGTTCAGCATTTGCTCTTCCAGTGATACGCTATTGCCATTGGGGTCGGAGGGGCTGCTCATGTCTAGTGTTTTTGAATTTGCTGCCACATCGGCAATGTCGACGCCCGTGCGGGCGGCGGTTTTATAGATATCGGCAAAGGGCACGACATCTTGGGCTTTAAATCCCGGCGTGTCGGCATTGGCGATATTTTTTGCAATGACGGCATGGCGACGCGAGGCGTGTTCAGCCATCGCCGATGCCATTTTTAAAAGTGAAAGATCGCTTGTCATTATTCTTCCTGCATGTTTCGACCAAATCTTATGGTTAACGAATGTCTAACTATTACCTCGTAAGGTTGAATAAATAGTTAATACATTATAAAACTTATGTCAGGAATACTATGCAGACCTCACTAGAATTAGGGCTTGCCCAGCATCCGTTAATTGAGCCAGCCCGGGTTTATGGCACCATTCGTGAAATAACCGCCCAAAGCATCAAGGTGGAAGGCCTATCCAATATTGCCGCGCTGGGCGACCGGGTCAAAATGCTCGAACCGGGCGGCGGTTTTGTCGAGGGCGAAATTATTAAAATTTCACGCCAGTTCGTCACCATTACGGCTTACGGTCAAATTAGCAGGCTTGGTATTGGTGCCAAAGCCGTCCATCTTGGCCAGCAAGAGCCGCGCCCGACCAGCGGGTGGATTGGTAAAGTCCTCGACCATTCCGGACGCCACTTGGACGGGAGCCATGCACCTCAGGGGGATATGGCCGTAAGTTTAAAAGCGGCCCCGCCGAGAAACCGCAAAACTATTGGCGCAAGACTGAACACGGGTCTGGCCGCGATTGATAGTTTTCTGCCTTTGTGCAAGGGCCAAAGAATTGGACTTTTCGCCGGTTCCGGGGTTGGTAAATCAACTTTACTGGCCGATCTGGCCAAGGGCACAAATGCCGATATTGTCATACTGGCGCTCATCGGCGAGCGGGGGCGGGAGGTACGGGATTTCACCCAGGACACACTTGGGCCCCAAGGTATGAAAAAATCTATTGTCTTCGTGGCAACTTCCGATGAGCCGCCTGCCCTTAAATTGAGAGCCGCATGGCTGGCCATGGCGTGCGCTGAATATTTCAGAGACCAAGGCAAGCATGTTTTGCTTTTGTTTGATAGCTTAACCCGGTTTGCCGAGGCCCACCGTAGTGTGGCCCTAAGTGCGGGCGAAACACCGTCCTTGCGGGCCTTTCCGCCTTCCACATTTGGCGCTTTGGCCCAGCTTTGTGAACGGGCCGGGCCAGGAAGTGAAGATATGGGAAGTGAAGAGATAGGCAGTGAAGGCAGGGGTGATATAACGGCCGTATTTAGTGTGCTGGTGGCTGGTTCCAACATGGAAGAACCCGTCGCCGATATGGTGCGCGGTATATTGGACGGACATGTGGTTTTGGAGCGCAACATTGCCGAGCGCGGTCGATATCCGGCCATTGATATTCGCCGCAGCGTATCGCGAGCTTTGCCGGGCTGCGCATCCGAACGCGAAAACAAGCTTTTGCTACATGGGCGCAGTCTCATCGGCGCATATGAAGATGCCCGCACATTGATCAAGGCCGGATTATATCAGGCGGGCAGTGATCCTTTACTGGACGAAGCCGTGGAAAAATATGCGAAACTCGACGAGTTTATAGCTTTGAAGAACCAAGAAACGGCAGAAAAATCCTTTGAGAAACTGTCAGAAATATTGCCGAAAGAAGACGGTTAGGCGTTAGATAAAAGCAGATTTAATATTCCGCCAGCGCCAATACCGCCGCCTAAAATAGACAGCGCCGCCATGCCTCTTGTGCTGGCACTGGGGCCGTTATTGATTTGCTCACGCAGTTGAAATTGTCTAATGGCGTCATCAATAATTTGCGGATCCGAGAAGACATCAATATTCTTGCTACCAAACACCTGCTTTGATTTATCGGAAAGTATCTCAACTTGCCGGTCTAGATCAATTTGAGAAAACCCGGTCGGCAGGTTAAACGCACCCTCCAGAATTGCCCGGATCGGCTTTGAGCCGAGGGCCCGTAGCCAGCCTGTGGTTTGGGTCAGGCCTTGTCCCGCAAGHTCTGCCATTTCGCGCTTGAARTTCATGGCCAAGCGCATGGAATTGTCCACATTGCCGACAGCGGTTTCAAAGCCAATGGTTAAAAACTTATCGACGATTTCGTCCACCCGCCCTGATGTGGGGAAAAACCCGCCGTCGGCGAAGGAAAACATTTTGGTAAACTCAATATAGGCAGGATTGCCCAGCCGGTTAGCAAAACTTTGTTGGTCAAACACGCCTTGATCCAAAATATTGCGGACAAAAGCCCGCTTGCCCAGTTCATCAGACAGACCGTAAGCGCCAAGTGCAACCGAAAGCATGCGCCGGTCTGACACCAAGTCTTGGGATGTTTCTATACTCCCGATATTATCGCGAAAATATTGTACTTCGCGCTGGACCCTAGCCGAGTTATTAAACAGATCTTGTTGGCGCTCTTGGGTGCGCTCCAGAAATTTCCAACCCGCCAAACCGGAGAAAGGGATGACCGGGTTTATGGTCACTAGCCGGTTTTCTTGATGCTTAGGGTTTGGCGACCTTGTGTTGGCGTGTGTGCGTTTTGCAGCATTTTTTGCTCAATTGGTAGTAAGCGTTTTAATGTGACAAGCACCGAGTAATACCGTCCGCGCTGCGCATCTATGGCGGCTTTGTTAATCTGCTCTTCCAGACTTGTCGCTTTAAAGACCTGACCAAGCCCAGATAGGCTTGCCAGTAAATCAATGCCGCCTTTTGTTTGGGGCGTATCACCTGACAAAATAAGTTGCGCCAAGTAATAGGCGCGGCGAACCGGTGTATTGATCTCGTCAGGGTGCAAACAATCGCTGAGACGTAAAACATTGACACTATTGTCCGGCAAGCGAATTTGCCCGCGTTTTGCACCGTTTTGCACCAAGGCACCATTGACGAGAAATTTCTCGTCCGCTCTTAAACTTAATACCAGGCCCGACATTATGCCGCCTCAATTTCGGGCGTATTTGCCAAAAATGCCCGCTTTCCAGCAATCACATTATTGTTAATTTCAATCAATATTTGATGACCAGCGTCTCCATTCAGGACTTTGTGGGTGTGTTGGCGGGTAAATTCAGCTAAATAAATCAGGCTGGATTTTAGCCCGTCGTCAAGAGCATTGCCCGGATTTGTAATGTCAAGGAAAAGTAAATTCCAAAGCTTGGCATTGTCGGTGACGGCTTGGTTTAGAGTGCTTATGCCCCCTGGTTTTGCAACATCGGCTCCAGCAAGCCGCCCCGTGATAGATGTAAATATTTTTAGCTCAAGTTCTGTGTCCGAGCCCATGCTTTTTTGTGTGTTTTTGTAGCCTCTTATGGCCATTTCGGATGCATGCATTGTACCAATTTCCTTCCTGGATTAACTTGGGTGGGTCAGGGCGTTTCATCGCCCTGACCCATTTTAGTGCGGCCCAAAATCTATCTGAATAGTGACAAGATAGATTGCGGAGCCTGATTAGCGATTGAAAGCGCCTGAACACCCAATTGCTGTTGAACCTGCAAGGACTGCAAGCGCGCAGATGCTTCTTCCAGGTCTGCGTCCACAAGTGCGCTGATACCGGCCTTCATGCTATCCATCAGGGAGTTGACAAATTCGCCTTGAATTTCAATACGCTTTTGTGAAGAACCAAAATTGGAAGCCGCATCAACGGCCACCTGCAACATGGCATCAATTTTCGACAAAGCGTCAGCTGCACCGGCTGATGTAGAGACGTTAAAACCGGCAATATCACCAAGACCACCGCCGGCAGTACCGTCTTCAGTCTGGCCAAGGATTGCCAAGTTTAGGGTTGGGGCACCGCTGGCATTATTGATTGTCACCACTGAATTCGTGGATGTTGGATCGGCCACCTGAGTTATATCAACGGTAACACCAGTAATATTGGCAGCATCAATGGCAGTTTTAATGCCAGAAACAACATCATTTAACGTATCGTTTTCACGTGCCACATAGTTAATAGTGTCAGCACCGACAGTAAATGAATAGCTGTCGCCTGCAGATGTTGAACCAGCCGTGAAGGTCATGGTACCGCTTGCACCGCCTGCAATTGTCGCACCACTCACCGCGACAGATGTAGCACCAGCAATAGTAGAGCCAGCGCCGAGTGTAAGAGCGCTGGTTTCCAGGCTGGAACGGCTAACATTGATATTGCTCGCAGTAACCGTACCGTCAGCGGCGCGGTCAAGGGAGGACAGCACATTGATGGAACCGCCGCCTTGCAATAGGTTTTGGCCGTTAAATTGCGCCGCACCAACTATGGAGCTGACCTGATCGCGCAAGGCGGCCACATCGGTCTGGATTTTTGTGCGGTCAACATTATCTTCTTGCGCTGAGACAATCAAAGTCTTCATTTCCGTCAATAGCTCTGTCACTTGCTCTGAAGCCGCCCGAGCTACGCCGACAGTTGCAGAACCAAGGTTCAAAGTGTCGGAGATTTGGTCGAAGCTGGCTACATCTGCCTTCATTACGGTTGAGATCGCGAAAACGGCGGCATTGTCTTTGGCGTTGGATACTTTTTTACCGGTGGCAATTTCGCTTTGTACCTGGCCCAAATTCTTGTTAATTCCGCGAAGGGTTTCAAGAGCGACCATGGCACTGGTGTTTGTTAAAATACTAGACATAGGTTTTTTCCATTATTATCCTTTGGCAAATCTGCCGCAGGTGATTGATAAAGCCTCACCCACCATTGGGAAAAGCAAAGGCCAAATAAAAATTTGATCGGCCCTACATCATCTTGATAAATCCTGCTTATGCAGTACCACCCTCCTAGGTTGTTGTTCTTGTTATTACATTCAATGGATAACATACGGTTAACATGGCCCTAAAAAGTCTTCTCACTGGCTGTGGCTTGTTCTTCAAAAGACAATGCATTTCCGTGGCGGCCATAAGCACCTACTTGTGCTTCTCTATTCTCCAGCACTAAAATACGCTGTTGTACGGACTTGACACCATTGGTTATACTGCGCAGGAGAAGTCCGTTTTCCATGCTCAGGTTTTTTAAGCGTGCGAGGCGCGGCCCAAGATGGGTTTTATAATGTTGGACACTTTTACCCGGCTCGATTTTGCCTAAAACAAAGGCAAGTGCTTTTATTTTTTCTGTCTTTAATTGTGAAGACTGGGCAATCCTATTAAATTTACCAGCGCGCAACATTTTAATTTCCGTTTTCAATATCAACATTAGTTCGGATATTTCCCGGTTACAATCGGCCAAGCTCACCATGGCTTTCCTCCTTCGCTCTCATATAGCTGGCAATTTTATCGGCTATGCCAAATCCGCCATTATTGGTAATGTCTTTGGCAAGCTCTTCGAGATAAAACTGTGTGAAACTTTCTACAGATTTTCCGCCGCCCGTGGTCAGTGCCTTTGCCAAACCGCTAAATTGCAACATTTGGGCAATAAAGGCGGTCTCGAACTCACGCGCGGTTTTTTGGATGTCGTCTTGCCTGTCTAATTCTGGCTGGTGAAGTGAGTTGGGCTTTCCAGTGCCGTTCAATCCAAGAGGGCCAAGCGGGGCAAGAATGTGATTCGTATCAATCATGGTTTATATATATTATTATACACGTTAATGTTGAGTTAATCATATTCATCTATTTTGGAAAAATGAGCTTTTCCCTAACCCAAGACCCATTTTCCAAACCGCAGGCGGACAAAAATCCCTTGAAATCTCTAGAGACTGCACCTTCGCAACGTGGCACTCAGGAAGCATCAGAGCCGCTTGTGGATAGAACGGGCAGATTGCAGCAGAACGATAATAATAAGACCGGAGACAGTGTGGTGAATACAAACCAGGCTGTTGATCACGAATTTTCCGCAGCGCTATTGAGTTTGCAAAACCCGCAAAACACAAAAGACCAACCCACTGCAATTGATACAATTGGTGCGCCAAGTAAACAGAGAAATATTAGCCCCAAACCCACCCCAACCGAAATGACACCCGTGCCGTTACAATGGGAGAGCTCGGTTAAATTTGACGCCCAGACAAATCAGGTTGGGGCAAATCCGCCTAAGGGAAATCAGGCTGAGGCAAATCTGCCTGAATTGGTTGAGGCGGACATGGCGGGCACAGCACAAGTCCTCAACAACATCACGACACCCTTGGAAATTAAAATGGGCATTAAAACCGGTAATCAAGTAGATAATAACCTGACTTTGACGGTATCTAGGCAAAACCTTGAACAATTACAAGTAATGAACACCCCGCAGACTGAATCAGCACGCATGGGAGGCGCAGAAATTATCCCGGCTAATTACAACCGCGATATGTTTAGGCACGCTACCCCTCAAGAAGCTCCAAAAACAGCCTCACAAATAGCTAGTAATCACACCAAGATGTCCGCACCAATTCTGCCACCTCAAACAGTAGAAACAATCCAAATATCTGCGCTTGCGCAAACACCAAATACCAACCCCAATCAACCTCCCCATATTATACCAACCCCCACACTTGTCGGCGGATTAGCTGAAGATGGACAAGCCCAGCCCCATGCGATAAAGCTTGATACAATAAAGCCTACAGAGTTACCGGTACGCGAATATAGCTTACTGGACACGCGAGCTTTGCAAACTTCTGGCGGGCTGGAAACAGTGTCAGCGCAAAATGTGCCCCTTGCATCTGTACAAAATCTTCCCGGCCTGCAAATGAATACGGTATCTGTAACACCCCTAAATTCGGCAATGCCAGTGTTGTCACAAATCGGACAAGCGCTTGTACAGATCACGCACCAAACCCTGAGTTTAACTGACAAACCGGGCAGCAGTATAAACCCGATTTTGGTACAGCTGTCCCCGGCGGAACTTGGGCGGGTGCAAATTCAATTTAGCTTTGACAGCAATGAAAGAATAACCGCAAATATAATCGCAGAAAGCACGGAAACCGGGGTGCTGTTAAAGCAAAAATCAGATATGTTGCTCAGCTTTCTCAAACAAGGCGGCTTTAACAATATTGACCTCAATTTTGAAACCAAGACCGAAAGCAATTTTTCGAACTTTGGTTCAAATGGCAGCAAAAACCAAAATACCCAGGCCAGAGAGCTTGCGCCTGACAATCCATCCCAAAGCAATGTCAGTGAAGATCAACCAGATATACCGAAAAACCCACATACAACATCAACTAGGCCGAATTTGACAAATGGTCAAATAGACATCTCATTATAGGAGAACAAAATGGATATCGCCCAAACCATGAACTTGTTACACAGCCAAACTAAAAAACCAACCAATGGTCTGGCCGCAGAAGAAAAACTATCTGCAAATTCAAATATAACGAACAAGGACACCAGCCACGCGGCCGACACACAACCAACATCAGGGGAGGAATTTTCAACTTTTCTGACATTGTTAACGGCGCAAATTAAAAACCAAGACCCGTTATCCCCGATGGACTCAACACAATTTGTCGAGCAGCTCGCAACATTTACAAATTTGGAATTACAAGCAAAGGGCAATCAATCCCTTGAGCGGATTACCGCTCTTTTGGCCCGCCAAATTGAGCTGTTGACGCCAAGTGAAAATACGAGCGATGGGCAGGCGGCCAAAATGAATAGGTACTGAGCCTCAGCTTATTGATCCTTTATTGATCTTGGCGCATTAAGTCCAAAATCAGTACATTCTTCACACCCTTTTTAAGTACGGCCTGACTTGCATCCAATAAAGAGCTGCGCAATTTGTCATAGGTTTCCGCGCTGGTCAAATCGTCAGAAAATGCACCGGCGTGCGACAATGCAAGCAGTTCGCGCATGATGGCATCACGCAATTTTGGCTCCAGAGTGTAGGCACTTTGTGGTGCGCTTTTATCAAGTTCCAAATTTATATTCAAGATAACCAGAGATTTTATCTTCCCCTTATCCATAATGGGAATGACAAATTGGCGTTTAAATTTCATATAGGTAATGTCACTAGACGCAGAGTTGCCCTTGCTGTCGTCGTCTTTTCCCTTATCTTTTTTCTTGCCTTTTTTCTTGTCTTTTTTCTTCTTTTTGTTTGGTTTTTTGTTGTCATAGGATGGTTTAGCGGATGCAACACCGCCGCCGATATACGCAGATTGATTGCGTAAAAAATCGGCTGAAACCCCGCCTAGTACGACGGCAAAAACAAGTGAAACGGGAAATAAAATTTTCTTGAGCATGAACCAGTCCTAAAATGGCAGTATTTTACGGATCAGCTTGTCGCCGGTTTTTTCTTCCGTGGGTCGGGAAATTTGCCCCTTACCGCCATAGAAAATCTTGGCGTCGGCTATCTTGTCATAGGTAATGGTGTTCAGGCGCGAAATGTCTGCAATGCGGATGACCCCGCTGACCTGTAAATACCGCAATTCATTATTGACGATGATTTCCTGACGGCCAATCAGGCTTAAATAACCATTAGGCAGTACGGCGTCAACGCGGGCGGCCAGACGCAATGTCAATTTTTCCTGCCGGGTGATATTTCCTTGGCCCGACAAACTGCTGGCGCTGCTCATATCTATGGCCGGCTTTAAACTCGCGCCTGCAGGCAGTACTTTGGCAATGAGTTCTGGCAGGCCAAAGAACGAAGAAACTTCCAGGTTTTTCTGGCTTGTTGTATCGGTTGTGACAGTGTTTTGAAACCTGGCTTCATCGTCAATATTGATCTCAACTGTCAATATATCCCCGAGTTGGCTGGCACGTCTGTCCCCAAACAGAGATTTGGGCGAGGAGCTCCAAAGCGATGTCATATGCGAACCTGGACGCCCGACAATATTGGCGCGGGGTTGTTGCCTCATATTATTTGTTAGGGAGATTGGTGGTTCTTGCCAATTTTTAGGCAAGGCTTTGGGCGGTTTCAAATCCTGTGAGGACGCACAAGCCGACACAAATAGCAGGCTAAAGCCTATGGTTGTTAAGTGTCTCATCCGCTTACCTCCACAAGATCTCTTGATATAATAATTGCCGTAATTTTTTTGCGGGAGCTTGTATTCATGACGGTGATGGTTTCGCCTTTTGCGCCCGCTTGCAAGGCTCTGCCCTTTGCCGACAACTGCATGGCCCCAAATGTGTAAATCATGCTGACTTGGGCATTGCGCTTGACCAATACCGGTTCGCTCAGATAATGGGTTTCGATTTTATGGCCTGCGTAAACCGTCCTGGTCAATTGCATGCCGATATAGTTAGTGTGCACAGCATCCAATTTTTCTCCTGCGCCCAGGCTGACCGAAATATCATTGTGCGTTAAAATTGTGCCTCGTTTTAGCACAGAATTGGCGGTGATGTCTGCGGCCCACACCAAGGAAGAGAAGGGAGTGGAGAGGAGAGCTAGAAGTAAACACAAGCCAAAAAATATCCGGAGTTTCATTTATCTCATCCTTGTGGTGGTTGAATACATTTCGTCGGCGGCCGTAATGATTTTCGAATTAAGTTCATAGCCGCGCTGGGCTTCGATCAGTTCTGAGATTTCCTTGACCACATCGACACTGCTATCTTCTAGATAACCCTGGCGCATAAACCCGATACCCTCAGTGCCGGGCAAGCCTGAAATCGGGGTGCCGGAGGCATCAGTTTGGCGAAACAAATTACCGCCCAGGGCTTCAAGCCCTTTTTCATTGGCAAAGGTTGTTAAGGTGATGGCACCTATTTGTTGGCCGCCGGTAACATTGTCAAAAAACGCGGACACTTCCCCGTCGCGGCTAATTTGAATGCTACGCGCATCATTGGGAATGGTAATATTGTCTGCCAAAGCAAACCCGTCCAGCGTCACCATCAAACCTTCGCTTGAGCGGTTGAACTTGCCGTCGCGGGTAAATGCGCTGTCACCGCTCGGCATGGTAATTTCGAAATATCCCCGCCCTTCAATGCCCAAATCAAGGTCGCCGCCCGTCGGGCTAAGCGCCCCTTGAGAGATTTGCAGCGAGACGGTTGAGGGCCTAACCCCCATGCCAATTTGGATGCCGGCGGGCACCATGTCACCAGTTTGCGAAGACAAGGCACCGGGGGTCAATTGTTGCTGGTAGACCAAATCGGCAAATTCTGCCACCCTCGGCGCATAGGCGGTTGTGCTCATATTGGCAATATTATTGGCAATGACGTTTACGCGGATCTGCTGGGCCGCCATGCCGGTTGCGGCTATTTTAAGTGATATCATTTTAGGTCCTCCTTGGTGTTGCTCTTGCAATATTTGCCGTTGTGGATCTGCGGTGATCTACGGCGACTGGCTAATTGTCCGTATAGTTTTGCTTATTCTATCATCATCAATGTCCAAAAGTTTTTGCCCGGCTTCATAGGCCCGCTGTACTTCGATCATGCGGGCAATTTCAAGAATAGGCTCTACGTTGGAGCCTTCCAAAAACCCCTGCAGCATTCTTGGGGTTTGCGCGGTTTCAAAATCTTGTCCGTCTTTCACTTGCCACAGATTGCCACCTACGCGTTGCAAAGCTTCTGGCGGCGCTGTAACCACGGCTATTTTCCCCAAAGGATTGCCGTCGGCGCTTATACTTCCGTCGCCCGCGACGGCAACGAGGCTCACGTTTGGCGGAATTTGTATGGGCGCTCCGGCCTCGTCCAGAACATTATCGCCGTCAATAGTGACGAGCATGCCGTCCCCGTTGGTCATAAAGTTTCCCGCTCTTGACAGGCGTTCTCCGACGGGCGTGTCAATGAGAAAAAACCCTTCGCCGTCAATGGCAAAATCATAATTACCACCGGTTCGCTCTAGTCCGCCGCTGGAAAAGTCGCTGAAATGCGCCCCGGCATTGCCCATAGACACGCTTCGTTCAAATCCGCCAGCCACGCTACCACTGTCTGGGCGGGCACCAATTTGTTTGACATATTCACTAAAAACAACGCCCTCACGCCGAAACCCGGTTGTGCTAATATTGGCGATATTGTTGGCAATCACGCTCATTTCTCGCAATAAGCCCGATTGTCTGCTTATATTGATATAGGAAGAATTATCCATTTGCCCCGCCCTCTATTATGGTTTTCCCCGGCTTTAAATATGACTTAAACAGGGTAAGCTCATTGTTCAGGTGTGTTTGCAAGGCCGTCAGGTCGTTGATTGCGTATGACCTGCCAGATGTCAGCAATAGAGGCGATACAACACTTAGTGTCGCCGCCAATTTCTGTTTTATCTCTGGGATTATTTGTTCTCCGGACAATTGACCGTCTGTGGTTGCGCTGCCGCGAATTTTATCTCTGTAGGCATTATCTGCTAAAGACCAGTACCCGTTTTGCCATGCGTGTTTGATAAATTCATTTTGTATGCCTGTATTATCCACAAACTGCCTTTGAATGGCCAATGCTCGGGTCGGGGTTTTTTCTGCGAAGGCTAGTTTGATTGCCTTTGCCTTGAATGCAGGTTGCGTAAAAACATAATCCGGGAAGTTATCTAGGGCGGTATGATTTTCCTGATATTGTAAAAAACTCCTTGCCAATACATTCAAGGTTTTTGTGTCCAGACTTTTCCATTTATCTGTTGGCAGTATTGTTACGGCAAGCTCTGGTAAACCCAATGTTGCGCAGGCGTGAATGCCCGCTTGTTTTAGCAAATCAATATTTGTTAACTGAGAGAAAAATTCCTGTTCACGGATTAAAATTTCAAGCGCCCAGATTTGTCTGTTTTCATCGCTCCCCAGTAAATCCGTTTTTACAGCGCCGCCAATACTGGTAAGCGTGTCCTTAAAATATACACTGCTTGGCACAAAACTTATTTTGGTTTGGTCAATGGCCGTTTGGAGTGCCCGGTTGCGGACCAAAATATCTATTTTTTGCACTTGTGCTTGCTTGCCAATCGGATGGGTTGAATATATTTGTGCGGCTGCATCTAGGTCCTGTATATAGCCGGGGTAAAAGCTTTCGTCTTTAGGTGCATGTTTCGCCAAAGCTTGCAGGGCATAGGCCTGAAAACCACCTTGTTTTTTGGCAAAATACTTTATTTTTTTAATGCCCATGATCTTTGTTGCGTCGTCTTCGCTATTTACGGCGAGCAGGGCATCAAAGAACTTCAGATCAATGCTAAACGGCTGTAAATCATCAGGCTCTGGTGCCATTGTGACCAAAGCATGGTGCATAGTTTTTGCCGTTTTTAAATCGCCATATTGCGCCGCCTTTATCCCTAGTTTTTGGCCAAAAATATTGCGTAAATATTCCGGGAGTGTTTTCATGTGCGCAAGATATTGGCGAATGTGCTCATCTGTAGGAGCGGTATGTTTATCTTGCATTAAATACAGCCAAGAAAGCGCTTCTGGATTACATGCCGCCTGGGCACGCATGATTGCAATATCTTTGTTCTTGGTCATTTCCAACAAAGCATTGGCCATTATGCTCGCGATTACCTTGTCTTGCTCGCCGAGCATATTGGCGGCGTTCAATGCTTCTTGCGCAAAGCCAAGCCCTAAAAAAGCCGAAGTGAGCAATTTTGCCTGGCCCATGTTTATTTGGCCCATGTCTATTTGATCTGCTCCGGTAAATACGCCCTGCTTAAGGGTTTGCAAGTCGCTATAGGCACGTATTTTGCTGGCGGGCGGGAAAGTGAACATGTCGGTCTGTTGACAGGCTGTGGGAGTTTTTACTGCTTCGGGCAGATTTTTTTGGGCGGGTTTCACATTTAATTTTGGGGTGTTCATATTGACCAGATCTTGTCGGGCCGCCGCTTTGATCAATGCGTTTAAGCGTGTCTCTGTTTGCTGTAAGCTTTCTTTGCGGCCCAATGGTTCGCGCTCGACTTCATTGGCGTTGGATACAACAGGCGACATGGCCAGACTTAGACAGGCGGATGCGTACAGGGTTGGCCTCAATAATTTTCGAAGGCTTATATGGGTCATGATAGAAAACATCACGCGGCCTTTTTAAGCGCTTTTAGGGCTTGCTCTATATCATTAAAACTTGGGCGTTGATCCTTTGGCGCGCTTCTGCGGGCCACTTCAACACATATGTTTGTTGGGTTTTTATGCAGGCTGGAAACTATGACTTCGCGAACCAGTGTGTAGAAATAATGCTCTTGTTCGCGTAGGGCTCTGATTTTTGTGGAAAATGGCCCGACCAACGCATAGGCCAGAAATACGCCGAGAAATGTCCCAACCAAAGCACTGCCGATCATGTGGCCAAGGACTTCCGGCGGCTTGTCGATTGAGGCCATGGTCTTAATAATACCGAGCACAGCCGCGACAATGCCCAGCGCGGGCAATGCGTCGGCCATAGTTTGCAAGGCGTGGGCGCCGTGTAATTTTTCGGCTTTGATGGCATCTAGCTGTTTATCAAGCAATTCTTCGACCTGGTAGACATCGTCAAAGTTCATGATCATCGAGCGAAGTGTGTCGCAAATTAACTCGACTATACCTTTATCTTTTAGGATTTTGGGGTATTGCTGAAACAGGTTAGATTCTTCGGGATTTTCAATATGGGTTTCGATTTCCACCGGACTTTCTCGTAAAATTCGCACCAGTTCATGCATGAGGCAGAGCAAATCATTATAATCGGATTTTTTCCATTTTGAGCCCTTAAACACGGCCCCAATATCGCCGATCGTATGTTTGACACCCGCCATATCATTACCAACCAGAAATGCGCCAATGGCCGCACCGCCAATGATCATCATTTCGTAGGGGGCGGAATAGGCAATCACGGCCATATTGCCCCCGGCCAGTAAAAAACCGCCAAAAACCATGAAAATGGTTACTATTATACCTATAATTGCATTCATATATATTTCTACCGTGTGTTTGGTTGCCAAAGTGTTAACGCAGGGCCGTATAAGGCGTGCCGGGCTTAGTTATTATAGGTAATATTTTCTAAGCCGCCCTTAAATGCCGGGTCAATATCTTCATTTAGCTTCACAGCTTTGTTGGCCTTGAACGCGCCGAGTGTAGCGCCCGCCAGAACAATATTTCCGTCTGCTGATCTGGTTTTGACCTTGAGGCGTTCATGAGACGCGCCGGGCAGTGAAATAATTTGACCGGGTTCCAGTCGCGTACAATCCGCCACCGAGAAATTAAGGTCTTCAATGACAATCTCCAGCGACCGCCTTGCTCCTAAAACCGTGTTATACATATGGCGTGACCACGGATCATCAAGATCTACGACCGCTAGCCTATCAGGGTTGGGAAGGTTTCCTATAAGCGTATCTGCAATGGGCCGCGCCABATATAATGTCAGATATAAATCATCATTATTAGAGATGTCGACCTTGTGTTTACCCGCTTGATCTTGCCGATCTTCATTTGCTTTTAACGCAATGGGAAAAAGTAATTTCACCCAATTTTCGCCTCGGGCAAAATTTACATCCTGAAAGCCGTCCATGCTGATTGATCTGGATATAATGTCTGCACTGGTCAATCCGCCACTCAGGACATTTAAACCGTCAACCACAAGTTTGGCCATTGGTTGCATAAGCAAGCTGTCAAACAAGCTGAATGAAGTTTGGCCAATAGCCGCTTCCCCCAGTTTTGCATTTATCATGGATTTTGCCAAATTGGGGGAGATTTCAATCAGTATTTGACACGCAGGATCGCTGGTATTGCTGCCCCCCGTGCTGTTATGCGTGTTAGATTGTGTGCCGTTTTTGGTGTTGTTATTGGTGCCTGACAGGACGGTGCCTGCGGCGAACAGCAAACCCGTCACCGCTTGTTTAACTTCGTCAAAACTCACGGCACTGACAAGAATACGGGTTTGAGCGGTCGATTGCTGGTCGGTTTGTCTGGATAAGCTGTCTTCTATATGTGCCGTCAATTCTGCGTATACATCTATAAGTTGATTATTTAGAGTTTTATATGGGGCTGGCAAGCCATCCCCGGCCTGTAATTTTTTTGTCATTATCGTCATGTGCTGACCTCGGTATCATTGAAATAACGGTTTATAAACCATATTGCTTATGCAGATGTTTAGCATTTTGACATAATTACTCAACCTTAAGTAAATATAAACAAAATGGTCAAGGTGGAAAAATGAACTGCAAGGAACCGGAGTGTCAACGCCCCATAATAATCCGCAGAAAAAAGATTTACGCAGCAGAGGGCCATCACGGCGGTGCTTGGAAAGTTGCTTATGCGGATTTTGTCACGGCGATGATGGCATTTTTTTTGTTAATGTGGCTGTTGAACGCAACAACAGAAGAGCAGCGCAAAGGAATATCAGATTACTTCAACCCCACCATTCCCTTGGCCGCCGTGTCTGGCGGTGGTTCGGACGCCTTAAGCGGGGACAGTATATTTTCCGAAGACACATTGGCCAGAAACGGAACCGGTGCAGAAAACCAGCGCTCCTACGCCAAAGACACCATTCCAGATCAAGGGGAAAAAACTGATCAGGCGGATTTTGACAATCTAGCCCAGATGGCAGGCGCACTCGGGGATGAAAACCGCAATATATCCGAACACTTACAGGTTAAAATGAGTCCGGAGGGCCTGATCATAGAACTTATTGACAGCGACGGCGAACCATTATTTTCCATTGGCAAGTCCGAACCGTCCCCCCTCATGCATGACCTTATAGCCATAATCTCGAAGGCATTCAAAGACGTTGACAATAATATAAAAATCGTTGGCCATACGGATTCCAGGGCCTTTAGTGGCACCAAGCTTGGCACGCCGCATTATTCAAATTGGGAATTGTCATCGGACCGCGCCAATATGGCAAGGCGGCTTTTGATTAAAAACAATTTCAAGCCGGCGCAAATTGTCGAAGTTTCCGGCAAGGCAGATACAGACCGGGTTGTTGCGGACGGCATGGCGGCACAAAACCGAAGAATATCAATTATCATTTTAAGATAGCCAAAAACACCTGTAGTTTTGTAGAAAACTTCGAGGAGATGTGCGGAAAATACAAGTTATTGGTTTGTTAACGTTAAATAACTACCCTTTATGGTTGTAAAGATTAACTAGTTTAGGATAAACGTATGACAATCTCTTCTGCTTTGAATGCAAGCGTAATGGGGCTCAGTGTAAACGCCACCCGCCTTGCCACTATTTCTGACAATATCGCAAATTCTGCTACCAATGGTTACAAGAGGGCCGATGTGGACTTTTCTTCCATGGTGATCAATCAGCGCCGTAGTGTTTACGCCGCCGGTGGCGTGCGCGCAACAATATTCAGAGACATCGCCGGGCAAGGCGCTTTGATCGCCACAGGCAATTCGACAGATATTTCTATTGGCGGGCGCGGGCTTATTCCTGTGACTGACCAGTTCGGAGTCAACGAAACCGGCGCCCAGCGCGCCTTGCAATTTGTGTCAACTGGTTCATTTTCTGCGGACGAAAACGGATTTTTAAGAACGCTAAGCGGGCTTAATCTTTTGGGCTGGGCTGCAGATACCAATGGTGTCATCAACAATGTCAGTCGCGATAGCGGCGTCGGGTTGGTGCCAGTAAACATAAGTGTCAGCCAGTTTTCAGCTTCGCCGACCAATTTAATCAATCTAGGTGTTAATTTACCAGCAGAGTCTACTTTACCCAGCGCCAGCGGCAATCCTTTCACCCTGCCTGTGGAATATTATGACAATCTAGGTCGGGCGCAAAATTTGACATTTACTTTCACACCGACGGTAGATGCTGCCGGTGCGACAAATAGCTGGACGGTCAATGTATTTGACGGGGCGGGAGATGCAAATGTCTCCATCGCCGACTTCACTTTGGTCTTTAATGATAGCAGTATTAACGGCGGCTCCATAGCCAGTATCACGCCGGGTGCCGGCATGAGCTATGATGCAACAACAGGCCAGGTCAACTTTACTGTGGTCAAGGGATCACTAAATGCATTCATTGGCAAAATTGGTGATAATGCTGGCCTAACCCAGCTCTCCGCACCGTTTTCTCCCTATAATGTCAGTAAAGACGGCGCCCCTATTGGTGATTTACAGTCCGTTGAAATTGACGCTCAGGGTTTTCTGGAAGCCGTTTATGATACGGGTTTTCGCCGCGTCCTTTACCAAATCCCTGTAGCAGATGTGCCGAATTTAAACGGGCTGGAAGCATTAAATAATCAAGCATATTCTATCTCGCAAGAATCAGGGGATGTATATTTTTGGGATGCAGGCTCTGGCCCGGTAGGTAATATTGTTGGCTACTCCTTGATGGAATCTACGACGGATATTGCCACCGAGCTTACAAATTTGATCGAAACCCAGCGGGCCTATTCTTCCAATGCCAAAATCGTGCAAACCGTAGATGAAATGTTGCAAGAAACCACAAATTTGAAACGTTAATCCTTAACCTCAGGTATAACGAGCAATAGACCAAAATGACCCTTACATCTGCCCTAGCTGCTGCAAATTCCGGCCTTGCCACCGTGTCAAAGCGGGCGGACATTACGGCTGGTAATATTGCCAATGCGTCCACACCCGGTTATGTTCGCCGCTCCTTGCGGGTCGGTGAAATAGTCTTAAACGGGCAAGGTCAGGGCAGTCGGGTTTTGGGGGTCGACCGCGCTTCGGATATTGGCTTAACCCGAGAACGCAGGCAGGCTGGTGCCTCCACCGCACGGGCCGATATCATTGCCAGAAGTTATACCGAATTAAACCGGGAACTGGGCGCACCACAGGACGGAACCGGATTATTTGCCGCCTATCAGACCACAGAAACCGCCCTGCGCGAATTGAGCGTAACTCCGGAATCTCCGGCCTTGCAAAACGCAGGTGCCAATGCCGTCAATGGTCTTGCTTTACAATTTAACGACCAATATGCGCTCGGTCAGAACCAGAGAATTAGCGCAGACAATGCCATTGCCCGTTCGGTACGTACTGTCAACTCAGCTTTAGGGCGCCTACAAAGTCTGAACGGGCAAATTACCGGCCTAAGCGCAAACGGCGATAGTGCCGCCCTTGAAGATGAACGCGGGCGGGTGCTGGACGAGATTTCTGCCATTATACCCATTAAAATCATTGCAAAGGAATTCGGGCAAATTGACATCACCACAGAACAAGGCGTGTTTTTGTTGGCGGGCAATGTGTTTGAACTTAAATTTTCACCTGCCGGGGTCATCCCGCCTGGAGCCGAACTTGACGACGGCTCCAATAGATTATCCGGTCTGTTTGTGGGGGAGCAGAAACTAACGCCCAATACCCAGGGGCCATTTGCATTATCTACGGGCACGATTTCGGGGTATTTCACTGTGCGCGACATCATTATACCTGACTTCCTGGCTGGCTTGGATAGCCTGGCCGGTGATCTTGTAACCCGATTTTCAGACAATAATATTGATCCGACCAACCCGGACGGGGCTCCGGGCTTGTTTACCGATAACGGGCTGGCATTAGACCCAAGCAATATAGCGGGGCTGGCCAGCAGGCTACGGGTAAATGCCGCTATAGATCCAAGCCAGGGCGGATCTGCCACCCGCCTGCGTGACGGTCTTGGTGCGACGAATATAGGGCCGTTAGGCAATGCAGAAATTTTGAATAATTTACTGGATGCCTTTACCAATGGTAATGCCGCCCCAGAAAATTCAGGATTGACTGGCAGTTTCTCGTCCAGTGAGCTTGCGGCAGGATTTTCCTCTATCCTCGGCGAAGCCCGGGTAAATGCTGATGCGGTAGCGGTAACATCTCTGGCCCGCGCCAGTGCTTTAGCCGACGCGGAATTGTCTTTTGGCGGCGTTGATACCGATGCTGAAATGCAATCACTATTATTGATTGAGCAGTCCTACGCCGCCAATGCGCGGGTCATTCAGACCGTCAGTGATATGCTTGACATTTTGATGCAAATTTAGAGAATTTTATGTTATTGACCGCAGCCCCAGACCTTTTGAGTTACCAGCGCCAAACCCGCTTGACCGCTGATTTGAAAGCAAGGCTTGAAATAAGCTCCCGTGAAGCCGTCACAGGCAAACGAGAAGATATAGCATCTGTAGTCGGCGGTGATGTTGGCAGCGTGCATCTATTGCAAAAAGCGTTGGACGACATTACCCAAGATAGCCGCATCAACGCTTTATCTGGTGCTAGGCTGGATCTGATGTCGTCAAGCCTAAGCGCGGTTCGCGGTGTAATCGGCGGTCTGGACACGCAAGCCTTAAGCGCCATTACAATGCCAGACAGCATCGGGCTTGGCACCATTGCCAGACAAGCCGAAGCCAATTTACGCTCCGCCATGTCTTTGCTCGGAACGGCCCAGGGCAATAGAAAACTGTTTTCCGGGGACGCAACAGATCAAATCCCTTTGGCAAGCCCTGACAAATTATTGAACGATATTAGGAGCATAATGCAAGCTGGTCCTGACCCTGTTAGCATAGACTTGGCGCTTGATGTTTATTTTGATGCCCCGGCCGGCGGTTTTGCCACAGATATATACCAAGGCGGAGACGGCAATGCCCCGCCAAGTTTTCTTGCAGACGGCTCTAAAATTGAGTTTGGCGTGCGGGCTGATGATCAAGCATTGCGAGATACATTGCGCGGCTTGGCCGTGCTGGCAAGCGCGGGCAGCACGGGGTATGATTTGGCCAGCAATGAATTTAGCGCCGTGTTTACGGGTGGTGCCGGATTTGTTTCAAAAGGCAAGAGCGGCATCATCCAGTTGGAAAGTAATCTGGGAATATATTCAGGCCTGCTCGAAAAAGCCAATGATCAGCAATCGATCGAAAAACTGACCATAGCTCAAACCCTCAACAGCGTCATAGGCCGCGATCAATTTGAAGCGGCGGCGGAGCTTAAACAGCTCGAAACCCAGCTTCAAGCCTCCTATTTGATCACCGCACGCTTGGCAAATTTAAATTTGTCCAACTTTATAAGATAAACCATGAAATATATTTCTCTTATTGTTTGTGTATTCGTGTGGTGCTTTACATCTGTAAGCAACGCGCATGCACAGGTCAAAATCAAGGACATTGTTGATATAGAAGGTGTACGCGGCAATGACCTTGTCGGATACGGTCTGGTTATCGGCCTGGACGGAAGCGGTGATACAATTCGCAAATCACCCTATACGGAAGAAGCGCTTTCAAACCTGCTGGAGCGGCTCGGGGTCAATATTCAAGGTAGCGATTTTCGTCCCAACAATGTCGCCGCCGTCATTGTCACGGCAAGCCTGCCGCCCTTTGCACGCAAAGGCTCGCGCATTGATGTTAATGTATCTTCTATCGGGGATGCAAAAAACCTATCCGGCGGAACGCTGATCATGACCCCGCTCAATGCGGCTGACGGCAATGTCTATGCGGTCGCCCAGGGCAGTGTTTTGATCAGCGGTTTTAAAGCGGAAGGCGAGGCCGCGTCAATCACCGAAGGCGTGCCGACATCGGGCGCTATTCCTAATGGGGCGCGGGTTGAGCAGGAAATTAAATTTGATTTTAATGCCATGCGCTCGGTGCGCCTGGCCTTGCGCGCCCCGGATTTTACCACGGCCTTGCGCATTGAAAATATCATCAATAAAACAATCGGTGCCCCCATTGCCGTTATGCTGGATGCCGGCACGGTTGAGCTTGATTTTGTCAACAGCAAACTATCTACGGCCCGCCAATTGGCCGCCATAGAAAATTACCAACTGCACCCAGCCCAAAAAGCAAGGGTGGTCATCGACCAGCGTTCCGGCACGATTGTGCTGGGTACAAATGTAAAGATTTCGTCTGTGGCCATAGCCAAAGGCAATCTGTCGATAACAATTGCCGAAGCCCCGGTCGTCACCCAGCCCAATCCATTTGCGCAAGGAAGGTCTATTGTTCTGCCGCGCACCTCCCTACAAATCAGTGATGGCAAGCCAGGCAATATAGCCATGATCGAGAGTAATATTACCCTGCCGGATCTGGTAGCAGGCTTGAACGCTTTGGGGGTGACACCGCGCGAAATGATCGATATTTTAAAAACTATGAAAACCGCTGGTGCGCTGCACGCCGAGCTTATTTTGCAATAACATTGCTTTGTTGGTGGTTATGCGTCAGCATCGATTATATCGATATAAGAAATTTTTCCTAATTTTTCCTGTCTGGAAATAAAACTCATCAGGGTTATGATAGCACCGTCTGCTTCTTTTTCAGACAGGTTGGCAAGTTCCTCGACCTGTTCTTTATATTGCTCGGCCATGCGCTGGGAAATATTGGCATATAGAAACTCCGTAGTTGTGGCTTGCACCTCATGACCAGCTTTTAGGGCGGTTAGCAGATCTTTCGCATCCATATCGCGAAAAATGATCGGCACTGCAGATTTTGGCAAGCGCACGGGCAAGTCCTCGAATGTCAACAAGCCTTTTCGGATTTTATCAGCAGTATCCGAATTATCTTTCCCAATGATATCCATCAGCCTGTCGCGTTTGGCTTTGGGGAGCACCCCCATAACATCCGCCATAAAGCTGGCGGTTTTCGCGCCGTCGTCAGCTTGTTTCTTTTCGAAAAATTCGATTTTCAAGAGCTCGGAAACGGCGGTTTCAATGTCTTCTCCGTACTCCACACCTCTGGACATATGGCGGGCGGCGGCDHCRGMMAWWWYMKCTGAAAGCTCRGCCARRAYYTCWCCWGCTTTTACACTGTCCATTTTGGACAAGACAAAGCTTGTGAGTTCAGGCCGTTGCCGATCAAAATATTCTGCCAACCGCGCTGGTTTCTCCGTTTTAAGTGCCTGCCAAATATTGGCAGTTTTAGTGTCCCCCATACCCGGCTCGTCGCCAAATATACGCACGGCACGGTCTGTGGACAACAGTGCTTCGGCCAGCTCGCGGGCTTGCTTCTCCCCGCCTTGCAAGCCGGTTGCATTTTCCTGCAAGGCGGTAATAAATTCGGCAATGGTAGCCAGCAAGACGGGTCTGGCGATAAATTTTATGGTTTGCATGGCCGTCACAAAGCTGCGCAAATGCCGGTCTTCAAGGGCCTCGACAATAGGCCCGGCATATTGGGGGCCAAGTAAAGCAATTATAATGGCCCCTTTTTGGCTTTTGGAATAGGTATTGGCCTCACGGTTTACCTCGCGGGCGTCCGGGAATGATGTGCCAATATGTTGGGAAGTTACAGCCATTATCCATAGCCCGCAATCAATGCTT
Organism: Robiginitomaculum sp.; assembly: GCA_002733385.1. GTDB lineage: Bacteria > Pseudomonadota > Alphaproteobacteria > Caulobacterales > Maricaulaceae > Robiginitomaculum_A. Next base: position 33,255 of record NVVO01000019.1, read on the forward strand.
CGGTGATTTTCATCCAGCCGTCGGCCACCACAAAAAAGGCAAGTTTAAAGGGCAAGGAAACCACGGCAGGCGGTACCATCATCATACCCATGGCCATAAGGACAGATGCGACAATTAAATCAATGATCAAAAAAGGCAGAAATATCACAAAGCCGATTTGAAAGCCGCGCTTTATTTCTGACAGCATAAAGGCGGTGACCAGCAAGTTAAATTCCGGCTCTTCCAAATTGAATTCCCGGTCAGGCATGGTGGCGGCCAGACGCTGCACGGAATCATCCCCGACACGGTTCTTCATGAACACACGAAAGGGTGCCAAGGTGCGCTCTGTTGCCTGTATTTCAGTTATCTCCCCGTCCATATAAGGCGAAATACCCTCTTGCCAAGACTGGGTGAAAACCGGTTGCATGATAAAAAATGTCAAAAACATGGCTAGCCCCATAATCATCATATTGGGGGGGGATTGTTGCAAGCCTATGGCCTGACGCAAAAAGGAAAAGACAATGACTATAAACGGCAAGCAAGTGATCATCATGGCAATACCGGGCGCAAGGCTGAGGACGGTGACAACCAAAAACAGCTGAATAATCCGCCTGTCAAATCCCGCCCCCTCTATACCCGACTGCTCAAACAAAGCACCCGGATCAATGTCTGGCACTTGGCCAAATGCGCTGGCCGCAAAAAACAAAACGGCCAGCAAGCCCAAATAGGCAATAAGTATGCGGTATCCCTTACCAGCCATATCTACAACACATCCAAGGATACATTGACGATTTCGGTTAATTTAACGCCAATTTCACCGGTTTGCGGGTTGGTTTCAATCAGTTCGCCGCGGGCAATAACCCGACTGTCAACAACAAGATCAACCGGGTCTTCCAATTTGCAATCAAGGGAAATCAGCGTGTCTTGCTTCATTTGCAACAACTCACCAATGGTTGGGCGGGCCGTACCTATGACCACTTGTACCTTGACGTCCAAGGCGTAAATTGAACGTTTATATTGATTACCGTCGTCCTGGCTGCGTTGTTCATAAAGGGGCGGGTCTTGTGGTTTTTTTTGTGCTCCCGGGCCAGCAGTTTTATTTTGATTTGTCGGTTTCGTCATCTCTATCTCCTGAATAATTGCGCTCAAGCATGGACAGGCAGGTCTTTACGGCTGCGTCAATGTCGACCTCTCCGCCGCCGCCTTGCCAGTTGGCACACACTTTGTTGGGGGTCATTGTTTTGTCAATTTCTATGGTAAAGCCAGTCTCTGATGATTGTGCATTGGGGTGTTTACCCAAACTCTCGATGATTTCGACCAGAGTATTCTTGAGTGCGGGCGGGGCGTGAATTGTAACGCGCCCATACATAGCTGGCGTGCTGGTTTTAAGGATGAAGTCCCTGATTTCTGCCTGAATATTGCTCCGAGCCAATGCTGGCAAAACCGCAGTGAGTGCGGCAATGATGACCCGCCCGTGGCTTGCTTCTATGTCCTGGCCTACCCGGTGTAATGCTTGCAACATGTGCTCAATATCTGTTTCAAGATTTTGTGCTTCAGCCAAAGCCAGCAATCGCCCTTCGGCCACACCGTCCTCATAGGTTTTTTGGGGTTGTTCGCCGTCCGGGCATTGGGGCTCTTGACTTTGTGGTTCTAGGCTGTGCATATGCCCGGCTTGCCCAAAATTTGGGTCATGAAACCTAGCCAGCGAACCTATTGGCGCACCAACAGATTTGTCAAAACGGCCAATTTTTTGTGTCACTTTGGCCTCTATAATTTTAGCTGGTGCATTCATGTGACTGTCTCATTCTGCACAGATATGTCGGCTTCAAGCCATGAGGATAATAATGTTACGGCACCGTCCGGGTTTTCTTTCGCCGCAGATTTCAGGATTTTCGTGGGGTCCTCATAGGGATTAATGAGATGACCCTCTAGAGCTTGCGGGGCGGGTAATCCGGCTGTGATGTTTTGGCCTGTGCCAATTCCGGGCACATCCATCTGGCTCAATAAAGGTTGCGACGCCGCGTAGTCTGCCGGCACGCTGAGCAATGGTTTGACCACAAACATACCCAACATCAAAACAATCAGCCCTAAAAACCCGGCTTGCACCATGCTCCATAAATACCGCTCTATAAACTTGGACATAGGATTTGGGGCAACAATGGCACCAGTGAGATCCGGGGTTTGAAAGGCAAAGCTTTTTAGTGTCAAGACATCGCCTCTAGTACGGTCAATGCCGGACGAGGCTAGGGATAAATCGTGCAGGGCAGTTAATTCGTCCTGGTCTCTGGGGGTGTATGTGACCTCGCCCGCCTCGTCTATACTGCGAATGTCATTGATGAGAATAGCCACGCTGATCCGCTTTATTGCGCCTGGCAAGGTTTTGGAATTGCGGATAAGTTCCGAAACCTCATATTGAATGGTTTCCGTAGTTTCGCCCCGGTTGGCATTGCTGGAACCAGCGGCATTATCTCCGTCCGGTAAATTGCTGGCAACACCAATGGCGGCGGTTGTGCCTGTGCTTGTGTCGGTGATCTCACGCACCGTTCTGGACTTGACGACGCTGGCGGCTGGATCAAATGTGCGCTGGGTTGTGGTTTCGGATTTCCGGTCAATGTCCAGTGTGACGCTGACGCGCACATTGCCGCTCCCGACCCGCGCCTCCAATAATGACAGCAGATTTTTTTTAATTTCACCTGCCCGCTCCAACCCGCCAAAACCGCTATCAGCCCGCCCGGCCCCCATGTCGCCGTCGCTACCGGGGCCGGCCACAATGCCGAGATTTGCGTCTATGACCACAACGTCGGACGGGTTTAGACCTGCGACCGACAGGGCGGTTAAATATTGAACCGCCTTGGCCGTTTGTGAATTTATGCCGCCGCTGGCACGCAGGGTCACCGATGCGGATTGCGCAGCTGGTGCCCCAGAAAACCGCGACCGTTTCGCCGCCCCCAAATGCACACGGGCCAAATCTACAGATGGCAAGGCCAGTATGGTGCGGGCCAGTTCGCCCTCCTTGGCCCGCCAATAGGCCGTATCAAACATATCGGATGTCATGGCAAAGCTGTTAACGTCGTCAAACAGTTCATACCCGGCCATGCTTTGGCGCGGCAGGCCTTCTTTTGCCAACTCCAGCCTAAGCGCATCGCGCTTGTCGGCCTGGGCATAAATGGTCGATCCGCGCACTTCGTACGCGACGTTCTTTGCCGCCAGCTCTGCAATAACTTCGCCCGCTACTTTGCCGTCCAGACCGGAATACAGCAAATCCATTTGCGGCTTCATGGTTTGCCTTACCAACAGGCTCATGGCCGCAATGGTTAGCAAAACAGCGGCGGCTGCGAGTATTTGTTTTCTTACATTTAAAGACAGGAAGACCTGAAGCGCATTCATGTGCGAATCCTTCACACGGGCATGAAGCCGTTTATAATTATAACTTACTCGTACAGATAGAAGTCAACCGTTAACAGAACGTTTACTATACCGTGCTTTATCTATATTTTACTCGTGGTGATTGCAATGAAAAATGACAAACCTACCCCAGATAAAGACAAGGGTGCGGCCAAAAGCTCTGGCAAGAAAAAACCCGGGTTGTTGGGCAAATTGGTATTGCCGGTCGTATTGGGTTTAACCTCGTTTTCCACTGTTTATGTTTTGCCCAGAGCCGAAATCCCCACATCTGGCAATACCAAAATTGCGGGTGATCAAAGCCTAGAGGAAAATGATGCTGATCCAACGCCTATTGAAACGTCCTATATAAACCTTGAGCCTTTTACGGTCTCCCTCAAGGGCCGTTCGCGTATCTTGCGGCTAAACATTACACTGGAGGTGCCGCAACAACACGCGGAATTTATAGACCCCCAAAACCCAAAGCTACGCGATGCCTTTATGGGCTATTTAAGCGCATTGGGCATGGCCCAGATTGAAGACGCGGCGTTTTTGGTTCGGCTACGGGCACAATTGACCCGCCGGGCAAATTTTGTGCTCGGGCCGGGTAATGTGCAAAATATTCTCATAACAGATTTCATGGTGCGATAATATGTATACTTATATTCCCGATATTCTGCTCTTGTTGGTCTCGGCCATCACCTGTTTATATTGTCTGGTGTTAAGCCGCCGGCTAAAAAAACTGCAAAGCCTTGAAGACGGCCTCGGCGGCTCTATTGTCGAGCTGACGCAGGCAATTGCAAAAACCAGTGAAGCAGCCCGGCAAGCCCGGCGCACCACGCAAGACAATATTTCGGTTTTGCAAACTTTGCTCCATGAAGCCCAGGAAGCGACGCCGCAAATTGAAGCCCGTATCGAGAGCTTGCGCTATTCACGCATTGCCGCAAAAACCGCCCATGCCGAACTTGATGAAATAATGACGTCCCAGATAAAGCCTGAATTGAAAAACGCTAGAAACGCATCTGAATCATTGCTTGAAATTGTACGCGAAGTGACAGATTTTCAACGCCGCAGCAAAGCTTCAAAAACAGGAGCGGTCAACCTCCCCAAGACAAGAAAGGATAGGGCCGCATGAAAATCCGGATATTACCACTATTGGCTATTTTGTTCACACTGGCGATAGTCAGCAGGGCCTTTGCCCTGTCAAATGCAGATAATCCCGACAAACCCGAAGTTGAAAGCCAAGGCAGTCCTGTGGAAAAAGCATCTGAACCGAAGGCTGACAAGGCCCAATGTTTAAGCGGTGATATGTTGATGGCGGTAAATAAGAAAATGGTTGTTTTGGATAACCGAGAAAGCGAAATGTTAGAGAAAGAAAGTGCATTTAATGCTATTCGACTGCGCCTTGACAAACAGCTTTTGGTGATCGAAGCCGCCAAAGCAAGCCTGGACGAAAGTGTTGAGCGGCGCACAAGTCAGGCGCAAGCCGACTTGGCACATTTGACCCAAATGTATAAAAGTATGAAACCAAAGCAGGCCGCCAAGATTTTTAACGAGATGGACGTTAATTTCGCCGCCGGGTTTTTGCGCGAGATGAAAGGCGCTCACGCCGGGCTGATATTGTCAAATATGAACACAAAAAAAGCCTACCAGATCAGCATTGCGTTGGCGAGCAGAGGGGCCAAATACAGGACTACAGATCAGACATTGCCTTAATGCTAATCTCCATGCTCATATCCCGGCTGTTTGTTTAATATCCCGCCTTGGTTAGCTCTGCCTCCAGTTCCGGGACGGCATTGAACAAATCCGCGACCCAGCCATAATCGGCAATTTGAAAAATCGGCGCGTCTTCGTCCTTATTGATAGCGACGATGATTTTACTGTCTTTCATACCGGCCAAATGCTGGATAGCACCGGATATGCCCACGGCGATATATAATTCAGGCGCCACCACTTTGCCGGTCTGCCCGACCTGATAATCATTGGGCACATAACCCGCGTCAACGGCGGCCCGTGATGCACCAACGGCGGCCCCAAGCTGGTCCGCAACCTTTTCGATAATGGCGAAATTTTCGCCGCTGCCCATGCCGCGCCCGCCGGAAATGACGATTTTGGCAGCGGTCAGTTCCGGGCGGTCGGACTTGGATAATTCTTCTGAGACAAATTCTGATGTGCTTGGTGAGGCCGGGTCTGCAATGGTTTCCACGGATGCTGAGCCGCCCTCAGCGGCGGGCGCAAAGGCGGTGGGGCGCACGGTGATGACTTTCTTGGCATCGGAGGATTTTACCGTTGCCAGAGCATTGCCCGCATAGATCGGACGGATAAATGTATCAGCAGATTCCACACCGCTAATAGAGCTGATCTGCATCACATCCAGCGCGGCGGCAATCCTCGGCATGAAGTTTTTGCCCGTCGTCGTGTCGGGGGCCAGCACCGCATCATATCCGTCCATCAAAGGCACAACCACTTCTTGCATGGCCTCGGCCAAGTGACGTTTGAGGGAGATATGGTCGCAAGCCAAAACCTTGCGCACGCCTGCAATTTTGGCGGCGGCGGCGGCCACATCTTTGACGCCTTTACCTGCAACCAAAATATCTACATCACCGCCTATTTGTTGCGCCGCCGTGACGGTTTTATGGGTCGCGTCCTTGAGGTTTTCATTGTCGTGTTCTGCAATAACTAAAACGGCCATTAGATCACTCCTTCTTCTTTAAGTTTAGCAACCAGCTCGGCGGCGTCTGCTACTTTCACACCGGCAGTTCGGCCCGCAGGTTCGGTAACTTTCAGCGTGGTCAGGCGCGGCGAAATGTCGACACCGTAATCATCGGGAGTTTTGGCGTCGATGGGTTTGCGTTTGGCTTTCATAATATTGGGCAAAGACGCATAACGCGGCTCGTTCAAGCGCAAATCAACCGTCACCACAGCGGGCAAGGAGACTTTAATAGTTTGAATACCGCCGTCGACCTCGCGGCCAACCGTGAGATGATCCCCCTCTTTAGCGATAGAGTTGGCGAATGTGGCTTGCGGCCAGCCTAAAAGCGCCGCCAGCATTTGTCCGGTCTGGTTGCTGTCATCATCAATGGCTTGTTTGCCGAGTAGCACCAGTTCTGGTTTTTCTTCGTCCACAATGGCTTTGAGGATTTTCGCCACAGCCAGAGGTTCGACCTCGGCATCGGTTTTAACATGAATACCTCGGTCAATGCCCATGGCCAAAGATGTGCGGATGGTCTCGGCGCACTTGTCTGGCCCGATGGATACGGCGATGGTCTCGGTGGCGGTGTCAGCTTCTTGCATGCGCACGGCTTCTTCGACGGAAATTTCGTCGAACGGGTTCATGGACATTTTGACATTGGCCAGATCAACACCCGACTGGTCGGATTTGACCCGCACTTTAACATTAAAATCAAGCACACGCTTGACAGGAACAAGGACTTTCATAAAGGGTACTCCCGATTGGTTATTCAATTTTGTTCATATGGAATAAATTTGGCCAAGACGCAAGCAATGTTAGAAAGCTAGGCCTAAATTATTGGTGCGGCCATATTTTTCCTGTCCAATTTGTAATAAGATTTGGCAATATTCCATATTGACTACGTTTGTAATCTTAAATATGACTACGTTTGTAATCAATTGGCGATATAGTATGAACAAGAAAAATACTTCAATAAAAGTTTCACAAGCGGAACTCAGCGTTATGGAAGTGTTGTGGCACTTGAGCCCGCAACCAGCTAGTGATATCGCCGAAGCTTTGGCGGAAGCCAAGCAGTGGAATATTAAAACCATCAAGACATTGTTATCGCGATTGGTTGATAAACAGGCCTTGGCAACAACCCGGGACGGGCGGCGTTTTTTGTACGCGCCCCTGATCAGCCGTGAAGCCTATTCCAGAACCGCAGCTCGGACATTGTCTGACAGGTTGTTCGGTGGCCGCGCTACACCCCTTGTGGCGCATCTGGCCGAAGGGCGCGGGCTAAGCGACGAAGATATAGCTGATTTGGAAAACTTATTGGCGGAGCTTAAAAATGAGCGTTGATAGTTTCATAACATGGGCCTGGCAGACCGGGCTGGCCGTGAGCTTGCTGATCGTGCTGGTGTTGGTTTGTCGACGCGCTGTGGCCAAGAAATTTGGTGCACGGGCGGCCTACGCCTTGTGGGCATTGCCGGTGGTCAGGTTTGTGTTGCCCGAAATTCCAGTGACGATAAATCTACCGGCCTGGCTAACGTCACCATCAGAACCCGTGTCCGCAATCCCAATCCCAACACCAACTCAACTGGAACTTTTTGAAGCCGTGATGTTCAGCCCGGTAGCACCACCCGTAAATTGGCAAATACCGTTGCTCATTGTGTGGTTATCCGTGGCCATTATATATTTTATCGGCCAGATAAGACGACAATATTTGTTTATGAAGTCTGTGCGCTTAAATAGCGTTCTTGCGGCCAAACCAATTCAGGCAAAGGCCGCGCAAGCCTGTAAGGTGCTTGCAATAAAAACCATGCCGGAGCTTAGAATAGCCGCAAACAATATAGGGCCGCTGGTTGCAGGTATCTTTAGGCCTGTTGTGATATTGCCGCACAATTTTGAAACGAAATTCAATGCCCCCCAGCAGATTTTCGCTCTGACCCATGAACTGGCCCATATCAGGCGCGGTGATCTCTGGGCGGCGTTCGGGGCACTGTTATTTTGTGCTCTTAACTGGCCCAACCCGTTGGTACATCTCGCAGTCGCCAAATTCCGCATTGACCAGGAAGCCGCCTGCGACGCCACTGTGCTAAAAATCATGGGCGGCGGTGCGCAAACCAAACAACATTATGCGGCCACCTTGGTCCATTCCGCCAAACTAACCAAAACCCCTAACCCAAACCAAAGCCCAAATGCTCAAATATTGCAAACAAGCCCGCTCTGTTTGACCATTTACCATCCCTTGAAGGAGAGACTAATGACTTTAAAAACATCAAAAACCAATTCGACCATCCTGTCGCGCATCGGCGCAGGCGCATTGCTTGTCACGGCGCTAACCCTAACCGCTCCGGTGACATTTGCAGGTGACCCGAACCCTCCGGAGACGGCCACCGTCAAGGTCAAAACCAAGAAGGTGATGAAATTTGTCGACAACACTAACGGTATCGAGACCACAAAACATATTGAAATTACCACAGAGGATGGTGTCACCACCGCCTACAGCATTGATGAACATGGCAATAGAACCGTGATTGGCGCATCTGAAATCCACATGATAGAGGGCATGGAAGGTCTTTCCGGGCTCGAAGGCCTTGCGGGTATGCGTATATTGACCATGGACACCATAGGCGGTCACGATAGCGGCGAAAAGCGCCTTAAAATAATCATGGGCGGTGATATGGACAGCATGCAAACCGGCCAGAGATTTCTCATGAAAGATGGCGCCCACTCAAAAATTATCGTTAGGCGTCTGGCAAAAGATGCGGACGGCAATGTAATCGATATGGACAATGAAATTATGATTATGGGCCAAGGGGGCGACGTCCCGCAAGCCTCCATGATGGTCGGCGCTGCACAACGTCTGCTAGAGCGGGCAGAGAGCATGAACGATGACAAAGAACTAAGCGCAAAAACCCGCCGCAAGCTGGAGAAAGCCCGCAAGGCGTTGAAAGAAGCGCAAGAGGCTTTGGAAGCTGAAGAGTAACCACAAACAAATAGCGCTAGGCATTACTGACCCAATGCCAAAATTGACGGGCGTTTACAGAGATGTGGGTGCCTGTTTTTGTTTGAACAGGACTGCGCCGGGGTGAGCGAAAATTTGGGATGTGTGGGTTGTGGCGATAATTTTAAGCTTGGCGCAAGCCCTCCAAGAATATAAGGTCTAATTTACAGGTTAAGAGCAAAGACTATTATATGACTTAACTCAACGCAGCCAAAATTTCCACCAAACAGTCTCTTCAAATTTATTGCTTTGGTATCGTTTGGTGAGCACTGTGGAGAATTTTGAGAAGTCATGCTCACTTTCTGATGCTTTATATACCTTCTCGTAAAAATGATCGGCATAGTCATTGAAAAACAAACCATTACCACCATAATACTTCTCCGCAAACGCGTTTCCGGTAGCATTGAAATCTTCTTTTGTTAGTTTTCCATCGCAATATTTATAAAAAAAGTCGGAGGCTAGAAGTTCACCAGAAATGACACTTTGCACATCTTCTGGTTCTTCAAGAAGGTGAAAGTCACTCGCCCAGCCTTGAATAAAACACCATTTTAGAAAGAGGGCAATATGAGTTCCGCCAAACTCATCTGGCGACGTGTCGGGAAAACCCTCACCACCGCTGTGCCAATTTGCATCGTCATATTTCATGAACCTATTAACGCTCCCCGCCCGGCACCCATTTTACATCCGTCTCGCCTTGGCTGTTGCACCACCTTGCGGCAACGAATAAATAATCTGACAGACGGTTGGCGTATTTTAGGGCCAACGGGTTTGTGCCCTCCTCTCTCATCATGCTGACAATTTCGCGTTCGGCGCGGCGGGTGATGGCGCGGGCTAGATGCAGGTAGGCGGCGGGTTCGCACCCGCCGGGTAGGACGAATGTTTTTAGAGGTGCGATGTCGGCGTTGAGTGTATCCAGCTCGCCCTCAAGCCGGTCAATTTGACTTTGCACGACGCGCAAGGCCTTGCCTTCTTGTTCTTTGCCATCCTCCTGTATCGGCGTGGATAAATCCGCGCCCAGATCAAATAAATCATTTTGAATACGGGCCAGACTGCGGTCCAGTTCTATATTGTCCACATAAAGCCGCGCCACACCTATAGCCGAATTGGCCTCGTCGACCTCGCCGTAAGCCCTGACCCGAAAGCAGTCTTTGTTGGTGCGTGAGCCGTCCGCAAGCCCGGTGGTGCCGTCGTCCCCTGTACGGGTATAGATTTTGTTGAGCTTGACCACTTACTCGCCGCGGGCTTTGGATTTTATATAGATCATAACAACCAACAAAATCACCGCAACAAATTGCGACGCCACTCTGATGCGCATCAATTTGYTAGAGCGAAGCCGCGCCTCCATATCGGTTTTACGCATGTTGAGCGCCCCCAAGATCAAAGTCACAAATACCGTCAATAAAGCCAGCGCAATCAATATATTGATAATCATAATCCTGTCCTTTTGCCGCCCAAAGTCTGGCCGTTGTTTTCTCGGCTGTATAGCGGGCCAAACCTGCGAGGTCTATCAGAAGTATGGGAAAAACATACTATGGCTCATTCAGAATGGATTGATTGTACAACTCCTGTAACAACAACCAGCTTGCCTACAAATAAAAAGCATTATCTCCAAGATACCCACCCGCATTTATACGAAGAACCCCCCACCCTCAATCCCTCCCCACAAGGGGGAGGGAAGCAAGTACGGCACATAACCTTGTATTTTCAATTTGAACACTGACATTGGACACACACCCCTAGCCCCTCCCCCTTGTGGGGAGGGGCTAGAGCGTTTCGCGTTTAGTTGTACGCATATCCGGCAGCCTTAAAATAGTTCCAACATTCCTTTTGGCCATAGAGGTCACATATACTCCCTATGGTTTTCCATAGAGCGTCTATGGTTCTGCACTTTGCCTTTCTCAGATGCGCTTTGAGTTTTGAGAAGGCCATTTCTATTGGATTTAAGTCGGGGCTATAAGGTGGCAGAAACAGGAACCACGCACCACGTTTTTGCAAAGCTCGTTTGGCACGTTCGCTTTTGTGACTGCTGAGATTATCTAGGATCACAATATCACCTTTGTTCAAAGTTGGTGCTAACTGGGTTTCGATATAAAGGTCAAATGCATCACGGTTCATCGGGCCATCCAGAACCCAGGGTGCCGTGAGACTATCGGCCCGTAACCCAGCAATAAAAGTCTGTGTGTGCCAGTGTCCGAAAGGGGCACCGCTTATGAGGCGCTCCCCTTTGGGGGCCCTGCCATACATGCGTGTCATCTTGGTATTTGTGCTGGTTTCATCAATAAAAACAAGGCGGGAGGGTTCCATACGCATCAGGTTCTGGCACTTGTGCCATGCCCTGCGTTTGCGCTGAACATCGGGTCTGTCCCGTTCAGTGGCGACCAGAGTTTTTTTTATAGCTCAGTCCCATTTTACTCAAGCATCTGGCCACGTTTGAAAGATGCACATCAACACCGTGTTTTTTCTTGAGAACCTCTGTTAATTCCGCCAGGGTAACATCAGGTTGGGATTCTACTTGTGCTCTTAAAAAACCCCGATAGGGAGCCAGTTTACCACTTCCTGGCGGACGGGCACGAGGACAGGGTGCTATGTCACCCTGAGTTTGCCATCTAACCATAAGTTTAATGGCGAAACTTTCGCTAACTTTAAAGTGCCGGGCAGCGGCACGGCATGAATGTCCTGCCTCAATATAATCAACAACACGTTTGCGTAGGTCTTGGGATATAGTTTTTGTACAAGAGGCAGGCTTCGCACTCATGTTTCACCTCCAAATACGGTGAATCACATATCAAGCCAAAAGGGAATCCTTAAAATGAATCTAAATGAACGCGAAACGCTCTAGTAGGGGTGGGGGCCTCTTATGAATAAATGCGGTGGGGGACCTCTTATGAATAAATGCAGTCATTTTATCTCGTACAAGCAATCAATAAACCCATCATTCCATTCTGAATTGGCTATAGTTTAGCGCGGCGGCATTCTGGCCCATTATTATTATTTAGAGGTGCCGTACACATATGTGCTTGGCTTTATTTGGGCTGATTCGAAATTGCTTTATCGAGCCTAACGCGGCGGCATTCTGGCACCGGCATCAGCGCGGATAAATTCGGCGTTGATATAAACCTGCTCGCACAATGTGGTGACCAGTTCGGCGTATTCTTTGGTGGTGCCAAAGCGTGCTGGGAATTGCACATAGGCGCGCAAGGCTTCTTTGACCTCTGGTTTCATTTGCTCATAAATCGGCGTTTCGAAAAATCCCGGCAATATGGTGTTACACCGAATGCCTTCACGGGCCAGGTCGCGGGCAACCGGAAGCGCCATAGACAAAATTCCGCCTTTGGAAGCTGCATAGGCCACTTGCCCGATCTGCCCGTCCTGGGCGGCCACAGATGCAGTATTGATAATCACCCCGCGCTCACCGTCCGGTTCTGTGCCGTCCAGGCTCATCATGCCGGCGGCGGATTTGGCCACACACATGAATGTACCGATCAGATTGACACTTATGATTTTTGCAAAAAAATCGGCGGAGTGCGCCCGGATATCTCCGGTCTTGCGGTCACGCGAAGCGGTTTTCATACCGCCGGCAATCCCGGCGCAATTGACCATGATCCGCTCTTGGCCATTTTGGGCGCGCAGTTCGGCGAACCCGGCGTCGACACTGGCCTCGTCGGAAACATCAACCAATGCAAATGCACCACCCAATTCTTTGGCGATCATTTCGCCGCGCTGCACGTTCATATCAAATATGCCGATTTTAACACCGCGCTTGGCTAAAGCCCGCGCCGTGCCTTCACCCAGCCCGGAGGCTCCGCCGGTTATGATGGCCGCAATGTCGCTGGAAAGTTTCATAATATCCTCGTTTTCAAATTTGCATGAACCTATCTTTGCGGCAGCAAAGCCTCAAGCCTTAATTGACTGTTCAAACCGTATTTGCGTGTTTTTATCCAAAGGTGAAGGTTCACCAAGGGCTTCGCACACCAAAGCCTCGCCCAATAGAGGGGCCAACATCAGCCCGCGTGATCCCAGCCCGCTTAGGACAAATAGGCCACCCTCTACTTGCTCGGCTATGGGCAGGGTGTTGCGGGTCGTGACCCGTACAGAGGTGCGGGCTGACCAATCATTATGTATCAGCTTTTCATTGATGGTATCGCCGTATTGCTGGATGATTTTGGCAGTGTCTGGCAAGCGAATTTTATTGTCTTCGCCGCCGCCGGCATGGGTATGGGTTGCCCCCAACAATAGGCCGTCTTTGAAAGGCAGGGCGTAGTTGCCCAAAATATGGGCGCATTTAGGCGGGGCCACGCTTTCGCTCCAGCAAATCTGCCCACGGGTAAAGCGCACATCTGCGGGCCATAAACCCCTAATATTTGCCCCATTACAGACAAATAAAGCCGTGGTTTCTGCCAGGGTTTTTGCGTCCGTATCCAGTATATGCCAAACATCATCAGTTTTAGATATTGCACCCACCCGCGCCTGAATTTTTGTAGCAGACGCGCACAAGGCTTGGGCGGTTAATTTAGGGGATAGCACCAATGCGCCGGGGAAATACAAACCACCATAATTTGGTTCTTTATTATCCCCCAGATATTTACGAATATCATGGCTGTCGACCCATTGCATTTCATGTTCCGGCAGAGCCTGGTTGGAATATATTTTAACAAACCTTTTTTGTTCTTTGTCCGACGCGGCCAAGTGCAAGACGCCCGTATCCAAGATATCGGCGTGCTTGTGATACAGGGCTTTGGCATAGAGAAAGGCGGCATTGTAAAACCGTGCCTCCGGTCTGTCTTGCAGATCAAGTTTGGGCATTACCAATCCGGTCGGGTTGCCGCTAGCGGCGGTATCCAGCTCTGGATGGGGCTCGATTAAGATCGGCGTAATACCGCGCTGGATAAACCCGTTGGCAATAGACGCGCCCGCAATACCGCCGCCAATGATGACGGGTATGTCTAAATTTGGCGGTTTGGTGTTTGTTCTGGCAGTTTCTAATTTGGCTTGCAACCGCTCGCGCTTGCGACCAAAGCCCGGTTTTTTCAAGACGGTAAAACCGACATCCTCAAGCCCGCGCCTGACCTGTCCAGCCACGGTAAATGTGGCCAGCCTCGCATTTGGGGCAGAGAGTTTGGCAAGCTGGGCAAAAACCTCGTCTGACCACATATCCGGGTTTTTGGCCGGAGAAAACCCGTCGAGAAACCAGGCATGGACGCGCCCGTCCATGGCTGACAATGCTGGCACCACATGGTCGTGATACAAGGTCAATGCGACGGAACCGAAATGTAATCTGTGTGTGCCTTTTACCGGGCCGGGCCATGCAGCCACCAGCCGGTTTGCCAAAGGTTTGAGAGCGGGAAAATTATCAAGGGCGCGGGTCAATTGTTGTTTGCTGAGCGGATAGGCTTCTACCGAGATAAAATGCAGTCTCTGACCCGGTTTTTTGGTGGTTTGCCACAAATCCCAGGCAGCTAAAAAATTTAGCCCCGAGCCAAAACCAAGTTCAGCAATAACAAACATATCTCGGTCTTGCCAGGCGTGGGGTAAACCGCACCCGTCCAAAAACACCGCCTTGCTCTCCGCAAGCCCGCCGTCCACCGAAAAATAAATATCGTCAAATTCAGTTGCGACAGGCTCGCCGTTATCTGACCAGTTGAGCCGGGCGGGCAGGGTGGCGGTGAGGGGGGCTGGTGCGTTCATAGACTATTTGTAAACCGGATTTGCTTGCGAATAAACCTATATCCTAGATCATCGCCCAAACAAAGCATCCTTGAGCCCGGGATACCAGGTTTCGGTATTGGTGTCGTAGATTTTAAACGCACCGGAGAAATCCCAAATACACCATGAGAGACCATTTGCCTCCATGGTTTTACGTCTGGTTTTTGTCCAGGCCATGCGCTCGGATACGGATACTTTGTCAATCACGCCAAATTCGCCGACCAAGACGGGAAGCCCGGTGCTGGCTTTGAAATCTTTGGCCAATTTATAAGTTAGTTTCAAATCGGCCACATCCGCATTTGTACCCCAGCGCCTTCCCATAGGCATGAAAGGCTCCATCCATGTGGCCCCTTGGTGGGTAAATTTATGGGGACTGTAATCGTGGAATGTGGCGACTAGATTGGCATCCCTTTTGCCGAGATATAAGGGCCAACGGACTTGGGCCAGTGCTTCAATAGAATTCCATGAATTGCCGCCCAGTATGATTTTGCGCTTTGGATTGCTAGCGCGGATTACGGGTATCACCTTGGCGTATAATGCGTTCAGACGAGCGCTGGGTATTGTGAGTGTTGGCTCGTTAAGCACCTCAAAATAAACAGTGTCAGGGGCGCTGGCAAATGTGCGGGCAATCTGCTCCCAAATGGCCAAAAACCTGGMTTCTTCCCGGTTAGTGCGGCTCATCAGCTTGTTATAATGATGCACATCAATGATCACGCCAAGGCCGTAGGATTGAGCCTGGGCAACAACGGTTTGAATTCGAGCCATAAATGCGGCGTCAATTGCATAGGGTGCGCGGTGGCCCGTATGGGTGTCCCAGCGAATAGGCAGGCGCACCGTATCAAACCCGGCTTGTGCCACAGCCTGCAAATCTTGCGCCCGGATAGTATAGCCCCAATCGCCTTCATTGGGCGCTTCCAAAGCATTGCCCATATTGATACAGCGCCGCACCTGAAACGGTGTTGAATGGGCAGGTTTTGTGCGAGGGAGAATAATAGGGCGAACAGGTTGCGCAAGATTTGCCTCAAGCCTGGGTTCGGTGTCCGTTTGGTGGGGAATTTGGGTGTCTGTCGATTGCTCTATATTATTTCCGTGAATTTGGATGGGTGTATCGGTGTTTTGTGGTTGTATTTGGCTGTGGGCGGGACGTGCCAGATCATCGGTCAAGGCCGGTTCCGTTTTCTCACAAGCCGACACTAGGAAATAGCAGCTTAATATGCTGGATAAAACAATAGATTTTTTCATAACCATTCCACATTTAAGACTTGCTAGTTTTGCAACATAATACAGGTCTTTAAACACAGGGTTAAGGCTTGCCAAACATGTGCGGGTTTTTTATACCAAGATGGCAGGCTTCGCACTAGCCTTAGTTTTGGGAAGCCAATATTATGAAATCAGCCGTTAAATTATTTTTATCGCCGAGCGGTCGTATGGCCCGCATCCCTTTTATCATTGGGATTGCTTGCTTTACGGGCTTCGTGTTTGCGCAAAAATATGTGCTCGCAAATACAGGCACGGGCATTGCGAATTTTTTGTTGGGGTTTGTTTTGTTTTTCCTGAATTTACATATCATCATGGCAGTGTTTGGTAAACGCCTGCATGATTTGGGGCGTTCGTTCTGGCCTTTGATCGGCCTATTTGCTTTGATGGCCATTATGTTTCTTGTGTTGATATTAAATTATGGCGGTATTGAATATTTTGATACGGTCATGGCCCACCCCGAATATGCGGGCAATGAAGAAGCCATGCAAAAAGTTCTGAAAACCTATCAAGACAGGCTGGCGCAAGGCCTGCCTAGAGCCAATTGGATCATGGCGGCTTTGCCGGCTTTGTTTATCTTGTGGTTAGCTTTGGTACCGGGTCAGGCCGGTAAAAACCGCTACGGTTAAAATCTGGGCCTCAAAGGGTATTGTGGTAAAAATTTCCAGTTTTTTCTTGCCGAATCAATTTTTTCCACGTCTAATACCGTGATAAAACAGGGAGAAAACTATGGGAAATTTATTATTATCACCAAATGGAAGCATTAATACCGCCGAATTTATGCGGGCGGGACTTATTTTAATTGCAATAGCTGTGCTGTTAGGCGTGGGCGGCTATCTAATGCCTCAATCCGCCAAAATACTTAGCTATTTGTCATTTGTACTGATTTATCCGTGGGCTGTGATCTGGATCAAACGCTTGCGCGACGGCGGTAAAAGCGGCTGGATGTTTTTGCTCTATCTATTGATATATATTGTTTTAATTGTTGTGGCATCTATGATACTTGGCGGCGGCGAAATTTTTAAATTCTCCATGGAGGCCGCCAAAGAAGGCATGGACAAGGCCGAGATGACGGCTAAAATGGAAATGATGGAGCAGGCTTTGCAAATCCCGATGATGATTGTCGGCGGTTTCGTTAGCCTTGTCATGTTGTATATCGGGGATAAAACCATTCCCAAAGGCGTGAGCGAGGAATAGAGCCCAATAAAATTTGATTTGAAAAGCCCGCCCCACGGCGGGTTTTTTATGGGCACTTAATGGTATAGAGAAAAATGGGTAACAGAGATCAACATGGGTAATTTATTTTTATCACCTTATGGACGTATTGGTTCCGCCGCATTTTACCGGTGCGGGTATATCTTAATCCTGATTTCTATTGCCCTCAGCCTGATCAACCTCCTAAGCCCGCAAATTGGGAAAATGCTGGGTATCATAAGTTATGCGCTGATATATCCGTGGGTGGTGATCTGGATCAAGCGCCTGCACAATGGCGGCAAGAGCGGCTGGATGTTTTTGGTGTATCTGATTATATATTTTGTCGTGGCCATGGTGGGGTTTGGTATGGCATTGTCTATGTTTGGCGGCGATGTATTTATGCAAATGCTAACAGATCAGGTCGAAGGCAGAATAACCCAGGCTGAAATGCAGACACAATTGGAAATCTGGGCTAGGGAGAATATGGCACCCATGTTGATCGCGTCCATAGGTGTCAGCGTACTCACAATGTTTATTGGGGACAAAACTATTCCCACGGACGCCGACGACAATCAATATGGCCCTGTTCCTTGAATGGTCACTTAAACGGTTCTAGCCAGTAGGCCCGAAGATTTTTTCGAAATTTTTCTTGAGGGCGGCTTCAACCTTGCCAATGTTCGTATCAATACCGAGCTCCGCCAGGCTGGTGACGCCGTGCTCGCTGATGCCGCACGGGACGATGCCGCCGTAATGGGATAAATCCGGGTTTATATTGATGGATATCCCGTGATAACTAACCCATTTACGCACCCGCACCCCGAGTGCGGCGATCTTGGCCTCCTTTATATTTCCTTGGCCGTCCGGCATTTCAACCCAAACCCCGATACGGCCCGCTCGCCTGTCAGCCCTCACGCCGAAATCCGCCAAAGTATCAATCACCAGCTGCTCCAGCCCGGCCACAAAGCACCTTACATCCCTGCCTCTTTGCTTAAGATCCAGCATAAAATAGCCAACCAATTGACCCGGCCCGTGATACGTATATTGCCCACCGCGCCCGGTTTTAAACACAGGGAGCCGGTCAGGATCTATCAGGTCGGCGGCGTTGGCACTGGTGCCCGCCGTATAAAGCGCAGGGTGCTGCAATATCCAGGCCATCTCTGAAGCTTCGCCAGAGGCAATACCAGCCACGCGTTTTTCCATCACGGACACCGCATCAAGATAAAGCACAGAGCTATCGGCACTCTGCCACTGCACCGGAATTTTTGAAAACAATATCGCCGCATTCTTCATGTTTAGCAAATGGCGTGTTTGTGCAGGAAAATCAAGCCTGAAGGAAATAGGTTATACGCGCATATTTCCCTATGCAACCACACAATATTTTGCTAACTCCCCCATTCCTCAATGTGCGGCCGTGGCGGAATTGGTAGACGCGCAGCGTTGAGGTCGCTGTGGGGTAACACCCGTGGAAGTTCGAGTCTTCTCGGCCGCACCAATTCTTTAAGTCATTCAAAATAAATGATGTTTTTAATGCCTATATTTGGGGTGTAGTTTAAGTCATTTTTTTAAATAGCATTAAAGTTCTAAATCTGGTTAGGTCTTAAATTCCCCATAAGCGGACATCCCGCCATAGCTATTATTCTTCTATGGTGAGCCATCAGGACCATGATATCTACATCTTATATCACCCTGAAATAAATCATTTGATTTTTTTAACTTTTATGGCATGATTATATAAGCAATCTATGAACACTCCTTAGGCATTAAGTTACACAGAAATCATTCAGAGGTTATGATGATTATAGAAATAGATGGGCATATTTTTGATGCTATTTTTGAGGAATCTAAATCTCCAAAAACCTGTGCAGCGTTTCGAAGGTCAATGCCGTTCCATGGTGAAATTGTCCATGTCCGTTGGAGCGGTGAAGGGGTGTGGATTCCTCTGGGCAATAAAAACTTTGACATTGAATATGAAGACGCCACTTCATACCCGCTTCCCGGCCAAATATTGTTATACCCAAAAGGAAAAAGTGAAACGGAAATACTGATAGCTTATGGTTGCGTTCAATTTGCTTCAAAGGCTGGAACTTTGGCTGGAAATCACTTTGCATCAATAACTTCAAACCTTGAAAAGCTTAAAGAAATAGGTGTTTCTACTTTGTGGGAAGGGAAGAAGGATATTTCATTCAGAAAGTAACGCCCGCTCTTGCTCAAAAGCAGACCTTAATAGGCCAAATAAATTCGACTATTTTGGAATGAGTTGAGGCTTTTGTTGAGAAATGACCCTTTCCCACCTTTCTAATTCTTCCCAAAAATAGTTCGAAGTTTCTCCTGTTAGGCGCACCAACTTATCATGTTTTGACGTACGTTAATAGAGACGGGATACCGTCGCGAAGTCTTGGGTTTTCTTCTGTGCTCGCTAGTATGTGATTATGGTGTTGTGCACACCATGGGGTGGGCATAGCTGTCTGTCAGGACGGTGGCGACCATGGTTTTCATATTGAGGGTTGCGGAGATGTCTTCTGGCGCGCCATCAGTACCCGACCACGGCAGAGCGAGGCCAATGACTGAAAAATAGTTTCCGGCGGTAGAAATCTTATCCGCCTTGCCGCTCCAACAGCCTGAATAGGCGCATAGTGACATGCCGCCGTCCTCGTCCAACGTCAATTCCATCGGCGTGAAATCACCAGGCATGGCCACATCACAGGCGCCGTCCTGGCAAGAAATTTCGGCCACAGTGTTACGGCATGACCATTCCATAGGCGGGGACGGTGGGGATGTGCAGCCCGTTAAAACAGCAAAGACGGAAACCGAAAAAATTGAAAATTTATAGGTCATAATAATGTTCCTTTATATTCAGTATTAATGGTCTTGCTCGTCCACTTCTGGTGGATAATAACAATCTCGCTCGTTCTGCCAGCCATTCGGAAGAGTGGTGTTACACAGTATGGCTTTGTCCAAAGCGCCATCGTCTATGATAGCGCCTGTCATATCAGTATCGGTCAGGTCAACCCCGTCCAATACCGTACCGGTCAAATCAGCCTCTGGCATCCATATTCCCGTGAGATTGACATCCGTTAAAACAACATTCTTGAGTACCGTTTTCATCAAGTTGGATTCAGATAAATTTGCCCCGGTCAGAACAGCGCCTGACAAATTTGCCTCGCTTAAATCGGAGTGTTCCAAATCGGCGTTTGTCAGGTTTGCACCCCGGAGGTCTACGCCGTGCAAATTGGCATACATAAGATTGGCACCTGCCAAATTAGCCCCTGCCAAATTATAACCCCGTAAATCTCCATTCATCAAATTACAATTAGGGCAAACCACGTGCTTGCTAGGCTTGAGTTTATGCAAATCCGGAGCAGGTTTGTAGGTGGACGCACATCCGGCTGAAATGAGTGAGAAACTGAGCGAAATCAGAGCGGATTTTTTCATAGGCTTGGCACAACATTAATATGTGGTTGGAACAAGTCTATTTGCACAGCGGGTTGCTCTTAATCTCGCCATCTGGTGTTTCGGTGCGACAATAAAACGGGATACCAGTATCAATCGGCCGCATTACCGTGCCTTCAAATTTCGCATCGGTGAAATTGGCACCGCCGTAAGAAACACCGATCATACTGGCTTCGCGGACCATAGCTTTGGTCAGATTGGCTTCTTCCATATTCACCTGGTTCAGGATTGCTGAGGTTAAATCGGCCCCGGTCAGATTGGCCTTGGTCAAAATTGCCTTGGTCATATTGGCATTGGTCAGAACGGCCCCGGACAAGTCCGCGCCGGTAAAATTGGCTCTGCGAAGATTAGCATGTGTAAAATCACCTTCTGCTAACTTGGCCGCTGAGAAATTAGCTGAGTCCAGTTCGGCATCCTTCCAAACGCTCCCGCTTATGATAGCTTTATCAAATTTGCTGGAAGGCGCTTTGCTAAAGCTAAAGAATACATTGGACAAAGACGCGCCGGTAAATTGGGCATATGTCAGATCAGCCTCTTCAAATGACGAACTATAGATTTCCGCACCACTGAAATTGGCATTTTTCAGCTTGGCATTTCTGAAGTCTGAACGTTGCAGCTTAATGCCTGATAAGTCCATGCCCTCCATATTGGCACCTGCAAAATTACAATCAACGAATGTGCCATTTTTTAAATTGGGATAGGCAGTTAGATCGGCCTTGGAAAAATCGCATTCATCGCATTGCCATTGTCCGCTGGCGGGAATTCCTGCCAATGTTTTGGGATCGGCAGCCTTAGCCGTTACGGATAAGGACAAAAGCCCAATTGCCGTAAGCATGAACAACAAAGGCGTTTGTCGTAGAAATTTGCATAAAAACATTGTGGCATCCTTGTTTGCGGAGTTAGGTTTTTGGGGTATCAGTCTTCGCAGTCTCTGTTTGTGACCCGACCATCGGGAATAGTTGTGCGGCAAAGTGTGGCATAGTTGAATGCACTTTCTTCCACAGTTGCGTTCGTCAAGTTGGCATCAGTGAAATCAGCGCCATCCACTTCGGTGCCCGTGAGGTCGGCTCCGCCAAACGTTGCCCCGGTCAAATCGGCATGACTAAAATCAACATTGGTTAAAGTAGCTTGGGTAAAAATTGCATTTTTCAGATTGGCATAGGTCAAATCAGCATCGGTCAAATCAATGCCGCGCATGTTCATTCCGTTCATTGTGGTGGATGACAAATCAGCCTTACGCAACCTGGCCTTGAAAAAATTGGTGTAGGCGGTGAGGTTTTCACCGGACAAATTACAATCGTCGCAAACAAGACTGCCCTCATTACCGAGTTTGGCCATATCTTCGGGGTCGGAAGCGAAAGCGGCAGGCGCAAGCATTAGCGCACCAAGTAGAGTGGCCGTTAAAGTGGAAAGGCTGAATGTATGTAAGTAGGATATTTTCATGGTCTATGTTCCTTTAGCAAAAAATGTCAATTTATTCGTTTGGTCTGCAGTTCTGATTTGACAGCGAGCCGTTAGGGCGCGTGGTGCGGCATTCGGTATTTGATGCATATTGTCCGAAGTTTCCAAGAACAACTTCAAGAAATGATGCGCCGGTGACGTCTGATTTTATCAGGATTGTGCCGTTCACATCGGCCGAGGATAGATCAGCATCGGTCAGATCAACGCTGACCAGTTTGGCATTGCTTAAATTGGCGTTTGACAATTTTGCCCCGACCATTTTGGCACCGGTTAAATCTGCTCCGACCAAATGCGCACCCTCGAGGTTAATGCCGTTTAGGTTGGCGTTAGTCAAATTTGCTCCGTTGAGCCCTGCGCCTTTGAGCATCTTGTTGGATAAATCTGCGCCGGACAAATCACAATGCTCGCAGGCATTGTCAGCTGCCAACCGGGTTAATGCTGCCGGGTCAACCGCGGAGGCAGATGTCGCCGTAAGCAGAAGCGTTAATATGCCAAGTGGTGCAATTTTATATAAATTTTTCATAAGGTTTTCCTATTGTAAAGCGGCGATGGTGAAATTTTCGCCTTCGAATTCAACCAGCATCGCGGCCAAACAGTTTCCGGCAGGGTCCGCGGCGGCAAATGCATGTCCAATCATGGTACGAACGCCCTGATAGGAATTTGCCGGGATCACCGCTTCCGGGCCTTCAGTTCCTGAATAATTAGCCGGATTGCCCTCACCGTCAATCCAATACAGATGCAGTTCCTCGTTACCAGAATTAGAGAAAGTTACTGTGACCATTTCACCGCCGTTTTGTGACCCAACCTGACCGAGATATTCACAACCTGGACCCTCAGTTACGCTTGTACCATCTTCATAGCCGGTGCTGTCATCCGTATATCCTGAGCCACCATCATAACCGGAGCCATCATCATATCCGCTTTGCTCATCGACATACTGGTTCGGGTCCTCCTGTGGCAGGCCGCTTTGATCGTCGGCATATTCGTTTTGATCCACATAACCGGAGCCATCATCATAGCCGCCTTGGTCGGCGGTTTGCTCTGGCTGCGGCGAACCTGCATTCGGGTCTTGAGCCGGAAAGTCGGTCACATAACCACCTACGGTGTTGACCATTTTGATTTGGTATTCAGTGGGTCGGTTCGGCATGGCACCGGGCACTACATTTCCCGCATCGAAATACAGCGTTTTATTCTCATCCGCACCAGCGGCAACGCCAACACATTCGCCAGCCGCATCGACAGCGATATACAAGTTATTGGGTGAGGCATTTTCGATCACGGAGGAACCGCCAGCAACGCTCAAGACCGGCTGGTCTTGTCCCGTATAATTGCGCTCGCGGCCATCATTGTTGATCCAGTACAATCGGATCGGAGCCGAACCCATGTTAAGAACGGTGAAGTTTTCGGGCGGTTTGGCATCCGAAGCGTAGGATTTGAACGAGCCACGTTGACTGCACAGTTTGTAATTCTCTTTGGCCCGGCCAAGGTCGCGCTCAYGAGTGACAGCTTTCGAGACGGCGTACAGTTTGTCCATCTCTTCTTTTTCCTTTTTGGCATCTCGCTCAGCCACCCACGCCAACCGTCTTTGTTCGGCTTCAAAGTTTTGTGCTTCTTGATATTTCCAGATCTTGATCCGCTCGGCCAATTTTTTGGAGTGCAGTTTGCCCAAAATCATATGTGCCGGAACAAATGGCTCAACCCGATAGGTGATCTCGTACAAAGAGCCTTCGCTTGATTTAGAGATCAGCACATTTTCATAGCGCTCTACGCCGTCAACCACAACTTTGTCCGCCGCTTCGATATTGGGCAAAGCTTSGCGTTCTTCGGCGCTTAAATRGCCCTTGCCGTTCTTYAAGGCAGAAACCTGTCCAAACTCCACATAAACCCCTTCTTCGGCATTCAGGTAAGGTAGCCATTGCACCTCGCCCAGACTGTCATCATTGGAAGCTGAATCATATTCCATCAATTGAATGGCCGCGCCGTCAAAACGATCAAACACGAAAGATTTGTTCACGGTGAGGGTATCTTGCGATTTAATATCCATATGCTCGCGACCACCGCCGGGGAAGATTGAGGAGCCATTGACMATGATGTAAAAATCATCAGGAGATTCGCCGTACACTTTGTTGAAGATGGCCTCCGAGGACATCGCATCTAGTACAGCGTTAGACAGTTTGGCAAATTCCAGCGCCGTACCTTCCTTGATATCGGTGGCCGCTGCCTTGCCATAGGCTTTGGCCGTTTTCTTTAGTTTTTTGGACAGTTGTTTTTTGGCGGCCTTTTTGGACATGGCTTTCATGCCGGACTTTGCTGCTGCTTGCAAAGCCTCTTTGGTCAATGCCCGAGCGCCATATTTGAGCGAGGTTTTGGCCGCAGCCGTAGCACCGCCTGTCGCGACACCCATGCCGACATCCATGGCCAGATCWATCCCKGCAAACAGYACTTTGGTSGCATCRTCCTGYCCGGTMGARACYKTGWTSGCCCGSACYTTTTCRATGGTCAGCACCCGAATGGAAGCCARCGAAGTCGAGATAAATTGYGTGTCTCGGCCATTTTTGTAATTGCCCTTCAAAATTTTACCTTCGGCGGCGGTATCGCGCGCCGGGAACAGCGCCCAGTCAAAGCCCTTGGCTTGCGGACCTGGGTCTGGCCAGACCGTGACGTTTTCTTCCGAGCTGTTCAGGCCGCCATCATACATGGTCAGCGGTTGGTTGTTCTTTTTGTTATAAATGCGAAATGAGCCATGCGTGCCATTTGACACCCAGTCACTCGCAGTCGAGAAATCCTTTTGGGTGTCACTCAGAACAAACCGCCATTTTTGATGATCGGTCAAAGTCAAATTCACGCCCCGAAAAAATCCTTTGAATGCATCCGCCGGGAGTCCCACTAAATCAGCAGCAATTTTTTGCGTTGCATCCAGACTTGCTGTTTGCCCTCTTTCTGGTTTTTGACCCCAGTTGGAGACATTGCGTTCATCATCACTATCGAGGGTCAGATACAGGCCGGTAGTCAGATTGATGATATTGTAATAACCGTCGCCGGTACTTTGCAGCACCCAGTCAAAGCCTTTGGTGCGGCTAGGCAACATCATCAGGTCCGGTGGGCTAGCTTCCACATTGCGTTTGTCATCGCGGTTGGCACCATAACCTTGTCTTAAATAGCGGCGACCTTGTTCATGCATGATATTTATCACCCGTCCATCAAGACGAAGCGCGACAATGCCGTCTTGCCCGGAGGCCTGCCAATCTTCAGCGCTGACACTTTCCGGTTTGATATTACTTTGCGCTGCAGCGTTGTTTGATAAGCCCGCGAATAGGCACACGATGATAGTAAGCTTCAAGCCTGCCTTACTTGACCTGCGGAGCAATTTGAAATTCGATAAAAACATATTCTGTCCAATGATTGTTAGCGTTGGTTCTCTCATGGGTCATTATGGCCATATGCAAAAACCAATCCTGATGGTTTCTTGATGTTTGTCTAATGTTTTGGGGGGATCTATTTGGGGCTAGGTGCAGGTAAATTGTCCGTCCGAGCCGTCTGTACCCTTTACGGGTTGGATAGTTTTTGGCCAACCATAAGTCTGCCATGCCCGCACGAGGCCAATGTCTTCTGCAAATTTTGGAAAGTCCTTGTGGGTGCGGATGCGCTTAGCCTCAATGGTTGGCGTCCACAATTGCGCCAACGCCGCGCCCAGATAAGGGCTAGGGTGATTTCGAATGGCCTTCATGAAAAGCCTAGGATAACCAAGTGTATAACACCTAAATGGTAGAGTGACTGTAGGTTGATTTTTTTTGTTTTTAACCTGATTTCCTAATGAGATATAGACGAGCCAGCGCGCCAGCTTGTTCTTGCCATAACATGCCGAAATATGTAGGTTTAAGAAAAAGGATGCTGGCGCCATAGATGCTAAAAACGATCCCATGTGTTTTGTATTTTCTTGCAAGAAATCAATAGCTGCTGTCGAATTTTTTGTGTGGTTTAAAAGAATAGCTTTCACAAACAAGGCGCTACTAAACCCTAGCTCATAACTATGTTGATAATCTGTGGCCGCGCCGTCAAAATCCCCGAGCGCAAATTTTGGATGGCCTATCCCGTTTATCCAACTGGCCGATAGAGGTTCTTGGCTCATGGCATTTTGCATAAGTGCCAACCCTTTTGCAGATAGGCCAATTGAGGCAAGAGCGCTGCCAAATGTATACATAAAAATTGGAGATTTGGGGTTTAACTTATAGGCTTTCTCGCACGCTATTAGACGTTCATCGACTTTCAAACCCAATAATGCCAGATACCCGCGCGTAGAATGGGCTATATCCAAATCCGGGCTTAAGTCTAGCGCACGGCTTACGGCTCGCCGGCCAGCTATAATATTGTCTGTCCAGTTTTTTACTTTCGTGTGTTCGAGACTGTAAAAATTGGCACGGGCCAAATAAGCCCAGGCCTCTGCAAACATTGGATCAACAGATACGGCATTTTCCAGCAATTCTATGGCTCTGGGCAAAATATCCGGGCCATCTCGTTGTTGGGTTAAACCGCGCCCATGAATAAAGTAATCATAGGCTTGCAGGCTTTTTGTCATGGAATTAGTTTTGCTCTTTGGCTGAACCATATCGGGCATATTAAATATAGTGTTTAATTCATGTTCAACGGCGTGGGCAATTTTTTCTTGAAGTATAAATATGTCGCCCAATGCACTGTCAAATGTGTCCGACCAAATATGTTCATCCTTGTCGGCGGTAATAAGTTGTACCGTGATGCGCAAGTTTTCCCCATGTTTGCGCACCGAACCTTCCAGTATATGGCTCACATTTAATGCGCTTGCGATGTCGCGAATAGATGTGCTTTTTCCTTTGAATGAAAAAGAAGAAGTTCGCCCTGTTACGCGCAGGTATGGAAGTTTTACCAGCGCATTGATTATTTCCTCCGAAATACCGTCTGAAAAATATTCTTGGTCTTTATTGCGGCTCATATCCTCAAAGGCCAATACGGCGATGGATATTTCTTTTCGCGTGTTTATATCTTTTGTTTTTTTATCAACTTTGGAAACGGTCTGCGAGACAGATGCTTTCAGGCGATAACC
Organism: Robiginitomaculum sp.; assembly: GCA_002733385.1. GTDB lineage: Bacteria > Pseudomonadota > Alphaproteobacteria > Caulobacterales > Maricaulaceae > Robiginitomaculum_A. The sequence continues at coordinate 60,438 of NVVO01000019.1, forward strand.
GCGCTTATAAATGGTTTCTATATAAAGGTCATCATCTCCCGCTTTCTTAAAAGTTTTCCGTAAGACCGAGATAGCGCGGCTTAGGCTCTCATCCCCGCCGTACTCCACCTTCCAGATACGGTCTATAAGGTCATCACGTAAAAATACTTTGCCTGGTTTTTCAGCTAGAACACACAGTACATTCATAATTTGAGGTTCTAGCGGGTAGGCTTTAGCACCTAGCACAAGCCGATTGCGCGGCACATCAATATTAAATGCGCCTATTGTTATTATATTGTCATTGTTGGTAAAACCCGAACTCATGTACCCTCCCTAGACAGTGCTTGTAGAGACATATGGAAACAGGGCAAGTGGTAAGACAAATATAACATCTAAGTTTGACGACAGGATATCTCCAATGTATTTGTGTACAATTATATGTACAAATTCGGTATAATAAATTTGGTGTGTATGAGATAAGATATTGATTTATTTAAAGAATATCTAATAAACCGTGAGCAAGGAAACAAACT
>NVVO01000020.1 GCA_002733385.1 Robiginitomaculum sp.
CAGCAAAATTGTAACATTATGGCTCTTATGTATATATTCGCTCACGCGAATATTCTACGCAGCAAGCTGCGGGGAATGAAACCCTAAAAAGGATTCAATAACTTACACAACTTTACCAATATCAAAAATCAGGGATAGCGTATAGACCGCCCCAAACCTGCACCCAGTCGTGATGCTTTTTATGTAATTCACTTGCAAGTCGAGCGGGGAAAACAGAGAAAATTGGGGCGGAAAAGACGGTAATTATCCGCGATTAAAGGACGGTTTTGCGAAGCTGAATTTAGTAAAACTCATGTGAATGTATCACACGATTATATCACAAAATGCTATCTGAGTCTAGTTACTACCACCTCCATTAGTAATCTTCTCCATAAGTGCTGCAACCTCTTGGGCAGCATCAGCATTGTCTTTTGCAGCAGCAAGCCTTCTTTCTGTCTCATCAGCACTGTCTTTTGCAGCAACAGCCTCTACTCCTGATAAAATCACTAGCTCTTCCAATGTTAGTTTGGGTGCTGGTTCTACAGCAAAAGGATTAGGAGTAGGAGTCTCTAGGCTCGCTACGTCTACTGGTGGAATGGTCGTTTCTCCATCAGCTAGCTGAGTAACTTCTGGTGTTGGGGCAGCCGCTTGAGTTTTATTTGCTAGAGCTGGCTTGTGTGTTTTTTCTTGGGCTTGAACGGTGACGGATGCTGCGATGAAAAGTCCTGCAAATGTCAGCATATAATATTTTTTTCTGCTCAAATATACCATAATAATATTCCGCTTTTATTTTTTGGTAATGGCACCGTACCAAGATTACGAAGCGTTTAAACCTAGCGCAAAACTGGTACAGGGTCAAAACCTAAAATGACCAAAAAATTCGCGCAAGCAGAACAAACATATTTGCACAAATATTGTATTGATCTCTATCGTCTATAATCTTTGCAGAGATGGAAACTCTCAAACAGCCCACAAAAACAAAAATCAACAGTTTTCTGCAAGGTATTGTAGAAAGCGCACCGCACTCCATAAAAGCCAAAATTGCCCCAGAAGCCCTAGATTATCACGATGCCTCGACGTTCTTTGCCGATATTTTACAACATGGCTGTGCGTCAGGCATGGTGAGCCAATTGATTTACTACACCGACACGCACAAATTTTTTGATAAACATTATGATGCCATTGAACACATCCGAGATCAGGTCGAAGAAAACATAGGCGAACCTCTGAGTATTACAGGTGATCTAAAAAACTGCCTCGCATGGTTTGCTTTTGAAGAAACCGCCTACCAAATCGCATTAGAAATGGGGCTTTTGGATTAGGTTTTACCCGATTTAACATTAGCGCGTCCGCGTTCCAATGCTCCATCAACGAAAGATTTGTATTCAGGGTCTTGCATATCATCTTGGAGTTTTGCACCGCCCGGCTTAGCGGTCTTCCAAGCTGTGCCAAACCCTGGCAATAATAACCTGATCTTCAAACAAGCGGTAGCGCACTACATAGCCCTTGGCTCCAAAACGGACAGGTAGTTCTCTAAAGTCCGTATCTGGTTCCCACGGGGAACCCAATTCAGGGAAATCAATTAAACCGTCTACACCCTCAATAATCACATCAATGGCACGGCTCGCGGCTTGTGGGCTATGGGGCAGAATAAATGCGTAGAGACGCCGGAGATCATCTTGAGCCTCGGGAAGCCATTTAAGTGCCGCCATTAGGAGGTTTGCGGATTAGATAGTGKTTTCGCCCATGCTTTTACATCACTATGCGAGACAGTTTCCCCCGTAATTTCAAATTGCTTCCAACGGGCTTTCAAGAGGGCTTTTTCCGCTTCAACCTCTTCCTCGTGTTTGAGGTAAGTCTCCACCGCCTCTTTCATCAAATAATGAGGAGAACGATCCCGGCTGTTGCCGAGTTTTTTAAGGCGTGCTTGTGTATCATCATCAAGCCGAATGCCAACCGTAGTATTTGCCATATTCACAATTCCAATGTTGTTGTTGCACAAAGTATAACAGATTGTGCTAGTGAGTGTAAATCTATTATTCCGCGCGGTAAGCGTAGGATGCAAGTTGAAGTTTTTCGGTGATGTGCCCCTAGTTACGGTAATGCATAATATAGAAAGTAACCCAAAACTGCGGTCAAAGCAGTAGTAGCTGCTGTGGTTGGCAGCACAGGACAAGAATTAGCAAGTGAACTTTCCGAAATTGCGGTTGATAAGGCGTCGGACATTATTGAGGAGCGTCGAGAGGATTGACCTTAGAAGATATCAATCTTACAAAACGTTATTTAATACTTGATGATAGCATATAAGAGTTAGTTATGAAGTTTCGTGATCCAAAAAAATATTTCTTACCTTTTGTAATTTTTCTTCTAAAATGTTCACTGGTTTTGTTGTTAGGGATTGTTGTTATTGAGATACTAGGGGCAATATTTGGTTCAAAAATTACTATATTAGATAATATTATTAAAGTGGTTGTGTTCTTCTCGACTGGAGTCGGTATATCGGCTGGGGCTTACCTTGTGTTCTCATTCTTGCCAGATGACTCATTTGATAAGTAGTTAATTACGGTAATGGTATGCATTACGGTACATTACCCTAATTTGTAATTTGAATCTACTCTTAACCTAATCCACCGCGCGGTACTTACCAAAGGTGGATTACGGCAAAAAGCCTAATCCACCCTACGTGGCTCAATGTCCCACGGCTTCCATGGGGGCTGTTTTTGTTGTTGTGTAAAGTGCTATAGCACCGGACATCAGGTTGGCGGCGGCAATGCCGACGTAAGCACCGGTCAGGCCGTAGAAATGCACACCGATCCAGACCAGCGGCACATACATAAACACGCTGCGCAATATGGTGAATGTCAGGCCGTAGCTGGGACGGCCCAAGGCATTTAGCCCGGCGGCGGCAACAAACACCACCCCGTATCCGGCGTAGGTTACGGGCACGATCCAAAAATACGGTGTGGCAAGCGCAATCACCTCCGCATCTTTGGTGAATATTTGCGGAATGACCGTGGCCAACAAACCCATGACCAGGCCAATAAATGCGCCCCAGACAAAACAAATTTTAAAGCTAAACATAAAGGTATGGCGCACCCTGTCCGTCAATCCTGCRCCGCCGTTTTGSCCYGTGACCGCGCCGATACARGCGGAYARMGCRTASAGCACCGTYAAAGCYARYAWYTCGGCCCGGCTSGTCAMRGTAAAGGCCGCRACCTCSGTGGTGCCAAGRTTKCGYGCCACAATRGCWATGGCCACMAGCCCGGTKATTGGCACRATWGTATTSGTGCCWATGGCYGGCAGACCAACSCGCAARATSGCCGCCCATGAGGYTTTGATRCGSGCAWATGTCAAACCKGCAAADCTWACGGCCYKGCGRTGGWAAAACACCACATAHAGGCCAAAACMBGCCGCAAATCCGTTGGCAATCAAGGTCGCGAGAGATGCGCCTTGCACGCCCAAACGCGGAAACGGGCCAAGACCAAATATGAGAAACGGATCAATGATGATGTTGAGAACCGCGCCGCTAATCATGATGGTGCTGGGCAAAAGTGCCTCGCCGCCGGCCCGTAAAACATTATTTGCCATCATGGCCAACCCCATGACAATCAAGGCGGGCAGACCGAATTTTAAATATTCCAAAGCCAGTGGTTTGGTGTCGGCATTGGTGCCGAGCAGATCAAGGACGGGCGACATGACGACAAACCCGAACAGGCAAATCACGACCATGATCATAAAGGTCAATATGAGTGCGCTAGCGCCGTGGGTAGAGGACAGTTTTCGGTCTTTGCGACCAATGGCTCTGGATATGGCCGACAGCGTCCCTGCGCCCAGGCCGATATTGACGCTGTTTCCGAAGAAAATAATCAAGGCGCAAAACCCGACCGCCGCCAACGCATTGGTGGAATAATGGCCCAGATATATGGTGTCGACAACGCTTGCAGACATCAACGCCAAAATAGCCAGCCAGAACGGGCCGAGCATGCGCAAGATATGCCGGGGAACTGAACCTTGCGTTAAATCAATGGATTTATCAGACACCTAGTCTCCAGCTTCATTTGGCGCGATTGACATATAGGCGGCCAAGGCGGCCATGCGGGTGATTTCGGATGCGGGCGCCCCGAGAGCGCAAATTTGCACGGGTTTGTCTAGCCCAGTTAAAAACGGCCCCAACACGGTGCTACCCCCGACAGATTTAAGTAGCTTTGTCGAGATACTGGCGGAATGAATGGCTGGCATAATCAGAACATTGGCCGCACCACCAAGGCGCGAAAACGGATAGGTCAGGCTGTGATTGGGGTTTAAAGCCACATCAGCGGCAATATCGCCCTCATAATCAAAATCTACATTGCGGCCGTCCAGAATTTTCACCGCGTCGCGCACCTTCTCCATGCGCTCGCCCCTGGGATTGCCAAAGGTCGAATAGGAAATCAAAGCCACGCGGGGCTTGAAACCAAATGAGCGGGCAAAGTGGGCTGTGCATTCAGCAATATCCGCCAGCTCTGTTGCGTCCGGGAATTCGGTAATACTGGTGTCCGAAATAAACAAGGTCTGAGCTTTGTTGACGACAATGGAAACACCCATTGTGCGCCGTTCCCTAGTGTAATCCATCACCAGGCGCACATCACGTAAGGCTTTGTCATAGGCCCGCGTCACCCCGGTGACCATGCCGTCTGCCAGTCCGTGACTTAGGAGCAGCGCCGAAAATACATTGCGGTCATTATTGACCAGACGCTGGACATCACGGCGCAAAAATCCTTTGCGCCGTAGCCGTTTGTACAGATGCTCGGCAAATTCAGCATTGCGGTCAAACAGGCGCGCATTGAGAATTTCCAAACCGTCGGCGTCTTCAATGCCGAGCAACTTCATATTGCCGCGTATGGGTTTTTCGCGGCCAATCAAAATAGCCTTGCCCATGCCGCGTTGCACGAACCCTTGAGCCGCGCGGATGACCGCTGGTTCTTCGCCCTCGGCAAACACTATGGTGCGCGGATTATCCGCCACGCTGGCGCTGATGCCTTGCAACAAGGACGCCGTAGGATCTTGGCGCTGGGCCAGAGCTTTGGCATAGGCTTCCATACATTCAATGGGCTTGCGGGCCACACCGGTATCCATTGCGGCYTGGGCCACGGCGGGCGGDATTTTTGANATTAAGCGCGGATCGAACGGVGCCGGGATAATGTAATCCSGGCCRTATBTYGGGCGGTTGCCGTGATAGGCGGCGGCCACTTCYTCGGGTACATCTTCGCGGGCTAACTCTGCCAAAGCTTTGGCACAGGCCAGTTTCATTTCCTCATTGACATTACGCGCCCTGACATCCAGTGCGCCCCTGAAAATATAGGGAAAACCAAGCACATTATTGACCTGATTGGGATAATCGCTACGCCCCGTGGCGATGATTGCATCGTCGCGCACCGATCTGATCTCTTCGGGTGTAATTTCAGGCGTCGGGTTGGCCATGACAAATATAATCGGGTTGGGTGCCATATCGGCGACCATTTCCTTGGTCAGAGCCCCCGGCGCAGACAGGCCCAGAAACACATCCGCGCCTTTGATGGCCTGTTCTTTTGTCCGAATTTTCGTATCAACGGCATGAGGGGCTTTCCACTGATCAACACCGTCCCGACCTTGATAAATCACACCGCGCGAATCCAGTGCTATGGCGTTTTCGTCCTTAACCCCAAGGCTTTTGATCAAGGACAAAACCGATATGCCCGCCGCCCCTGCTCCGGACAAGACAACTTTGATGTCTTCAAATTTACGGCCCGTAAGCTGGCAGGCATTGATCAGGCCGGCGGTGGCGATAATTGCTGTGCCGTGCTGGTCATCATGAAATACCGGAATGTCCAATTTATCGCGCAAAGTCTGCTCGATTATATAACATTCGGGCGAGCCTATGTCTTCGAGATTGATGCCGCCAAATGTGTTGCCGAACCGCTGGACACATTCAATAAAAGCCTGCGGTTCTTCCTCCTCAACTTCAATATCAAAGCTGTCAATATCGGCGAAGCGCTTGAACAAAACCGACTTGCCTTCCATGACAGGTTTGGACGCCATAGCTCCGAGATTACCCATACCCAAAATAGCCGTGCCGTTGGATATCACCGCCACCATATTGCCCTTGGAGGTGTAATCATAAACCGCATCAGGGTTATCTGCGATGGCTTGCACCGGAATGGCCACACCCGGCGAATAGGCCAAGGATAAATCCCTTTGCGTGGCCATAGGTTTGGTTGGCTGCATGGCCAATTTGCCCGGCGTTGGTTTGGAATGGAAATCCAAAGCCTGTTGGTCAGTAATATATTTGCTTGAAGAATCCTGTGACATTATAGTCCCCGCTTGTGCTTTATTACATAGTTCCTAGCCCTATTATTATGGTTTGAACAGAGAAGAACGTATCTTTGTCATTAACATTTTCCCATGACCACGTGATGAATTTTTGTGCATAACACCTATTTTGTGCATATAAATTCATCATATTTTAGATTTAGCCGCGAAGACATCGTCTCAATCCGGTTTTCCCTAGAAAAATAATTTGTTTTCAATATTTTACGCGCCAAACATGTGAGAGAATCATGAAAAAAATTGAAGCCATTATCAAACCGTTCAAGCTCGACGAAGTTAAAGAAGCCCTGCAAGAGCTGGGCATCCAAGGCATGACCGTATTAGAGGCCAAAGGCTTTGGTCGCCAAAAAGGCCATACGGAGTTATATCGGGGCGCCGAATATGTGGTCGATTTTCTGCCAAAGATAAAAATCGAACTGGTTTTGCCGGATAATTTGCTGGAAAGCGCACTGGAAGCTATTCAATCGGCCGCAAAAACCGGAAAAATCGGGGACGGCAAGATTTTCGTCTCAAATGTCGAACAAGCAATTCGTATCCGCACCGGAGAAACCGGCGATACGGCATTATAGATTTGAATAGATAACCAACACACTCATTTGAAACCAACGCATTAATGTAAAAAGGGATGTTATGTCAGAGAAAATATTGAAGAGAATTAAGGACGAGAAAATTGGCTTTGTTGATTTTCGTTTTACCGATGTGAAAGGCAAAATGCAGCATGTCACATTTGATGCCAGCATGGTCGACGAAGATTTGTTCGAAGATGGCACCATGTTTGACGGCTCGTCGATCTCTGGCTGGAAGTCCATTAACGAAAGCGACATGGTGTTGATGCCAGACCCGGACACCGCCGATATCGATCCCTTCTACCAGCAAGAAACCCTGACCATGTTTTGCGATATTTTAGAGCCGGACACAGCCGAGCCCTATAACCGCGATCCGCGCGGCACCGCCAAACAAGCAGAGACCTATATTAAATCCGCTGGCATTGGCGACACCGTATATTTCGGCCCCGAAGCCGAGTTTTTCGTATTTGACGACGTGCGCTGGAATACCGACCAGCAAAATACCGGCTTTCAACTAAATTCTGTCGAAGGCCCCTATAATTCCGGAACCCAGTACGCGGGCGGCAATATGGGCCATCGTCCTGGGCCAAAGGGCGGGTATTTCCCGGTTCCGCCGATCGACCATGAGCAAGACATGCGCACCGAAATGCTGTCGGTAATGACCGAGCTAGGCCTGCAACCAGAGAAACATCACCACGAGGTCGCCCCGTCCCAACATGAGCTCGGCATGAAATACGCCACGCTCCTCACCATGGGTGACCGGATGCAACTTTATAAATATATCGTCCACAATGTTGCCCATGCTTACGGCAAAACCGCGACATTTATGCCCAAACCAATTCACAATGATAATGGCACTGGCATGCATGTGCATCAGTCGATCTGGAAAGACGGCAAGCCATTATTTGCCGGCGACGAATATGCGGGCCTGTCGCAATCATGCTTGTACTATATTGGCGGCATTATCAAACATGCCAAGGCCATCAACGCCTTTGCTAACTCGACCACCAATTCCTACAAACGTCTGGTGCCGGGTTATGAAGCCCCGGTGATGCTGGCCTATTCAGCCCGTAACCGCTCGGCGTCTGTGCGTATTCCGTGGTGCGCGTCACCAGCTGGTAAACGCCTAGAAGTCCGCTTCCCTGACCCGGCGGGCAATCCGTATTTAACCTATACGGCTTTGCTGATGGCAGGCCTAGACGGCATCAAGAACAAAATCCACCCCGGCGATCCCATGGACAAAGATCTGTACGACTTGCCGCCCCAAGAGGCCGCCAATATTCCGCAAGTTTGCGGGAGTTTACGCGAAGCTTTGGAAAACCTCGACGCAGACCGGGGGTTCCTCAAGGCCGGAAATGTGTTCGACGACGACCAAATCGACGCTTATATCGAGCTAAAAATGGAAGAAGTCCACCGCCTGGACATGCACCCGCACCCGGTCGAATTTGATATGTATTATTCGAGTTAGGGGTAGATCCCTTTTCCCTCCCCCGCAAACGAGGAGAGGGGAAAGAATGCCGCCATCACCCGTTAACCAGATTGAAAAACTCTGCCCGTTGCGCCGGTTTGTGAAATTGGCCGTCCAGGGCGGAGGAGATCATTTTATGGGGGGTTTTTATGCCGCGCATGGTCATGCAAAGATGCTCGCCCTTGGCTAGAACCGCCACATCATCGGTTTTGAGAATAGCCCTCACCTCTTCTAAAATATCCGAGACCAATTGCTCTTGCAGGGTCAATTTATGGGCATGTTTATGGGCGATACGGGCGAATTTAGACAGGCCCAGGACTTTTTTGTCGGCAATATAGGCGATGGAGACATCACACCAGAACGGCAACATATGATGCTCGCACATGGCCCAAACACGGATACCAGTGACGCAGACCATTTGGTTGTTCTTGACGGCGCTAAATGTCGTATCAAGCTTGCCCGCATCATATTCGATAAATTCGCGCCAAAAATTAGCGATACGTCGCGGGGTTTCCTTGAGACCTTCCCGGTTCGGATCTTCCCCCAAGGCCAGAAGTAATTCACGCACCAAAGATTTGACTTTAGCATGGTCTATTTTTTTAGGCATTTTTATTCCGCCTTCAAGGCGGTGCGCAATGCCGCCATTCGTTTTCTATTGACCCCGCCGTCCGAATGCCCGACCCGAGAAGCGGAACGAATGTGAACATTTGCTCCGTCCTGACGAGCCTCAACATCATCGGTAAATTTAAATAGATTTGAGCGAAATTCCGCCGAAAAATACCCGTCTTGTGAACTGGTAATCACACCGCCCATATTCTCAACCGCTTCTCGCACGTCCAAAAGCGAAACCCCGGTCAGCGGATCAACTTTATGTTTTGCATCCGTGTCGTCCTCGCTGGACACACAATTGGGTTTCGAAGAACAGGCCGCCAGACGTCCGTCCACCAATCCCGGTGCAGAACCTTTTTGTGATTTTTTTCCCAGTATAAAAAATGCCAGCATAACAACAACCACCAATCCGATAAATATATAAGCTGCGAGCTTCATGAGTTTCTCCCTTTTTGACAGCTTACGCCAGCAAAAGCAAAATCCCTAGAAGAAATTGCTCCCTAGAAAAAACTACCCCTAGAAGAAACTACCAATGGAAAAATAAAGTGATGCATTGCCTTTGTCATTATAGCCAATGCCGACAAACACTGGCCCCAAGGGCGATTTCATGCCGGCGAAAATACTGCTGGCATAAATCGCTTGATCCAAAGCGATTTTATCAAAAGACTGATAGACATTGCCGGCTTCCAGAGAGCCGCCAACATATAGCGGAAAATCAAACAATGTGGCTTGCTGGTTGAGCCGGTAATAATAACTCGCCAATGCCACCACCGCATATTGCCCGGATAACTCGTCGCGGCTGAACCCGGACAGCGACAAAAATCCGCCCAAATTTGATGTGCCAATCAAATTGGCATCAGGCCCGGTCGCGCCCGAAAACCGCGTACCCAGACCCAGTGTATGCTTCCCCACGGTAAAGGGCTTGTAAATATTCAGTACCGACTGGTTGAACTCTGTGTCGCCGCCTAAAAATGTATCATGTATCTGATATTCCGCCGTGATAAATCCGCCGCTGGTCGGAAACGACAGGCTATCCAATGTGTCTATGGTCGCCCGCGCCAAAAGAAAGCTATCGTCGACTGTAAAAGCGTTAATCCCAAGCGTTTCATCAGTAAAACTAAGTTTAATCTTTGACTTGCTTATCCCGGCGCGAAGTTCGCCCCAACGACCAAATAACAAGCCGCCCTGCACAGAACCTCCCACACCCAATATTTTCAAGTCGCCGCGTCGTCTGTCAAGATCATCAAAAAAATCTGTTTTTTCCCGCTGTAAAGATAAAGACGGCTCAATAAAAAACCGCTGTTTGACACCAATGGGTTGATAAAATTCGGTGATACCTTCCAGGGTATCACCAATATTAACTTCCGTGCGCCACTCCCCGCCCCATTTATTAACCAAGGGTTTGGTATAGGAAACACCTAGGATAAATGAGGATGTATTTTCTAAATTGGAATCCAGCTGTACGCCAAATTTGAAATACCCGTCCGCGCTTTCTTTCACCTTGGCGTCAATTTCCAATACGGTTTTGTTGTCTATCTCGGCTATTTTATATGTGATACGGTCATAAATACCATTGCCGTACAACCTGTCTATATCCTCGTTTAGCCAGACCGGGTCAAACCTGTCGCCTGTTTTGATTGAAATGCCCGCCCGCAAGATTTCGTCGGAAAGTTTTGAATTTTGGCGCACCCGAATTTCGTCTATGACCGGGCGTTTTTGCGGCGAAGCCAGTCTGGACTGCAAATGGGCCTGCCAGTCTTCATTGTTCAGACGTAAGGGAGCAAGTTTGGATAATAAAGCCAGTGCCGCCGCCAAGCCCTTATCGGATAAGTCTTTGGCATGGTTGAAACTGGTCGCACTCACGCCTTTCAAATCCGGCTCAATCAGAATATCCTCCGGCTTTAAAGAATCGATTTGAACCTGGGTGTTTTCCCTGGTCAGAATAATTTGTGTTTGGCGCAAGACTTCAATGAAATTACTAATCTCGGTGACGGGTTTGGGATCGGTACCAACATTGACGACGATGACAATATCCGCGCCCAGCGCGCGGGCTAAATCAACCGGGACATTATTCACCAACCCCCCGTCGATCAGATAAAGCCCGCCGCGCTCAACCGGCGGAATCAGGCCCGGTATGGCCATAGAAGCAAACACCGCCGAGGCCAAATCACCGTCTTTCATCACGGCGGGCTTACCTGTACTAAGATCCGTTGCCACAAGCCTAAACGGAATAGGCAAATCTTCAAATCTGCCGATGGATCTGGTTTCAGACAATAAGCTGGACAATTCTAAAAACAGGTTCTGCCCTTGAATAATCCCTTGTGGCAAAACAAGTTTCCCGTTTTTAAAGGTGATTTTATAGTCGGTCAGAAACCCAAACTCGTCGGCTTTGCGGCGAAATGTCGAACGACCACGCGAGGTTTTATCATTAAACAATTGGTGCCAATCAAGCTCACCCGTAATTTTAAGCAGCTCGTCCGCACTATATCCAGACGCATAAAGCGCCCCAACTATTGCACCCATAGATGTACCGGAGATCACATCCACCGGTATTTGGTTGTCTTCAAGGGCTTTGATCACCCCGACATGAGCCAACCCCTTGGCCCCACCGCCGCCCAGCACAAGGCCTATTTTTGGGCGGGGTTTTGTTTGGTCTTTTGCTTGGGATGTTTGAGCAAACACGGTCACGCCAACAAACAATAAAACCAGCAATAATATAGATAACAAAGCCCGGCGCATAACGAATCCTTAGTCAAATTTGCACTAGTGTAGAATCCGCAAGTTAATGCAATGTTGCAATTTAGTGTTGTTACAAGCAGGCAAATATGACAATAGCCGCACCATGAGCATATTAAAATCAGAATTATTGATGCCTGCGGGTAATCTGGACAAGCTTAGAACGGCAGTGCTGTATGGGGCTGACGCTATTTATCTGGGTACACCGGATATGTCTTTGCGGACTAAATCCGAGTTTTCTTTGGAGCAAATCCGCGAAGGTATTGAATTCGCCCACGCACGCGGCAAGCGGATTTACCTGACGCTCAACCTGTTTTCCCATAACAAAGACGTACCCAAGCTTGAAGAATATGTCGAAACCATCAAAGGCCTAAAACCGGACGGTGTTATCATCGCAGATCCAGGCGTGTTCCAATATGTGAAAACCCATGCGCCGGATATCCCCCTGCATGTCTCGACCCAGGCCAATGTATGTTCTTGGATGTCTGTAAAATTTTGGGAAGATATGGGTGCTGACCTCTGTGTGCTCGCCCGCGAAGTCTCGTTCGCAGAGCTGACAGAAATCCGCGAGAAATGCCCTGATATTAAACTGGAAGCTTTCGTTCACGGGGCTATGTGCATGACCTATTCCGGTCGTTGTCTCTTGTCTAATTTCATGTCTGAGCGCGGTGCAAACCAGGGCAATTGCGCCAATTCCTGTCGCTGGGGTTATAAAATGCATTTACGCCTGAAAGACGGCACGATCGAAGAATTGGAAATCACCGAAGAGAATAAAGACATGTTCGAATTCCTCCTAGAAGAAGGCCATCGCCCCGGTGATTTCATGCCGATCGAAGAAAGCAAAGACGCGGCTTATATCTTAAATTCCAAGGACTTATGCCTGATGCCTAAACTGGATGAATATCTGGCGCTGGGTGTCGACAGCCTCAAGGTCGAAGGTCGGGGCAAGTCGGTTTATTATGTGGCGGTCGTGGCTCGCGCCTACCGCGCCGCCATGGATGATTGGGCCAAAGACCCGGAAAATTTCAACCCCAAGCCCTATATGAACGAGTTGATGAATGTCTCTAACCGGGGCTTCACCCTGGCTTTCCACGATGGCCGCCTGACCAATTACGCCCATAATTACGAGCAAACGCAAACTCTGGGCGCATGGGAATTCGCTGGCTCTATTATCGAAATAGACGAGGAGGCATTTTATCTCGGCGTGAAAAATAAATTACAGGCCGGTGATGTGATGGAATTCCTGACACCAGGAAGTTCTATTGGCGGCTGCGATACGGTTCTCTTGCGTCTGTACGAATTTGAAAATGTCGCGAGTAAAACCGGGCGTATAGAGAAAGACTATCCAGGCAATATCACGGATGTGGTTCACGCGGGTATTAAACCCATCATCCGCATTCCGTTCACGCTGTTCGACAAAGAAAATCTGGAGAGCCTCAAAGCCCGCATCCCTGTGGGCACCGTGGTGCGCAAGGAAACATTATTGACCGAGACCCAATGGAACCGGGTCAAGTTGGATAAAGTCGCACAACGGCTCGAAGTCTCGGGCCGCACGGACGATCCCGAAAATCCGCTCTATGTCCGCCGCCGCGACGCCCTTAAAAAATCCGTAGCCGAAGCCAACAAAACCCGCAAACCCAAGGTTAATCCCAAGCTGGGCCTGGACGGCTGTTGCGGGCGCGGGTGTAATGGCTGCCTAATGTTCTGGAACGACCCGGCCTATGCCAAGGCACGGGATTTGATGGCCAGTAAAAAGCAAGGACAATTGTTGGATAAGGATATGCGCGAAGTGACAGCGGCGGAATAGACTATGACATTCTGGATTTAACCGGAATCACCCTCTTTCCTTCCTCCGTTTTTCACGGGGGAAGTGGGCGCCTCTTGGCGCTCGATGGGGGCAATCTTTCGTCTTGTACCAAAGTGGAGTTGTTCCCCCCATCCCCCTTCGGGGTACTTCCCCCGCAAGCGGAGGAAGGAAAATAGCTAAACCCCAAACTCCATAATCACCGCGTCAACCGCCAGATTATCTCCTACCCCGGCGTTTATTTTCGACACCACCGCCTTTTTCTCGGCCCGTAATGTATTCTCCATTTTCATGGCTTCGACCACCGCCAGTGCTTGCCCGTCCTGTACCTCATCACCCTGCGCCACCAATATAGAGACGATGACACCCGGCATAGGGCACAAGAGCAGATTAGAGGTATCCGGCAGGGTTTTTTCCGGCATTAGCTTAGCCAGTTCGGCATTGCGCGGCGTGCGGACATTGACCTCTACCGTGCTGCCCCGGTAGTAAACATTGAAACCTTGCGGGATTGGTTTGGCGGCGAAGACGAAATCTTTGTTGTCAATTATAGCTTTGACCAAACTTTGACCCGGTGACCAGCCGGAGGATATTTCCAACTCGATAGCCGCCTTGTCATTCCCTTCCTCGGTCGAGGTGACCAGATACAAACCATTGGTTTTCTCGGTGGTAATATCGTATGTGCGCTCACCCACATCAACAATGACACGCCGCGGGACGCTACGGGCATGACCGGGCAATATGCCGGATGCGGTGGCGGCGCGGGCGGCGACAAATTGCGCCATGAGCGTACAACACGACGCAATGGCGCGGGCGTGGCCGGGGTTAAGCGGGTGGCCATCAAAACCGCCTTCGAATTCTTCGGCGATATAATTTGTGGTCAAATCGCCGCGCATAAACCTGTCATGCTCATATACGGCAGAAAGAAACGGGATATTGTGCCCGACCCCGTTGATTTCAAAATTATCAAGCGCCCGCTTCATGGCCTGCCTGGCCACGCCACGATCACTGCCCCATGTGCATAATTTGGCGATCATCGGATCGTAATACATGGAGATTTCGCCGCCCTCTTGCACCCCGGTATCATTGCGCACAATAGCTCCGTCTGCGGTCTCGCCTTCGACAGGCGGGCGGTATCGTTTCAGGCGGCCAATAGAAGGCAGGAAATTGCGGTACGGGTCTTCGGCGTAAATTCGCGATTCGATGGCCCAGCCATTGATAGCTATATCCGTTTGTTTGAGTTTGAGTTTCTCGCCGCTGGCCACGCGGATCATTTGCTCGACCAGGTCAACTCCGGTAATAAGTTCCGTCACCGGATGCTCGACCTGCAAGCGGGTATTCATCTCCAGGAAATAAAAGTTTTTGTCCTTGTCAACGATAAATTCCACCGTGCCAGCACTATCATAATCAACAATGGCCGCCAGTGCGATTGCTTCCGCGCCCATTTTTGACCGCGTAGCTTCGTCCAAAAACGGCGACGGGGCTTCTTCAATGACTTTCTGGTTACGGCGCTGGATGGAGCATTCCCGTTCGTTCAAGTGGATGATATTGCCGTGCTTGTCACCCAGTACTTGAATTTCAATATGGCGCGGGCCTTCGATAAATTTCTCGATAAATATCCGGTCATCCCCGAACGCAGATTTGGCTTCGTTCTTGGAAGACGCAAATCCTTCCCGCGCCTCCTCGTCCGTGTAAGCAACCCGCATCCCCTTACCGCCGCCGCCCGCCGACGCCTTAATCATCACCGGATAGCCAACTTTGTTGGCAATTTTCACCGCCTCGTCCGCATCCTCAATCAACCCCATATGCCCGGGCACACAAGACACCCCGGCCTCCAAAGCCAGTTTCTTGGAAGCAATCTTGTCCCCCATAGCTTCAATGGCAACAACATTAGGCCCAATAAAAACAATGTTTTCAGATTTAAGTTTAAGCGCAAACGCCTTGTTTTCACTAAGGAAACCATACCCAGGATGCACAGCGTCTGCTCCGGTGGATTTGACAGCCGCAAGTATCTTGTCCACATCAAGATACGATTCAGAAGCAGGAGAACCCCCAATATGCACAGCCTCATCCGCCATGGAAACATGCAACGCATTCTTGTCAGCGTCAGAGTAAACGGCAACAGTTTTGATGCCCATAAGCTTGGCGGTCTTAATAACCCGGCAAGCGATTTCACCACGGTTAGCTATCAGTATTTTTTTTATCATTTTAATTTCCTAACAACGCAATTGTGATAAAGTAAAACATCAAAAAATAACCTATAATCATCATCAAAAAAGCTAAACGTAGCACCCATTTCCACGACTCTGGAAATAAATCTAATTCATATTCCTCAGTAACCTCACATACATACATTTCTATTTTGATACGCATTATGTTAACATGAAAAGCACGATAGATTATCAAAGTAACTCCCGCCAACCCCAAACACAGAATACTCAATAAGACTATCTTCCGATTACAGTCCGTTGTGTTGTCAACAATGTATGGTATCATGTTAATCAAGACCAGCATTGGAGCAAATGCACCTGCGGCGTAGTACCCTGTATTTGTCTCTGACTTTCGTAATGCTTCAATTCTGTCAAGTTCCAGCTCCCTATTAAATGGTGCAYCTTTACTCATAACTACATACCTTGTTTTTTATCTTCAAAGCCACGTTTATTCCCTTTCCTCTCCCTTGGGAGAGGTCGCGGGCGCTCTTGCGCCCTGCGGGTGAGGGGAAATGATGTTGGGTGGTGCATTGAGCGCAATTGTTACGTTATGTATTATCATTACATCCCCTCACCCTCGCTTCGCTCGACCTCTCCTCCCCCAAAAACAAAAATGGGAGAGGTGATGAAAACAAGTTTTCATTTGCCATTTTTATATCCCCGTTCCGCCCGCGCATCTCCGATCAGACAACTCAATTCTTCGAAAACCCGGTCTAGGCCTTCATACAAATCTTCGTTCCAGTACCTGACGACGCGGTAGCCGTGATTTTCCAGCATACGGGTTCGTTCTTCGTCATATGCCTCATTTTCTGTATGTTGGTCGCCGTCCAGTTCTATGATGAGCTTTTCTTGTTCGCAAACGAAATCGGCTATGTATTTATCGATGGGGACTTGGCGGCGGAATTTCAGGTTTAGGAATAAGCGGTTGCGGACTTCGCGCCAGAATATGTCTTCGGCGCGGGTTTGGTTTTTGCGTAAGGCTCTGGCGTATTTAATGGTCATTTTTCCTCTCCTAAGGGAGAGGACACGCGGGCCCTTGCCCGCTGTGGGTGAGGGGAAATAATGCAAGGTGGTGCGGCGAACGCAAAATTTGGTGGGTTACGAAACATATATCCCCTCACCCTCGCTTCGCTCGACCTCTCCCCAAGGAGAGGTGAGAAAATTGCATTTTCTTTGAAGGAAATCACAACGGCATATTCCCGTGTTTTTTCCATGGATTTTTTAGATCTTTATCCTTTAGCATGGCCAATGCCCGGCACACCCGTTTCCTTGTGCTGTGCGGCATGATGACGTCGTCTATATAGCCCTTTTCGGCCGCTTTGAACGGGTTGGCGAAGTTTTTTTCGTAAGTACCTACGTGTCTGGCGATTTTTTCGGGATCGCCCAGGTCTTTGCGGTACAGGATTTCTACTGCGCCCTTTGCGCCCATGACGGCGATTTGTGCGCTAGGCCATGCGTAATTTAAATCGCCGCGCAGATGTTTTGGCGCCATSACRTCRTAGGCMCCGCCRTAGGCYTTKCKBGTKATHASSGTVAYYWTYGGYACSGTSGNCYKSGNCRTARGCRWASAGCARTTTYGCGCCGTGYTTGATMAYGCCRCCRTRTTCYTGRGMSGTKCCGGGCAGRAAGCCSGGCACATCSACCAGSGTCARGATCGGRATTKMAAACGCATCACAGAACCGCACAAACCTTGCGGCTTTTCGCGAGCTGTCACTGTCCAAACACCCGGCCAGCACCATGGGCTGGTTAGCGACCACGCCGACCGTGCTACCGTCCATGCGGATAAATCCGGTTAGGATGTTTTTGGCGAAGTCTTTCTGGATTTCGAAAAAATCGCTCTCGTCGGCGACTTTAGTGATAACCTCGTGCATATCATAAGGCAGGTTCGGATTGTCCGGCACCAGAGTATCAAGGCTTGGCTCCAGTCTATCGGGCGCATCGAACACCTCGCGCACAGGCGGTTTTTCGCGGTTGTTCAGGGGCAGGAAATCGAACAGGCGGCGAATTTCGGCCAAAGCCTCCATATCGTTGTCAAAGGCCCCGTCGGCTACGGATGATTTGGTCGTGTGGGTTTTGGCCCCGCCTAATTCTTCAGCCGTAACAATTTCGTTGGTCACGGTTTTGACCACGTCCGGCCCGGTGACAAACATGTAAGACGTGTCGCGCACCATAAAGATGAAATCGGTCAGGGCCGGCGAATACACCGCGCCGCCAGCGCACGGCCCCATAATCACGCTGATTTGCGGGATAACGCCGGAGGCTAAAATATTGTTTTGAAACACATCCGCATAACCGCCCAAACTGACCACGCCTTCTTGTATCCGCGCTCCGCCGCTATCATTTAGCCCGATAACCGGCGCGCCGTGTTTGATGGCCATTTCTTGTATTTTACAAATTTTCTTGGCATTGGTTTCGGACAGCGAGCCGCCGAACACCGTGAAATCCTGGGCGAATACAAATGTTTTGCGGCCATTAATCGTCCCCCAACCCGTGACCACGCCGTCGCCCGGAAAGCCTTTGTCTTCCATACCGAAATCCGTACATCGGTGGGCGACGAACATATCGAATTCCTCGAAACTGTCTTCGTCCAGTAGCAAGCTAATGCGTTCGCGCGCCGTCAATTTGCCCTTGGCGTGTTGGGTGGCAATGCGTTTTTCGCCGCCGCCGAGCCTTGCTTGTGCCCGGCGTTCTTCCAGTTGTTGCAATATATTTTTCAAAACAAACCCTTTCCAATCTCTTGGCCCTACCCTCAATACGGGCCTCAATACGGGCCTCAATACGGACGATACTAACCAAACCAGATGAAAACGGAACCTTTATTTGACCATGCAAATATGAATAGCCGCTAACGCAATCATGAACTCTGTTTTTTTGACTAAGACCTTGCGATTATCGATAATCGGCATAGATTATGGGTGTCATGAAAATTAAACGCTCATATTTAATCGCACTTGGTTTACTCGTCCTCATTGCGCTCTGGTTTATCATCGGTAGCAATAAGAAAGACATGTCCGCACCTGCCGAGGGCACGGCCAGCCTGAAACAGACCGTGCCCACGGTCGAGATCAAACGCATTCACGCAGAGCAACATGAAAGCTATATGGATTTATATGGCCGCACCGAAGCAGACCGGGAAGTTTCCGTAAAAGCCGAAAYYGCCGGATTGGTGGTGCGCACGCCAGTGCGCGAAGGTGCRTTCATCAAGCGCGGCACATTGATCTGCGCCCAGGACGTGGATGCCCGCCGTGCCGTACTAGATCAGGCCAATGCGCAATTGCGTTCACGGGAATTGGAATACGTTGCGGCGGAGCGGCTTGTCGAAAAAGGCTTTCGTTCTTCGACCCAAGCCGCTGGCGCTCTGGCTTTGCTGGACGGTGCCAAGGCCCAGGTCAAGCAGGCGCAGATCGAACTGGACAATGTAAATATGCGCGCGCCGTTTGCAGGGATATTCGAACAACAAATGGCCGAGATTGGCGATTATTTGTTGCCGGGACAGGCCTGCGGGCTATTGGTTGATCTTGATCCTCTCGTGATTACCGGCGAAGTGACGGAAAAACAGGTGGGGCTGCTTGGCATTGGCAAACAAGCCGTCGTCCAGTTGGCAACCGGGGAAACCGTAAGCGGAGAAATTCGTTTCATCGAAACTCGCGCCAACCCGGCGACCCGCACATTTCGCATTGAAATTGCCACGCCAAACAAGAACGGCAAGCTTAAAGCCGGGGTCACCGCATCGATTAAACTATCCGCAGGGCAAACCAATGCCCACCTAATCCCGGCCAATGTCTTAACCCTTGACGACGGCGGCAGCATGGGTGTGCGCTATCTGGATTTTGAACAAAGAGTCCGGTTTACAAAAGTCACGACGATTGACGAGACCATAGAAGGTGTCTGGGTGACAGGCCTGCCCAACCCCGTAGATTTAATCGTGCGCGGACAGGATTATGTTTCCGAAGGCGTCAAAGTCAAAACCCAGTTTGACAGTCAGGAAACAGATCTCGGAAATGGGGTTATAGGAAATGGGCCTGACTGATGACAGGTATTGTTGATTTTGCCATACGCCAATGGCGCATGACCTTGGCAATTTTGTTTTTCTCACTTG
Source organism: Robiginitomaculum sp. (assembly GCA_002733385.1). Classification (GTDB taxonomy): domain Bacteria; phylum Pseudomonadota; class Alphaproteobacteria; order Caulobacterales; family Maricaulaceae; genus Robiginitomaculum_A. The sequence continues at coordinate 19,814 of NVVO01000020.1, forward strand.
TTGGCGGTGTTTTTTCCATGTTTACGGTTCCCCTCGACGCGGAACCTGATGTGGCCATTCCGTTCGTGACCGTACAAGTGGTTTTGCCGGGCGTATCCCCGGAAGACAGTGAGCGGCTATTGGTTAAGCCGCTTGAGACAGAGCTTAAATCACTTGACGGCATCAAACAAATGGACGGAATTGGCCTTACCTCAATAGGCATGGTCGTGTTGGAATTTAATCCCAATTTTGACCAAGATACGGCCATGGATGATGTCATCGAAGCTGTGAATAAAGCCCGAGGTGAACTTCCCGATGAAGCCAAGGAGCCTGTGGTCGAAGAGTTAAACACGCAAACCATGCCGATTATTGTGATTAATCTGTTCGGTGATGCACCTGACCGCAAATTACAAAAACTGGCGAAAGATTTACAATCAGCATTGGAAGCCAATTCTAAAATTCTCGAAGCTGTCATTCAAGGTGAGCGCGAAGAATTGTTGGAGGCCGTCATTGATCCGGCGCTGATGGAAAGTTACGGCATTACGTTTAATGAACTTGCGGCGGCGATTGCGCAAAATAACACGCTGATAACGGCAGGAACACTTGAAACCGATAGCGGTAAATTTGCTGTCAAATTACCTGGGCTTATCGAAAAAGCTTCTGATTTGGCTGATATTGTCATTCGTACATCAAATGACGGCTCTATTGTGCGCATTCGCGACATTGCCCAAGTGCGGCGCAATTTCAAGGACCGTGACAGCTATGCTTTGTTTCAAGGTCAACCATCGGTTTCATTGGAAGTGTCTAAGCGCAATGGTGAAAACATCATAGATACCATTGAAACCGTTCAGAAAATTGTAGACGATTTATCCAAGACATGGCCGGAAACCGTTAATGTAGAACTTTCCCAAGACCAAACCATTCAGATTATGGATATGATTAAATCCTTGGTCTCCAGTATTATCAATGCCGTGGTTCTTGTGGTGATTGTCTGTATTGCCGCGCTGGGCTTGCGAAGTGCGCTTATGGTCGGGTTTGCCATTCCCGCCAGTTTTTTGATGACCTTGTTGATGTTCAAAATTCAAGGCTCCAGTGTCAATATGATGGTGATGTTTGGCATGATCCTGTCGGTCGGGATTTTGGTAGATAGCGCCATTGTGATTATTGAATATGCTGACCGTAAACTGGCCGAAGGGCTAGACCGCAGAGACGCATATGCTCTAGCTGGGAAACGCATGTTTTGGCCCATTATTACCAGTACAGCAACCACATTGGCCGCTTTTTTGCCTTTGTTGTTCTGGAACACTATACCCGGGCAATTTATGTCCTATTTCCCCAAGACACTGATCTATATTTTGGGGGCTTCCCTGTTGATGGCCTTGATATTTTTGCCAACATTGGGAGCGCTTTTTGGACCAAAGAAACGCAGCGGCGCACGCGAGAGCTTAAAAGCTTTATCGGGCGCCGAAGGTGATCCGTTATCAATACAGGGATTTACAGGCACCTATGCCCGTACCATTAACCGTCTGGCTCGCCACCCTCTGAAAGTATTTCTGGTCATATTTTCGTTGGTGGTTTCCATATTCTTTGCATTTGGTGCGACGGGAGACGGCAGACGGGTCGAGTTTTTCACGGCCGACGGCGGCCAGGAAATTTATGTCTATGCTAGGGCACGCGGCAATACGGCAACCATTGATGAATTTGCCATTGCCAAAGAAATTGAAGCACGCTTGCAAGGCATAGACGGCGTCCAGTCAATGTTCACAATTGCCGGTGCCGGTGCCGCGTCCACTGGATTTAACGGGCCTAATTCTGTGCCTATTGATACGGTGTCGCGAACTTTCCTGGAGCTTAAGCCCTTTGCTGAGCGGCGCAGCACCCAAGAAATTGAACTCGATGTCCGGGCGGCTATAAAAAACATGCCGGGACTTGTGGTTGAAGTAGAAATTTTGTCAGAAGGCCCGCCGACGGGCAAAGATGTCAGCATTGAATTAATGTCGGACAATCTTGGCCATCTCAATGCGGCGGCCAAAAGCCTTACGGCCTATATGGAAAGCCACAAAGCCCTGATAGAAATTGAAAACACTATGCCCCTGCCCGGTATTGAATGGCAGTTGGACATTGACCGCGAGGAAGCCGGGCGGCTTGGCCTGGATGTCAATACGATTGGCGCGGCGGTACAATTTGTCACCGAAGGGTCACTGGTCGGGTTTTTCAGACCTATGGACAGCGACGAAGAAGTAGATATCCGTATCCGGTTTCCTAAAGCCTCAAGGGATATATCCGAGCTTGACAATTTGCGTATCCAGACAAGCCAGGGCGCCTTGCCATTATCATCGGTTGTCACACGCACAGCCAAACCGCGCCAAGACAGCATCAACCGTCGCAACCAATTGAGGGTCTATGAAGTCAAGGGCAATACCGCCGCAGGCTTTACCACCAACCAGACCGTTTCAGAAGTTAAACAATGGATTGAAAACGAAGCCAATTTTGACGGCGATGTTGCTTATAGATTTCTCGGACAAGACGAGGAGAATAAAGCCGCCCAGGAATTCTTTACATTGGCGGGCATTGCCACCCTGTTTATGATGGGCATTATTTTACTGTGGCAATTTAACAGCTTCTGGCATGTAATCTTGACACTCTCAGCCGTGGTGTTTTCCATTGCCGGGGTGGTGCTGGGGCTGATTTTCTACCCCTATGTCAGCATTCTGCTTGGCGGTACGGGGGTGTTGGCTTTGGCCGGGATTGTGGTCAACAACAATATTGTGTTGATTGATACCTTCCAATATCTCAAGCGTGAGGGCTATAGCACCCACGAGGCCGTGGTGCGCACATCAGCCCAGCGTTTGCGGCCTGTATTACTGACCACTATTACGACCATTGTAGGGTTGATGCCTATGGTTTTGGCCGTACAGGCGGATTTATTTACCGGGCAATTCTCCACCAAAGGCACCGCCACATCCGCCATATGGGCCCCGATTTCCTATGTGCTTGTTTGCGGGCTGGCGTTTTCAACCATATTGACTTTAATTCTGACCCCGGTTCTTTTGGCTGGCCCCGGCATTTGGCGGGCAAATCTGAAAAAAATGATTGTGCAGATCACACGCCGGATGCGCGATGATGATCCTAGAGATCATGAAGATCAAGACTGGGAAGACGAAGAACCGGTGCCGGTTTAGTATTACTCTTCACTTAGCGCTTCAGGCGCATATATAACTGAATATTGATACCCGCCGCCAAATAATGCCCGTCCAATTTGTATCCGGTCATCTAAATGTTGAACCAATAATTTTGGACTGCCCTCGGCCTCAAACATGGGTCGCATGCGTTCAAATGGCAAAGTAAGGCGAACGGAAGGCCTGTCCTCGACGACCAGCTCGGCACTGATTTCGTATTCTCCAAGTGGCATTATATTACCGAAAATCAAACTCCAGCGACCACCACTATCCACATGGGTTTCACCAACCAGATTACCGTCAGCATAAATCCGTACCTTACCCAGGCGGTTTGCGCTGCCAGAAAAGATAACACCGCCTGAATTATCATAATCAATCACTTCAAGGGAAAGCCCATTGCTTTGCAACAGGCTAGGATAAGGGGTTTGCAATACGCGGGAACTTGCCCCTGGAGCCGTAAGTAACAACAAAACCCGTGTTACATTTTCGTGGTCAATTTTGCTTTCCTCCCCAGTTTTTCTTTCCTGTATGTTAGGCGGTTTGAAGGAAACGGGAATAACGAACAATGATTGGTCTGACCTGATTTCGTGGCCGTCCGGGGTGAACATCAATACATCCACTACCCCTGGATCGGTTTGAAAATCATAGCTAAAATCAATTTTCCATTTTCCACTTGCATCCACTTTGGTGCGGGCAATTTCATGACTTGCCATAAGCAGGCTGATCCCGGCACCGGAAACGCCTGCCCCCATAAGAGAAAACTGCGACCCGGATTGTGTCGCAGAAAGTATACCCGCAGGCGAATGGTCGAATTGGCCGGTAATGGGCACGGGTAGGGCTGAATTTGCACTCTGGGTTTCAGATATATCCCCGGTTTGCTCGCCTTGCATAGATCTTTGCAAAAACGTTGTGACCGCCAACAATGCAAATGCCAAAACAAGACCGGTTAAAATCATAAGGATTTTTTTGTTTTTAAACATTGCTTACCTATTGCCCCCAAACCATAATACAGTTTAAACAAACTACGTTGGATACACGAAGTTGACAACCGTCAATTCAGGAAATTGCATTTCAAAATAATACGCTTCACTTAAGAGGTCTAAATTGAGCATTACACCCCCATCTTATTCGACCCCGGCCTATTCAAAAAGTATTTGCGTTTTTTGCGGCGCTTCCCAATATGTTGCCCCCGAATATTTTAAACTGTCAAAAACCTGCGGCACAGTGATTGCCCAGCGCGGATACCGTATGGTTTACGGCGGCGGCGGGATCGGGCTGATGGGCAGTACGGCTATGGCTGCCCATGATGCGGGCGGTGCTGTGCTGGGCATTATCCCCGAATTTTTGCGCGATATTGAAGACATGCTTGACGTGATCGAACACCGGGTTGTCAAAGATATGCACACCCGCAAGCAGATGATGTATGAAGAATCCGATGCTTTCATCGTTTTGCCCGGCGGGGTTGGCACTTTGGAGGAAGCCATAGAAATCCTGTCATGGATGCGCCTGCATCTTCATGCCAAGCCAATGGTATTTGTGGACACGGACGGATATTGGGCCCCTCTCATGCAGCTCTTGCACCACACGATCGAAACCAATTTCAGCCCGGCCTGGGTCGAAAACCATCTGTTATATGAAAAATCTCCAGAGGCGGCACTGGACTTGATCCAGTCCCAATGGGAAAACCCGCCCGCCAAAGGGGAAATTCAAATCAGCAGTCGACTGGATCAATTATAACGCGGTTTATTTACTGGTTGCCACATAGACCCCACCCCAATCTTTTGGTGGCGGATTGGTTTTATAACCCTCTATTCGCTCGGCCATAATGTCGTAATAACCTGCAAAATCCATAGTTTGCGCCAGCTTGCGTAATTGCGGAATATATTTTTTCGCACTTGCCCATTTTTGCGCCCGGTATGCTTTCAGGAATTTTTCCTGCACTGATATTAAAGTTTTATAGTCGTCCGTAGCCGCCATACCTTCTTCCCCGGCCAATATATAAATGCGCTCAGGAGTTTGACGCCCGATCACCTGGATAAGGTCAGCTTCGACAATGGCCATTTTTTCGAGCTTTGCTGCTGTAGAATTGCCGATCAGAACTGAAACTTTATATTGCTTGGTCAGACCTTCAATACGCGACGCCAAATTTGCCGCGTCCCCGATCATGGAATAGGAAAAGCGTTGTTCTGAGCCAAGATTGCCGACGCAACATATTCCGGTATTAAGACCAATTCCGACGCGGACTTCGCCCGGCCATTTGACCTCGGTCTGCTTGGCATATGTCTCATTAAGCTCGCCTAACTTAAGCATCATTGCAAGCACTGCCCTAGCCGCATTTACCTCATGGTCCGCATCATCAAGGGGTGCATTCCAAAACGCGACAATGGCATCACCCATATATTTGTCGATTGTCGCCCCATTGTCTTGCAGGATAGTGGTCATGGGGCTTAGGAAAATATTGAGAAATGTGGTAATCTCCTCAGGCTCCAGCCCTTCGGAGATTTTGGAAAAACTGCGGATATCCAAAAATATAATCGTCAATTCCCGTTCCACGCCGCCCAGTTTCAGCAGGCTGGGGTCTTCCGAAACTTTCTTGACCATTGTCGGCGATAAATACATGGAAAATGCACTGCGAATTTGCGAGCGTTCAGACTCGGTAATATAAAATGACGACAAGGTAATCAGCAAATATAAAACTAAAATAGCCATTAACGGATATATAGGGTTGATCAAGAATTGCTCAGCTTTAAAGCCGTACCAGGAACCATAGGCAATCAAAAACGCGAGGAACAAGCTGGCGACGGCCCCTTTTGCCGCGCCTAATCGCGGTAAAATCAAAGCCAAAACCGCGCCCGTTATCAACAATATCAACAACTCGATCATGCCAATCCAGTACGGCCTTTTTAAAAATTGCCCGTCTATAATTTGTTCGACGATTTGTGCGTGGACAAGCACACCAGGTTCCCCGGCCCGTATAGGTGTGGCAACAATATCCTTGAGACCTTCTGCGCCCGTGCCGATAAATACAATATGGCCAGAAATTTTATCTGCCCACTCGCTTACCGGGATTTCGTCTGACAGGATTTTCCAGGCCGGGATATAGCGCTCCGGCTGGGGTTTTGAGAAATAGACAATGAACTCCCCGTCTTTATTGGTGGGAATTTCAAAATTACCAACCCGCATTTTTACCATTTCGGGGTTTTTAGTCCCTCGCGCTGCCATGCCGTCCGTGCCGTCTGATGAGGATAAAATATAGGTTTTCGCGCCGCTCGCCACCCTTAAGGCTTCCACCGATAATGCCGGATACATCCGATCGCCAATCCCCGACAGCATCGGGGCAAGCCGGACAATGCCGTCACCTTCAGGTTTAAAACTGACAAATCCTTCCCCGGCAATCTGCGCCTCAAGTATCGGAAGCGTGGTAATGGCACCAGCATATTGGTTAATGATTAAAGACGGTTTTGTACCTTTCCAGGCAAACCCATGCCTGAAGGCCGGGCGTTTTTCGGAATGCTTTTGAATGAGAAAAAAACCGGCGACCACAGGAATACGAGAAAAAGATTCCGCGAACATTTCGTCGTGGTCTTTGAGGTTTGCCATATGTGCAAAAACGCCCTTGGCAGTATCTGCCATGGGGTTTTCGCGCATGATTTTTGCGATATTCTTAGGCGAGGTTCGATCAGGTTCGGAAAAAATCACATCATAGGCAATTACGCCCGCCCCGGCATTGGCCAGCTTATCATTCAGTTTTGCCATTGTTGATCTCGGCCACGGCCATTGCCCGACACGGGCAATGCTCTCGTCATCAATATCAATTATTCTGACAGGTGTGTCTGGATTATAGTCCCTAGGTTTCCATTTTTGGTAGGAATCAAACACCAGATTGCCCAATTGCTCGATACTGGCGGGTTTCGAGACATAGGCCAAATAAAACCCGAGCGTAACCAATAGTCCCAACACTGTCGGGATCACAATCTTTCGGTTCTTAACTGAAACCCGTAGCCATTGTGGCCAATGAAATTTCATAAACTGCCCCATTTTTGTTAAACCACAGCCTAGAGCCCATAAATTATCAAGTAAACAGCAGAATTTGCCGACAAATAAACCGTTGATAGAATCAATATTTAGGTTTAGGTGATTATATCAAGCAGGAATTTCCAATATGTGAGGGAAATTGCCGATTTTGAAATGGGGCTATTTCATGAACCGAAAAACCAGTGTTGTAAGAATTTTTGGCTCCGCAGCCTGCGCCGCCTTGTTCATAATGCACACAACTTCCTATGGTGCCGAATATAATGGCCCAAAAATTACTTTCGAAGACATCTATGCAAACCCTGATAATCAGGACCTTAACCTCAATTATGCCCGCCAACAAGTCGCTGCCGGTGATCTGCTTTCGGCGGCGGCCACTTTGGAGCGGATGTTATATGCCTCCCCTAATTGGGATTCGGCACGTCTGTTCTATGCATTGATTTTGTTTCGGCTGGATGACCGCCAGGCGGCAATCCGCGAGCTCAACTTGCTTGATGGCCGCCCACTGTCCCCCAAACAACGTGCATTGGCGCAATCTTACCGGGACAATATTGAAAACGGCGGCAGTGATAAGGCGGCAAGCGGTTTTTCTGGTCGCCTGGCTATTGGGGTGCGGTATGATAACAATGCCGGCAATGCTTTGGCAGACACTTTGTTGACATTTGCTGATCGGAGTGACCAATCCCTATTCGTACAAGCCGCCTTAAAATATTCAAACCCCATCGGCGACAATGGCCTTAAATTCAACGCTGGTATAGAGGCACAAACCCGGCGCCACGAGGCTTTTTCACGAGCAAACTATGACAGTTTCGGCGGCACTGCCGGGCTTTCAGGTAATATGGGCGATGCTTTTGTCTGGGCCGCAGATAGCCAAATCGCACAAATCAACATCAGTGGTCAGAGATATTTACGCCAATACGGCGGCAGATTGACCCTCAAACGGGCTATAGGCGAGACCACGGCACTGTGGATACGCGGTACTTGGTATGATCAGGATTATGATGATTTGGCCTTTACCAACATCGAAACCTTACGAAGCGGTGACAAGCTTACAGCCAGCGCAGGTCTGATCAAAAACTTTAGCGGTAAATCGTTTTTAAACGCATCAATTGGCTATGAAAACAAGAACGCATCCGACGCCATATTCGCCTATGACGGCATTCGGGTTTCCGGTAATTTTAAAAATGCTTTCAATAATGGGGTATATATCAATGGCCGCGCCACCTATCGCATGTTAAAATATGACGGGCCCAGCTTTAATAACCCAAACCCGACGCGGCGAGAAGACAACCATTTATACGGGAGGTTGGGCTTGGGCGCTTCTATCAATGCCATTGGCACCATGATGAAGATGACTGATAATCCCGGTTTGGATAACATTTATTTAGAAACAGGGATGATTTACACCAACCGAAATTCCAATAATTCGGTTCTGGATTACGAAAATATTGGCGCCGAATTGAAACTGATTTTAGATTTTTAGCCGCCTGTTGAAAGTGGATACATTATGAATACGATCACCAAATTTATTGCTGGCACGGGCTTTTTATCGCTCGCCCTTTTCGCACCGAACGTTTTTGCGGTTGAAGGTGAAATTGGCATCAATGCCGCCGTCAAAGGTGATGTTACCATTCGTTCAGGCGCGCAAGCCGCCAAGCAAGCTTTGATCAAGGCCCCTATTTTTTTGGGCGATGAAGTTAAATCTGCCAGTCTCAGTAGTCTGCAAGTATTGCTCAAGGACGAAACCGTCTTTACGGTCGGGCCTGATTGTGTGTTGACCATAGACAAATTTGTCTATGACCCGAATAGTAACAATAACAGCTTGGCCGCCTCCGTCAGCAAAGGCATGTTTCGGTTTATGTCAGGCAATATCTCCAAAACCAGCTCCCAAAATGTGTCCATAAACACCCCCGTTGCCAGCATGGGCGTACGCGGGACAATCGTCGAGGGTTTGGTCGGGCGCGAGGCCGTAGACTACGCGGTGCGGGCCGGACTGATACAACAAGGAGGCAATGTTGATCTGGAGGGGGCGACATTGTTTGTATTGCGCGGCCCTGGCAGGCGCAGCAAGGCCCGTAACCGCAAAGGCGAAATCAGTGTCACTTCCGCAGGCCAAACCGTCACGACAAACCGGAGTGGTTATGCAATATTTGTTGGCAATGCCAATAGCGCACCGATTGGGCCATTTTTGTTGGATGTGGATATATTCGAGGTTTTCAACGAAAGACTGCGCACACGACCTACCAGCAATGTTTCGTTTAGGCCCTTTGAGCAAGTTTTCTTCACGCCTATTGATTCCGGTGATACGGGTCTTGTGGATGATCCGATCGTTACAGATGATCCGGGTACAATATTCGATTGGCCCATTGACGAAAATCTGGTTGGTGATGATTGCACGCCAGCAAATTCCCCTGATTACCCAAATTGCTTGCGTTAGTTATTAGGCGGCGAGAGTATCCAATTTATCCATCAGATAATCCGTATCTGTCGTTGAAAATGTGATCGGTAGGGTCAGGACACGCTCTAACATCACGGCTTGAAACACCCGCTTGTTTTTGATCCCGCCCGAAGTTTCCAAGTCCCTGTAGATAGCAATACTTGCCCTTAAAATAGCCGCATCCCGACCATCCAATCCGGCTTGCATACACAAGGCTTTCAAGCCGAACGGGCCACTATCATGGATCATCAATGCGGCTTTACCCAAGCCAACACCGGATTTTTGCGCCAACGCCTGCTCGCAAAWGCGGATTTGCCCGCAACATGCGGCCCGCACAATCAGTGAATTGGTCAGCCTATCCTCCGCGTCCAGACGCACAATAAGCAATTTTAAATCCCGGCTAATCCAGCTTTGGGCAATAAAATCAACACTGGCCCGCTCAAAGGTTTTGCGGGCTATATCCACAGCAATATCAAGAGGTATTTCGTGGTTCTCATACAGCCGGCGTGCGGTTTCCGCACTGACCATGCTTAATAATTTTTCGACCAGCAATGGCGGTAAATCCCGCCGCCCGATGAAGCTTGCCTTGATCAAATCATCATCGCGGTAGATATCCAGCATTTCAGATCCAAGTTCTGCCCCGATTTGCGCCCCGTCATTAGCCGCCACCGACGCCACCACAAGGCTATCCCCATACCGGATAATGGCCTTGACCAGATCGCCGCCCAAATATGACCGCTTGCTGATAGCCATCAATTTTGCCGCCGCCTTGGATTTTAAAATTTCAATCAAATCCTCATCATCCAACACAGGTGAATGTGTCAAAATCGGCACTGCGATAGAATCAACATCCTGGATCAATTTTTTGGCAATGTCTTTGGGTAAATTAGGGGAGTTTTTAAGGGTCACCGCCAACGCTCTACGCACCATTGCGGCCGTATCGCGAGCAATAAACCACAGGATTTGCTTGACAACTTCATGTTCGCTTCGCGCCAAATCAAGCGTTTTGATCTGGCGGCAAATCTTTTGCGCCAGCACCGCCCGCACATCCCGGTCAGGATGGGAAACCAAGTGTTTTACATCCTTTGAGCTGATTTTTAGCTGGGCAACCATACATATCTCCTGATCATTTATTTAGGCAAATATGGTAAATGATAGGTTTAGGAGCATGGTGAACCAAAGGTTAATCCTCGCCGATTTGCGCAGCTAGGCTTGCCGCCATAAATTGGTCGAGATCACCGTCCAGCACACCGTTTACGTCTGAAGTTTCCACACCGGTTCTAAGGTCTTTGATCATTTGGTAAGGTTGCAATACATAAGACCGGATTTGACGGCCCCAACCGATTTCGGATTTATTGTCAGCTTCCGCCTGCGCTTCGGCTTCGCGTTTTTGCATCTCGCGCTCATACAGGCGAGCCCGTAACATGTCCCAGGCACGGGATCGGTTTTTGTGTTGGGAGCGGTCACTTTGGCACTGCACGACAATGCCGCTAGGTTCATGGGTGATGCGCACCGCACTGTCGGTTTTGTTAATATGCTGACCGCCCGCCCCGGACGCCCTATAGGTATCAACCCGGCATTCGCTCTCGTTAATCTCGATGTCTATTGTATCGTCAATTTCCGGATATACCCAGGCACTGGCAAAACTGGTATGGCGGCGGGCCGAGCTATCAAACGGAGATATACGCACCAAACGGTGCACCCCGCTTTCAGTTTTTAGCCAACCAAATGCATTATGTCCCTTGACCAAAATCGTGGCGGATTTAAGCCCGGCCTCGTCGCCTGCCTGTTCTTCCAAAACCTCGACCTTCATACCGCGACTATTGGCCCAGCGCACATACATCCGCAATAACATTTGGGCCCAATCTTGAGCCTCGGTACCGCCGGCGCCGGGGTGGATTTCCACAAATGCATTATTGGCGTCAACTTCGCCGGACAATAGAGCTTCTATCTCGGCTTTTCCGGCCTGTTTTCCAAGCGTTTTCAATGTGTTAGTGGCTTCTTCTAATATATCGACATCCCCTTCATCTTCTGCCATTTCCAACAATTCAAGGGTATCGACAAGCTCGGTTTCCATATCCGATATTTGTTCAAACGCGCTTTCCAGCCGCCCACGTTCACGCATCATGGCCTGGGCTTTGGCTGCATCATTCCAGAAGTCCGGGCCTTCGATCAGAGCATTGATTTCCGCCAATCGGCGCTCGGAGTTTTCCGGGTCAAAGACGCCTCCTCAGCAGCGCGAGTGACTGCTTGATTTGCGTGCTCAACTGATCGTGTTCTGCCGCCATTTCAGACCTTTTCTATGTGTGATATTTGGGGTTAATACAAGCCGTCGTCCAAGTCTACTTCATCTTCGTCAGTTTGCGGCTCTGGTTTTGGCATAGGGTTTGGTTGGCGTAGCGGCGCGGTTCCGACATCGGGCGACGTTGGTGTATTCTCACCAGCTTGCGCTTCTCCGTTCGGTTGGCCCGGTTCACCTTGATTGCCATTTTGAGCAATATCCTGATTGCCAAAGCCAAAATCAAWRMYGTCATAGCCGCCGCCCCCGCCGCCTATATTGATTTTATTGCGGTTATCACCAATACGCGGTTCCGTACCGGGCCTGAAAGCTTCGTAAATAAAATTGGGCGCACCAATATAAGACGGTTCACCGCTGAGCTGGTCCACGGGGGCCAGCAATACACCGTCCGGGATCCGAAACGCCACCTTTGGTGTGTCCTTGAGGGCGTCTGCCATGAAAAACCTGAAAATCGGCCCCGCCGCCTGAGAGCCCGTCTCCGTACCCAAAGAGCGCGGCGTATCATATCCCACATAAACCCCCACCACCAAATCCGGAGAGAAACCCATAAACCAGGCATCTTTATAATCATTGGTCGTGCCGGTTTTGCCAGCTATCGGCCTCTCAAGTCGCAACATTTGTCGGCCCGTCCCGCGTTTGACCACCCCTTCCAGCATGGAGGTCATTTGGTAAGCCGTTACCGGACTAACCACCACATCACGCTCATCGGGAAGCTCAGGCGGCACCATATTCTCGACCCATTCGTCCATAAAGCAATCGGGACAGGCTCTGTTATCATTGGAATAGACCGTCTTGCCTGTGCTGTCTTGCACCCGATCAAGCAAGGTTGGCGTGACTTTTTTACCGCCGTTGACAATAGCCGCATAGGCCGAGGCCATGCGCAGCAAAGTTGTCTCTCCCGCTCCCAAAGCCCAGGCCAATTCATGTTTGGTCTCATCATAAATACCGAAACTGCGGCCATATCTGTTGATGGCCCGCATCCCGATATCGTTAGCAAGGCGAACGGTCATGGCGTTGCGGGATTTTTCCAACCCTAGGCGGAGTGTGGACAGCCCGTACCATCTGCCGGCATTAAAGTTCGCAGGCTTATAAAACACCGGGCCGCACACGATTTCTTCACCGTCTTCGCCTGATTGTYCGCGCCGTAGAACCTCTGGTGAAATCGGTTCAGGTGTTTCTGATTGCGCTTCTGGCTCAGCATCTTGCGGCCCGAAAACCAGCCTGCTCTGACCGGCCCGCACCTGTTCTACACATGTCTCGTCGCGGTCATTATGCTCGATAACAAAGGGCGCATCCAATATCTGGCTCGACGGTGTAAATCCGCTGTCCAGAGCCGCCATATAGACAAAGGGTTTGAAAGACGATCCGGGCTGGCGATAGGCTTGGGTGGCCCGGTTAAACTGGCTCTGGGAAAAGCTATACCCGCCGACCAGCGCCAAAACCCGCCCGGTATGGGGATCCATAGCTATAATACCGCCGTTGGCAATTGGGATCTGGCGTAAATTATAGGCGTTACCGGTTTCAGCATCAGGCTTGCTCTCCACTAAAATAACATCATTTTTCGCAAACACATCCGCGACAGACTTGGGTTCCGCCCCTAATTTATAATCGGCGGAAACCTGCTTGGCCCAATCAATATCTTTGATATGGATAGACCCGTTTTCACCCTCGGCAAACCCAATTTCCGCAATCTCGCCCTCGGCTTTCAACACCACGGCTACCCGCCAGGGCGAAATATCTTTCGGCGGGTTAAAGTTGGCTAAAAATTCTTGCCAATCTGCCGCATCTTCCGCATCCTCCACACGAGCCAATGCCCCTCTATAGCCGTGGCGCCGGTCATACATTTCCAGCCCGCGCCGCAATGCTTTTCGTGCCATCAATTGCATTTTGGTGTCCAGGGTGGTGCGAATAGAAAGCCCGCCTTCATTAAGCTGCGTCTCGCCGTACATACCGTTAATCTGCTTGCGCACCTCGGCGACAAAATATTCCGCCGCCAAATACTCATCGCCGCGCAGTCGCTCCTCTACGGCCAAGTCTTCACGCTTTGCATTTGCGTTTTGTTCCGCGCTAATATAGCCGTCTTCGGCCATACGGTTGAGCACATAATTACGGCGATTGATGGCTCTCTCTTTGTTGTTGTCCAATTGATAATTGGCCGGCCCCTTCACCAGCCCTGCCAAATAGGCCATTTCTCCCAGCGTCAATTTGTCGAGGGGCTTGTTGAAATAATTCAACGACGCGCCAGCAATTCCGTAAGCCCTACGGCCAAAATACACATCATTCAGGTAAAGCTCTAGAATGTCGTCCTTGCTAATGGCCTTTTCAATCCGCCGGGCAATGAAAATATCGCGAATTTTGCGGGCAATATTGCGCTCATCGCCGACCAAAAAATGTTTGGCAACCTGCTGGGTCAGGGTTGATCCGCCTTCAAGCCGCTCGCCTTTTAATTTGTGCCCGATATTGGCCCGCATTGCCCGTGCAAACCCCCTGGGATCAAAGCCGTCATGGCTATAAAACCGCTGGTCTTCAGAAGCCACCAGAGCATGTTGTATTTGTTTGGGGATGGAATTGATCGGCACGAATACCCTTTTTTSGATACCGTATTCCGCTATCAGCTTTCCGTCCCCTGCATGTACCCGTGACATCACCGCAGGCGTATATTGTTGTACGGCCTCAAGTGTGGGCAAGTCCCGTACGGCGCGCACAATAAACACCCCGACAAAAATCAAAACGAAAACCCCAAGCACAGAGCCCGCAGCCGTCAGATATTTAGCTATTTTCCAATATAGGGGCCATCTGGAAACTTTGACCGGATCGGTATCGTCAACTATTTCAGGGTCTTCATTGCTCATATTGCTCATAATGCTCTTTATGATTTAAACTTGGGCATAAATAAGGCCTTGCCTAAGACTGTAGCGAATCTGCTCACTATAAAGCGCCTAGGCTCAACATGTAAGCGTATTTGTGCAGTATATATGACTGGAATTATTATTTGAAACTTTTTTGCGCAAAATATGTATCAATGGCCCTTGCAACACTTCCCATCAGTTTCTTGCGGTGGGCGGCGGTGTTAAGCAGTTTCTCGTCCTGCGGATTAGACAAAAAACCCAATTCCAGAAGCACTGCCGGCACGTCTGGTGCCAGAAGCACATAATAGCCGGCCCGGCGATGGGTGTTGGCCAACAACCGAGAACTTTCCTTCAATTCAGGGATGAGGATTTTTGAGAAATTCTCTGATTTTGTTAAGGTTTTCCTCTGGGCCAAATCGACCAATATATTACTGACTGGATCAGATGTCGTGGTGAGATCAACATCAAGCACCCAGTTTTGCACGCTTACAATTTTGTGGGTTCTGGCTTCGGCCCGGCTGGACAGGGTGTAAACCGAAGCACCGCGCGCACTGGAACTTGCCAGCGAGTCTGCGTGTAGGGAGATAAACAAATCCGCCCCGGCTTTGCGGGCAATCAATACCCGCTTGTCATGGTCGATATAGGTGTCATTTGTCCGGGTCAGCACAATTTTGTATTTGCCGCTGGCCTGTAATTGCCGGCGAAGTTCCATGGCCGCCTTTAAAACCACATGCTCTTCGACCACGCGTGCAGCACCAATAGCGCCAGGATCACGACCGCCGTGGCCGGGGTCAATGACAATAACCGGCTTTCTAGTGACCAGCTTAACCAGGTTTTTACGGCGGGAGGCTTTCAGACGTGGTGTTGGAATAATATCGTGGTTTTGCGCGTACAAACCTGGTTTGAGCCGCGGGATCGGCATTGCGTCCGCACGAGCCGCTTGCAAACCAGCACTTTGGCCGCCTCGTGCATAATCTACGACGACTTCCAACACGCCCCTGTCAAAACTATGGGACAAATATTTGGCATCTTGCTCTAAATCAGCCACAAACCGCATATCCCTTTGGCCGCGCGGGGCGAATCTAAGTTTTGTTATCCCGCCCGCACCGGGTAAATACGCCTTGCCCTGTGACAACGCCGAAAACGCCCGGCTTAATTCCGCCCCCTTGAAATCAATAACGATGCGCGGCTTATCTCCCTTTATGAAAAATACATTTGGTGCATTGCTCTCACTTGCTTTTAAAAATAGCCGCGTCCTGTCCCCTTGGCTTGCATATAAATCATCTTTATATATTGAAATTACTGAACTATCCGTAGCCAAAGCAATGTTGCTCGGGGCCATAATGCCAAACAACAACAAGGCCAAGGCGGCACGCCTGGCAAAAACGAAAATATGTATTGGGAATAAAAATAAGGCCATACCCCCTATTGCCGATAGATATTTGATGAAAGGTTACGATTTCAAGAATTACTCATATTAAACACTTGGTACGACATTTGGGTCACATATCCCTATATTTTTAGATATACCACATTTCCTATTGGCAATATCGGGATTTATGTGCCACATACACATTTGGGTTTCGGCGTATTCGCCAAACCTTAGATAAAAAAGGCTCTCCTTTGAGCTTAAACTTGGAAATTTATGCAAAATCCACACACATGCCACCAAAATCTAGGCAACCAAAACAAAAGTGCAGGCAAACCTGTACTGGTTGGCCCTGTATTATTTGGTAAAGTACTATTTGGCAAAGCGCGGATTTATGCACTCTTAAACGTACTGAATGTACAAATTTTAACACAGATAAAGCTGCTCACACTCAACCTATTCTACCCTGATACACGGTTGGCGCTGGTCCCAATACAGACTGACCGCGCCCATAATCCGTGCGATCACCCGAGCCTGAGCGGCTTCGGAGAATATTATGTCACGAACCATGTTAATCGACGCCTCCCACCCGGAAGAAACCCGTGTGGCGGTGGTCGACGGAACCCGCCTCGAAGATCTTGATTTTGAAAGCGCTGCCAAGCGGCAAATACGCGGAAATGTCTATCTAGCCCGCGTAACTAGGGTCGAACCCTCATTACAGGCCGCTTTTGTCGAATACGGCGGCAATCGCCACGGCTTTTTAGCGTTTTCAGAAATCCACCCTGATTATTACCAAATCCCCCATGAAGACCGACAAGTCTTGCTGGCCGCAGAACAGGCTGAAAGCTTGCAAGAAGAGGAAGATGAAGAGGAAAATTTAGACAAGAGTGCGCAGTCTGCCTCTGGTAAAAAACCGTCGGGTAAAAAAGGAAGTCGAAGCAAATCCGCCGCCAAAGATGAAATTGCTCAAAAGGACACCAATGCCGACATAGAACAAGACGCCGACAACGGCGATGATGACAACGGCGATGATGACAATACCGAAGAAGATATTGTTGACGCCGTAGATGCAGAAATTGAAGCCGAACAGGCAAAAATGCACGGAGCCAGACGCAAACGCATGGCCAAGCGTCGTTACAAAATCCAGGAAGTGGTGAAACGCGGGCAAATTTTGTTGGTACAGGCGGTCAAGGAAGAACGCGGCAATAAAGGCGCTGCCCTGACCACATATTTATCCCTTGCGGGCCGTTATTGCGTGCTGATGCCCAATACACCGCGCGGCGGCGGCATTTCTCGCAAAATCGCCAATGGTTCCGACCGTAAACGGCTTAAATCCGTCATGAGCGAACTATCCGTGCCTCAAGGCATGGGTTTGATTGTCCGCACGGCAGGTGCCAAACGCACCAAAACCGAGATTAAGCGCGATTATGTATATCTGTCCAAATTGTGGGACACGATCCGCAAGACGACCCTAAAAAGCGYTGCCCCTGCCCTGATCCACGAAGAAGCCAATCTGGTCAAGCGTTCCATCCGGGATCTTTACGGCAAGGACATCGAAAAAGTATATGTGCAAGGCGATGATGCTTACCGTCTGGCCAAAGATTTCATGAAATTGCTGATGCCCAGCCATGCAAAAAATGTCCAGCCCTATAAAGATGACATCCCGTTATTTTTGCGCTTTCAGGTAGAAAGCCAAATTGAAGCCTGTCTTGAACCCGTTGCCCAACTGCGCTCGGGCGGTTATCTGGTCATTCACCCGACCGAAGCCTTGGTGTCGGTGGATGTAAATTCTGGCCGCTCCACCAAAGAACGCAATGTGGAACGCACGGCTCTTAAAACCAATCTGGAAGCCGCAGATGAAGTAGCTCGGCAAATGCGCTTGCGTGATTTGGCCGGACTGGTGGTCATCGACTTTATCGATATGGACCAGAGCCGCAATAACCGCGCGGTTGAAAAACGCATGCGCGACGCTCTCGCCGATGACCGGGCTCGTGTGCAAATGAACAAAATTTCCCAATTTGGCCTGATGGAATTGTCGCGCCAACGTCGCCGCCGCTCTTTGCTGGAAGGCTCCTCCGCCTCTTGCGAACATTGTAATGGTGTTGGCCGCAAACGCTCGATCGATTCCAGTGCGCTTAAAGCTCTTCGCGCCATTGAAGAAGAAGGCATACGCGGCCATAGCAAACGCATTCGCATCAAAGTCACCCCGGATGTCGCTCAATATCTGTTCAATGAAAAACGCGACCTGTTAAACGAAATTGAAGCACAAAACGGCATGTTCGCCGAAATTATCGCTGATCCAAGTTTAATCCGTCCAGGTTTTGAAATTGAACGGGTCGGGAAAAAAACGGACGCAGGCACGGATCCCCTAGAGACAATCGAAAAGGAAAGCCGTAATGCCAACAAGTCTAGGCGCTCCAGAGAAGGAAACAGAGACGGAAACAGAGACGGAAACAAAGACGGGAACAGAGACGGCAATAGAGGTAGAAATAAAGCCCGCAACAAAGCGCAAAATGAGCCCCACGGAAGCGGAGACCAGCCAGGACAATCCGATACGGATGACACCAACAAGCCGTCCAAGAGCAAAAGGCGGCGCGGCAGACGCGGTGGGCGCAGGCGGCGCGGCAATCAAAATCAGGACGCGAACACGTCCAACCAAACCAGCGAGGCCAATACAGAACAAGCCGCACTACAAAGCAAGGATGATCAACCCGCTCAACCTGCGGCCAAGCAAATATCACCCGACGAGCAATCAACTACAAAGAAACGACGCTCCAAAACGGCTCCTAAAAAAGATAAGAGCAATCAATCTGACAAAAGCTCTGAAAGTAAAGCGGCTGAACACAAAAATCCGGAGCAGGATCAAGCGGCAGAAAGCAAACCGGCACGAAAGCGCAAACCTGCTGCCAGCAAATCTGCGCCAAAAAAGGCCGAAAAACCAAAAGCCGATGCAGCAAAGCCCAAGAAACCATCAAGCCGCTCTAAGTCTTCAACAAATAGTAAATCTGTTGCAGACAAGAAACCAAAAGCAGAAAAAGCAAAACCGGTTAAGGAAAGCAAAAAACCTAAAACCGCCAAACAGCCAAAAGATACCAAAGAGCCGAAAGATGCCAAAGCTAAAGACAGCAAAGCTAAAGCCCCGAAAAAGACTGGTTGGTGGCAAAAACACAAGCCGTTTTCTTGAGGTCAAGTCGTAGGCCCTACAGATAATACCCGCAATTTGTTTACGTCCGGGTAAGGCTCGCCTTTGTATAGTGCGGGCATATGATTCGTAATGGGCGTAACTATGACCGAACTGGCAAAACCTGTATTGATATTTTCCGGAGCCGCAGCGGCTCCGGCTGATCTTGTTCTTGCATTTGAAAAACGCGGGTTTTCGCCTGCCAATTTCGATTTCAATAGTCTTGATTTAAATAATATGGGTCACAGCAAACTGGCTGGAATCGCCCCCGCTGCGATTGTCGTCATCACAGAAAATTTGTCAAAGCAAGCTGAAGAATTATTGAAAAGCATCAAAGCCCGGTATATTGGTCTCAACATCCCCGTCCTGGCTTTGATGCAATCCACACCAGTTTTGCACAATGAGATATTTGATTCTTTACTGATACAGCCATACCACCCAGCCCAAATCGTATTGCGCACAATTGGCCTCATGCGGTTGGCCAGTATGGAACGCGAAATAACCTTGCGCTTGCAAACCTTGAAACAAGATTTTGGCATTACCCATCAAACACCGCAGATACAAAAAAACAATCCGTTTAACATCCTGTTTGTTGGCAAAGCTTCTCCGGAGTTTATGATTATTATCAATGCCTTGCAGCGAAAAAATGTGAAAGTTGTTGCAGCATTTACCTCATTTACCGCATTTGATTATTTGTATGAACAAACATTTGATGCCGTGGTAATGAACGGGTTAGGGTCAATGGACGCAGCCATTGCTGTCACACAAACCATGCGCAGAAACGCAAAATTATACCATGTGCCGGCGCTGTTATTGGCCAACACCATCAGCAACGACGAACAAAAAACCGTCTATGAAGCAGGCATGAATGATGTGTTGGATGCCAATGCGCCTTTGGTGGACATTAGCGCGCGCGTGCTTGAACAAGCCAATTTCCACCGCATGCACACAAATCTAAAGGACGAATTTGGCGTGCTGGGCGGGAGTTTATGTACGGATACATCAACRCAATTGTTCAAYAAATCTTTYTTTAATGCCCATTTATCYCGGGTTGTRAARTTTTACCATGGSCAAAACATGCCGGTCAGCTTGTGCCTTATCCGCATTTCCCCCGCCGATCATTCAGATCCCGATATTGCCATTGGTGCGTCTTACGGGCAAATCGGTGTCATGATAAAAAACCTGGTGCGTTTGCAAGACATAACGGCGCGTATTGAAACCAATGTATTTGCCATAGCCTTCCCCGGACAAACCGCCGCGCAATTGCAACCGGTTTGCGAACGCTTAACAACGATCTTGAAATGCGCTACATTAAGCGCTCCTGATACGGGCGAGGCGCTCAATATCAAACTGGAGCTTACGATGAATACACTCAGTGAAAACGTAACCACGACCAGCGCAGCCTAAACTAGGTATTAAGAATTATCTCCGGCAGAGCTTCGTACCAAGATTTTCAATGTTTGCTCGACACTGTTGAGCCGCATGGCCGGGTCGTCCAATTTAGCGGGTACCAATATTGTCTGGTCGGGACGTAAGCGCCAATTGGGATGGGTTTGCATGGCCCCCAGTATAACBGCCGGGTCTTTAATGTCCTGATGRCGVAATGTGAACACCGCACCTTTRGGGCCWGCGTCAATTTTGGCGACTTTGGCAGCCCGGGCCAGGCGTTTGATGGACATGACTTGTAACAAATAATCCACTTCGCGAGGCAAAGCCCCAAACCGGTCTATCAGTTCCGCCGCAAAGGCATTGCCCTGGGCATTATCTTCCAACTCGGACAAGCGGCGATATAAGGACAAGCGCACATGTAAATCCTGCACATAGTTTTCAGGTATCAATATGGGCACACCTACATTGACTTGCGGCGACCATGAACGATTGACGACACTGTCATCATCTCGCAATTCCGCCACCGCTTCTTCGAGCATATGCTGATAAAGTTCTACGCCCAAGTCCTTGATATGGCCCGATTGTTCCTCGCCGAGAGGATTACCACCGCCGCGCATGTCGAGATCATGACTGGCCAAAGAAAACCCGGCGCCGAGCGTGTCAAGCGACTGCAAAATTTTGAGGCGTTGCAGCGCCCCCTTGGTCATAACTTGCTGTTCTGGCGTGGCCAGATAAGCATAGGCCCGCACTTTCGAACGCCCGACCCGCCCGCGCATCTGGTAAAGTTGCGCCAAACCAAACCGGTCAGCCCGGTAAATAATCATAGTGTTGGCGGACGGAATATCTATGCCGCTTTCAATAATGGATGTGGATAAAAGCACATCATATTGACGGTCATAAAAAGCGGTCATCACATCTTCAAGGTTTGTTGCTTTCATTTGGCCGTGGGCCATCACATAGCTGACCTCAGGTACATTTTCGCGTAAAAACTCYTCACABCKGCGCAANTCVGCAATGCGCGGCACCACGAAAAAACTTTGCCCGCCCCGGTAACGTTCGCGCAATAAAGCTTCGCGAAAAATCACCATATCCCACGGGGTGATATAGGTACGTACCGCCAATCTATCCACAGGCGGCGTGGCGATTAACGACAAATCCCGAATACCCGDCAGTGCCATTTGCAAGGTTCGCGGGATCGGCGTGGCGGTCAAGGTCAACACATGTACATTACTGCGCAAGGCTTTCAAACGTTCCTTATGACCAACCCCGAAGCGCTGTTCCTCGTCTACCACCAACAAACCCAAATCGGCAAATTTTACCGACTTGGCCAGCAAAGCATGGGTGCCAATGATAATGTCGCATTGCCCGCTGGCCAATTGCTCTCGCGCCGCTTTGGCGTCTTTGGTAGGTACCAGCCGCGACAGTTGCCGTATCTTTATGGGCAAGCCTTTGAACCGCTGCGTAAATGTTGCGAAATGCTGGCGGCACAGAATTGTCGTCGGCGCAACGATGGCCACTTGCTGTCCGCTCATGGCCATAAGATATGCCGCCCTAAGTGCCACTTCGGTCTTGCCAAACCCGACATCACCGCACACCAGCCTGTCCATAGGGCGACCAGAGGTCAGGTCATTTACCACATCTTCGATGGCATGCATCTGGTCTTCGGTTTCCACATAAGGAAAACGGGCGCAAAATTCGGCATATTCTCCGTGCGCAATCTCTACAGGCTCACAGGTTTTAAGGGCGCGGGCTGCCGCAATTTTGATCAACCTGCCCGCCATGTCCTTAAGACGCTGCTTGGCCTTTGACTTGCGCGATTGCCAAGCCGCTCCGCCCAAGCGGTCGAGCACCGGATTATCGCCGCCCGCCCCGTAGCGCGACAACAGCTCGATATTTTCCACAGGCAGATACAAACTACTGCCGCCGGCATATTCAATTTTGAGACAATCATGGGGTGCGTCTTGTACTGGCAAAGTCTCCAGCCCCAAATACCGACCCAGACCGTGGTCAATATGGATGACCAAATCACCTTCTGACAATGCAGAAACTTCTGCAATAAAATTCTTGCCCTTGCGCCGCCGTCCTCTGCGCACCAATCGGTCACCGAGAATGTCCTGCTCGCTCAAGACACTAAGATCACCGTAAGTAAAGCCGTTCTCTATAGGCAGGACAATGCGTTTGATCTGCCCCGGTGCCAGCTTGGCCATATCTGCGGCCGTGCTGATAGAACCTGTCACCAAATCATGGTCGGCAAACACCCCGCCCATACGCTCGCTGGAGCCGTCCGTCCATGAGGCCAGCAGAACTTTTTGACCAGATTTGGCCAATTCCCGCAAATGATTAGCGGCTATTTCAAAGACATTAACGCCTTCGCTCTGGCGTTCCCTTGAAAAATTACGCGCCGAATGCGCCGCCATATTCATGGTACCTTTAGATGTAGACAAAGAAAAAGGTGAGTGATTACGTAGAGTTAAATCATTTAGATGATCTTCATAATCCTCGCCCGTCAAATACAATCGCTCCGGCGGCAAAGCTCGGTAAGCGGATGTATCTTCAATATGGCCTTGCCGTGCTTCATAATAATCAGCAATCAATTTATCGCGCTCACCACGGGCCTCGGAAACTTGCGCATCAAATGCCCATAAGGAATTACCCGGCACATAATCAAATAATGTCTCAAGCCTTTCCGTAAATAAGGGCAGCCAATGCTCAAGCCCTTGGTAGCGGATGCCTTGGGTGACGGCGGCATAGAGCGGGTCATTACTGAGGCCACCGCCGAAAGCGGCAATATAGGATGTACGGAATTTGGCGACACTCAAGGGATTGAGAAATACCTCACTAACAGGTGCCAGGTCTATGCGCTCATGTTTTTGTGTCGAACGCTGGCTGTCCGCATCAAAGGAGCGCAGGCTCTCCAACTCGTCACCAAAAAAATCCAGCCGCACGGGTTCGTCAAATCCAGGCGGAAATACATCGACCAAAGAGCCGCGCAAAGCATAATCCCCCGGCTCAATCACGGTCGAGGCGCGGGTATAGCCGTTCATGGTAAAATACTGCTCTAATGTTTCGCGTTTAACCTGCTCTCCCGCCCGCAAGCTTAACCCGGCCTTGCCCATAAGGATGCGCGGCGGCACTTTTTGGCACAGAGCATTGATTGTGGTCACCAAAATGGCTGGCTTGTCACCGCCCAAATTGCACAAGCGGTGCAAACACCCGGCCCGTCTGGCCGCTATGGTGCGGCTCGGCGAAACCCGGTCATAGGGCAAGCAGTCCCAGGACGGGAAATATAACGCCTCTATATCCGCATCCATCTCTTGGGCAAAAAATTCTACGGCGCTGCGAAATGCGCCAGCGCGGGCTTCATCGCGGGCCACAAATACATTTAGCCCGCCGCGCCGCATCTTCCAGCGCAAATGGGCCGCTTTGGCAAATACATAAGCATCAGCTCCCTCGGGCAATTCCCCAACCTGCCAAGCGCCTTTGGCGTCCGCATATGTCTGGATCGATTGCATTATTTCAATATATCGGGGGTAAAATTGCGCAGTTTTCCAAATAACTCAGTATCAAACCGCGCCGGCACTTCCTGCACCCCTGTGATCCAGTCGTAAATATCATGGTCTTTTTCTTCGAGTAATATTTCGAACTGGACAAATTCATCACCGCTCAACCCACGGGCATGGGATTTTGCAAAGCCGCCGAGGATGAGATCAACCTCTTTGAACCCCCGATAGCCTGCACGGTGTATCAATTTTTTTATGCGTATTTCATTTATTGATTTGGGCAAACGAATCTCCAGTCCCGCTCCTATAGTCCATGATTTCCTTGCAGTCATGGGAAACTCTGCGCAAAATGCAAATATGAGACCTGATATTTTATTTCCGATGTTCGCTGATATTAGCACCGTGTCTGGCATCGGGCCGCGCAGCGCCGATTTACTCGACAAAGCCGTAGGGCGGCGGATACGTGATGTGGTTTTGACCCCGCCTAGCGGGTTGGTGGAGCGTATAAAACTACCAGCTATTTCCAGTGCTGTCGACGGCGATATGGTTGTCCTGAAAGTGACAATAGACAAGCACAGCCCCGGCGCAACACGCAGACTGCCCTACCGGGTATTTGTCTCTGATGACAGCGGCGAGCTTGAATTGACATTCTTCCATGCCCATCCTGATTATTTACTGCGCATCCTGCCGCCCGGCGGTGATGTGGTAATATCTGGTAAAATAGAACATTTCCGTGGCCAGGCACAAATGACCCACCCGGATTATATTTTGCCCGTGAAAGACGCGGGCCAAATCCCCCAGTTTGAAACTCTCTATCCTCTCACCAAAGGCTTGTCACAAAAAATGGCCCGCAAAGCCGTGGACGGCGCTTTGGTAAAAAGCCCCGAGCTACCGGAATGGCAAGACCCGCACTTATTGGCTAAAAATGATTGGCCCAGTTGGCGCGCGGCCTTGCAAGCCTTGCACGCCCCGGCCAGCAAAATCGAAGCCAGCGATGATAGCTTGCACCGCCGCCGTCTGGCTTACGACGAATTACTGGCCCGCCAGCTTGCACTCGCCCTGTCGCGTGAGCATTCACGCCGCCAAGATGGCCGCAGTTTCAAGGCAATAGGCGAATATGTTAAAGAAGTTTTGGACGGTGCACCCTTTAAACCAACCGGGGCACAATCGCGGACATTTGCAGAAATACAGGCAGATTTAAGCGCCGACACCCGCATGGCGCGGCTGTTGCAAGGCGATGTTGGTGCCGGCAAAACTTTTGTCGCCGCTTTGGCCGCCGCCCATGTCTGCGAGGCCGGGGCGCAAGTGGCCATTATGGCCCCAACCGAAATATTGGCACGGCAACATAAAATTTCTTTGGACGCATTTTTATCCCCGGCCAATCTTGTCGTCGAAGCCCTGACTGGCCGCGACAAGGGCAAGCAGCGCCAAGCCATCTTAAGCGGGCTGGCGGACGGGCATATTGATGTTTTATGCGGCACCCATGCCTTGTTTCAGGAACATGTAGAGTTTAACAATCTCGGGCTTGCGATCATAGATGAACAACACCGTTTCGGGGTGCGCGACAGATTGCGCCTAAGTCAAAAAGGGTCGCGCCCGGATATTCTGGTCATGACTGCCACACCAATCCCGCGTACCTTGGCCCTGACATCTTATGGGGATATGGATATTTCCCGGTTGGACGAAAAACCGGCAGGACGCTTGCCCATCGATACACGCATTGTCCCCGTAGATAAAATGCACGCCGTCATAGACGGGCTTGAACGGGTGTTGGAAAAAGGAGAACAGGTTTATTGGGTGTGCCCATTGGTGGAAGATTCGCAAATACTTGATCTGGCATCGGCTGAAGAACGGTTTCGCCATCTCACCGCCCGGTTTGGCGACAGGGTTGGTTTATTACATGGCCGCATGAAAGCCAAAGAAAAAGAAGCCATGTCGGAAAGCTTCAAACGTGGGCAATATGATATTCTTGTGGCGACCACAGTGATCGAGGTCGGGGTTGATGCGCCAGGGGCCACGGTCATGGTCATAGAACACGCCGAACGTTTTGGTCTGGCGCAACTCCACCAATTGCGCGGCCGAGTTGGGCGTAATGACAAGCAATCCACCTGTATTTTACTCTATAAAGGCCCGCTTGGGGTTAGTAGCAAAGCCAGACTTAACATTATGCGCGAGACCGAAGACGGATTTGTCATCGCCGAGGAAGACTGGACATTGCGCGGCAGTGGTGATCTGTTAGGGGCGCGCCAAAGCGGTCTACCGGCTTATAAACTGGCCATTCTTGACAAACACAAAAACCTGCTGGAAACCGCCGTTACCGATGCAAGATTACTCGCATCCACCGACCGAGATTTAACAACAAAACGCGGGCAAGCGGCGAGGGTTTTGCTGTATTTGTTCGAACAGGATATCGGGATTAAATTGATGCAATCTGGTTAGCTCTCGTTAAAGAGAGGGGGTTGGCTCTTCCAGATCTTTGTTCGATGTCACCATGCCGCCAGAAATGATCATTTTGGCGCCTTCTTCCGGTGTCATATCCAGGATTTTCAAGTCCGTGCGTTTGACAAATAACAAAAAACCTGATGTCGGGTTAGGCGTGGTCGGAACAAAAACACAAACATAGTCATCTGTCAGATGTTTTGACGGAGCCCCTTTCAGATCAGATGTGATGAACCCGACCGCCCACAAGCCTTTACGCGGGTATTCCAACAAGCAAACTTCTTTAAAAGCCTGATCTTTTTGCCGGGCCATAGTCACGACAATTTGCTTGAGGGTCTTGTAAATATTGCGCACCAAAGGCACACGCGACACTAGGCTTTCGCCAAAGCGCAACAAACGGCTGCCAAAAAAATTAGTCGCTATGGCCCCCAAAAGCCACAAGGCAATAATGGAAATAATGATACCAAGGCCCGGTATGGCAAACACCCATCCAGGTACAAATTCTGCCGGCATCAGTGGTTTGACTTTAGTATCGACGATATTTACGAACCAGGTAATCAGCCAGATCGTCAATCCGATCGGTAGAGCCACAACAATACCCGTAAAGAAATTATTGCGCAGGGACGCGAAAAACCTGTGTTTTTTTGGCGTACTCTCGAGAGGCATATTTGTCATTTTGCTAACTTTCTTATTTCTGTTAGGTGTTGTACGCTTATACATCTGAAACAGTAAATAGAATTTTCGTAATCTGGAGATAAATTTTGGCTAAATTAGGACTTGTCCATTTGCGCATATTCATAAGCGTCTGCATTGGCTTGCTCGCGGTCGCGGTTATATTGGCGTTCTGGTATTACCGCGACGACGTATTTCAGTCCCTAAACGATCCCGGACAACCGTTTCAGACCTATCTGCCCACCCCTGCACCAAATTATAGCCAAACCGAAGCCTGGTTACATCGGCCCGAGTCTGATATTGACCCAATTACCATTCCTGGCGGTGATATTTTCGTGGTCATACCTACATTTTATCTTGGCGGCGAACATTGGAATGCCCCGATAGATTCGCAAAAATTACAGCGCAATTTTACCCGCATCGCCGTTCCCAATTACGTTCTTCCTTACAAAAATGCTGGCCGGGTTTATGCCCCCGTCTACCGTCAGGCAGCGCTCTACACATTTCTCACCAACCGCGATGATGCGGTGGACGCACAAATTTTTGCTTACGGTGATGTACGTCGGGCTTTTGAAGTATTTCTGGAGGAAAACCCGCCGGAGCGCCCAATCGTATTGGTCGGCTACGGCCAAGGCGGACTGCATGTGCAAAAATTATTGCAGGAATTCTTTGCGGGCGAATTACAGAAAAAACTGGCAGTCGCCTATATTATCGACCACCCCCTAACCCTTGACAGTTTTGAGCGCAAACTTTCAGGTCTCACCCCGTGTACCGACAAACAAGACACCAATTGCGTCGTCGCCTTTGGTGCCTTTGAACCAGCCGAAAAAAAACGGGCGCGTATGTTTGTACAAAAAACCATGGTCTGGGACGATAAGGGGCGGCTCGATTCCGTACGAGGGCGGCCACTTCTATGTATAAACCCATTGTTATGGACCGACGGAACCGATTATGCGCCGGCGCGGCTACATTTAGGCGGCGTGGCGGCGGAAGGATTAGACAAGGATGTAGCCCCTGCCCCCATGCCCCAACAAACCGGGGCCCAATGCCAGGGCGGCATATTATTGTTGGACACACCAAAACAGAAAAACCTGCGCCGACCCAACAGATTTGGCGGCAAATATAGAACCCTGCCGTTTAATCTGTTTTATGAAGATTTGCGCCTAGATGCGAAGCGGCGCGTACAAAACTTGCTGGATAAAAACATATTGCCCAAACGAGCCCCAATACTGGAGACAGACACCATAGAAATTGAAGACAGTCCGGTTAAATTGCCCGAAAAATAACCATCAATAATCGGTGGTCTTTATTGTAACACAGAGCAGATTTAAACTACGCGAAGTGTCTAAATTTTTCGGGGAATTGCATAGCTTCTACGGGGCGTGGTACGTTACTTTTTTGCCCACACAAGAACGTAGCCTGGCCCATTCAAGGTTTTATCACACTCGGAGCCGCCCGAACTAGCGTCATTAACAAGCCGATGGTTAGCGTATTCTTTCACATAATGGATCGAAACGAGATTCGCGGTCTTACGCTGACCGACGATCCTGGTAGCAAGAACATCTAAATCTTCCACCACGAAATCCACAAAAATTGCGTCCTCATAGATGACAAAATCATCGAGGTCTAACTCATCATCCATCGCCTTCTCCTTGGGTGCATAGTTTATAGATAGCTACTAGGTTAGCAGAGTTGGTAGATTCATTATTGTATTCGTCCTTCAACTGATCTGTTTTTTCAATTTCCAGTCTTTATCAAAATAACCCCTAACACCAGCGCTAAGATTCGGTCCATCTGTGATGCTGCAATTAGCGCGACCCTCTATCACCTTCTGGAAAAATCCATCAAAAGCTTGCATGTCGATTGTTCCGGACGGATTGGATTGGGTTTGTTGGGCAGACCCCTGACGCGCTTGCTACCCCTGCGGCGTTCCATTATTATTGCTCTGCCTTTTTGTAAGGGCATCTATCAATGCTTTAGTGTCAATATAACCGCTATTTTGTCTCGCGTTAGTCGCCTGTTGTGCGGTAATATTTGCTGTAGATTGTTTTAAAAGAATATTAGCGCAAACCTTAATGGTAGCATAATTGTATGTCCTATTTTCATTACGTATTACCTGTGTGCAAGTAAAGACAATCTCTGTTTGGTTGTCGAATGACCATTTGGTGATATCGCCTATTACCTCGGCAACTTTTATTCGGTCAAGCGCCGCTAAAGCGTTGGAACCACTGTCGCCCTGTCCTTCCCCGCTAGCAGATGTTATTTGAAGATTCGCGCCAATATTCTCCGCGAATTTCTGAGTGGATTTAAGCTTTTTATCTGCTGCTTCTTTCGCTTGCACATTCGAAGCATGAACCGCGTCAGCATCGGTCATTTTCTTCTTAAGCGCAAGGCACTGTGATTTCTCTTCCATCTGCTTTGCAGACTTGTCAGCTGCGGATGTATCAGGTTTTTCCGGCTCACTCTTTGTAGTGATTTTTGTCTCTGTCTTTTTCTCGGTACCATCGGCGTTCGTAGTGGCTTCACTTTTATCAACGATTGTTGTAGACCCAGTTTCAGCGGGGGTCGGAGTCGGTACTGGCTGTGGTAGCGCTGTGCTTTCCAGCAAATCACATTTACCTACGGTTGCAGGCGGTTCAGGCAAATTAAGTGCTTTGTAGTTGGATTTTGCAGTATTGTATTCTTCTTGAGATTTTTTGACTTCTTCTTCCTTGGCTTTTAAGTCTTCGCTTTCCTGTCTCCATTGCTGTACTATTTCAGCATTTGCCGTAGCCTGAGTAGCTTGTGTTTTTGTCGTAAGAATTGCTGGGGCACGCTTGACAATTCCAGTCAGTTGCTCAATCGCTAAAATGGCAACCATTGCACGCTGGTCCCGCGCTGCTTGTATTTGCATGGTTTCGGCACTAATAGCACCGCTGAGATAACGCTCGCAGGTACGATACATAGATTCGCGCATAAGGTTGATTGTCTGAGTTCGTTCGATCGTTGATGCAGTTTCAGATGAGCTAAGCGCGAAATTACCGCCCGCCCTAGTTTGGCCAGGTGCTCCGCCAGCAACAGGGTTCGTCTCTATATTACCTTGAGCCGTTGCTGCAAGAGCGTATATGGAAAATACATCAGGCGCTGGTTCGGCACACATGCGGTATTTAGGTTGTGTAATTCTGAGTGTAGAAGGAGGCATTACCTGCACCATAGCAGGTATTATACTACCATCTTCACGGTGCGTATGAGACTGCACAGCCCTACTATTATTGCGACTCGTACCAAAACGTCGATAGCTGCTTTGCCGCTTCATCTCTTCTTTGTGATCCTCTACGGCGGTGTCGTAGACGGGGTTTACCAAGACGGATCGTTGTTTAGCGTCAATGAACTCCGTCTGCCCTCCAGGGTTAATTCCTGTTTTTCTGTGTATCGAATTTAGGTTGGCACACCCCACTATCCCAAGCAACACACCCAATAACACTATTTTTTGATATTTATTCATGAGACCCCACCTTAATATTTTTATAGTTATGCGAGCATCTAAACACACAACTCGCTATGCGTCAATCTGTCGCGGGTAATTATTGTATGTTCCCGAGAGGGCCTTATTACGGACTTGCAAACCGGGCCGCACCGCGCCATATAGACGCAAATTTTACCACCGTAACAGGAGCCGGTTGTGGCACGTCAGTTTATTTATCATATGCAGGGCTTGACCAAGAAGTTTGGCAATAAAACCATTCTCGACAATATTCATTTGTCGTTTTACCCGGATGCCAAAATCGGTGTGGTGGGGATTAACGGTTCTGGTAAATCGACCTTGTTAAAAATCATGGCCGGGGTCGACGACGAGGTTAGCGGCGAGCATTGGGCCGCAGATGGTGCCAAGATTGGCTACCTGGCCCAGGAACCACGTCTCGACGACAGCAAAGATGTATGGGGCAATGTGATTTTGGGCTGTGAAGACAAACAGATTTTCGATGCCTATAACGCCGTCGCTATGAAAATGGCCGAAGATTATACCGACGAATTGATGGAGGAAATGACAGAACTTCAAGAACAGGTCGATAACCGCGACGCTTGGGACATTGACAGCAAAATCGATATGGCCATGCAGGCTCTTGGCTGTCCGCCCAAAGACTGGTCCGTGGATAATCTATCAGGCGGAGAAGCCCGCCGGGTTGCCATATGTCAATTATTGCTGTCCAAGCCAGATATGCTGCTCATGGACGAGCCGACCAACCATCTGGACGCCGAGACCGTGGCCTGGCTGGAGAATTATCTCAAAAATTATAAAGGCGCGATTATTCTCATCACCCATGATAGATATTTCCTCGACAATATCACCTCATGGACTTTGGAATTAGACCGGGGGCGCGGGCTGCCCCACGAAGGTAATTATTCCTCTTGGGCCGCCGCCAAGCATAAACGTATGAAGCAAGAAGGCCGCGAGGGCGATGCCAAAGAACGCGCCCTTAAACGCGAGCTGGACTGGATACGTTCCAATCCGAAAGCCAGACAGGCAAAGTCGAAAGCCCGTATTTCGGCTTACGAAAAACTACGTGACGCCGCCGAAAACGAAAAATTGACAACGGCAGAAATCCGCATCCCGCTCGGCCCAAGGCTCGGTAGTGTTGTGGTTGAAGCTGATAAAATCGCCAAAGGGTTCGGGGACAAACTCCTGATCAAAGATTTGTCTTTCCGCTTGCCGCCGGGCGGAATTGTCGGAGTTATTGGCCCTAACGGTGCAGGTAAAACCACATTATTTAAAATGATCACAGGCGTTGAAAACCCAGACGAAGGTACGTTTAAGGTCGGCGAAACCGTGGTGCTTGGTTATGTAGACCAAAGCCGCGACGCCCTTAATGCGTCCAATAATGTCTGGCAAGAAATCACCGGCGGGGTTGATGTACTTGATCTGGGCCAGCGCGAAATGAATTCTAGAGCCTATGTGGGTGCGTTTAATTTCAAAGGCACTGACCAACAAAAAAACGTCGGTAAATTATCGGGCGGAGAGCGCAACCGCGTGCATCTGGCCAAAATGCTGACCAAGCCGTCCAATCTTCTCCTGCTCGATGAGCCGACCAATGACCTTGATATGGAAACCCTCTCGGCACTGGAAGACGCGCTGGAGCATTTCGCCGGTTGTGCCGTGATCATCTCCCATGACAGGTTTTTCCTCGACCGTATCTGCACCCATATTTTGGCCTTCGAAGGCAATAGCCATGTGGAATGGTTCGAAGGCGGATTTACAGATTATATAGAAGACAAAAAACGCCGCCTTGGTGATGATGCGGATATTCCGCGTAAGCTGAGATTTATGAAATTTGAAAGGTAATTATGACCCATTACATCGAATACATCCCTATTATCACCACCATTTTCTCGATATTTTTCTTCCGAGAAATTTTTGCCCATTACCGCCGCACCCGCACCACATATCTGATGTGGTGGACGATCGGGGTTGCTACATTTGGCTTTGGCACATTGACCGAAAGCATTAATGTATTGTTTGGCTGGAGCCAGCTTAACACCAAGTTTTGGTATATTGTTGGAGCATTGCTGGGCGGTTTTCCGCTAGCCCAAGGTTCGGTTTATTTGTTGATGAACCGCAAATTCGCCCATGCAACMACCATATTGATTGTSTCGRYWATYATRGTMGSTGCGGTGTKYGTYATGYTGTCRCCYATSGCMYTRCCSGMCGGRTTTGAGGGKAAAYTMACYGGCAAAGTRTTTGMRTGGCAAWRGGTSMGMCTGTTCTCYATMCCCATCAATATYTAYGCSATGATCTTYYTGGTYGGCGGCGCKATWTACTCMGCCGTKCGCTATTATGCCAAGKCGGAYCATCAGGCCAGRTTCAAGGGYAATATYTTCATTGCYATMGGCGGRYTGCTKCCCGGYATTGGCGGYACATACACCCGYATGGGMCATGTSAATGTGCTKTATGTCACCGAACTGGTCGGGCTTGCTTTGATCTATGTTGGTTATAAAATCATCAAAACCGAAAACTGGAAAAACCGGGGTTAAAGCTACGTCCGGTACTGGAGGCACAATGCCGTTCACCCCTGCTCTTTTGCTAGCCATAGCTTTTGCCGCAATATTTTTTATCCTGCGTTGGCGTCCGTTTTTTCGCGCACGGCCCCTTATAAAATCTGCGATGGCAGTTTTGTTGGCAATTTATTGCCTGCAAACAGACACCTCTTTATGGCTCATGGCGCTGGGGTTTGGTTTGTCAGCGCTTGGGGATTATTTTTTGGACTTGCGTAACGAGAAATGGTTTTTACCGGGTCTGGTCGCGTTTTTTGCCGCCCATGTGGCTTTTGCCATTTATTTATTCGAACACATGCACCCGCTTTCCATGTTCACACCTACCCAATGGGGCATATCCGCCGTGTTGATTGTGCTCACTGTCGGGTTCTATATTTGGCTTAAACCGGCATTACCGGGGGATATGAAAATCCCGGTGGCAGCCTATTCAGCCGTCATCACCATTATGGGCATCACCGCCTTGACCACCACCCTGCCCTCACTGCTCGTACCTTTGGGTGCAATCCTGTTCATAGCATCAGACGTGGTGCTAGCGGTTGAGAAGTTTAAATTCAAATTTCCGCTGGACAAAAAAATCAACTGGGGGCTTTACGCCAGCGGGCAGATATTGTTGGCAATTGGAGTTATGGCTTCCCTAAATTAACAAAAGGCAGGGCTAGCCTCAAAGCGTCACCAATTCTTCTGCCAGGGTCGGGTGGACGGCGCAGGTGGCATCGAAATCGGCCTTGGTTAGTCCGGCCTTAACCGCTATGGCGGCGGCCTGAATAATCTCTGCGGCGTAATCACCGACGATGTGTAATCCGACGACGCGCTGTTTTTTGCCGACCGTGATCATCTTCATGAAACATCTATGCTGGGAGCCGGASAGGAKRTTTTTCATGGGGCGGAAATCTGTGGTGTAGGTTTTGACATTTTTGTGTTTGGCCCGCGCTTGTTCTTCGCTCAGCCCCACCGACCCAACCGGCGGCTGGGTAAAGACGGCACTGGCAATATCGGTGCGGTCATAGGCTTGTTTATTGTCTTTATACACGGTCTCGACAAAGGCCATGCCTTCGCGAATAGCTACGGGTGTGAGATTGACCCGGTTGGTGACATCCCCGACGGCGTAGATATGGGCCTTGTTGGTTTTCGAAAATTCGTTGACGATGACCGTACCGTTGTCCTGAATTTTTACGCCGGCTTTCTCCAAGCCCAGGCCAGTCGTATTGGGCACCCGGCCCGTCGCCATCATAACCAAGTCCGTGGCGATTTGGCTACCGTCTTCAAATGTAACTTTCAGACCACCGCCTATTTTCTTGATAGATATAGGGTTTTGCTCGTATTTTACATCGATGCCATTTAGAACTTGGCCTTTTCCAACCGCGTCGCGTACATCCATGTCAAACCCGCGCAGCAATTTATCACCCCGGTAAATTTGGGTTGTTTTGGCCCCAAGTCCTGCAAAAATTCCGGCAAATTCGCAAGCAATATAACCGCCGCCAATCACCATGACCCGTTTCGGAAGTGCGTCCAGATAAAATGCTTCATCAGAGGTTATGGCGTGGTCAATGCCCGGAATATTGGGCGACCAAGGTCGGCCACCCGTAGCAATCAAGATATGTTTTGCGGAGATTTCTCGACCCGATGATGTTAAGCGCAGTGTGTGCGGCCCAGTAAATTCGGCGCGTTCTTTGAACAATTCCGCACCGTTTTTGTCCAAGATATTTTCGTATATTTTGGACAAGCGCGAAACTTCCGTCTGAATTTGGTCGCGTAAATCAGCCCAGTTAAAACTGGCCCCCTTGACACTCCAACCATAGCCAGCGCACTCTTTGATCGCTTTGCCAAATTCTGCCCCGTAAACCAGATATTTTTTAGGCACGCAACCGCGAATAACACAAGTGCCGCCGGGGCGGTGTTCTTCGGCTACTGCAACTTTCTTGCCAAGCGCCGCCGCCAAACGTGCCGCCCTAACCCCTCCGGATCCAGCCCCAATAACAAACAAATCATAGTCATATTTACTCACGGACAATCTCCATAACTTTGGCGTGGTCTCTCTCTCCGATGATGATGGTGTCCGCGAGATTTATAAACAGGCCGTGTTCCATAACACCGGGGATAGAGTTCAGCAGGCCGGACAGCAAAACTGGATCCGGGATTTTCTTGCAAACGCAGTCAATAATGTAATTGCCGCCGTCGGTCAGCAATGGTTTTTTACCGCGTTTGATCGGACGCAATACGGTCTCGACATTTTTGATGCCAGCCTGTGCAAATGCGTCATACATCCGCTCAACCGTCAAGCCCATTGCAAATGGTTCGACCTCGACCGGCAGCGAAAATGCGCCGAGCGTTTCCACCATTTTGGAGACGTCAACAATCACCGCCATATGTTCAGACACGTCGGCAATAATTTTTTCGCGCAGTAAACAAGCGCCGCCGCCCTTGATCATCTGGAAATTTTCGTCAATTTCATCGGCCCCGTCTATGGTCAGATGGATACGGTCAACCTTGTCGGGATCGACCAATGGCACATTATGTTCCTTGGCACATTTAGCCGTCCCGGCAGATGTGGGGACGCCGGTGATTTTCATGCCCTGGCGCACCTGCTCACCGAGTAATTCTATGAAAATCTCCGCCGTAGACCCGGAGCCAAGCCCCAAGACCATGCCGTCTTCTACCATCTCAAGGGCTGCAATAGCCGCATTTTTCTTCGCTAAGCTCACGTCTTCCCCCCGGCAAGTTTTCGTTTTTTCGAACGTCTATCTTGGGCGTCCCGGTAACGTTTGGCCCAACCTTCTTTGTTGGCTTGTTTGGCCCGCCCCAAAGCCAAAGCATCGTCCGGCACATTTTCGGTGATGACCCCGCCGCTGCCTAGATATGCCCCAGCCCCAATGGTTAGCGGGGCCACCAATGATGAATTGGTACCAATAAATGCGCCGTCGCCAATAATGGTTTTGTGCTTGGCATAACCGTCATAATTACAGGTAATTGTACCCGCCCCGACATTAACCCCCTCGCCGATCTCCGCATCACCAATATAGGACAGATGATTGATCTTGCTGCCCTTGCCGATAACCGATTTCTTAATTTCGACAAAATTCCCGGCCTTGGAATTTTCGCACATATGCGAACCGGGACGCAGGCGGGCAAAGGGGCCAATTTGTGTGTTTTTGCCGATGGTCGCGCCTTCAAGATGACAGAACGGGTGAATGACCGCGCCGCAGGCGACAAAACAACCGGGGCCAAATACAACATTTGCGCCGATTTCTACTTCCGGCTCAATCTCGGTATCCCAGGAAAAATATATGCTGTCAGGATCGCGCAAGGTCACGCCGTTGTCCATGAATTTGCTGCGCATATGCGCCTGAAAAGCTTGCTCGGCCTGGGCCAAATCACGGCGGGAATTCACCCCTAAAATCTCGGCTTCGTCCGCATGAACCGCCTTGGCAATTTTGCCGTCTTTTCGTAAAATTTCAACCACATCGGTTAAATAATATTCGCCCTTGGCATTGCTATTCTTCACGCGGGCTACGGCCGAAAACATGTCTGCAGCAGAAGCCGCCATGACACCGCTATTGCAAAGCTTGACGGACAGTTCTGCGGGGCTGGCCTCCTTGGCCTCCACGATTTTCACCAATTTACCGTCCTGTTCGATCAAGCGGCCATAAGCTGCGGGCGTATCGGTTTTAAAGCCCATAACGGCCACATGACAATCTTGCTCCAATGCGCAAAACACCCGCGACAGGGTTTCAGCTCGGATCAGCGGCGTATCGGCATACAGCACGGCCACATCTCCATTGAAATCGCCCAGATATGCTTGCGCACATTGCACCGCATGGCCAGTGCCCAATTGTGGTTCTTGCACGGCAATCTCCAAGCCCAAATTTTCAGCGGACCTAAGCACGTCTTCATTGGCCTCGCCGACAACACAGATAATTTTCTCAACCCCTGCCGAGCGCGCCAAATTGGCCACCCAGGCCAGCATCGTCAAACCGCCAACCGCGTGTAGCACTTTGGATTTTTCGGACTGCATGCGCGTGCTTTTCCCGGCTGCCAGAATAATTGCTGCTCGCCCAGCTACAACTCTTCTTGTAGTTTTTGACATTTCCTATCCCTTATCTTATCCCTTAGCTAAACTAGTTCCGGTATTCAGTCATTTTGGTTATTATAGCAAGACAAGAACATATGCACGCAAGGATTTTGAAAAACCTGTCAATTACTTTTGATCTGGACGGCACTCTGGTGGATACGGCACCTGATCTGGTGCGGGTCTTAAACCAGGTGATCGCGCCGGACGGCTTGGCCGCCGTGGCCGTGGAAGACGCCCGTTCCATGATTGGCTTTGGTTCCATGGCCATGATTCGCCGCGCCTATGAACAAGCGGGCATAAAATTGCCAGACAAACATGCCGTAAAGATACAACAAAAATTTCTGGCTCTCTATGCCCAAGGTCTGACACAAGTTTCAAAAGCCTATCCCGGCGTCCCCGAAACTCTGGCCGCACTCAAACGATCTGGAGCACGGTTGACTGTCTGCACCAACAAGCCCGGCATCATGGCCCGGCCATTGCTTGAGCAACTTGGATTGGCGCAGTTTTTTGACAGAATTATTGGATCAGGCGATACGCCAGCCACCAAACCGTCGCCGGAACATATTTTCACAGCCGTRGGDCATCGGGGCTTGGGCAATATYGTCATGGTCGGAGATGGVGCACCGGATGTATTTGCVGCGCGAGCCGCCAAAGTKCCGGTGATWTTAATGAGCTATGGYTACTCACCCATATCCTTACACACATTTGGGGCGGATGCAGTCCTGCGAAATTTTCGCGAGCTACCGTCCGCCCTCAAACAAATTCTTCAATAATATTAGGGCCTGTCAGTTAACATTGACATAAAGGGCTTGTTTCATTAAGTTTTAATCAACTTTCGGGGCGAAGGGTATGATACTGCACCTTGCACCATAAAATTTTAGCTCCGATATAACACTTAACACGGAGACTAAAATGCTAAACCAAACACCAAAACCAAACACACCCACAAGAAACACCAAAATCAGGCTCTTAAGCACGATATCCGTGGCAGTCATGTTGTCGGCAACAAATTTTTCCCTGACATATGCCGCCCCCAATGTCGCGCCAGAGTGTAATTCCACCGCCCCGATAGACCCGAACTCGACCCAGTGCGGTATTGGTGCAGATGCTTCAGGAACAGATTCAACAGCTCTTGGTAATGGCGCCGTGGCCAGTGGCGCAAACTCAACCGCCTCGGGCGTGTCCGCCCAAGCGACCGGTATTGGTTCGACCGCTGTAGGTGCTGCATCACAGGCAACTGGCAATTCCTCGATCGCAATAGGCTTACAGGCACAAGCATTTGACATTTTCACGACCGCCATAGGTGCATCCTCCCTAGCGACAGGTCCCAGTTCAACAGCCATAGGTGCAGATTCATCATCAACTGGCCGCGATGCGACTGCAACAGGCGCACGGGCACAAGCAACGGGTGACGATTCTACGGCCACCGSCGGACGGGCACAAGCCACAGGTATTGGCTCAACTGCCATGGGTGTACAGGCACAAGCAACGGGTGACAACTCTACGGCCATTGGTGCGGACGGGACTGACTTTGGCGTTCTTGGGGCGCGAGCCAGCGGAACAGGTAGTACTGCACTTGGTACTGACGCCGATGCAGGCGGAGTTACCGGACAAAACGCTACAACAGCAATTGGTTCATCTGCAACTGCACTTGGTAACAGGTCGACCACAGTTGGCGCAAGTTCACAGTCAGCTGGATCCGATTCTACTGCTATGGGTTTTGGCGCAGTTGCCGGCGGCGATTTTTCGACCGCAATGGGTGCGCAAGCAGTAGCTACTGCGTCCGATTCTATTGCCATAGGTCGGAGGGCACAGGCAAGCGGCGTGCGTTCC
The DNA here is from genome assembly GCA_002733385.1 of Robiginitomaculum sp. GTDB lineage: Bacteria > Pseudomonadota > Alphaproteobacteria > Caulobacterales > Maricaulaceae > Robiginitomaculum_A. Next base: position 59,071 of record NVVO01000020.1, read on the forward strand.
ACCGCTATTGGCAGCACTGCGGTTGGTAATGTTATCGGGGCGCGAGCAAGCGGCGTGGACAGCACAGCACTTGGTAACGATGCAGATGCGGGTGGGGTTAACGGTGTAGCCAGCACAACAGCGCTCGGATCCGGTGCAATAGCCACTGGCTCTTTTTCGACTGCCACGGGTGTGCAGGCACAGGCGACTGGCAGTTCCTCGACTGCCATGGGTGTATCTTCACGAGCAACGGGTAGTGTTTCGACTGCCACGGGTGTACAAGCATTGGCAACGGGCGATTTTTCGATTGCCATGGGTGTACAGGCACAGGCAAGCGGCGTGCGTTCGACCGCTATTGGCAGCGATGGGGCTGATATTGACATTTCTGGTGCGCGAGCCAGCGGCGCGGACAGTGTTGCTCTTGGTAATGATGCTGATGCAGGTGGGGCCTCTAATCGAGCCAATACAACCGCTATTGGGGCGTCTTCACAAGCAACCGGCGTCAACGCCACTGCCATCGGCACCAACAGCGTCGCCAGCAGTACCGACTCCATAGCTATTGGTGTAACGTCTAGAGCATTCGGGACAGGATCCACAGCTCTTGGTGTGAATTCTATTGCCCTAGGCACCGACTCGACAGCTATTGGTATAATGTCTCGTGCCGGCCAGGTCAGATCTACAGCTATTGGAGGAGGTTCTCTTGCCGACGGAATCGACGCCATAGCTATAGGTTCGGGTTCTGTTGCCAGCGGGGTTAACGACGCCACAGCTATTGGCAGTCGATCTACTGCCAGCCAGTCCTTCTCCACAGCTGTTGGTGCGGATTCTACTGCCAGCGGGTTTGCGTCCACAGGTCTTGGCTGGGGCTCTACTGCCAGCGGGATCCGCTCCATGGCTCTTGGTCTGGCGGCTACTGCCAACAGGGAACGCTCTATAGCTCTTGGTCTGCAGGCTACTGCCAGCGGGATCAATACCGTAGCTCTAGGTGCGTTAGCTGATGCCACCGCGGACGGGTCTATTGCCATTGGTAGTGATAGTACGGATGCGGATCAAGACGGTGCCCAGGCGACCGGGGAAAATGCCATAGCCATCGGTGCCGACGCTACTGCCAACCGATCTCGCTCTATGGCCCTTGGTGAGAGCTCTGTGGCCAGCGGAAACAACGCCACAGCTGTTGGTTCGGGTGCCAGCGCCGGGTTTAATAATTCTATGGCTTTGGGAACTGGAGCCACTGCCGCTTTTGTCAACCAGATTGCTCTGGGGACGGCGACCAACACATTGACCATTTCGGGTGTTACCTCCGCAGCCTCAACGGCGGCACAAACAGGGCCCGTGCAACTTCTAACAACCGACGCCAGCGGCAATATTGCCGCCATTGCTGGTGCTGGTGGTGGTTCTGACCCGCAAACCGCTATCAATACGGCGAATATAGCGACCAATACGACGGCTATAACCTCCGACTCCATGGCTTTGGGCAATGGTGCTGATGCTTCTGGTGCAGGGAGTTTCAACACGGCTACCGGTGCTTTTACCAATGCCTCGGGTGATGGCAGTTTCAACTCTGCTTTTGGCGTTACTTCCGATGCCAGTGGTGATACAAGCTCCAACACGGCCACTGGTCGCAGCGCCAATGCCTCTGGTAACGGCAGTAACAACATGGCTACTGGCCTCAGTGCCAATGCTTCGGGTGACACGAGCAATAACGCTGCCACCGGCCTTGGTGCCAATGCCTCGGGCGGCGCCAGCAATAACATTGCTACTGGTCTCAGCGCTAATGCTTCGGGTGATGGCAGCACGAACACTGCCTTTGGTCGTAACGCCAATGCTTCGGGTAATAGCAGCAATAACTCTGCCACTGGCTTTGCTGCCAAT
>NVVO01000021.1 GCA_002733385.1 Robiginitomaculum sp.
CCTCCTCCACCTCCGCCCCCTCCGCCGCCCCCTCCACNACCACCACCAAGCAGTGTTACAATCAGCGGAAAAATCACTTTCGATTTTGTACCGTTTAACACGGCTACAAACGGTTTGGATTATGGCAATACCCGGCCAAGGCCGGTTCGCGGTGTGCCGGTTGAAATGGTCAATGGCGGCGGCACTGTGCTTGAAACCGTTACATCTGATGATAATGGTGATTATACATTTACCGTGGATTCCGATACAAATGTTCGCATTCGTGCCAATGCAAGGATTGTGCAAACAACAGGCGCTATGTGGGATCTGAGTGTTACTGACAACACCAATGGCCATGCGCTTTATACTTTGGCGGGCAGTTTGACCAGTTCAGGTGCAGCTAATTCGGTGCGCAATCTCAATGCCGGGTCCGGCTGGGGTGGTGCGTCATATACCGGCACCAGAGCCGCCGGGCCATTTGCCATATTAGATCCTATCTACACGGCCATTCAAAAAATTGTTGCCGTTGACCCGGATGTTGTGTTTCCGCCAGTGGAATTTCGCTGGAGCATAAACAATAGAGCCGTAAGCGGTGACCGGACCACTGGTGCGATCGGTACATCTTCCTATGTATCGAGCGGCGGTGTTGGCAATGTTTATATTCTAGGCGACGACAATAGTGATACGGACGAATATGACACCCATGTTGTTGTCCATGAGTGGGGTCATTATTTTGAAGACCGGATGTCGAGATCAGATTCCCTCGGTGGTTCGTGGAGCGGCAATAGCAGGCTCGATAGCCGTATTGCTTTCGGGGAAGGTTTCGGCAATGCCTTGTCGGGCATGATGACGGACGATCCGTTTTACCGTGACAGTTCGGGCAATCAGCAATCAGGCGGGTTTTCGATCAATGTGGAAAACAATGCCAATGCGACCGAAGGCTGGTATAGTGCCGCATCCGTTTGGTCAATATTGTACGACTTGTACGACAGCGACGATGACGGTGCTGATGTTATATCTTTGGGCATAGGGCCAATATATGAAGTTCTGACGGCGCCTGATTATACAAATACCCCGTTTTTCATCAATGTCTTTGCCTATATGAACGAGCTAAAAATTCGCCAGCCCGCCAGTGTTGCAAATATTGATGCTTTGCTCACCGGGCAAACCATCAACGGTACCGGGCCTACGGGTGTCGGAGAAACCAATGATGGCGGTATAGTGTCGACGCTTCCCGTCTATAAAACCCTTGTGGTAAACGGGGCAGCGGTTGAAATCTGTTCGCTCAATGACGCGGGGCCGTTTAACCGGCTTGGTAACCGAGCCTATGTAAGGCTGGATCTGGCTGCGGCTGCAACCTATACCATAACCATGACCAGAACATCTGGAGACGCCAGCCGGGATCCTGATTTTTTGATTTGGCGCAATGGCAGTTTAGCTGGGCGAGCCGAAAGTCCGCCAGCCGAATCTGAGGTTTTCACGGGTGCGTTGGCAGCCGGTACACATGTGGTGGATGCATATGATTTTCATAACATCAATAGCAACACGGCCAATGCTGGTGATGCCTGTTATAATATTATGATCACTGATTAGAAGTTTGGAGCGAAAAATGAAAATGTATAAAATAATACCTGTCCTATTAGCCAGCCTTGCTTTACCCGCGATTTCGGCTTGTTCCAACCAGAGCGCAGTGGAGCAACAGGTGGAGCAACAAACGGCGGCTAAAGCCCCACCAACTTTGGTGGAAACCGCCACCATTAAACAAGGTGCTGATGTTAGTTTTTTCCACAATTATGATGGTAAAACCGATCCGGGTTTTACGGAAGATTTCCAAATATTTGTCCAGGAACAATACGCTAGTGGCACTTTAGACATCAGCATGAATGCCAGCGAGGGACTGACGTTATCCGCCAATGGCCAGACCAGTTTTTCTATGAAAGGCGATGAGGTTCGCGCTTTAAACATTAGCGTCAGCGCCCAAAACCCCGGAAAATACTATGTGAATTTACTCGCGAGTGCAGACACAGCTAGCGGCCAGGTAATGCGGCGCAGCTACGGCGTTGCCATCTATGTGGGCGATCCGAGCCTATATCCCAAGGCCAAACAGAACGGCATTGTAGAGACCACACAAGACGGCGGTAAAATTATTGTCATGCAAGCCGAGGAAACCATCAAATAATAGGCCCTAGAACGCCTATTTATAGCCAGCGGACTAGAGCGTTCCGTGTTAAATCATATTCAATTTGATGGGTCATATCTGTTCACCGGCAAGGCGCGTCCCGCAGGGCGGCCATAGTATCGGAGTGCGAAGCCTGCCTCTTGTACAAGGGGCGCAACGATGTTCGGTGGGCAGATATGACCCACCGGAGGCTGGTTTCTCCCGCACACTGGACGTCGTTGAGCCCCGATTGTGGCCAATAAGGCCACTGCACGTGGCTCGCCTAGCCAGCGAACGGGAAAAACCAGTCAAATGGATATGATTTAACACGGAGCGCTCTAGACTTTCCAACCCCAGTGCAGGGCGCAGACGCCGCCTGTGTAGTTCTCAAACCCAACGCGGGCATATCCGGCGTCCTTGATCATGGCGGCAAACTCTGCCCCTTTGGGAAATTTTCGGATGCTCTCAACCAGATATTGGTAGCTATCCCTATCGCCCGTCAAAACCTCGCCCATGGGCGGAATGACGTTGAATGAATACAGGTCGTAAAATTGACGTAACCATTCGGTCGGCGGAGTGCTAAATTCAAGACAGAAAAACCGCCCGCCCGGTTTCAGCACCCGGCGCATGTCCTGCAATGCCTGCATTCTATCTGTAACATTGCGAATGCCAAAAGCGATGGTGATAACGTCGGCAAAATTGTCGGGAAACGGCAGGCTTTGGGCATTGCCGCAGACGCGGGTAATGTCGAGCCCCGCATCTTTTTGCTCGTCAATCCCGGCCAGCAGCATTTCAGCATTGATATCGGCAATGATGGCGCGGGCCGGCTTGCCGCCCCATTTGCCGTATCTGCGCAAACGCGCCTGTTCGGCTTTTTTGATAAACCGTCTGGCCAAATCACCCGTACCGCCCGCCACATCAATATGAAGCTCGCCCGGCTGCGGGTTGATCTTGTTGATGGTCATATCCTTCCACACCCGGTGCAAGCCGACGCTCATGGCATCATTCATCAGATCGTATTTGGAAGCAACGCTGTCAAACACGCTACGTACTTTGGCTTGTTTCTCGGAGACCGGAATGTCTTCAAACCCGAAATCAATGGTGTCTTGTTTTGTGTTTTGCTCTGTCATGGTTTTGTGTGTAAACCTGATGCAAACAAAATGCAAAGGAAACGGAAAGCCTCTACGCCGCCATTTTGCATCTATTTTTTTCGAGAACTTATGCTAGGCTTTGTCCACATGATTAGTGGAAATACAATATGAGAATAAAGACCTACATTTTGGCAAGCCTTGTTATGGCATATATGGCAAGTTCATTTGTCGCCCATGCGCAAACAGCTAAACCTCCAGAGCCTAACCATCAGGACATCGCACAAGCGGCTGGCTATAAGGCTATGTTTATTTGTTCTGCAACATTTAACGGCGGTAAACCCCTCGATATGATTAAAGCCCATGAACTGACCAATATTTACCCAAGCGTTACGAGGGCAATGAAATATACGGGCGAGGCCGTCATCAACCACGCAGAAAAATATGTCAGCGTGCATTACACGGACGCTTTACCGCCGCGCATTTCGGCATGGCGGCCTCATCTCGGCTGTGCGGCTCTACCCCAAGGCGCCGGGACAGCATTCATTGACCGTCTTGCCCGCATAAAGCTGAAAACCCCCAAACAAGATCCAGCAGATATAATGTGGCCGAACGGCGATAAATTACCCGATACGCCCTTGCCAAATTCTATAGATGCGGACGGACTTAACGCGGTCATTGACAAAGCCTTTGGCGACAAGTTTGACGGCGGCGTATACGGCGGTGCGACCACCGCAATTGTTATCACGCAAAACGGACGTCTGGTCGGCGAAAAATATCTGGACGGTTACACTATTTATACCGCCCAACGCACTTGGTCCGTCGCCAAAAGTATCGCGGCCAGCGTCATTGGCGCGGCTGCTCACAAAGGCTATATTGATGTAAAAGACAAAGCGGATCTTGCGGCCTGGAGCCGCCCCGGCGACCCGCGCGCAGATATCACGATTGAGAACCTGCTACATATGGGCAGTGGCCTCGACAGTCGCCCGGCTGGCAACCGAACCGACAATATTTATCTGGGCGGCGGGCTTGTAGCCCAATACGCGGTGAAAAACCCGCTGGAGGCTCCCCCCGGCACACGTTGGCGCTATGCGAATAATGACACCATGCTGGCCATACGGGCCTTACGCGAAAAAATGGGCAATGACCGCCGGTTTTTGAAATTTCCGTTCAAGGCACTTTTACATAAAATTGGTATGTATCACACAACACTTGAAACTGACTGGGACGGAGATTTTATTCTTTCTTCCCAAGTCTGGACAACGGCGCGCGATCTTGCACGGCTTGGTCAGCTTTATTTAAACGACGGAATATGGGACAATCAACGCATATTGCCAAAGGGCTGGGCGCAATATGTTGCCACCTCTGCCCCGGCCCAACCGCCCAATAGGTTAGGCGATAATGCCGACAAACCCGGGCGGGGATACGGCGCACAATTTTGGCTCGCTGAAAATATTCCTGGTGTACCGGACGGTACCTATGCTGCCCTTGGCAATCGGGGTCAATTTGTTATCATAGTCCCAAGCCGCAATGTGGTTATTGTCCGTAGAGGTTATGATTATTCCGGTCAGAGATTTGACTACATGGCGTTTAGCGCTGAAATTTTGAAATATCTATCCTGAATGCCTGAACTCCCGGAAGTCGAAACGGTTATGCGCGGGCTTTCGCCGGTTATGGAAGGGCGGGCGTTTGAACAGGTACGCTTAAACCGTGCCGATATCCGTTTCCCGTTCCCGGATAATTTTATTGAACGCTTGCAAGGTGCCACATTGGAGCGGTTGTCGCGCCGGGCAAAATTTTTGGTGGCCGAACTCTCCAGCGGCGAAATATTATTGATGCATCTGGGCATGTCGGGTAGTTTTATAGTTGGTGATGTGCGGGCCGGGCAAAAACCTAAACACGATCATGTTGTGTTTACCATGAGCGGCAAAGACAACCCACTGATCATCTATAATGACCCACGCCGGTTCGGGTTTATGGAATTGCTCGCAGCCGGGGATTTGGGTCGTATGGTCGCGCTTGGCCCGGAGCCATTGTCCAACARTTTTAGCGGCCCGGCATTATTTGAAGCTTTGCGCGGCAAGAAAGCGCCAATTAAATCGGCTTTGCTTGACCAGCATGTTGTCGCCGGGCTGGGCAATATATATGTGTGCGAGGCTTTGTACGGGGCGCATATTTCGCCCCTGCGGCTATCGAACACATTGAGCGAAAATGAATGCGAATTATTAAGCGCCGAAATCAAGACCACACTTRCGGCGGCTATCAADGCGGGCGGCTCCACABTCAAGGACTTCGCCGCCGTGAACGGDGCGCTCGGVTATTTCCAGCACAGGTTTAAAGTTTATGATCATGCAGGCGAGTTGTGCCCAGATAAAAATTGCAACGGGACAATTTGCCGCATGAAACAAGCCGGGCGTTCCAGTTTTTATTGTGATATGTGCCAAAAATAATGGTAGTATCAAACCATTTGCTAAATCTTGGGCCGCTTGATATGCTTGGCCTCGCACAACCAAATAAGAGTTTATCATGACATCACCCAAAATTTCTCCGATTAAGCTTCGCCAAATTCTTGTCACCCTGCATTTGTTATTTGCCGGGTTTATGGCGCCGGCCTTTTTATTGGTCGCTATATCAGGCGGGCTGTATTTGCTCGGCTTTAAAGGCCAGACGACCGCGCAAGTGGTTGAGTTGCCCGCATCCGCATCTTTGGATTTTACATCTAAAACGCTTGAGGCAGATGTCCGGGCGCTGCTCGCAGACGCCGGGGTAGAGCACCGGTTTGAATATGTCAAAACACGCGGGGACGACAAAATACATCTGCGTCCGACCTCGCGCCGTTATATTGAGATGCAACAGACAAATGCCGGGCTAACCGCCGCGCTGGTCACGCCAAATTTGCAAGCCGCGATGATGGAGCTACATTCGGGCCACGGGCCTAAACTGTTCAAGCTTTACCAAAAATTTGTCGCGGCGGCTCTGCTCTTGGTGATTTTTGGCGGGGTGATGGTTGGTCTGTTGGCGCGGGCCTATCGCCGCAAGACGATTGCGGCTCTGGGGTTCGGTACGCTCGTGTTTTGGGTGTTGGCTGTATTTGTCTAAATTTCTAACCTGCTAAAATAGTCCGTGACTCCTCGTGTGGGGCGCGTAAAATACCAAGCTTGAAATTCGCTTGAAATTTTTAAAGGAAGCCACATGGCCTATAATACATTAGAAGTCACCAAAGACGGCGGCGTTTGCACCATCAAACTTAACCGGCCCAAAGCCCTGAATGCCCTGTGCGCGGAACTGACGACGGAACTTGCCGATGCGCTGGCTAAATTGGAGGCGGACGACAAAATAGGCTGCGTTATTTTAACTGGCTCGGACAAGGCTTTCGCGGCCGGTGCCGATATCACCGAACTTCAAGACGGCACTTTCCTGGGCATGTATGACCATGATGTGTTCGGTCTGTATTGGGAAGCTGTCGCCCGGTTTCGCAAGCCGATTATCGCAGCGGTGGCCGGATATGCTTTGGGCGGCGGCTGCGAAATCGCCATGATGTGCGATTTTATCATTGCGGCGGACAATGCCAAATTCGGCCAGCCAGAGATCAATCTCGGCGTGATGCCCGGCGCAGGCGGCACCCAAAGGCTGACAAAAGCGGTCGGCAAATCCAAAGCCATGGACATGTGTCTAACCGGGCGGATGATGAAAGCGGACGAGGCTTATACCTGCGGCCTGGTATCGCGGGTGGTGCCTCTGGACGAGTTGATGGAAACGGCCATGGACGCGGCGCAAAAAATCGCAGGCCAATCCCAGCCCGTCGCCATGATGACCAAAGAAGCGGTCAATACAAGTTTTGAGACCACCTTGTCCCAAGGCATACATTTCGAGCGCCGCCTGTTCCAGGCCATGTTTTCCACCGATGACCAAAAAGAAGGCATGGCGGCCTTTGCAGAAAAACGCAAACCACATTTCAAGAATAAGTAACCGCCGTGGGTGAGATACATGATCGAAATCCATGATCATAATTCAGGCTCAGAACAAAATTGGCGCGGCTGGATTTTTAGTTTGAAGCTTGAGGCCGAAAAGACTGTCACAAGACGGTTGACGAGCGAAAAACTTGGGGCTATATGCCGAGTTCGAAATTACGCCGATATTCGGCATATATGAGGAAATCATGGCAAATACATCATCAGCTAAAAAATGCGTGCGTAAAATGGCCCGCAAAACGGCAACTAACAAAAATCGCCGCACAGGTGTGCGCTCAACCCTACGCAAAGTCGAAGATGCTATCACCGCAGGTGATCAAGCGGCGGCACGCGACGCACTTGGCAAAGCCGAGCCAGAGATGATGCGGGCCGTTGGCAAGGGCATCTTTCATAAAAACACCGGCGCGCGCAAAATTTCCCGCCTGTCCAAACGTGTGAAGGCCATGGCTGGCTAAACCCTCGGACATTTGCAGAGATACGAACAAAACCCGGTCATATGGCCGGGTTTTGTGGTTTTAAGCCGCCAAGCCGACGGTTTATCTACCGTTGAGATTTTCGCCGCGCACTGCAACCCAAAAGAGAGTTAATTGCCAAGCGAAAAATAATTTTTTCGCCTGTCGCCAGCAAATGCCCGTGGAAATTAACTATTTTTGTGTCAAGCAGAAAAACATGGAAAAACATGAAAAAAGCCCATTGACGCAGTGCCTCAAAGGGTCTTTAAAGGGGCAAGGGAGGGCCATCCTGTCGGGGTTGTCTACGTAAAAGTGCCCAACCAGAGCTTGAGGGAATGCGCAAGTTTTTCCTTTGGTTTTTACAAAACTATGTATATTTATCAATGATTTAGAGCGTTTTGCCGTTTTAAGTCACCAGTATCCTTGGGGGTTTTAGTGAGCGATTGGCAAGATAACTCTGACGGGAAGGCAAGTGGCCAGCCCAAAGATAAGCCGTCCCCGGAAGAAACTGCCAATTCTGGCGTAAATGTTCTGGAACAGCAAGAAATCAGCGACCCCGCCCATATTTGGCGGCAAGTTCAAGGGAAATTGCGGGCCCATTTGGGTGACCGTGTCCATATGTCATGGACAGGGCAATTGGTGTTGCAATCTGCAGATGAAAATCAAGTTATTCTTGGTGCGCCGTCCAAATTCATTGCCGGGCGCATTGACGGCAAATATGGTGACTTGGTACGCAAATTATGGGCCCAGAGCGACCAGCGTTATGTGGAAATTGGCAATCCGCCAAGCATGGGATCTGGAACAGAGATGAAGCCTGCCAGACAAAAGCAAGCTTTAGGGCACGATTTAAACCGCCCAAGCCGGACAGGCGTTCCACCGCAAAATCCGCGCGGACAGTTTGGCGGCTCGCCAACACCCGGATTTACCACCCCGACACCAATCCAGAACCATGAGCGTTTCACATTTGATAATTTCGTAGTCGGCATTCCCAATGAGCTGGCATTTGCAGCGGCGCGCCGGGTGGCCAACTCCACGGATAGCCAATATAATCCTATCGTCATTTACGGCCCCCACGGCATGGGCAAAACCCATTTACTACATGCGGTCAAAGCCGAAGTTGCCAAGAAAGACCCGGCAAGACGTGTACGCCTGATCTCTTCGGAAGATTTTGTTGCCTCGTTTGTGCAGTCAGTACGTTCCCAGGGCCGCAGTGAAATTGATGCCTTTAAGGCCGGATTGCGCGATGTGGATTTGCTGATCATTGATGATGCCCATTTCATTGCCGACAAGCCCGGTTCCCAGGAAGAATTGATGCACACCTTGATTTCGCTGGTTGACAGCGGCAAGCAAATATTACTGGCGTCGGATCGCCACCCCCATGCCATCAACAAAGCTAGTGACCGGCTCAAATCCTATCTGTGCGGCGGTCTGCTCTGCGATATTGGCGCGGCGGATTATGAATTGCGCCGCCGTATTCTTGATCGTCTGATTGAACGGCGCAGAACCAGCGGACATCCGACTTTGGCCATGCCTCAAGACGCCCGTGATCATCTGGCGGCCCGCATCAATGCGACACCGCGTGATTTGGAAGGTGCCTTTAACCAAGTTGTAGCCAGGCTGGAATTTCTCGGCAAGCCTCTGACACTGGACAGTATCCAGGAAGCTTTGGCCCATTCACGCTATACCGGACACACCCGTCCCACCGTCGATAAAATCCAGCGGGCCACGGCCAAACAGTTCGGCATCAGCATGGAAGAAATGCTGTCCAAACGCCGGTCTCGCGCCATTGCCCGACCGCGTCAGGTCGCCATGTATGTGTGCAAAATGCTGACCACCAGATCACTGCCCGATATTGGCAGACGTTTTGGTGGCCGCGACCACACAACCGTCATCCATGCGGTCAAACGCATAGATAACTTGCGCGCCGAAGATACAGGCCTGAATGCAAATATAGAAAGCTTGCTGGAAACCCTTAAAGGCACGTAAATCTAAAAATACTTCCATTTTTCATGTGACAAATCTGATAACACGCTTTATCGTATTTCGATAATATAAAGGAAAGTGTCATGGGTTTTGTTAAAACTGTGTTTGTTGGTGCGCTGGTTGGCGCGGTTGGTTTTGGCTGTACGGAAAAATCCGTAACACCGCAGATGGAGCAGGCGGCGGCCAACTCCGGCAGTGTTGCAATCCCCCATGCCCAGCTCGGCGATAATGTCAGGCCGACGCATTATGCGCTGGATATGACCATTGATCCGCGCAAGGACACATTTTCCGGCACTGTCACCATTGATGTGAATATCGAAAACCCCACCCAAAAAATCTGGCTGCACGGCCAGACCATAACGGCCACGGGCGCGGTCGCCAAATTGGCAGACGGCTCGCAAATTTCTATGGACTATGTGGAACTTGCCAAGGACGTAGCCCCGTCGGGCATTGGCTATTTAAACCTGTCCGCGCCCATTGGCCCCGGCGCCGTTACCTTGGTCATTCCTTACGAAACCCCGTTTAATACCAAGCTAAACTCGGCCTATAAAGCCGTGCGCGGTGATGATAGTTACGTCCTGACCCAGTTCGAAGCCATTGGGGCGCGGCAAGCGTTTCCGGGCTTTGACGAACCGCGCTTTAAAGTACCATTTGATGTTTCCATCACGGCCCCCAAGGATGATTTCGTCTATGCCAACACGCCGATAACCCAAATATCGACACTGGACGACGGCATGGTTAAAACGCAATTTGCCACCACCCGTCCCTTGCCGACCTACCTGATTGCATTTGGCGTTGGCCCTTGGGACGTGGCCGAATATGCCGATATACCGCCGACGGAATACCGTGACCGCCCGATTGTTCTGCGCGGTATTGCGGCCAGAGGCGAGGGCAAGAACATGACCTATGCCCTGAAAAACACGGCCGGGATATTGGAAGCTATGGAAGATTATTTCGGCAGCCAATATCCTTATGAAAAATTGGACATAATTGCGGCCCCTGAATACGCATTTGGGGCCATGGAAAACCCCGGTGCCATTGTCTATACGGAATATTTGCTGCTCATGGACGAGAAATCCTCCCTGCGCCAACGCCGGGCCTATGCCAGTGTCCACGCCCACGAATTGGCCCATCAATGGTTTGGCAATCTGGTCACGCCCGTGTGGTGGGAAGACATTTGGCTCAATGAAGCTTTTGCCACCTGGATGGGCAATAAAGCGGTCACGAGCTGGGCGCCCCAATATGAGTACGGCGCACAAACTCTTAAAGGTGCGCTTGGGGTTATGGGGACGGACAGTTTGGCCAGCACCAGAAGCATTCGCGAGCCGTTACTGCGCAGCGAAAATGTTATGGACCAATTTGACGGCATCACTTACCGCAAGGGCGGCGGTGTGTTGTCGATGTTTGAAAGCTATCTGGGGGAGGACGTATTTCGAGACGGCGTGCGCCTACATATGAAACGCTACGCGGACGGTGTGGCCAGTGCAGATGATTTCTTCCAGTCCCTCGCGGATGGTTCCGGCAATGCCAAAGTGGTTGCGGCCTTAAAAAGCTTCGTAGATCAGCCGGGCATCCCCATGATTGGCGCCAAGCTTAATTGCGGCACTGATGGCACTAATGTCCATAAACTTGAACTGAGCCAATCACGCTATGCGCCCCACGGCTCCTCCATAAAACAGGGACAGCGTTGGAATATCCCGGTGTGCGTGGCCTATGATGCAGATGGTCAGCGTCAGAAAACCTGCACAATGCTGGAGGACAAACAAACCACATTGTCCCTTAAATCCCAGGCGTGTCCCAGCTGGTTGACCTTGAATGCGGACGGGGCCGGGTATTACCGGTTTTCTTTGGACGATGGCGGTTGGGCCGGACTGCTCGGCAATTTGAGGGCTTTGAACAAGGGCGAGCTTCTCACCGTGCTCGACAGTTTCGAAGCCGCATTTGTTGCCAATAAAATGGCGGCGGATACTTATCTTTCCGGCTTGGCCGCTTTTGCAGCCTCGAAAGAATATGATGTGGCCTTAAAGGCTGGCAATGCTTTAGGGCGCATGAACAGCGGTTTGGTGGACGAAAGTGCCCATGATGCCTTGGCCAAATTCACCCAAGAATTATACGCGGAGCGTTACATATCTATCAAAAATGCCAAAACAATGGAGGCCAGACTTATGGCGCCGACATTGGCAAGCCGTTTGGTCAATGTCGGCGGCGACGCAAAACTGGCGGGCGAATTGGCCACCTCTGGTGCGCGCTATCTGGGGCTTGACGGTGATGCGGATAGAACCGCATTGGCACCAAATATGTTAAGCCTCGGCCTGTCTGAAGCTTTCAAGGCAAGAGGTGAGGCGGCAATCCCTGCGCTTATGGCTTTGATTAAATCCGGAACGCCAGCGCAAAAAGGCAGCGCCGTCGGGGCTTTGGCGTCGGCTCAAACCACCGAAATGGCCGCACGACTTTTAGCTGAAGTGCTTGCCAATACGGATGCATTTACCAATCGACAGGCGAGCGGGCTGGTCAGCAGGTTGATACGCAACACCAAAACCCGTTCGGTCAGTTGGGCCTGGTTTACAGAAAACTTCGATGTTTTCGTCGAAACCAGAATTGCCGATGTCAGGCGCGGACGCATGCCGTTTTACGGCGGTGCATTCTGCGATGCGCAAAAGCAAAAAGCGGTGGAGAGCTTCTTCAAGAGCAAGGCCGAGTTTATGCCAGGTTATGAGCGTTCCTTGGCGCAAATTTTGGAAAGCATCCAATTGTGTGCGGCGCTCAAAACTGCCAAATCAAGTGAATTGACGGCGGCTTTAACAGCCCGCTACGCGGACTGAAGTGCCAGTCGGTTGCGCACGCCCATATTGATTTTCCGGCTGACCAAAACCCATGTCAGATAAGACAGGAGCATGGTGACCGGGAAGGAAATGGCAAAGAGCGGATAGGGTGTCAGGCTTGGCAATAGCATCAAAGTGATTTGCGCGGCGGGCCAATTATAGACATAAAGCCCTAGGGACAAGTCTGGCAGGCGGCGCAAAAACCCCGGTACAGGCATGGGGCTTGTCATCACTAAAAACACTAAATAGCCAAAGCCCAATGTGGCGGTGATTTCGATAAAAGGCGTCCAGCGCAGCAAGTAGAATTGTATGGCTGCGATTGCCAAAATCCCTGCAGGTATGACCAAGGAGCGGCGCAGGCGGGCTTTATAGGCAAATAAGCACATGCCCGCAACATAAGCCCAGCCAAGCCGCAAACCGACCAGGGCCGCCTGTAACATAGCATTGTCAGAGGCTTGCGGATTGGCGACGGCGTAACCAACCACGGCCGCATAGATCAATGTCATGCCCAGGGAGAGGAATGCCAACAATCTCGGGTTTCTTAGTCCGCCAACGGCCCACAGCACCGCCGTGGCGATAAAGGCAATCAAACCCCAGCGAAATGTCCACAATCCGCCCTGGATAACGCACATATAAAGTGCATTATCAAGCAGGCCGGGTGTAATAATATTTGGCTCAATACACAAAACTACTTTCAGGAAATACAAAAAATGTTGGCCCAGCCGGGTTTCCCCAGCGGCGAGCGGGGCGCTAAACAGCGGAAACAATATGGCAATGACAATGAGGGCGAAAATAATCACTGTCGGCGCATTTCTGGCGAGACGAGACGCCAGTAATTTAAGTCCTGAGCCGTGCTTCTGCAAGCTGCGTAGAGCCAAAAAACCACTGGTCATGAAAATCATCTGTATGCCGTACCAACTTGGATCATAGCCAAACATGCCTAAATATTCGGCGCTTTGCGGCCCGCGCGGCATAGTCGAGGCATAACCAAAAGCAATCAAGGTAATCACCAGCATGCGCACCGGGCCTAACCAGCCCAAATGTCCCTGCTCATTTTGGCTAATTGCCGTTGATTGTGCGTTCATTTGTGTCATTTCCAGCCTGTTCCCACATTTGCGCCGACCATAAGAAAAATGCCTTAATATTCCGGCTAATTTTGTGGTTAAATAATAAATAACGGTTTCCCTAAAATATGAAAAGCTTCTGCACGCCAAACTCTAGCGCAAATCACGGTTGATTATTTATGTGAGAGGACTAGGCTAGTGCTAATTGTCAGGAGCGAAAATTGTCCCAGGATTTGATGAATTATGACCGTATGACCCAATTGGCTCTGCGCAGCGTGGTGCGTGATGCTATTCGCCGGGTTATTCGCGAGGACGGATTGCCCGGCGCCCATCATTTTTATATTAGTTTTCTCACCCGCTTTCCGGGCGTGGATGTGGACGCAAGTCTGGCCGATAAATACAAGGACGAAATCACCATTGTGCTGGAACACCAATATTGGGATCTCAAAGCCCATGATGACAGTTTCGAAGTGACACTTAAATTTGCCGGGGTGCCGAAATATCTGTCGGTGCCTTATACCGCCATTACACGTTTTCATGACCCAAGCGTCGGGTTTGCCATGCAATTTGACCCGCCGGAAGAAATGTCAGATACACCAATAGGCACTTCCGGGGATACACAAAGAAACGAACCTGTGACTTTGGCCAAGTTAAGGCCGGAAACCGCACCTGGCCCCAAGGCGGTTGTGCCGGCACCAAAATCACAAAAAAAACCTGCTAAAATGCCGGGTAAAAAACCCACTAAAAAATCTGTCAAAGCCGAGAAATCCTCGCCAAAGGAGAACGGCAAAAAAGATGATGCCAACAAAGTCGTCAGCCTAGATGCGTTTCGCAAGAAATAACCCAGCAATATATTTAAGACCCAGAGAATAAATATGACCCGGAAAAAAGCATGACAAAGACCCGTACTGAATCCGATAGTTTTGGCAAATTAAAAGTGCCTGCGGATAAATATTACGGGGCGCAAACGGCCAGATCATTGATCAATTTCCCTATCGGTATCGAGATCATGCCCGTCGCCGTCGTGCGTGCGCTTGGCATTGTTAAATTAAGCGCCGCCCTTGCCAACCGCTCCTTTAAAGACTTAGATAGCGGACGCATGAGAGCCATTGTCCGGGCCGCCAAAGAAGTGGCCGAGGGCAAGCTGGACGATAATTTTCCCTTGTCCATCTGGCAAACCGGGTCTGGCACCCAAAGCAATATGAACGCCAATGAAGTCATCGCCAACCGGGCCATTGAGATCATGGGCGGGGAGATCGGCTCCAAACATCCGGTTCATCCCAATGACCATGTTAATATGGGCCAAAGTTCCAATGACACTTTCCCGACCGCCATGCACATTGCGGCGGCCGAGGAAATCCATCACCGCCTGTTGCCGGCCTTGTCCGTATTGCGAAATGCGCTCAATGACAAATCCCAGGAATTTAAAAAAATCATCAAAATAGGTCGCACCCATACCCAGGACGCTACCCCCATCACTTTGGGACAGGAATTTTCCGGCTATGTGGCCCAATTGGACAATGGGATCAAGCGCGTCAAAGCCGGCCTGAAAGAGCTGATGCCCCTGGCCCAGGGCGGGACGGCGGTCGGAACCGGGCTCAATACCAAGCCGGGCTTTGCCAAAATGTTTGCGGCTGAAGTGGCCAGCTACACCAAATTACCGTTCAAAACCGCGCCCAATAAATTCGAGGCATTGGCGGCCCATGATGCCTTTGTCTCGTGTCACGGGGCCTTGAACACGGTGGCTGCAAGCCTTTACAAGATCGCCAATGATATACGGTTTTTGGCATCGGGCCCCCGTTCGGGGCTCGGSGAAATCTCTCTGCCCGCCAATGAGCCGGGCAGCTCCATTATGCCGGGCAAGGTCAATCCGACACAAGTCGAAGCCCTGACCATGGTCTGCACCCAGGTTATGGGCAATAACACCACCATGACCATGGCTGGGTCACAAGGCCATTTTGAGCTCAATGTCTACAAACCCGTGATGATTTATAATATGGACCAAAGCATTCGTTTGCTGTCCGATGCTTGCATCAGTTTTTCGGGGCGCTGTGTGGTCGGGATCTCCGCCAATGAAGACCAGATCAAACAATTGCTTGATCGTTCCTTGATGTTGGTCACGGCACTGGCCCCGAAAATCGGGTATGACAATGCCACCAAGGTCGCCAAAACCGCCCACAAGAACGGCACCACATTGCGGGTCGAAGCGGTGCGGCTCGGGTTCGTCACCGAGGTTGATTTCGACAAAATCGTCCAGCCCAAGCTGATGCTTGGGCCGAAATGACAAGAGGCGAGGAGCGCATAGCGCGACCGGGAATGTAATAAAGAGGCGAGGAGCGCGGTGCGTGACCGGGAATGTATAAATGACGGAAAATGTTATCAACTTTAAGCAGGCTAAAAAACGTGCTGGTTATGCGCGGAAACAAGAACGCTCCGCCGAGAACCGCAAGAAATTCGGGCGCAGCAAGTCCGAAAAAAATCTCGATGCCTTCGAACAAGCCCAGGGAAAAAAACGCATGGATGATCGCAAATTAAGCGATGACTAAGGCGACAAAAAAACGCTCCGTCTCCATTCATGCCCACCGCACATCTATTGCGCTTGAGCCGGAATTTTGGACGGTGATTGACGAAGCGGTGGGCGCGGACGGACGGTCTTTGGCGGCGTTTATCACCGCCCTTGACGACGAACGCATAGCTGCGGACAGCCCCCAAGGTTTGGCATCTTATTTGCGGTTGTTTGCGCTGGCTTATGTTCAGGATCAAACGGGTTAAATTTTGGCCATGCTGAGTGTCGTCCAATTTTTCAGGCTGGCGCGGCGGATGAGTTTTAGGCCTTGGGCTTCGTAACACACGATCATGTCTTGGGCCTGTTCGTCCAAGAGCCCTGATAAAATAACCACGCCAACCTCCGCCAAAGCCCCGGCAATATCCGGGGCCATAAGCATGAGAGGTTTTGCCAGAATATTGGCAAAAACCAGATCGTATTTTTTATCACTTGCAATCCCGTCGGCCTGAGCGGCGGTGATAAGATGGGCGACACCGTTGATGCGGGCATTGTCATTGGTCACATCAACGGCGTCCATATCAATGTCCGTTGCGCTAGTTTTCTGGTTAAGTGCCTTGGCCGCCGCAATGGCCAGCACACCCGTGCCGCAGCCCAAATCCAACACATTTTCTGGCCAGTTCGGGCTTTTACCGGCAGTTACATCAGGGGTTATCAGGGCTTCAAACGCCAATAAACAGCCCGCCGTCGTGCCGTGATGTCCGGTGCCAAAGGCCAGACCCGCATTGATGCAGATAGGGAAAACCGTCTGCTTGGGGATATTATCCGCATCATGGGAACCATAAATGAAAAATCGTCCCGCCTGCACCGGCGGCAAGCCAGCTTGGGATTTGGCCGTCCAGTCTTCGTCCGCTAATTGGGTGATGAAATACTCCAGCCCGTCTAGATCTAGCGCGGCTTGGCAGGTTTTGGCCTCGCTCTCAGTCGCAAACAAAGCCTGCACATGCATACTATCCGGCCCGTCCTCAAACACGGATACCGCCAAAGCCTGCATCTCCATTTCGAAGCCCAATTCGTCGGACAAGGCAAAGATCCGGGCTGCCGGCCCGCGTACAAACAGGGCATAGGGCGGGGTATTTGACGGAAGTTTTTTGGTCATAAAGCCTCCACATAGGTGCGGGCGGACTTGGCCAGCGCCCTTAGGTTATAGCCGCCTTCCAGTACACTGACCAAGCGGTCATTGCTATATTTCTCCGCCGTTTCAGACAAGCTAACCCCTAGCCAGGCATAGTCCTGTTCGGTCAGGTTAAATTCGCCGAGCGGGTCGTCTTTGTGAGCGTCAAATCCGGCGGAGACCAGAATAATTTCGGGCCTGAAAGCCTGTAAATCCTGGATGATTTTGTCCGAAAATGCTGTGCGCCAATCTTCGGCGCTGGTGCCTGCTGGCATAGGGATGTTGCGGATATTGGGATGGTCAACCTCTGCGCCCGTCCCCGGGTAATGGGGGTGTTGGTGGATGGAGGCAAAATACATGCCGGGAATATTGCTCAAAGCCGTTTGGGTTCCGTTGCCGTGGTGGACATCAAAATCAACCACGGCGATCCGCGCCAGACCATAAACCTGCTTGGCGCGTAGAGCGGCTATAGCGATAGCGGAGAAATAGCAAAACCCCATGGCCTGTTCTGGCTCGGCGTGATGGCCCGGCGGGCGCACGGCGCAAAATGCTTTTGTATAATCCTTGTTCATGACCCCGTCGACAGCGCTACATACAGCCCCCGCCGCCCGCAAAGCTGCGTCCGCCGTAAAGCAGTCAAGCGCGGTATCATCATCTAAATCTATTGTCTGTCCGGGCGCGACTGTCTGCAAGATGCGGTCAATGTGTGCTTCGGAATGCACCCGCAATAAATCTTCCCGTGTGGCCAGTGGTGCATCCAGCTCCAGCAAGTCCAAATCTGCGAGCGCCGATAAAACCACAGAAAGCCGCTGCGGCACTTCTTGGTATCCGGCCGTGCCGGCATGGGCCAGGCAATCTGGATGGGAGATCAACGCAGTTTTCATGGGCCAAGCTTAAGGCATATATCTACTCGGACACAATCTTTTTCACATTATCGGTGACATTGCGCTCGATCAGCAAGCGGCGCGGGTCGAGCAGAACATGGGTTGGTTTTTGCGCCAATTTAAACGAAAACTGCGTTTCGGCCTTGGTGACGCGCACCCGTTCCAGCTTGAGCCATTCGCCGCCCAATGTGTCTTTCGGGTCTTTGTCGTAAAATCCGATCTCGACCCATTCGTTTAAGTCTTCACCGTCAATTTCGCTAACAGATGTTTCCTTACCGTCTTCTTCGGATGCAATAAGTTTATCGACCTTGGCGGTGAAGCTGACCGCGTAACCATCTTCGTCATTGCCGGCCAGTTTAACATCACCGTCAATGCTCATTTTCCAAAACACAATCCTGTCCCAATAATCCGTGATCAGACCTTGCATGTCTGCGGGTGCGGCGGCGCGCAGAGCGTCAACCAGTTGAATAGTGGTGGGATAAGGAGCGCCTTTATTGCCGTATTCTTCTAGGAAGCCGCGGATGGCATTTTGCATTTTCTCTTCGCCCATATTTTGTTTGAGCCCCCAAAACACCCAACTGGCTTTGTTATAGTCCAAATACCCTTGTTGCTCGGCTTTGGCCAAGGGCGGTTCGTCGTCCCGGTCAACAATGCGGCCTGTCAGATAGGCTTGTACGGCGCGCTGTTCCAGTAATCTGCGTGCTTTTTGCCAGCCGAGTTTGCGTTCATAGGCGGTCATTGCCGCATTTTCCGTCAAGCCTTCCGACAACACATTAAAACCTTTGGTRTAGGCGGGSACAATCTGGTGGGCRAACCATTGATGGCCGATTTCGTGCATGGTRAYATAGGTRGCCARATCRACGGATTTATTRTCRTCMGGRTCGCCCGGATCGCGGACAAASCCGATATTTTCCGAAAACGGAATMGTGCCGGCAAARGCYTGSGCAAAGCYACGRTARGGAAAYTCCATRATCCGGATYTGGTTATATTGATARGGSCCRWAAATTTCYGTGAAMGTRTCMAGRCTGTCTTTCATRGCYTGCATCATCAGMTCGGTATTATAATTGTGTTSAYSGTGAAAATAKATCGCCARATCMACRTCTTTGCCGTTCARGCCTTTGSTRTCTTTCCACKYRTCYCKRATGACCTCRAARTCYGCCGACAGGAAGGAGAAGAAGTTCAAAATCGGATTTATGGCTTGATAGTCCCGGCATGCCTTGCCGTTTTCTTCATATTTACGGATCATTTTACCGGGCGCTATGGGGATTTGGCCCAAGTCGGT
Source organism: Robiginitomaculum sp. (assembly GCA_002733385.1). Classification (GTDB taxonomy): domain Bacteria; phylum Pseudomonadota; class Alphaproteobacteria; order Caulobacterales; family Maricaulaceae; genus Robiginitomaculum_A. The sequence goes on from NVVO01000021.1 coordinate 19,361, forward strand.
ACAGACCTTGGCTTTAAAATCCACCCGATCGGCGGAACGGCCTAAAAACAGAACCTGGCGCGCAGCCATATCAGTACGGTCCGGGGCTCTTTCGCGTTCAGCCAGGCCGTATTTGCGGCGCTTGTCTGGATTGGTCAAGCGGCGGTCACGAATATCCAAATGCGGCATGGAAGCAAAATTATCCACGAATGTACCGTTGCGTAAAATCCGGCTGCCGTCTCCGAGTACCGGCGGGCTTTGCACAAGTTCAAATGCAAGTTCGGTTTTTGCTCCGGGCGCGAAAGGCGGGTCAAATTTGAAAATTTGATGGCCGAAATCCTCAATGTCCTTGATATTTTCGCCTTCGGTAACAAGCGTTGCACCGTCTATGGTCAGGTGCAGAATTTCTCTTTTGTGGGAGACAGGGACACTGACATAAACTTCGCTCAAGGGTTCGCTATTGGCGTTTTCCAGCACATATGTGCCTTTAATTACCGAGGATTGTTTTGAAGGCGAAAACTGCATTTCAACATCGACACTGCGGATTTTGGGGATAGGCGCTTTTAATTGGTCGCCTAATAATTCCTCCCATTTGACCCGCCGAAGCTCGTTTTGTTTTGTTGTTCTAAATTCATTGTCGACATTATATGATTTATAGATATAAGCGCCCGAGCCGGCAAAACTGGCCAGAAACAGGCTGGCAAGTGCGATTGAGGGTATAGACAGACGCTTGCTCAAGCCTTTGATCCGGGCCCGCAATGTGGCTTGCAAGCCGCGTCGCCACAGCCAGATACTGAGCACAGTAAATAATGCCGCCAGTGAACCCCAATACAGTCCGAACCATTTAAACCTGATCAGGCTGGCAAAGCCGTTCAGTTCAGACAAACCGCCTGCGGGCACAGAACCATACTCCATCAAAGGATGAACAAAGGGCAGAAAATTGATGCCAATGACAAAAAAGATCAAAACTGCCGCAGAGGCCACCATGCCGACGATGCGGTTTGGCATGAAGTTTTGAACGAACAACACCAAAATGCAATAAAGCGCAAATGTCGGGACGAAGCGAAAAACCATGAATTTAAAGTGGATAAACGGATTAACCGGAACATCCCCCAGAAAAATTTGAGCGGTCATGCCAAAGGCTAGTCCGACAGCAAATATGGTGAAGACAATCGCCATAAGTGCGGCCCATTTCCCCGCCATCAAAGACCAGTTTTTAACCGGGCTGGCATCAATGATTTCGGTCATGCCCGCCACCTTGTCACGCCATATAATTTCACCACTAAAAAAGATAATGATCAGCAATAGCGGCAAAGACAGGCTGCCAAACACCATGCCCACCAAAAGTGTGTTGGTCGGAAGTATGGGATCGGGCGCAAGGTTAAGCTGGATAAGTGTGATCAGGGCGAAAAATGCAACGCACAGCGCCGCCAATATCATAAACGGGATGGATTTAACCGTGCGCAAATATTCCAGTTTGAAGCGGGCCCAAAATGCTTTGACCGCACTGGCGGCGCTATAGTCCGTTTTCGCCGGAAGCAGGCTGATGGCTTGGGTGCTGAATATTTCGGCGTCCTGAACATTTTTGACTTTGCCCGCTACAAGTCCGCGTTTGAACAGTTTGAATGTGGCCAGGTATAGGAATATGGCAATGCCGCCCCAAACCAACCTGTTCAAACCCACATAGCCCCCAAGGGGTGACATGCGGGTGTTTTGTTCGGCGGCTGGCCAGAACTCTGTTGCTAGAGCCAATGCATTTGCCCCAAAGGGATCCACAAGGGCGATTACCCATTTAGGCGAGCTTTGCGGTGTCATCACACCGCTGACCATATAGAATAAAAACAAGGCAATGGCCGTGACATAAACCAGAGCTTTGTTGCGGGTGATAGCCGCGACAGCCGTGTATATGCCGCTGACCAGCAAGGCGTTGATGGCAACAAAGACCAAGGTTGGTTGCAAGAAGTACAATAGGTTTTTTGCGCCCAAGGATTCTGTCGCCAACCACGGCATATATTGGCCAAAGGCCAGGCCAACCACGAACGCAAAAAGGCACAAAAATACGGCGATATAGACACCTATCATGCGGGTGATCATCATTGTCCCGGTCTTAATCGGCGTGCTATGGGTGATTTCCAGGAAATTATGCACCTGATCGCGCATGACCCCGCCAACCACAAAAACCGCCCCGAAGAATATCGATAACATGCTGAAAAATGCGACCATAACGGAAATGGTGAGCGCGCCATTGGCTTTAATTTTTTCTCCGGTAGACGACAGGGAGAAGAAGTCTAGCGACATAAATAAAGCACCAAGAATGAACATGATGGAGACCACCACCCAAAACCCGATCTGGCTAGTGTGGAGTTTTATTTCAAATGCGAGAAGCTTGCCAAACATGGGAACCTCCTAAACGAATCTATTTAAATGAGCGAAATAGGCATCTTCCAGATCGGGTGCGGCTTTTTTGAACCCGGTTGGTGCTTTACCAGCCAAGACGCTCACCGTGACACCGCCTTTTTGGATCTGGGTTTTCAAGACTTGATGATTTTCGCGCAAGGTTTCAACCTCGCCTTTATCAACTTGCTTGCGCCAGACTTGGCCGTCTATTTTTGCGATCAAATCTTCCGGCGCACCGCGCGCGACAATTTCGCCGTCGCCCATAATCGCCATATCTAGGCAAAGATCGCGCACATCATCGACAATATGGGTTGATAGAATGATGATCCTGTCCTCGGCCGCTTCGCTCAGCAGGTTGAGGAATCTTTGGCGTTCCAGCGGGTCAAGACCAGCCGTAGGTTCATCAACAATGAGAACTTTTGGGTCGCCGAGCAAAGCTTGCGCCACACCAAATCTCTGGCGTTGTCCGCCGGAATAGGTAGACACCGCTGAATGCCGTTTGCCCCATAAATTGACTTCTTTGAGCAGGCTGTCCACCTGGGTTTTGCGTTCACTATTGTCCGCAATCCCTTTTAATATTGCCATATGGTCCAAGAGTGCGACCGCGCTCATGCGCGGGTAAACGCCAAAATCCTGGGGCAAATATCCCAATGTGCGCCGCATGACATTTGGGTCTTCAGCAATGTTGACACCGTTCAATGTTACAGTGCCCGTATCGGGAAGCTGCAAGGTCGCCAATGTGCGCATCAATGTGGATTTGCCGGCCCCATTKGGMCCCASVAWBCCGAABATGHCGGHBBBTWMDWBCRDRVACWCAWTWTYAHBGRVGWCAATTTTBCCBAAGGAHTTGGMAAWADTBTSAWTBTTTAABAHVTTWDHACHTCBCHCTYGVYHDBAAHWWVRKCGGTTTTCGTATATATATTCTTATCGTTATACGATATGTATTGTGTTGGCAAGCGATAATTTACCACTGTTTGCTGTGAATGAGAGCATGTGAGGTTTCGATGTATCGACAAAATTTGTTTACTGGCTATACACATGCTATAGACAAGGAAAAAGGTATGTTTTTGCATGACAAATAATAGATTAAATACTCGCATTATCAAAGCTCCGACAGGTACGGATATAAGCTGCAAAAGCTGGGCGACCGAAGCCCCCATGCGCATGTTGATGAATAATCTTGATCCGGACGTGGCCGAAAACCCTGGGGCTTTGGTGGTTTACGGCGGCATTGGCCGGGCGGCCCGCAATTGGGATTGCTACGATAAAATCATCGAAAGCCTGAAAAATTTAAACGAGGACGAAACTTTATTGGTCCAAAGCGGCAAGCCGGTGGGCGTGTTCCCGACCCATAAAGGTGCGCCGCGGGTTTTGATTGCCAATTCCAATCTGGTGCCCCATTGGGCCAATTGGGATCACTTTAACGAGCTGGATAAAAAAGGCCTGATGATGTACGGTCAGATGACCGCCGGCAGCTGGATTTACATCGGCAGTCAGGGCATTGTCCAGGGTACTTACGAGACCTTTGTCGAGATGGGCCGGCAGCATTTCGGCGGTGATCTGACCGGCAAATGGATATTAACAGCAGGTCTTGGCGGCATGGGCGGGGCGCAACCTTTGGCGGCGACCATGGCCGGGGCGTCCATGTTGGCCATCGAATGCCAGCCAGACCGGATCGAAGCCCGTTTGCGCTCGGGTTATCTTGATGAAAAAGCCAACACACTCGACGCCGCTATGGAGATCAYCACCAAGGCTGCAAAAACAGGCAAAGCCGTTTCTGTCGGTCTGCTCGGCAATGCGGCGGAAATTATCCCCGAAATGCTGGAGCGCGGCATCAGGCCCGACGCGGTCACTGACCAGACATCCGCCCATGACCCGATCAATGGCTATCTACCCGTGGGCTGGAGCGTAGAGCAATGGCTGGCAAAAATAGAAACCGCCCCCAAATCCGTCGAAAAAGCCGCCAAAGCCTCCATGGCCGTGCATGTGCAAGCCATGCTCGACTATCACCATATGGGGGTGCCGACCTTTGATTACGGCAATAATATCCGCCAGGTGGCCTTGGACGAAGGGGTGAAAAACGCCTTTGATTTTCCGGGCTTTGTGCCCGCCTATGTCAGGCCACTTTTTTGTCGAGGCATTGGCCCGTTTCGCTGGGTGGCCTTGAGCGGTGACCCTGAAGATATTTATAAAACCGACCAGAAAGTCAAACAGCTAATCCCGGACAATCCGCATTTGCACAATTGGCTCGACATGGCCCGCGAGCGCATCCAGTTTCAAGGCTTGCCAGCCCGCATATGCTGGATCGGGCTCGGGGAGCGGCACAAGCTTGGCTTAGCTTTCAACGAAATGGTCAGAAACGGCGAGCTCAAAGCCCCAATCGTCATAGGTCGTGACCATTTGGACAGCGGCTCCGTGGCCAGTCCCAATAGAGAGACCGAGAGCATGAAAGACGGTTCCGACGCGGTATCAGACTGGCCCTTGCTCAATGCCATGCTCAATGTGGCCAGCGGCGCTACCTGGGTCAGCTTGCACCACGGCGGCGGCGTTGGTATGGGTTTTTCCCAGCATTCCGGCATTGTGGTTTTGGCCGACGGCACAGATGATGCTGCGGACAAACTGGGTCGGGTTTTGTGGAACGACCCGGCCACGGGCGTCATGCGCCACGCCGATGCGGGTTATGATATCGCTATAGAGTGCGCTCAAGATAAAGGCTTGAACCTGCCCATGGTAAAGGGTGCGCCATGAGCCATATTGCAAACAACATATTCACCGTCCATCCGGGCAAATTGTCCCTTGCGGATTTACGTGCACTTTACGGACAGGCTTGCCGGATTGAACTGGGCGGGTTGGCTGAAGCAGGTATCAAACGCGCCCGCCAAACCGTCGAAGATATTATCTCCGAAGGCCGCACGGTTTACGGCATCAATACCGGGTTTGGGCTTTTGGCCAGCACCAGTATTGCCGACGATCAGTTGGAGCAATTACAGACCAATCTGGTTCTGTCGCACAGCGCCGGGGTCGGCGAGGACATAGCCGATGATGTGGTGCGGCTTATTTATGCCCTCAAAATATCAAGCCTGTCCCAAGGCCATTCCGGTATCAGGCTTTCAACGATTGCGGCCTTTATGGATTTTATCAATGCCGGTCTCATCGCCTGTATCCCGGAAAAAGGCTCGGTCGGCGCGTCCGGTGATTTGGCCCCCTTGGCCCATATGACCGCCGCGCTCATGGGCGAGGGGGTTGTCAAATATAAAGGCGCGAAAATTCCGGCCAAACAAGCTTTGGCACAAGCGGGTCTAAGCTCCCTGACCTTAAGTGCCAAAGAGGGCTTGGCATTTTTAAACGGCACGCAAGTGTCCACCGCCTTTGCCTTGGCCGGCTTGTTTCAAACCGAAGATGTTTTCGCCGCCGCCGTGGTGGCAGGTGCCATGAGCATTGACGCGCTGATGGGCAGTGCCGCACCATTTGATGCCCGCATTCACGCCGCCCGTCGCCAGCCGGGGCAAATGGCGGTGGCCCCTAAATATCTGGAATTGCTGGCAGGTAGCGAGATTTTAACCGACCACAAGGACTGCGACAAAGTGCAAGACCCTTATTCCTTGCGCTGTCAGCCACAGGTCATGGGGGCGTGTCTCGACATCATCAATAACGTTGCCCACACTTTGCACATAGAAGCCAATGCCGTCACCGATAATCCGTTGATTTTCGAAAACGGTGATGTGATCTCGGGCGGTAATTTCCACGCCGAACCGATTGCCTTTGCCGCCGATAATTTGGCCTTGGCCATTTGCGAAATTGCCGCGATTTCCGAACGCAGACTGGCCACTTTAATTGATCCCCATACCAGCGGCCTGCCGGCGTTTTTGGTTAAAGACAGCGGTGTCAATTCCGGTTTTATGATCGCACAAGTGACGGCCGCCGCTTTGGTGTCCGAGAACAAAAGCCTGGCCCACCCCGCCAGTGTCGACAGCTTGCCGACCAGCGCCAATCAGGAAGACCATGTCAGCATGGCCACTTACGCCGCCAGACGGCTTGGTTCTATGGCGGAGAATAGCGCCAATGTTATTGCCATTGAGCTTCTGGCCGCCGCCCAAGGGCTGGACTTTCGCGCCCCCAACATAACTTCAAAGGCTTTGCAAAAAATGCAGGCAATAATCCGCGCCAAAGCCGCCCATTATGACAAGGACCGGTTTTTTGCCCCCGATATTGAAGCGGTTACAAAACTGGTAATGGCAGGGGCTTTTTCCGGCCATGTGATGGATTTATTACCGTCCGGGAAAGATCGAGAGAACGACTAAGCCAGATCCCGGCCAATGGCTAAGAATTTTTCTCTGCGCCGAGCGATCAGCGCTTTAGCATCGAGAGCGTCTAGGTCTTTGAGGGCGGAGATGATGGCTGTGCCAACGGATTTAATGGTTTTTTCGGGTGCGCGATGAGCACCGCCCATGGGCTCTTTGATGATTTTGTCAATAATGCCGAGCTTGATCAGGTCTTGTGCCGTAATCTTCATAGCCTTGGCGGCCGTTTCTGCTTTGGCCGAATCCCGCCATAAAATCGAGGCGCAGCCTTCGGGGGAAATGACGGAATATATGGAATGTTCCAGCATGTTGACACTGTCCGCAGTTGCAATGGCAATAGCGCCGCCAGAGCCGCCCTCGCCAGTGATCACGGTGACAAATGGGACTTTAAGGGACATGCCTTTGTCTATGGCCCGGGCAATGGCTTCCGCCTGGCCGCGTTCTTCTGCGCCGCGCCCCGGATAGGCCCCTGCCGTATCGACCAAAGAGACAACTGGCAAATCGAACCGTTCCGCCAGCTCCATCAAGCGGACAATTTTGCGGTAGCCCTCAGGCCCGGCCATGCCGAAATTATGTTTGAGCCGGGTTTGCGTATCATGGCCTTTTTCCTGACCGATAATGACAATAGGCCGCCCGCGCAATCGGCCTAAGCCGCCGATCATGGCTTGGTCGTCACCAAATTTTCTGTCCCCGGCCAAGGGTGTGAAATCGGTCATCATACCGTCGAGATAATTGTGAAAATGGGGTCTGGAAGGGTGGCGAGCCACCTGGGTTTTTTCCCATGGGCCTAATTTGGCATAAATGGCTTGCAGTTGTTTTGTCGCCTTGTCTTCAAGACGGACCACTTCCTCGGTAACATCAATTCTGCTTCCATCCTTGGCGCCGTCAGCACCATCTGCACCTGAGCCGTTTAAGGCTTTCAAATCGTCAATTTTACTGTCCAGTTCGGCCAAAGGGCGTTCGAAATCCAGATAGGTGCGTGCAGAACTCATAAGGTTTCCAACAAGTGTTAAGCAGGTGATATTATCAGGGCCGCACGCGAGGGCAAGTAAAAGATTAGGATAAGTAGGGTTTTGCACCAGCACGCAAATGGCTATGTAAAGCTGTGTCTGATTTATCAGCTCCCTGTCACATTCCCGTTAATGCCGTCCCACATATCTGTAATAACTACCGCAATGCCGTCAGTACCAACAATAAGCCCGGCCCCTAGGATAGCTATAAGAAGCCCGTATTCTATGGCCGTAGCGCCCGTTTGCGCGTCCACAAACCGCCCCATAAATCGCCGTAGAAATATTTTGCATTTATTATACATTTCAACTCTCAAACCGCCGCCCACGCACCAGCCTGTCCCTTATTTCCTGGGCCAGCGGAATATCCGCCGCTACCAGGTCGAGGTCGCAAATACGATCGGGAAATACCCAGCGTATTTTTTGGCCCTCTTTTGGACGAACCATTCCGTCCCATTGACGACAGAGAAATAGCGGCATGAGCAATTGAAAATCTTCGTATTTATGAGAGGAAAAATTGAACGCTTGCAAGCAACTTATGCACGGCTCAACTCCTAATTCTTCCCACAATTCGCGTCTAATCGCTTGTTCAGGCCCCTCTCCGTCCTCAATCTTACCACCCGGAAACTCCCACAGCCCCGCATGGCTTTTATCCGCCGGTCTTTGGCTCATTAAAACCCGCCCATCTGCATCGATGAGCGCACATGCCGCAACCAACATTAACATATCAAACCTACTCTCTATTTGTTAAAGCCCTGTGTAAGGCTGTAGTTAATATTGCGCTTACAAACTATGGTTCGTCGTCATATTGCGCCGCGCACATGCGGCCAATACCGTATTGCGCAATAAACAAGCAATGGTCATGGGGCCAACTCCGCCGGGCACGGGTGTGATCGCGCCCGCGTGTTTTACGGCCGCCGCGAAGTCTACATCCCCGACGAGCCTGGTTTTGCGTTTTGTTTTAGGGTCGTCATTGACAATGCGGTTAATGCCCACATCTATGACAATGGCAGTGTTTTTGATCCAATTGCCCTTAATCATCAAAGGCCGCCCGACGGCGGMYAMMAWKATATCNRMSCWRCKSMWRRSAYMRKMYRGMWKWTKRRYKMRRKRATGKKYKWWGKYSAMRRTMSRRKYKTRYTCAAGAAATAAAAATGCGGCCGGCTTGCCCACAAGGATAGACCGCCCAACAATTACGCAATGCTTGCCCGACAGGTTGTCACCGTCTGCTAAGGCTGACTTAGCTAGAATAACACAGCCCTCTGGCGTGCAGGGCCGCAAGCCTTGCCGCCCTAATGACAAACGTCCGGCGCTAATTTCCGTCAGCCCGTCCACGTCTTTGGCCGGGTCTATTGCCCCGATGACAATTTGCGTATCTATATGGTCTGGCAGGGGTAATTGCACCAATATACCGTCGACATTGTCATCAGCATTCAGGTCTTGTACCAAATCCACCAGGGTTTGTTCGTCCACATTTGCGGGGAGTTTATGCTCTAGGGAACCCATGCCAGCCTCTTGGGTAAATTTGTGTTTGGAGCGCACATAGACTTGCGAAGCCGGATCTTCGCCGACCAGAATAACCGCCAAGGTCGGGGCATACCCATAAACGGATTTAAGCTCGCTAACGGCTTTGGTAACATTACTGCGAAGATCAGCCGCAATTGCTTTGCCGTCGATGATATTGGTCATGCTCTCAGGCCCTAAAGCAGGCTGCCAGTTAGTCTAAAGCTCTGTAGAAAGTTGAGAATAAAATACAGACCCAAAATCAGCACAAGCGGGGATAAATCCAGCCCGCCAATGGACGGAATGACCCGGCGGATCGGCGCCAGCACCGGCTCAACCAGGGCGCTTAAAATTGATAATATCTGGCGTACTACCGGATGTCTGGCGTCTATCACACCAAAAGCCCGTAACCAGCCGGCGATCACCCAGATGATAATGACAAACAGATAAAGATTGATGATGTTGAGAAGTAAATTGATGATTGCATATGACATAATGGCTCCATTTTTTCTTTACTTACGTCGAGGCTAAGGATGTTGCAATCACAAAAGTCCCGAAAACGCGCCCTTGATACCGTCCAAAATAAATTGCGCCGCCAAAGCCGCCAATAAAAAGCCAAGCACACGGGTTAGAACATTGGTGAAAGTTTTGCCCATCAGCTTCATCAACCAGCCGGCAATTAAAAACGAAACCAATGTGATCAAAAGCACGGCGCCTAGGGCCGCCAAAATAGTGGCCACATCGCCCGTGCCTTCGGCGTTGGACATAAATAGCAACAAGGACGCGATTGTGCCCGGCCCGGCAATCATGGGAATACCCATGGGGAAGACCGAAATATCTTCGGGATTGTCTATGGCTTCCAGGGTTTCTTCGGCCCTGGTTTCGCGGTTTTCCGTGCGCTGCTCAAACACCATCTGTAAAGCGATGATGAACAACATAATACCGCCGGCAATACGCAGAGCGCTGAAATCTATGCCGAGAGCATGAAAAATAGTTTCGCCGAAAAAGGCAAATATGAACAATATACCCGCCGCGACGGCCACGGATTTAAAGGCCATAATGCGTTGGTGACGTTTGGACGTATTTTGGGTCAGAGTGGCGAAAATCGGCGCACAACCCGGCGGGTCGATGATGACAAACAACACCGCGAAGGCAGACAGGAATAATTCCAGATTAAACATAAATCTCCCTTATCCGAGAGGGCGGGATACTGCAAGCCCTGTGATGCATTGTCGCACAATATCATATGCTCAACATTTAGCACTAGTCAGGCAAATAGGATTACGCTAGTGGCCATTTATGAGTTCCGAATCGCAATGTCTGAGATTTGACATGAAAAAATATCTTCTACTGGCCCCGCTGTTTTTAACAGGCTTGGGCATTTCCTCGCCCAGTTTCGCTGCTGATGAAACTAGGTCCGATATTTGGAAACTAGCCCAAGGCGCACCCAAAGCCGAAGATGCGCACGGCAATAGCTGGAAAATTCGCGGGCGGGTTTTGTGGGATTGGGCCAGCATATCCGAGACCGGAGCCGGGGCNGTAAAAAACAGCTTTGACGACAGCGAGTTTCGCACGGCCCGAATTGGGATTGAAGCAAAACACGGGAATTTCAAATATAAAGCCGAGGTGGATTTCGTCGGTCGCGGCACCACGGCCAAAGCCGTGAATGTGATCTGGAGCGATAAAGACATCCTGCCCGTCTATATTAAGGTCGGTCAGATGAAAGCCGGCAATACTATGGAGGAATCGACGTCGTCCTTACATTCGACATTTATTGAACGCGGCATGATCACCGACGCGGTCGGGCTTGACCGGCGCATTGGGGCGGAACTTGGTCAGGCCGGGGATAATTATTCCTGGATGGTCGGGGCTTGGGGAAACTCAATAAATGGCGCTATAGACGCAAACCCAAGCAACACCATATTAGCGGCGCGGGCTTCCTATGCGCCCGTCTTGGAAAAAGACAAGCTTGTACATGTCGGGGCGTTTGTGCGCCGTACCAACACCCAGCGCGGTGCACCTTCGCGCTCGGCCCGCTGGGGTTCGCATTTGGCTACGGAGAAAATCAGACCGATATTAGGCGATAATGCGGTGCTTTACGGTGCGGAATTGGCGAGCGTGTTTGGGCCGYTTCACACCCAGGCCGAATTTATGGCTGAGGACGGGGACACGGGCTCTGTGAGCGGCGGCTTTGTGCAGGCCGGGTATTTTCTTACGGGAGAAAGCCGTGGTTATAAGGCAGGTGCCGGAAAATTTGACCGCACCAAGCCTGCGCGTCCATTGTCCAAAGGCGGGTTCGGCGCTTGGGAAATCGCGGCGCGTTTCGATACGCTGGACGCCCGCAATGCAGGCGACGAAAAAGCCGACACATGGACGCTTGGTTTGACCTGGTATCCTGAGAGCCATTTGCGGGTTAAAATAAATTACACCGACGCCAGCGCCGATAGCTTTACCGCCAAAGGCCTATATACGCGATTGCAGATAGACTGGTAAGCGACTAGATTAGCGCTGGTAAAACCAATTACGAAAGCGACCTATGACCAAAATTCTCGCCAAAACACTAATTTTATTGTCTGCAAGTCTAATCTTTGCTTGCTCCCCGAAAGAAACGCCTGCTCCTTCACCTGAATCTGCATCTATGCCTGCCGGGCCGCAAGATGAATTTATGGCAAATTTGCGCAGCCATTGCGGCAAAGCATATGCGGGAAAACTGGTCAGTGATGACGCAGCCGACCAAGACATGAAAAACCTACCAATGGTGATGCAGGTGAATTGCGCGACGGACGCAATCCGTATTCCGTTTTCTGTTGGCGATAACCGTTCGCGTACATGGGTGTTTACCAAGACGGAAGCCGGGCTGCGCCTGAAACATCAGCATAATCACGAAGATGGTAGCGAAGATGTTGTCAGCCAATACGGCGGCGATACGGCGAAACCAGGCCCTACAAATACAAACAATGGGAACAGACAAGAATTTCCGGTGGACGCATTCTCTATTGCTTTGTTTTTACAAGAAGGTCTGGATGTGTCCGTGACCAATATCTGGGCGGTGGAGATCACACCCGTAATTTACGCCTATGAGCTAAAACGGAAAAACCGGCATTTTCGTGTAGAATTTGATTTGACCCAACAAGTTCCTACACCACCAAAGCCTTGGTAGGTTAAAACCACCCAAGCAAGACGGCACCGCGCACCACATAAACAATGCCAATGACACTGACCAGATATTTGGTGGCGCTACGAAATCCGCTATTGCTCATGCGCCCTAAAATGCGGGTGCCGCCGTAAGTCCCGATCATAATCAGCGGCGCGGCGGCAACAAAAAACCACCAAGGTGGTAGATTAGAGAGCCGGCTGGCTAATAAAAGCGGAATGCCGAAATACAGGATTTTCATCATATGGGACGCGAACATGATGACGGCCTTGGTGGCGACGATTTCGTGCCTTGGCATTTTGGTTTTGACGAAAAACATATCCAGCGCCGGCCCGGCCACCCCCGCCACCAAATTTAGACCTGTGACGTAAAGCCCGCACAATATTGCATGTGCAGGTTTTTGCGCATCCAATGAAATCCACCCCCTAGGCAACCACAGCAAAATCGGCAACAGGCCGAGGGCCAAAAACAACACGCCTTTGCTCGGGATAAAGCTCAACAGCATCAAGCCGACCAAAGCTGGCAGCGAGCCGAAAGCCACAAGCAAAAATATATCCCAGCGCACATGGTCTTTAAGCAAATATGCGCGGGTCGAATTGGACACACTTTGCACAACCCCGTGCACGACCATGGCTTCGGCCACGCCCATAAACGTAGCGATCACCCCCATAAAGATCAGCCCGCCAGCCATACCAAACACACCCGATATGCCTGCGGTAACTAAGGCAGACAGCAGAATGAGGAGGATGATTTTTATGGACATGCCTTTAAAAAAACGCGCCTATACCAAACCCCTATTCACCATAACCTCGGCAATTTGTACTGCATTTAGTGCCGCGCCTTTGCGCAAATTATCGCCGACGCACCATAGATTGATTGTGTTGTCCTGAGTGCTGTCATCACGGATGCGCGACACATAAGTAGCAAATTCGCCGGAGACCTCTACCGGGGTCATATATCCGCCTTCTTCGCCTGGTTTGTCGTAAACCATAATGCCGGGGCTTTCGCGCAAAATTTCGCGGGCTTTGTCGGCGTCCATTTCATTTTCAAATTCTATATTAAGGCTTTCCGCATGGCCGATAAAGGTCGGGACACGCACACAGGTGGCGGTGACTTTGACCCCGGCGTCCAAAATCTTCATGGTCTCGGCTTTCATCTTCCATTCTTCCTTAGTGTCGCCGCCGTCCATAAATACGTCGATTTGCGGGATGACGTTAAAGGCGATTTGTTTGGGGAAAATCTCCGGGGTCGGGCTGTCATTGACATAAATGCCTTTGGTCTGGATCCACAGCTCGTCCATAGCCGCCTTGCCTGCGCCGGACGTGCTTTGATAGGTGGAGACCACGACCCGTTTGATGGTGGCCGCGTCGTGSAAGGGTTTCAACGCCACCACCATTTGAATGGTCGAGCAATTGGGGTTGGCGATAATGCCCTTTTTGGCAAAACCCTCGACCGCATCGGCATTGACCTCCGGCACCACCAAAGGCACATCCGGATCCATGCGCCAAACCGACGAATTATCAATCACAACTTTGGCACCAGCTGCGATGATTTTCGGCGACCATTGTTTGGAGACATCGCCGCCCGCGCTCATCAGCACAATATCGACGCTGGAAAAATCAAATTGCTCAATATCCAGGCATTTTAAATCCCGGTCCCCATAGCTGACGACGCGGCCCAATGAGCGCCGCGATGCCACCGCATAAATTTCGCCTACATCAAGATCGCTCTCGGCCAATATATTGAGCATTTCGGTGCCGACATTTCCTGTCGCTCCGACCACGGCTATTTTAAGTGCCATTTTTCGTCCCTGTCTTTGATTTGTCTTTATTTGTCTTTGTTATTGTATTTGCGGAAGACCGCATAACCAGCCACTATGACAAATGCAAGCCCCAACAAATCAAGGGCGGAAAAACCGCCCAATAATGGCTGTGTCATTTCGCTGTCCGCGCCAGTTTCTGGCCCCGTTTTTGTAGGTGTCTCCGACCCCGCCCCGTAGGCGGCTTTGGACATGAAGATAATCACCACAAATACGATAAAAATCCCCGCAGTGGCCAAAGTTGAAACAATTCGGAAAAACCGGGCGTCTTTGTTCAGCGATGTGCGTCTGCGGTTCTCCGCCGCCCGCGAGCGCCGGAACATTCTATCGCTTGGGCGGCCAAAACTGCGCTTGGGTTCGTTTTTTTGTGGTGGGTCTTGTGGCGGGGTTGTCGGGGCCATACCAGTTTCCTTTTCCTTTTTCCTGTAAACGGCAATTGCCGTAACTGAATTCACTTGATATATACTAGATGTGATCAAGATAAAACACATTGTCATAAGGTTTTTTCCTCTCGTTTTTCTAGGCATTTTGTCTGGCCCGGCACTGGCCAACCAAAATGACGGCACCGCCCAAATAAAAGGCGAAGCTCTGCGGGCCGTATTTAACCAAACCATGATGATCGGCGAATACCGCGAGTTCCGCGATGTCACCCGCACCTATAATTACACCGAGTTCCATTAYMMRGACGGCACSACYGACTATATTGANGGGNCGCAAGMRCGAGAAMGGCCGYTGGAAAATAATCGGGGAKGATAAAATCTGCTATAMATACCCCAAAAGCAAATATTACACSGRAACCTAYTGTTTTTTCGTGTTTATATCTGACGGATGTTACTACAAATTCGCACCGCGAAACATGACATTGCGCGGCCCTAGAAATTGGGACAGATGGTCGTCGCGGGCCATCCGCGAAGGCTCAGGCGGCTCTTGCGCCGAGCCTATAGGTTAGGGGGTAGATTATGTTGAGAACAATTATTGTCATTCTTTTGCTGGTAGTTTCTCCGTCCATTGCCATTGCAGTAGAAAAAGACTACGCGCCGATCCCGAGTGCGCAAATCAGGCAGCTCTTGAACGGCAAGACTATAATCGGCGAATACCGCTTCATGCGCGAGCGGACAAAAACCTATAATTTCAGCGAATTTCACCACAAGGATGGCCGGACGGATTATGTGGAAGGCCCGGTGAAATCCACAGGGATCTGGTACACGCTGGGCACCAACAAAATTTGCTATAAATACCCCGACGATCCCAATATGGGCAATGGCATTTCGTGCTTTTGGGTCTATAAGCAAGACACATGTTATTACAGTTACGGCAGAGACGCCATGAGTTTGACAGGCCCGCGCAAGTTCACGGATTGGGGGGCCAGATGGATCATCAAAGGCAACGGCGGCTCCTGCGATGAACCGGTGACCTAGATGGCCCGCTTTTCCCTATATTCTGGCGTCATTCTCGCGGTGTTACTGGCGCTTTTGGCACAAACGGTACAAACGGTACAAGCAGGCACCAAGCCGGGTTTAGAGCAAATAAAAGATGCAGCCCTCATAACCCTGCTCACAGATAAAACCGTCATTTCCGAATACAAAGACGGCGACGGCGGCATCAAGGATTTCCGTTTCACCGAACATCATCTCAAGGACGGCACCACGGATTATATCGAGCTGGGCCACCCGGTAGAAAAAGGCCTGTGGAACATCATTGGCGGCGATAAAGTCTGCTATAAATATCCCGGCAATGAAGTTTTCACCCAGACCTATTGCTTTTTCGTCTACAAAATAGAGGACTGCTATTACAATTACCATCGCCGCGCCATGGGCCTAAACGGCCCTAGAAATACCGACTGGTGGACATCAAGGTTCATCATAAAAGGCGAAGGCGGCTCCTGTGATGCAGCGGTGGGGTAGGGGGTATTGGTTTTGGCGTCTATATAAGATTGTCACCCCGCAAAAATCGTGTAAAAGCCCCCCATGACCAGATCAAAGCCAACGTCTCATCCTTGGACGGCCTCCGTCCTTACCTTGTTCCCGGATGTATTTCCGGGGGTTTTGGGGTGTTCTGTGATTGGTTCGGCTTTAAAAGATGAAAAATGGGCGCTTGAGGCTATAGACATACGTGATTTTTCCTATAATAAGCACCGTTCTGTTGATGCGAGCCCTGCGGGCGGTGGGCCAGGCATGGTTCTGACCCCGCAAGTAAGTTCAAAAGCAATAGACAGTGTAATGCAAAAAGGCGTGGCGCGAAATATGGACGGTTCTGCCGACCCGCGACCGTTGATATATCTGACACCGCGCGGGCGGCCTCTCACCCAAAAACGGGTCAGGGAGCTGGCGAGCGGGCCGGGTGTAATTGTGTTTTGCGGACGATTTGAAGGCCTGGACGAGCGGGTCATAGAGGCCAGGGACATGGAAGAGGTCTGTATCGGGGATTTTGTCCTGGCAGGCGGTGAGGCGGCGGCGCAAATGCTGATCGAGGCATGTGTGCGGTTGTTACCGGGGGTTCTCGGCGACGACAAATCCGCCGACGAGGAGAGTTTTGAAGACGGGCTTTTGGAATATCCGCTTTACGCTAAGCCGCGTGAGTGGGAGGGCCGAAAAATCCCGGAGGTTTTATTGTCAGGTGACCACAAGCGTATTCGCGAATGGCGCAGGGCCGAGATGGAAAAGATAACAAAGGAACGACGTCCTGATTTGTGGGAAAAGCACATAAAGGACAGAAATTARATAAGAAGTACCGAGCGAAAGCGAGGCAAGGCCAAGCGGCCGTCGGCGTTTATACGCCGCGCCCGTGCAGGCGTTCGCTTCGGCGAACTTGCCGGGAACGAAATAAACGGAGAAGTAAGATGAATATTATTGAAAAGCTGAATAAAAAAGAAGAAGCCAGACTTCTGTCCAACGGCAAAACCATCCCGGATTTTTCCGCTGGTGATACCCTGGTGGTTCAGGTCAAAATCAAGGAAGGTACACGCGAGCGTCTACAAGCCTTTGAGGGTGTCTGYATTGCACGCGGCGGTTCTGGCCTGAACGAGAGCTTCACTATGCGCAAAATTTCCTACAATGAAGGTGTTGAGCGGGTGTTCCCGATTTATTCACCTCTGGTGGAAAGCATCGAGATCAAGCGCAAAGGCAAGGTACGCCGCGCCAAGCTGTATTATCTACGCGAACTCCGTGGTAAGTCTGCCCGTATCGCCGAGCGTACATCTGGTCGCGGTATCGACCAGACACGCGGCAAGAAAAAATAATCAAACGTTCTACTTAGGGCGATGTTCTTGGGCCCACGATGTTCTTGGGTCTAGGCCTAACAATAAAAAACGGGCAGGATAACCTGCCTGTTTTTTAGTTTTTGCAAAGCGGTTCGTAGATTTTAGGCTTCGTCCTTGGCTTCGTCCTTGGCTTCGTCCTTGGCTTCGTCCTTGGCTTCGTCCTTGGTCTCTACAGCAGGTGCTTCTTCTTTGGCTTCGGCTTTAGCCGCTTCTTTAGCGTCWTCTTTAGCTTGGGCGGCAGCGTCTTTTTCAGCTTCAAGAGCTTCGGCGGCGGCGACTTTTGCGGCAGCGGCAGCTTCTTTAGCGGCTTCTTTGGCTTCAATTTCGGCGGCAGCGCGGGCTTCATCTTTACCCTTGCGGGCTTCGATCAGTTCAAGAGCTTTGGCACCGGGCTTACCTTTAATAGGGTTATTGCCGTGCTTCCATTCCCATAGACCAGCCGCGCCCAAAAAGCGGGCCACGCGCTCGGTCGGGCGTGCGCCTTTGGCCAGCCATTCTTTGACTTTGTCGGCGTCAACAATCACCCGGTTTTCGTCGGTTTTGGCTAAAAGTGGATTATAAGAGCCAATGCGTTCAATATAGCGACCATCACGCGGGGCGCGGGCGTCGGCGATAACGATACGGTAATAAGGTCGTTTCTTTGACCCGTGACGGGCCAGTCTGATTTTAAGTGCCATGGTTAGGTTTCCTTTGTTAAGTTAAATCAAAATCATTCGTAGTTAGTTATTTCTGTTTGGGGCCACCCAGACCGGGTAACCCTCCACCTAAACCGGGTAGTCCTGTACCACCAAGTCCGGGTAATCCCTTTTTTGTATTTGGGGGCGCGCCCCCGCCCATTTTATTCTGCATAGCTTCAAGCATTTTCGGGTCCATACCGCCAGCGCCACCCGGCATGCCGCCACCAAGCCCGCCCATCATGGAGCGCATGCCGCCTTTGCCCATTTTCTTCATCATATCGGCCATTTGCCGGTGCATTTTCAGCAGCTTGTTAACATCCGCAACCTGCATGCCTGCACCTGCCGCAATGCGTTTTTTGCGCGACGCCTTGATCAGTTTCGGGTGAGTGCGTTCCCAAGAGGTCATWGAGAAAATAATGGCTTGCTGGCGGGCCAGTAATTTGTTCTCGGCCCCGCCCATCTGGTCTATAGCCTTGCGCATTTTGCCCATGCCGGGCATTAATTTCATCAAGCCGCCCATGCCGCCCATTTTGTTAATCTGCCCAAGTTGTTTGGCCAAATCGTCCAGGTCGAACGTGCCTTTCTCCATTTTTTTCTGGAGTTTTGCGGCTTCTTTTTCGTCGATAACTTCGGCGGCTTTTTCCACCAGAGAGACAATGTCGCCCTTGCCAAGAATACGCCCGGCAATCCGTTCGGCGTCAAATATTTCCAGCCCGTCAAGCTTTTCGCCCGTACCTAAAAATTTAATCGGCAAGCCGGTAACGGCCCGCATGGACAGCGCCGCGCCGCCGCGCCCATCACCGTCAATCCGGGTCAATATCAACCCGGTCAGGGGCAGGCGGTCATGAAAGCGCTTGGCGGTTTCTACCGCGTCTTGTCCGGTCAGCGCATCGGCCACCAACAGAGTTTCGACCGGCTTGGCCAGATTGGCCACTGCCGCCACTTCGTCCATAAGCACGTCGTCAAGTGTGGTGCGGCCCGCCGTGTCCAAAAATACCACATCATAACCGCCGAGCTTGCCCTCGCGCATGGCCCGTTTGGTGATTTGCAGAACGTCTTCGCCTTTGACAATGGGCAAGAAACCAACTCCGGCTTGCTGCGCCAAAATACCGAGCTGCTCCATAGCCGCCGGGCGGCGCGTATCTAGTGAAGCCAGCAGGACTTTCTTCTTGGCTTTGGTGCGCAAAAATAATCCGAGCTTGCCGGATGTGGTGGTTTTACCGGAACCCTGCAGGCCAGCCATCAGGATAAARGCTGGTGGGCGGACGCTTAAATTCAAATGTGAGGAGGCGGGGGCTTCTTCGCCCCCATCTTCGTTTATGGCTACTTTGCCGCCGAGCATTTCCACCARWCCGTCATGGACRATTTTGATGATTTGTTCGCCGGGYTTRACCGAGCGGATAACTTTTTCGCCGACCGCTTCWKMYYTGATWYKGGTAATGAARTCYTTGACCACGGGCAAAGCCACATCGGCTTCCAGCAGCGCAATGCGGATTTCGCGCATGGCAGAGCTGACATCCTTATCGCTAAGGGCGCCGCGTCCGGTCAATGTCTCGAATACGCCGCCGAGGCGGTCGCTTAAGGCTTCAAACATTTATTACTCCATTACCCAATACACAAATATCCCCGGTGAACATATAATGTCGACCGGAGGACCCTGCTTATATCGTCCATTCATATGGTGTCGCATAAGTCAGAGCGCAAATATAGTTTGCGCATGGGATTGCGCGGCTTATAGGGCTCGGGATTTGGGCTGTCAACGGGGTTGTTGTCCCGCAAAACTGTCACCACGGGCTTGACGGGACCTCGCACTAAAGCCTAAGCATTGAGGTTCCGGCTCTGCGCCGCAAAAGCGGCCATTTTAATACAAAGAGGGCCGGGATGGCAGATTATTTATTTTATAGCAATTTTTATTGACGACTAGCCAGCATTCCTCACCCGCATGGCTTTCACAAAACCCTTACGTTTGCGCACGCGCTTAAAATAGTCGGCGGTTTTGCCTTCGGGGATTTCAAATTTGCACATGGAGGTCGCCCAGCCCGCGCATTGGCCGAGCAGGATATCTGGCACGGTAAATGTATCGCCCATAACATATTTATTGTCCCCAAGCCGTTCCTCCAAATGCTGCATAGCTTTTTTAAACTCCAGCTCGCAGGCCGGTTTGACGTTTTCGGCCTTTAAGCTTTCGGGGTATATCCAATCATGCTTGGCCCAAACCCAACAGGCGTGGTCAAGCTCGTCTACGGCAAAATGGATCCAACTATCCATATGGGCGCGCTCAATCGTGCCGGCCGGGAAGGTCATCTGGCCGTGTTTATCAGCTAAAAACTGACAAATGGCCACCGAGTCGATAATCACATCGCCGCCGACGACAAGCGCGGGAACCTTGCCCGACGGATTATATTTTTTGGCTTCATCGCTACCCGGTGCTGCCGGAATAATGGTGTAATCCTTCCTTTGTTCCAGGCCCAATTCCTCCAAACACCAAACCACCCGAAATGCCCGTGTGGCCGGCGACCCTATCAATGTATACATATAATTCTCCTATTTGGGTTGGTATAGGATAGACGCACGGGTGATGTGTTCACATTTCCGTGTGGAAAATGCTAAATATTAGTAGCTCGAAAGACAACAAATACTTGACATAGCACGTGTAGTCCGGTAGGCAACTTATGTGATCGAGACTTTTGGCGATAAACGCACCGCGCAAATTTACGAGGGCCGCCGAGTCAAGCGTCTTGATACGGATTTACAACGTAAAGCCTTGAGACGGTTACGCTATATTGACGCGGCTGGGAAAATTGAAGATTTGCGGGTTCCCCCGTCCAACAAGTTAGAGAAGAAGCATGGGGATTTGAAAGATTTTTATGCCATTTGGGTCAATAGCCAGTGGCGGATAATTTTTCGCTGGGTTGATGGTACGGCTCGCGACGTTGAGTTGACAGATTATCATTAATTATATGATGAAAGGCCAGATTATGAGAAAAATGGACATGATAGAAATAGAACATCCCGGTGTAATGTTAAAAGAAGATTTCTTGGACGATTTGGGTATCAAGCCGGGCAGCTTCGCCCGTGCCATTGGTGTTGACAGAGCCGCTATCAAGAAAATCATCGACGGCAACCGCGCCATAACGGCAGACATGGCGCTTCGCTTCGGCCTGTTCTTTAATATGAGCGCCGGGTTTTGGCTCAACTTGCAAAAAGACTATGAACTGCGGGTAGCAAAACGGGATAAACTGGCGGAGCTAGAGTTGGTTGTTGAGCGGTTTGGGTGAATTCTAGATATAACTTTTTGCGCGGAGGAAAAAATGGCGAGTGTTAGACAGTTATTGGCTAAGGCAAACTCTACGACCGAGGATATAAAGTGGTTTTTTGATAACCCGGAACTACTATTTTCGAGTGAACATATTTCATGGAAAGCTTGTGTCGTATTTGTTTTCTCTGAAATAGAACGAGCTCATGGCAGATGTCTTTATGCTGGCCTTATCAAAAAACATAGAACCAGTGCTACTTTAACAAAGCAAAAAATAGCACAACAGCATTTCACGAAGGAGAATTTTAGAAAATTCTTCAAAACCGTTTTTGGGGAGTCTTTTCCTGTGACGCTAACTTCAAAAATCAAAGGTGCTGAGAAAACTCGAAACGATGTAGCGCATGGAAAAAACGTGACTGATAAAAGGATGCGGCAGGCCTTGTATGATATGATAGAATATGCGGAAGCATTTAATGAGTGGACCAATGAAAATGAAAGGTTCCGACCCTTTGGAGATTTAAGAGGCGTCAAGGGCAGGGGAGCCGCACTAAATGCAAAAACAACATTTTGGGTTTTGAAAGGCATGGGGTTTTCTGCAAAAATGCCTAATGCCTAATGCCTAATGCTTAATGCTTAATGCCTAATGCTTAATGGCGAAAATGCCGCATGCCCGTAAACACCATGGCTAGGCCTGCATCATCAGCCGCCGCAATCACTTCTTTATCGCGGATGGAGCCGCCGGGTTGGATTACGGCGGTGGCCCCGGCTTTGGCGGCATGTAAGAGCCCGTCGGCGAACGGGAAGAAAGCGTCCGAGGCGCAGACGCAATTTTTGGTGCGCGGCTCGTCCCAGCCTGCCGCCGCCTGCGCGTCGACCGCCTTGYGGGCCGCGATACGGGCACTGTCTATGCGGCTCATCTGACCGGCGCCAATGCCTGCGGTAGCGCCGTCTTTGACGTAAACAATCGCGTTGGATTTCACATGTTTGGCCACCCGCCATGCGAACAGCATATCAGACATTTCGCGCTCGCTCGGGTGGCGCTTGGTCACGACTTTAAGGTCGCTCTTTGCCACATGACCATTATCGCGGTCTTGCAACAATRACCCGCCCGCCACATTGCGCAGGGTCTGTGCCGGCTCCATCGGGTCGGGCAAGCCGCCCGTAATCAGCGTGCGGATGTTTTTCTTGTCTTTTAAAATATTCAAACATTCCGTGTCCATATCCGTACAGATAACCACTTCGGTAAACACCTTGGTGATGGCCCGGGCCGTGTCGGCGTCGAGCATGCCGTTAATGGCGACAATGCCGCCAAATGCCGACACCGGATCGCAGGCAAGGGCGGCTTTATAAGCCTCCAACACCGTGTCGGCCTGGGCAACGCCGCACGGATTTGCATGTTTGATAATGGCGACGGCAGGCTTATCCCGCTCAAATTCCGCCACCAGTTCAAAGGCCGCATCCGTGTCGTTGATATTGTTGTAGGATAATTCTTTGCCCTGAAGTTGTCTGGCCGTGGCCACGCCGGGACGTTTGGCCCCTGATGTATAAAAAGCCGCCGACTGGTGCGGGTTTTCGCCGTAGCGCAATTTTTGCCGCAATGTGCCGCCCTGGGCGATAAAGTCCGGGGTTTTAATGTCGAGCCTGTCCGCGAACCAATTGGAAATGGCCGCGTCATATTGGGCCGTGCGCCCATAGGCTTTGGCGGCCAGTTTTTTGCGAAACTTAGCGCAGGTTGAGCCGCCGTGTTGACCCATATCGCCGAGCAATTTATCGACACTATCCGCGTCCACACAAACGGCTACATGCTTATGGTTTTTGGCCGCCGCCCGGATCATGGCCGGGCCGCCTATGTCGATGTTTTCTACACAGGTGTCGTAGCCCGCTCCGCTGGCTACGGTTTGCTCGAACGGGTAAAGATTGACAATCAGCAGGTCAATTTTGGGAATACCGTGTTCGTCCAGGGCGGCCATATGGTCGTCTAAATCCCGATCTGCCAACAACCCGCCGTGGATTTTCGGGTGCAGGGTTTTGACCCGCCCATCCATCATTTCGGGAAAACCGGTGATGCTGGCCACTTCGGTCACGGCAAGTCCAGCGTCTCGCAAAGCGCGAAAAGTGCCGCCAGTCGAGAGCAGGCGCACGCCCCATTTGCTTAAGGCGGTGGCCTGTTCGATGAGACGGGATTTGTCCGAGACAGAGATCAGTGCGGTTTGGATTTTGGTTGGGTGGTTTGTCATGGTCAGAGCTTTGCTAAGAATCACTTTAGGAACGAAAAACCCCAGCTATCATGGTTAGGGTTTATTAGAAAGCCCGCCGTTAGGTTCAAAYTCAGGGATTAAAGCGGTGAGGGCTTTTGTGATGCCGTTGCGGTCGCGTTTTTTGGCACTGGCCAGCAAAGCTTCAACGTGTTTTTCTAGGCCTTTGGGGTCGGCGAGCTGGTCGGTAAATCTATCAATACCTTTGACATAAGTCGTCACCAGCATTTCGTCCTCGCCGGTTAGAATCTCCGTCATTTTTTCCCCAGGCCGTAGCCCGGTATATTTAATCTCGATGTCTGCGCCCGGCACAAGGCCGCGAAGGCGGATCAATTGCTTGGCCAAATGGGTGATATTGACCGGTTCGCCCATGTCGAGCACATAAATGGCCGACGCTTCTTTGCGTTGACCGCCGTTCAGGGCGGCGGCTTGCAAAACCAGGCCCGCCGCTTCTTCCTTGGTCATGAAATAGCGGGTGACGTTTTTGTCGGTGACGGTCACAGGCCCGCCGTCCTCGATTTGTTTTTCGAACAAAGGTATGACCGAGCCGTTTGAGGCCAGAACATTGCCAAAGCGAACCGCAGAGGAAGAAATATCGGCCGCGTTCATAGTGCTTGCCAAAGTCATCATTTCGGCAATGCGTTTGCTTGCCCCCATGATATTGCTGGGGTTAACGGCCTTGTCGGTGGAGATTAAGGTAAAGCTCTCCGCGCCGTGTTTCACGGCCAGATCAATAATAATTTTGGTGCCGCCGACATTGGTCATAACGGTGGCGATCGGGTTGGCCTCCATCAAGGGCACATGTTTCAAGGCGGCGGCGTGCAGAATAATATCAGGTTTTTCGGTGGAAAATATTTCTTCCATATGGGCCCGGTCACGCACATCCCCCAGATAGGCGCGAAAGGATATATTGCCAGCAATATCAAGGGTTTGGTCAATTTCGTATAAGTTCATTTCAGAAAAATCCACCAGGATAATGTGTTTTGGCCCGTGGTCTGCAATTTGGCGTACCAGTTCCGAACCAATGGTACCGCCTGCGCCTGTAATCAGCACGGTTTTGTCTTCGATCAAACGCTTGACCGGCGACATATCAAGCGTTGTGGCTTGGCGTCCAATCAAGTCCGCCGCTTCGAAAGGGCTGAGGCTATCTGCCCGGCTCGTGCTCAACCGTTCCAGCCTTGTCCCCAAGGCAGACGCCAGTTTTACCAGCTTGGCGGCACGTTTGCGGTCTGTGTGTTTGTCCACCAATATAAGCACGGGCTTGGCCCCGTGGAGCCTTTCAATGTTTTCGACGACGCCCGGAATATCGGATAGATTTCCGATCACCGGCACGCCGCGAATTGACCGGCCTTTATGGCTGCCCTCGGTTTCAATAAGTCCGCGTATATTGTGTGACCTCTGGTTTTTTTGTCCTTCGTCGCGCATGTAATTATGCAAAGTCTGGGAACGGCCAATAAGGACGGCGGGGGTGTTATTTCGTTGCACCCGGCGAAACAGCGCTTTGATATCGCCGTTATGGTAAAACATAACCAAAGCCCGGCTAGCCACCAACATAAAGAAGAAAAACCCGGCGTTTATGATAGGAACAGAGCGCGGTAAATGTTCGGCCCGGTCGAAGAATAAAAACAACACCAAGGGTGTGATAATGCTGGCCCAAATCACGCTACGCAACAATGTGCGTACATCGTCAAATGACATAAACCGCCAGACGGCCCGGTTAGCCCGGGTGAAAATCCAAACGCCGAGTACAGATCCGGCAAAAATAATCGTCGTGCGAATATCTATTTGTTCGGGGGCTAGTTTGCCCTCATATAAAAACCGCAGGCGCATGACCCCGTACATACAGGCAGCACCCAGCAGGACATCATACAATGTCACAAACAATTTGGTGTTCCAAAAGGATCGTTTACTCATGATTGTTTGGGTCTAGCACGTGTTGATGCACTGTCCATGCGTTTAAGCGTCCAGCGCACTCTATTTGATTTGGTTTGTCCGTCGCTGTCTCCATAGGCTTGGCCGTAAATCACCAATTGCTCGCTAGGGCGCGGCTTACAACCATCTGCCAGATATATCGATTTTTCCAATTTAAGCGGCCCCCCGTCTTCTCTAGTGTCGGCCCTAAACCGCCAGCCGCCGCCGTCTTGTAAAATCAACAATGCACTGTGACCATTTTGTGACAATGTGACCTTTACATCCGGGTGCAAATGAAAACGCAAGGCAAATGCGATTTGGTCCCTGCGTAAGGGTTCGCGGCCCAAAGGCAAAAACAATTGATCTTCGCCGCGTATATCAGTCCCCGTCATATCCATATATAGCCGTCTACGGTGACACAATCCATAGGTTTTTAAATAGCCATTATGGCTGGCCTCCAGCCAAGTTCCGCTTTCTTGGTTATTGCGCGAACATTGTACACCGCCCGCATCTTGTGCAATTGCCGTACCAAGCAAATTAGCTTTAATGCCGGGCGCCAACAGCTTGCCAGTGTCGTGATTGTCTAAAACCAGCGTAGAGTGCGCGACCGTAGAGCGCATGGATTGTCGCCAGTGTTGGGGTTGGTTGCGGTTCCAGCCGCAATTGACAATCATTGGCCCGCAAGCCGTTGACATTTCAATAGCCAAAGGGGCCAGATGGGCTTCCAGATCATAGGGCCTGGCGGGGGCATCGCCCACATCAATCATAACAACAGTATCATTGCGGGTCAGGCGGTGAAACTTCGTATGGGGCGCATAGCCAAAAGCTTTCGCCTCTATATTCGCAAATTTAAGCAGGGCTTTGGTCCGGCGCGGATCGCCGGTGCCTGCACCGTTAAACCCAAACCCTTTGCCGTCGGGCGCAGTGAAAAACATGACCATGGGGGCCAGACGGTCAATGGCTCTACGGATTTCTTTTGAACCGGTTATGCCACGCGCATCGAGTGCAGCTTCGGTGCGGATCAAGATACAAAGCGCAGCGCGCACATGTGCTGGTGAACGGCCAATATGGCCGCCGTCGGCAAAAATTTGTTTGTCAATCTCGTCGTCCAATACATCCAGACCGTGGTTCAGTAAAACCTCCTGCTTACCTTCAAGGCAAGCGCCGCCGATGACCAGACAAGCGGCGGCTTTTAAGCGGCTTAACCCATCCGGAGTGCGGCCATAGGTCTTGCGCAACCATTTAAGCTGGCGAACCAAGGATGTGCGCCGAGCGGTCGCGCGCTCTAGGTCGTCGTCGTCCAACAAGGCCTGCCAATTATTCAGCCAGGCAAATATACGGCTCGTTAGAATATCGCCGCGCCAAGCATAGGGGTTCCATTTGCCATAAATATCAATCCAGCGGTCAACCAAATGGCGGGATTTTTCGCCTGCCCGCTTGCACAGCGCGGGGTTTTTTCTGGCCAGTGATTTAGACAAGGCCACAGACGTCAAATCGTCCAGCCAGTCAAAGCTGTGCAATCTTCTGGCATAAATTTTTGACGGCGCGGGAATTGACCAAGGGTCTCCCTGGGTGCCAACATCAAGGCTTTGGCTGCCAAATTCCATGCGCCCGTCAAGCAATTGCAAGCCCCGGTCAACATCACCCAGATTTAAAGATGCGGGCAGACTGGCAAATTCGGATGTTTGGAGTTTGCTTAACTTTACGGCGCGTAACGGTGCGCCGAATTCGACCGTAAGACGCCGCCAGGATTTCCGCAAGCCTGCAAGGGCAAGTTCACCTGTGCCAATTCGCCTTACCATGTGTCAACCTCGCTAAACTGCCCGTCCATATCAGCCCTTAAACTTACGTGCAAGCACCATAACCATAGAGCGGAAATTTCATGCAAAAAACCCCGCCTTGAATAACAAGGCGGGGCATATTCTCATCAAAATCGCGGGTGATTATTTGCGAATAGGTAAGTAGACAGGTGCCTGATGATGACCCGCCGGCTGATAACCAGTATTGGTATGTGGGGCTGGCGGATGGACGATTATAGGTGCAGACACCATACAGGTTGCGTCATGGGTGCGAATCGTACCGGAAGTACACTGCACCGCACCGCTGGTTGTCGTTGTTGTATGGGTCGCCCCATGTGTAATACCGGTATAACTCGTGCCGCCGCCTGATATCAAACATGTACCGTCGCCAGCCGGGGTCGTGCCTGTTGGGCAATTGATCGGGCCAGCATGTATGGTTGTTGACGGGATATGTGGTTGCGGGATATGTGTCTGAATGGGTTGGCTATAGATCGGTGCTGGTGCGACACAGCCAAAATTGCCTGTCTGTGAACAATCAGTGTAGATAACACCTGGGCTCACAGCTTGGCCGCCAATAATGGTATTTGTGGCACCGTAAATTGTATCCACATGGGGTGCGACCACTGCACCACAAGCGCCGGCAACACAACCACTGCCTCCGCTTTCATAATCATAAATATTGCCGTAGCGGCTTCCAGCCGATCCACTGGACGCACAGGCCCCCAATGTTAACGCTACCACACCTGCGCCAACTATCATGCTGGACTTAAAATTATTTCTGCCGCTCATCAGAGCCTCCCGTTTTGATACACTCACATCAATTTGCGCTTTATTTAAGCACCCTTGCAATATTTAAGCCAAAACTCTTAAGAAATGGTCTAAACATCTGCATATTTGAACCAATATCGTTTTATTTAGCTTAACAGCGCGTGAATGCTGCGATAAAAAATCCGTCCATACCACCTTTTTCGTGTATAAAGTGTGGCAAAATCCTCAATGCCCCATTTTTGCTCGTTTCGGTTATTGCGCTTATTGCTCTTATGGGTTTCACTGAATTTGTCTCTAACAATGAATTATGGCGAAAATCTGTTCGCTTTTGTAGAAATTTTTCAATCTGCGCCTCGCCTTCGCGGGGTTGCAGTGAGCAAGTACAATATATAAGCGTGCCGCCAGGCCTGACATGGCGGGCGGCAGCGGTCAGAAGTTTTTCTTGCAGACGGGCCAGGCTGTCGACATTTTGCGCGGTTTTGGTCTGCAATACATCTGGCCTGCGCCGAAAAGTTCCCGTTGCCGTACAAGGGGCATCCAAAATAACACAGTCGAATCCCTTATTGACAAACCCCTGATTAACACGATCAGGGTCTGCTTCGTCTGGTTGGCGCCATTTAATCCCGTCGCCCACCACAATATTGGCGGTTAGGCCTGTCCTGTCCAAATTTTCCTGCAACCGCTCTAGCCGCTCGGGGTTTTTGTCCAGGGCCGTTACATCTGCGCCAGCCGCCGCCAATTGCAGAGTTTTTCCGCCCGGTGCCGCGCACATGTCCAGAACAGATTTGCCTTTGAGATCGCCAACAAGATCGCTCAATATCCGAACGGGCAGGGCGGCGGAAATATCCTGTACCCACCAATTTCCGTCATCGTAACCCGCCAAAGCCTGCACATCCCCGGCCTTGTCCATTCGCACCGTCCCCCCGGGCAAAACTAAACCGTCTGGCAAAACCATGACGTTTTGTCCGGGAACCCCCGGTTTTGTAGTTATATCAAGGGGCGGGTCTTGCACTAACATATCCGCCATAGCGCTCAAGGCCGCGTCCCCATATGCCCCTTGCCACGATGTGCGCAACCAGTCKGGWATATTGTCCARTGTTTGSGTTTGYGCCAAAAGYTCTGCGCCCTGCTCCCCGACCCGGCGCAACACCGCATTGGCCATGCCGGCCATATGGGCGGTTTTCTTGGAACGGCGCAAAAGTGCGACACTGCCGTTTACGGCGGCGTAGGGCGGGGTTTGTAAAAACAAAATCTGGGCCGCCCCGCACCGAAGCACGGCCATGGCCAGATCAGGCGGTGTTTTTTTGAGAAATGGCTCCAAGACCTTGTCGATCTGCCCAAGCCTGCGAAACACGGTGGCCGCGATCAGGCGGGCAAAGGCCCGGTCACGGCGTTCAAGCTGGGCAAAAAGTGCTTGGTTCGAGATGGCCAGATCCAAAGGCGTATCGTTACARAGCACGTCTCTAACCCCGTGGGCTGCCACATAGCGGGCCCCATGTTGAGGTGTGTTGCGCTTTTCGCGCACATTTGGAGTTTTCTTGTTCATATATTTATTTTTGCGCTTTGGGGTTAACCCCGGCGTTTACGGCGTTTGCGACCATAGCGCAGGGCGCCTAATATTTCTATGGGATTGGGCAGGGCGTTTAGGCGTTTTTTGGCTTTAAATTTTGCGCCTTCGAACTGCATGACATTTTCGATGCGGGCGTCTAAAAAGGCTCTTGATTTTTGCTTTTGTGGGTCGGTATCGGCCAGCCACGATGCTAAAGATGTGCTGATGACGGCGCTGAGGGTCATGCGTTTGGTGTAATAATTGATGTCGGTCGAGCGGTCATTGATGGCCCGCCAAATCGTGTCTGATGCCGCCCACAAAATCTTTGGCCCCAAAGACAAACCGTCCGGTAAGGCCGTGCGGGCGATTGCTCGTCTTGCCGCTTCTTCAAACGGGCCTATTGCATAGAGCCGCGCCAACACACCCGCGCTCACCTTGTCGCGAATGCGCATATTGGCCAGGTCAAGTTTTGCCGTTTTTTCTTCGAYTTGGGCGTCCATTTCGGCGTTCCAAAATTCGATCATTTCCAAGGCACCACCGGGGAAATATAATTCTTCAGCGCCAACTGGTAAACCTGTACCTCTCACCGCTTGTTTCAAAGCTTTGCTTGTCCAACCATCAAAAGGCACATGGGGCAAAGCGGCCTCAAGCAAAGCAAGGCGGGCTTTATGAGATGGATCAAGCTTGGTCATGCATCCAGTCTAGCCGTTTTTCTTGCGCAGGACAACACGGGAAAACCAGGCTTTGACCGATGCCGTACCGCCGCCCGCCAATATGCCGTGGGCGAACAGGCGYGATGAGCCCCAAACTACAAATAGACAAGATGCAATCAGTATAGCAACCGATCCCAAAGTTTCCCACAACGGCGGATCCGAAGGCAAGCGGATAATGGCCGCAAAGGGGGCGGAAAACGGAAACCATGCGGCGATGGTCAACAAGGGCGAGTCGGGATAAGCAATACCTATAGGCACGACGATCACACAAGCGGTGAGCATCAACACCATCGGCGTCATCAGGGTCGAAGCGTCCTGCATGCTTTCGGCCATTGCGCCCAATGCGATAAATATCGAGCCGTAAAACACATACCCAAGTATGAAAAATATCGGTAAAAAGATCATCATTTTCGTCGTCATAGCTTTGGCCAGACCGTCGGCAACCGCGCCGTCGGCGAATTGGGTGGCCCCGTAAAACCCGATGGCGCCCAGGATAATCCACGGCAATAATGTGGCCAATGTCAAGGCGGCGACGCCGAGCAATTTGCCCAGAAAAATTTCCGAAAACCGCGTTGTCGCCAACAGCATTTCCAGCACTTTGTTGATTTTTTCCTCAACCATGGACATCAGCAACATATAGGCGCCGTTAAACACGGTCAGCCACAGCAAGATGGACAGGCCAGCCGCGACAATATAGGGAATTCTGTCATTGCCTGTAACTTTTTGCCCGTCCGCTTCGCCCGCCTGCTTGGCCGGGTTAAATGTGCTTACGGATATGGCATTTTTGCGGATGTCGCGCAATTCATCACGGCTCAGCCCGCCCGTCTCCAAATAAGTGTTGGTCGCCAAATTGGTAAAATGCCGGTCAGCCAGCCTGACAAGATCGTTTTTTGTGGACGCGGTAGACCAAAATTCGGCTTTTGTCACACCGTCTTTTTCAAAAATATGCAATACCCCGCTCAAAGCCTGGGTTTCCCCGTTTACGACGAGTTTTTCGGTATCTAATAGATATGGCTCAAGTTTTTCCATGCTGTTTGCTGGCGGGTTTATGAACACCAATTTACTTTCGGGCATGTTGAGGTTTTTGGCTAGAAAAGGACTGGTTTTTTTGATGAAGTCTTTGGCAGCGTCACCACCTTGTTCGTCCAAAGTTTTATTGAACGCGTCCTTGTCCTTTTGCGGCACGGTGAATTTGGCCAGCTCTCGCAGAGCATGTTTCATGTCATCGTCGTTCTCCGTGATCAGTAATTGCTCAATAGCACTGGCATGTAGTCCGGTTTCATCGAGAATGGCCGCGTAACGGGTTGGTTCGGACTTGGACATAATAAATGGCAGCAATATACCAAATAAAATACCAAGAAATGGCCCCAAGACTGTCAGCCAAAACCCCCAGGTTTTGACATAGCCAACAAAGTCTTGTCTGGCGATCAAATAGGTACGTCTTGGACTAATGGAAAAAGGGTTCACGATTGTACCTCATGGTTTTGTTCGCCGTTTTCATTTCCAACCAGATTGACAAAGGCTTCGTGCAAGCTTGGTTTTTCCGGCTCGAACCGGATCAGGTTTAATTTGGCTTTGACACTTGCCGCCAAAACATGACGGGCTTCTTTATCGGGACGGAGTTCAATTTTATAAACATCACCGTCTTTGTTTATTTGGTTTGAAAGGGGGGTGAATACCGCTTTCGCCTTGGCATCCGGGGTTTCGATTTCCAACCGGCGCGGCGCGTGGGCCAAGGCTTGTTTGAGGGAGCCGTCAAAGATTTTTTGCCCCTTTGAAAGCAGGACAATTTTATCGCACAAGCGTTCGGCGTGTTCCATGACATGGGTCGAGAAAATAACAGTTCTGCCACGTCCGGCAATTTCGCGCACCATGTTTTCCAAAAGTTTCTGGTTAACCGGATCAAGGCCGGAAAACGGCTCGTCCAATATCAAAAACTCGGGGTCATGGGCAATGGCGGCCAGTAATTGTACTTTTTGCGCCATGCCTTTGGACAGGGTTTTTATTTTATTGTGGGCGGCGTCGCCCAACCCGTATTTCTCTAACATTGTGTCGGCTTGCTTCAGGGCATCGCGGCGCTTCATGCCGTTCAAGCAAGCAATGTGAGCAATGCCGTCGCGCGCCTTGATCTTGCCGTACATGCCGCGCTCTTCGGGCAGAAACCCGACCCGGCCAAATGCGGCCGGCCCTGGCGGGCCGCCGAACAATTTAACCACACCGCTGCTCGGCGCAATCAAACCCAGCGCCATGCGCAAGGTCGTGGTTTTGCCGGCGCCGTTCGGCCCCAAAAATCCGACAATTTCACCCGGAGAAACCGTGAAACTGACATTTTTTACGGCGGGTTTGCCAGCAAAGGACTTGCTGACATTATCTACGTCCAGGATGAAAGGGGGCTGATTTTGTAACATAATGCCTAAATAGGTGTTTTGTAAGGATTTGCAAGCACTCAGAAGGCGAAATAATGCGCCTTAAGCGTCATTTTGCCGTTATCAGAAAGGGCAGTGCATTTCACCCGCCCCGCTTCGCGCAAATGGACCAAATGTGCCAATACGCTGATGGCGGCAGCCGGGTACAGGCGTTTGTCTATGTCCGTGTAGATATGGGTGACCATATCCATTATTTTGTGATGGCCCGCGACAACGGCTGCATAAATTTGTTCTTCTCGCGCCAGGCGGTGGTCAATATAGGCCTGAATAAACGCTTTGACCTTGGTAATGGCCGGGCCGTGGGTCGGGCGAATAATATCGTAGTTTTGGTCTCTGACTAGATGCAGAGAGCGCAAATAATCACCCATATGTCCGTCCGGCGGTATCACCACACTGGTGGCCCAACCCATAATATGATCGCCTGAAAACAGGGTGTTTTCTTCGGACAAGGCAAAGCACATATGATTGGACGTATGTCCGGGTGTGTGGACGGCTTGCAAGTGCCAGCCATTGCCCTTGAAAACATCGCCCCCCTTGAAAATATCTCCATGTTTGATTTGTATGTCCGGGGCAAAGCCAGAATCATTACCGGCGTCCAATTTTATGTTCAAGTCGCTATTTTGCTGGGGGCGCGGATCCTGGGGCTTGGGAGAGAGGCCGTATATTTTGCAGCCCGTTTTTTGGGCCAAGGGTTTGGCCATTGGCGAATGGTCGCTATGGTGATGGGTGAGCAGGATATGGGTCAGAGTTTTGCCGTCCAAAGCTTCGTCCAGAGCTTTTGTGTGGGCTTTGGTGATGGGGCCGGGGTCAATAATGGCGACCTCGTCGGTTCCGATCATATAAACGCCGGTGCCGGTATAGGTGAACGGGCCGGGATTGTCGGCGGTGAGACGGGTGACCAGCCGGCTTTGGCGCTCAGGCCTGCCGTATTCGAAAACATGTTTATCTATGAACGGAATATCAATCATGGATGAGCTTTATAAACTGTTTGGTCAAAATGGCCACGGCTTTTGATTTATCGGCGATAGATAATGCCAAGGGTGGCCCCATATCAGTTTTATTGACATCGACCACATAAATCTTGCCGTTTTTTTTGTCGCGCAAGACATCCAGACCGCCTTGGTCAAGCCCCATTACGGCTGCGAATGTTTTTAATTTGCCGCGTTCAGCCTTAGAGAGCAAATCGGACGGTTCGCGCAGGGTTACGCTTGAGTTTGCATTGGCAAAACGTGATGCAAGCGGCCGGCGTTTGACAAAAATCAAGGCAATTTCTCCGCCGATGATCGGGCAGCGCAAGTCTTCTACCCATTTATTATCCACGCTGTTGTCAATAAGCCGCTGAAATACCAGGTCAGGGTGTTGGATCTGCTTTGGTGAGAGCGGACCTTGCGCGACATAGCCGTCGTGGGCGCCATTGCGTTCGGATTTCACCGCAATCGGGCCTTTATAAAGCAGAGGGTCAACGGCTAACCCATAGCCAAATACCTGCTCAAATACCTGTGCGACCCTTGATTTTGAAATGTCATAGCAGTCGAAATTTAGGGTTTTTCCTGTGAAGCCTGCCGGGATTTGCGGCGGGCTTACCTTGGTCTCGTCTTCAAAATAAACCACAATATCCGCCTTTGTGTAGTCTTTGGTGTTTTTCAAGCGCGCTCTATAGGCCAGCACAGGTAATAAATACCATGGGCGCGGCTGGACGGGTGAGTAGGCAATTGTCAGATGGGGATTTTTGGAAAATAAAGCCCCTAGCTTGCGGGCTTTTTCGTAAAAATAAAACGGAAACCAGGACAAAACCTCGCGGGTGATCTCAAGCCCCAAATCCAGCTCCGCCCCCGTAGCCTTGACGCGTATTTTTTTGTCTTTTATCTCAAAATCTTTGAGCCATAGCAGCATAGTCTTCCCATTGTCTCTGTGTTGAGTTGTTCGGCTTGGGGTAAATGTCTGTGTTACGTTTGATTTTCGCTCAGTTAAAGTGGGAGTGTTACAAGTGAATAGGTTGGCCGTGTTGTTTTTAAGATTTTATTTCACCCTGCGAACGCGCATGGCGGGTGATGTGTAGTTGCCATTGCTAAGATTGAGCATAAAGCTACCAAGGCTTTTTGACTTGATAATCGCGGTTAAATCACCTTTTGGCAGCCGTTTTTGGTGGCCCCCTATTTCTTTCCAGACTTGGCCGTTCTCTAGAGTAATAGTATGTTTATACCCCTTCGTGCGAATTGACTTCACTTTTAGTATGACCGAATCGAGTTTTTTATCGCCGCCGATTTTAGGGAAGCCGATTTTTCCAAGCGAAGGAAGGTTAAAGCCAAAAGCTTCACGTTTTATTTTTTTGGCCGCCACAGCGTCAACGGCAACGATTTCCTGTTTCTGCTCTGCCACCCGCA
This sequence comes from Robiginitomaculum sp., assembly GCA_002733385.1. Taxonomy (GTDB): domain Bacteria; phylum Pseudomonadota; class Alphaproteobacteria; order Caulobacterales; family Maricaulaceae; genus Robiginitomaculum_A. The sequence continues at coordinate 54,518 of NVVO01000021.1, forward strand.
AGGCGGCAACATTTTTATCATAGCAAGCAAGGCGGAGAACCGGGTCTTGTTCTTCTGCACACACATAAACAAATGACAACGGACTATCAGTCGCTTTATCTCCAGATCTTTTTTTATCATTTGCACTTGCTGGCAGTGTAGTCATGCTAACCACAACGGCTATAAATATAAAAATAGCGATAAAGCGTATCATATTACTCTCCTTAACATAATTTGTTACCCTATCTAACTCGTCGCGGATTGTAAACATAAGCTATGTTTAACGGGGCATAAGTAAGACAGGGTGTGTATTTATGCAACAGGTGCATAAATAATCCCTATTCGGCCATATTTATTTTAGCAGTGGCCTTGTATTAACTTTCAGTAATGGTTATTGACTTGAGATAAGTCTTGCAGGCTTCGGTTTAGGTTTGTGAGTAATTGTGTTATGGTGATGATTGACCATAATGATTTAGTTAAAAATAGTTATAACCAGTTTGAAGGGGTTTATAAGTGAGAAAATCATTAATAGAAAAATTATTGCAGTCTACGATTATCGCAGGCTTTGCATTTACAGGGGCTACATTTACGGCCTATGCGCAAACGGCTGATGATCAGCCCATTACCGTTACTACGACGGATGAGGATGACGAGGACGAAGACAGCGCCGATGGTCGCGATGTTATTGTTGTTACGGGTTCACGCCTGCGCCGCACCGAATTTACATCCGCATCTCCGCTTCAGGTTATTGATGGCGAGTTGGCACGGGATCTGGGTCTCGTTGATGCAGCTGACTTGCTCGGTCAGACAACGGTTGTCCAAGGTCAGCAGATTTCGACAGGACTGTCCACGTCTGCAGGCGCTTTGACAGATAGCGGCCCTGGGTCCGCCACGGCATCGCTCCGGGGGTTAAATCCTGGACGGACGCTGGTTTTGGTCAATGGACGCCGCCTAGCTCCGGCTGGTGTGCGGGGTGCGCCGAGCGCACCTGACTTGAACTTGATACCAGGTACATTGGTTTCGCGCGTCGAAGTCTTGTTGGATGGTGCATCTTCTGTTTATGGTTCAGATGCTGTTGCTGGTGTTGTCAACTATGTGTTACGTGATGATTTTGAGGGTATTCAACTTGACGTCTTTGCAACAGTGCCGTCACTTCCGGGCAATGCGGGTAACCGGGAAGTGTTTACAGCCACTGCTGGCGTGTCCAACGATAGAGGTTTTATTGGTTTAGCCGTAGAACACAGCCGGTCGGCTGGTTTCGCAGAGGGTGTGCTTGGCTCATTTTATGAGCCATATGCCAATGGTTGCCGCAGCAGTTATGCGCAAGGTGCCAGTGGCACGGTTTACGCAAGCCGTTGTACAGGTTCCTTCGGCGCGGGTGCTGCGATTTCTCCTGTTGGTTTTGTCGGGTTTCGTAATGGCGCCAATGAGCCGGGATTGCCGCCGAACTTTTTCCGCATTGCCATCGCGGCGGATCTCATCCAGCCCGATAGCATTAATGGTCAGGCGCTTTTGCTTTTCCCTGAAGAGCTTGAAGCAACATTTAGGCCAGATTTTCAACGGACCTCAATCTTTTCAGTCGGTGAATATGATACGGGTCTTTACGGCGACATGACGGCTTATTTTGAAGCTTCTCATGCTTGGCGTGAAACCAATACCAATACGTCCGGACAGGGTGCGATTGAACTTCCAGGCACTTATCCTTTAAACCAATTTGGTGGTCAAACTACACTGTTCTATGGCAACCGTTTTGTTAACGATACCGATGTGGCGCAAACGCGTTTGATCGGTGGCCTTCGCGGCGATCTGCCGTTCCTGGAAAGTGCGGGTTTGAAAAATTGGGCCTTTGATGCCTATTGGAGCTATTCTCGTTCCAGTGGTCAAGACAGGGTTCAAGGCATTCCGTTTTTACCGCGTTTAGAGCAGACATTGGCCAATACGGTCGTCGACCCGATCACAGGTGTAGCCACTTGTACCTCGCGCGCTATCGCTGGTGAAGGTCAGAGTGTTGGTTGTCGGCCTCTCGACTTCTTTGAGCCAGGTTTCTTATTTGGCGGCCGTTTTGCGGATCCAGCCGACAATGCCTATTTGTTCCCTAATCGTCTGACAAATACAGTTGTCAAACAGTCACTTTTCTCGGGCTATTTGTCCGGTGACCTTTTTGATATTCCGACTGGTGGCACAGCCGTCGCTGGTTTTGGTGGTGAATTGCGTGAAGACATTATTGAGACTGACACGTCTTTGGCCGGTGATTTCTTGGGCTTCTTTGATGACCCGGGTTCCAATGGCACAAGAACACTTCGTGAAGTGTTTGGTGAAATTGAATTGCCACTCATCAAGGATCGTCCAGGCGTTCACCTTTTGACAGTTAATTTGGCTGGTCGTTATACTGACGAAGATAATTTTGGAGCCGAGGCAACTTATAGTGTGAAGGGGCAGTATGCACCGGTAGAATGGCTAACCTTACGCGGTACATATGGTACTTCTTTCCGCGCTCCTAATCTGGGCGAGCAATTTGGCGGTGCTGTTACTGGGTTTGGTAACCCAAGTGACCCATGCCGGACTCCAGGTATTACGGTTCCGTTTACAGACTTTGATAACGACCCGAATACGCCTGATACGCGCAATTACAATCCCGCTCTAGAATTGCGGGACGCTACCGTATTGCAAAACTGTTTGAACGGTGGTGGGCCTTTCAACCTTGAAGCAACGGATCCGTTCTCACTGGGTATTCGCGGCTTGAACGGTAGTTCTCCGGTCTTTCTCGGTGCACCAACCCGGGTTGCCAGCGGTTCCAACCCTGATCTCAGGGCTGAAACTTCCGTAGCCTACACCTTCGGCGGCACGTTTGACCAGCCATGGACTGACAAATTTGACCTTCAGCTGGCAGTGACATATTTCAGCATCACTGTGAATGATGAAGTTGATACATTGTCTGCGGCTACGATTACCAATCGGTGCTATAACTCTATAGGTCTGACCGATCCGCTTTGTGCATTTGTTACACGGGATCCCCGTGTAGCTGGCGTGCCGGAATCAGGCGAGATATCCTTTGTTTCAGCGTTGAACCTGAATTTGGGATCACAGGTTGTGGAAGGTATTGACTATAATGTAGAATTTGGCTTCGACTTTAAGCCGGAATTTATACCATTTATAGATGCACCAATTGACTACAACTTGATCGTTCGGGCCACACAATCCTTGACCCAGACCGAAGAGCAAATTCAAATTGATGGTACTATCATTGATGATGATTTGGGCGAGTTTGGTAATCCCGAATGGCGTTTGAACTTTACGAATGTATTCAGTTACAAAGACTTTGGTTTCATATGGCAGTCGCGTTATCTCGGCAGTCAAATCGAAGACAATGCTGATCCAGAAGATGTAGTAGACAGCTTTTTCTCACTGTGTACACAAGCTGGCGATAGCCCGTGTCTGTCTTTTGACAATCTTGCGGATTACTGGATCCACAATGCATCGGTAACATACAGACGTGATACATTCGTATTGCGTGTGGGTGTCAACAATGTGTTCCACACACCTCCGCCACTGACCAATAATAACAGCCTAGGCCTTCTTGGTGGTATAGGTTACGATCTTGGCGGTCGTACATTATTTGCGAACGTCACGAAGAAGTTTTAATTAAGAGTTATAGTCTGCGGAGGCGACAAGCGCTTCTAGGATGAATTAACTATTATGAATAAGAAGGCGGTCTTAGGGCCGCCTTTTTTATTGCCGGGTTGGTATATAAGCAGGAAGAGCATATAAGCTCAAGTAAAGCAGAGTGCACCAATGTGTTTGCTGGCACAATGTAAGCGAATTTTACGAGTGTCGGTCTCGTGCTTTTCATGGAAACCCCAAACAAAAGTGCGGCGTCCTGCCCTTGGGGGCGCGTAGTGCCCGTAATTGATTGAGAATCAATTACAACGAAGCGCGTAAGCGAGTTTTACGAGTGTCGGTCTAGGAACAAATAGAGGAAACGATCATTAGCTATCTTATGATAAAGTTCTGTGCCCGTAATTGATTGAGAATCAATTACAACGAAGCGCGTAAGCGAGTTTTACGAGTGTCGGTCTAGGAACAAATAGAGGAAACGA
>NVVO01000022.1 GCA_002733385.1 Robiginitomaculum sp.
TGTGAGTGGCGTTTTAATAACCCAGACCCACTGACACAAAAAAGACTGTTAACTCAATGGGTTAAGAAGTATTTGAACTAGTTATCTAGGACAGCCCCAAAATTTATTATTTATCGGTTACGGCGCGGAGTTTTTCCAAATGATCATGGGCTTTGGTCAGGCGGGCACGGGTCGGACTACCCAAGGGCAGGTCGCGAATAGATTTGTCAATCAGGCTAATGGCTTGTTCCAAATCGATATTATGTTTCGAAGCCGGGCCTTTTATCCTTAGGGTAGAAATGTTTTGACCAAAAACAATTTCCGTCTGGCTTGGCAGGTTTGTTGCATGTGACCTTATGGGTATTTGGGGAACAATGGGCGTTTGCAGGCTTTGCGCGGTTCCGCCCATCAGGCCGACATCTTGCGGACATGTTGTCAATGAAAACCCAGCGGGCAGGTGTGTGTCGTTCGAACCGCAAGCCACGTCCAGTTGTTCTTGGGTCAGGCCAATTATTTTATACAGACTTGCCCCGGATAGATTAGCGCCAGTAAAATTGGCATTTCCAACATTGGCGTCACCGAATTTTGTGTCGATAAACTGAGCGTCAGTAAAATTCGCACCCGTAAAGTCACCGCGTCCTAGATTGGATTTATAAAAAATCGCTCCGATAAAAACCGCCTCCATGGCATCCGTGCTGATAAGTTTTGCCCGGCTAAAATCACTGCGGGAAAAATCGCCGCGCGTCAAATCGGCTTTTCGTAAATCAGCCATGGTAAAGTTGGAGGCAATGAGTTTGGCTTCGGACAATGTCGTGCCGCGCAGTTCCGCGTGATTTAAATTAACCTCGACCCCCGAAACCCGCATCAAATAGGCTTTGTGAAATGAGGTATTGTTCAGCCTGGAGCGGTGCAATTTGGCGCCAGCGAGATTGGAATGTGAAAAATCACTGCCGGAAAAATTAGCCCCTTGTAATGAAAGCCCCGGCATGATCCGGCGCGATAAATCACATTTGGAACATGAGCCAGAGATATGCATGCTGGTACTGACGGGGGTGCTGGCATGGGTACTGGAATCGGTATTGGCAGGGGGTGCGGTTTTGGTCTGGGCGATAGCAGTATTTGCCCACAAAATTCCGGATGCAGAGAGGCTAAAAGCCGTCCACTTGATCAATTTTTGAATATTCATAGCCGTTATATACAGACAAAACCGCCCTTATGCGAGCGGTTTTGCATTAAAATACTGTTACTTTACAGCCATTATGAACAACCCGTGGTGGAGCCGCACGTGTCGCATTTTTGGCAGGTGCCGTTTCGGATTAAAGTGAAATGGGCGCATGTGGGGCAAGCATCGCCCGTATAGCCTTTAAACCGCGCCGCCTGTGCTGAAACATTGCTTTGCGTGAGGGGCGGTGCGGAGGAAACCGTTGCAGTGCCGCTAGAGATTTCCGCGCGCTCAAGCAGTGTAGCGCCATCTTCAACACTTTGGGCCGTATTTTGGGCAAGATTTTCGACCTCGACACTATCCGAAACCGCATCCTGTGGTGCGGCGCGGTGAAAATGTACGATATTGTCCGCATCACCGCCGCGCAGGAAGCCTTTGGAGTATGGCACAGCCTGGGACTGGTCTGGATTTTGATCGTCCAAGTTGGTTAAGCCGCGCTCATTGTCGCCGCTCCCGACCGCATCGGGCGTGATCGAATTTGGATCCACATGGGCCAAATCATCCCAACCCAGATAGGAAATCCCAAGCTCTCGGAAAATATAATCCAAAATGGAATTGGCAAATTTAATGGTATCATTGCCTTTGACCGGGCCGGAAGGCTCGAAACGGGTAAAGATAAACGCGTCGACAAATTCTTCCAACGGCACGCCGTATTGCAAGCCAATGGAAATGGCGATGGCGAAATTGTTCATAACCGAACGAAATGCTGCGCCTTCCTTGTGCATATCGATAAAAATCTCGCCCAATGAGCCGTCTTCAAACTCGCCCGTGTGCAGATAGACTTTGTGACCGCCGACCGATGCTTTTTGGATATAGCCCGTGCGCCTGTCCGGTAATCTGTGACGTTCGACCGGTTTTTCCACCACGCGTTCGATGATTTTCTCGACGATCTTTGCGGCCCCGGCGCTAGCTTGGGCGGCGCTGGCTTGTTCTTTGGTTTCGTCGAGGGCATCCAGTGCGGCTTCGTCGAATATAGCCGAATTTAGCGGTWGCGACAGCTTGGAGCCGTCCCGGTACAGAGCAATGGCTTTCAGGCCCAATTTCCAGGCGGCAGAATAAACGCCGGCGCATTCGTCTATGGTGGCGGTGCTGGGCATGTTGACGGTTTTGGAAATCGCGCCGGAAATAAACGGCTGGGCCGCTGCCATCATCAAAATATGCGCATCGACGCTCAAGGATCTCGTCCCGATACGGCCACACGGCATGGCGCAATCAAATACTGGCAAATCAGCGGCTTTCAAATGAGGTGCGCCTTCCAAAGTCATGGCACCAGAGCAAAACACATTGGCTTTCTCGATGTCCCCATGGGAAAAACCAAGTAATGGCAAAATATCTGTGCCGCTTGCCTGCAGTTGTTTGTCGCTAAGGCCAAGTTTATCCTTGCAAAATGCGTCGCCGAGCGTCCAGCGGTTAAATACAAAGCGGATATCAAAAGCGTCTTTAACCGCTCCCTCGACAATAGCCAGTCGTTCATCGTCAAATCCGAGTGCCCGTAAATCATCCAGAGATATAGACGGCGACCCAGATAATGAACCAGAACCAAGGGCAYAATTTTCGATCTCGCTGATTTGGCGTTTTGTATAATCAAGCGCTCCTAAGGCGCGAGGTACCGAGCGGTTGATGATTTTGAAATGACCGCCGCCAGCCAGTTTTTTAAACTTGACCAAGGCGAAGTCTGGTTCAATGCCGGTGGTGTCACAATCCATGATCAGGCCAATGGTGCCGGTCGGGGCGATTACCGAAACCTGGGCATTGCGAAACCCGTGTTTTTTACCGGCCGCCTCGGCCCGTTTCCAGCTTTTTACGGCGGCGCTGGTTAAACCGGCGTAAGGACAATCAGCATGGCCCAAGGGTGTTGGCACGACTTTCAGCCCGTCGTAATCCGTGCGGCCTTCAGCGGCGCGGCGGTGGTTTTTTATCACTTTGAGCATGGGTTTTTTGTTTTTCTCATACCCTGAGAATGCGCCCATATGTTTGGCAATTTCTGCGGAAGTTTCGTAAGCTACGGCGCTCAATAATGCGGCGATGGCTCCGGCGGTGGCCCGGCCTGGCTCGCTGTCATAAGCGATACCACTGGCCATGAGAAGCCCGCCAATATTGGCATAACCAAGCCCAAGCGTGCGGTATTCATATGATTTTTTAGCGATTTGTTTGGACGGGAATTGCGCCATGGTGACGGAAATTTCCAGTGTCAAAGTCCACAGTCTAGACGCATGTTCAAAGGAGCTGACATTAAATTCTACGCCTTTGCCTTTGAATTTTATAAGATTTATGGATGCTAAATTGCAAGCCGTGTCGTCGAGAAACATATATTCCGAACACGGATTGGAGCCGCGAATGTCGCCGCTATTTGGACATGTGTGCCAATCATTGATGGTGTCATGATATTGGATGCCCGGATCCGCACTTGACCAACTGGCTTGGCCAATTTGGTGCCAGAGATCCCGCGCCCGTACCGACTTGGCCACGGCCCCGTCGGTGCGGCGGATCAAATCCCATGTCTCGTCGTTTTCTACGGCGCGCAGGAAATCATCACTGACCCGCACTGAATTATTGGCGTTTTGGCCAGCCACCGTGCGGTAGGCTTCGCTGTCCCAGTCAGCGTCCAACACTGGCACATCAATTTTATCAAAACCTTGGCGGGCCAGATTAAGCGTGCGCTCAATGGCACCGTCTGGGACTCCGGCGCGTTTGGCGGCGCGAATTTCACGTTTGAGCGCCATGTTTTCTTTGGGGTTAAAGCAGTCTTCATCCGAACCAGAGCAATTGATACAGGCGTTGAGGATAGCGTTTAAATGTTTTTCCAAAGCCTTGGAGCCAGCCACAAGGGCGGCAACTTTCATCTCTTCGCGGGATTTCCAGCCGATAAATTCTTCAATGTCCGGATGATCAATGTCGACAATGACCATTTTGGCGGCCCGGCGCGTGGTGCCGCCGGATTTAATAGCGCCAGCCGATGCATCTCCGACCTTGAGAAAACTGAGCAGGCCCGACGACGTGCCGCCGCCCGACAAAGGTTCGCCCGCCCCGCGAATAGAGGAGAAATTGGAGCCAGTACCGGAGCCGTATTTGAACAGCCTTGCTTCGCGGGTCCATAAATCCATAATGCCGCCGTCCGACACCAAGCCGTCGTCCACGGCCTGGATGAAACAGGCATGGGGCTGGGGGCGTTCATAGGCGTTGTTGGATTTTTTTAATTTGCCGGTTTTAAAATCAACATAGTAATGCCCCTGTCCGCTGCCGGTCAGGCCGTAGGCCCAGTGCAGTCCGGTGTTGAACCATTGCGGCGAATTGGGCGCAGCTATTTGCGCGGCCAGCATAAAGCGCATTTCGTCAAAATATGCCCGTGCATCGGCTTCCTTGTCGAAATATCCGCCCTTCCAGCCCCAATATGTCCAGCACCCGGCCATGCGGTCAAAGACGGCGCGGGCGTCATGCTCGCCGACAATTTGCTCGGATTTAGGCAGTTTTTTCAAGGCCGCGCTGTCCGCCTCGTGTCGCCACAACCATTTTGGCACATCGTCTTCTTTGACGGGTTTGAGCCGCGCCGGAATGCCAGCTTTGCGGAAATATTTCTGGGCCAGAATATCACAGGCCATTTGTGACCAGGCTTTTGGTGCGTCAAAGCTTGCCGCGCTGGATACCAAAGTGCCGTCGGGGTCACGAATTTCGCTGGATATAGTTTTGAAATCCATATGAGCATAGGGGTCGTTGATATCTTTGGTGAATGTGCGCGAAATCAGCATTGCATGCCCTTTGCTAAACGAAAAATGAATCAGTCTGTCATTATACGCCAACAGTAGGTTCAGAGCAAGAGTACTCATCGACTAGCCCACAGCTATTTTCAATTTGTCGCAGGCTATCCATAATAAAATCGGAATCTTGTAGGGTGGATTAGGGCTTCTTGCACGTAATCCACCATTGGTGAGCACCGCAAGGTGGATTACGCACAAAAGGCGCTAATCCACCCTACAGGGCTTTTAAAACCATCAACATTAAGTTGCAAATATTAGCTATGTTTGAGTGTCCCGAGGTGTTTTCACCACCCACACTTTTTGTCTTTATTTTCTTCTTTCAAATAGACAATGAGCGGATCGAAATATTCGATTATCGCCGAGCCGTCCATTTGTTGGGTGCCGGTGAAAGCTTCCAATGCTTCGGGCCAGGGCTTGGAGGAGCCCATGCGCATCATATCATTAAATTTGGCACCGACCTCGGTGTTGCCGTAAATAGAGCAGCGGTGCAGCGGGCCGGTATTGCCGGCCATATCGCAGGCGGCTTTGTGGAACTGAAACTGTAAAATATGGGCGAGGAAATAGCGCATATAGGGGGTATTGCCCGGAATGTGAAACTTCGCGCCCGGGTCAAATGCGTCCGCAGGCCGCGCCGCAGGTGGCCGCACGCCTTGGTATTTTGTTCGGAGCTCCCACCAGCCCGCATTATATTCAGACGGCTTATACTTGCCGCTAAACACATTCCAGCGCCATTGGTCCATCATAATGCTAAAGGGTAAAAAGGCGATCTTGTCGAGGGCTTGCTGCATCAGCAAATGGATATCAGCCGAGGCAGGCGGCACATCATTTGCATCCAACAGGCCGATTTGCACCAGATAATCAGGGGTGATGGACAAGGAGATCATATCGCCAATGGCTTCGTGAAACCCGTCATTGGCACCGTCTTTATAATAGACGGGTTGGTGCTTATAGGCCCGTTGGTAGAAATTGTGGCCAAGCTCGTGGTGAACGGTTTTGAAATCCTCACCGTCTTTTTTGATGCACATTTTAATGCGGATATCGTCCTGGTCATCGATATTCCACGCCGACGCATGGCAGACTACTTCGCGGTCTTCTGGTTTGACGAACAAAGACCGCTCCCAAAATGTATCGGGTAGGGGATCAAAACCAAGACTGGTGAAAAATTTCTCGCTGACTTTGACCATTTTGATCTCGTCGTAGTCCGCCTTGGCCATAAGCGCCGTAATATCAACCTTGGGCGCAACACCCTCGGGCTTGACCATGTCGTAAACATTGCCCCAGCTTTGGGCCCACATATTGCCGAGCAGATCGGCGCGGATCGGTTGGTCTAAGGGGACAATTTCGTCGCCGTATTGCTCGTTAAGCTCGGCGCGGACATAGCAATGTAACTCGTCGTACAAAGGTTTGACCTGATTCCACAGCCGGTCGGCTTCTTTGGTAAAGTCGTCGGCGGGCATGTCGTATCCGGCTTTCCACAACACGCCTGTGTCGGCATAGCCTAATTCTCTGGAGCCTTCATTGGTGATCTCAACTTGGCGGGCATAGCCTTTTTGCATGGGCGGGGCGACTGTGCGCCAGCCTTCCCAGACCGCTTGTAATTCTTCGGGGTCTTTGGATTTGGCAATGATTTCAGACAATTCGCCCAAATTCAGTAAAGTATCACCCGTCGGGTTTCCGTTCTCGTCTTCGTAAAACTTTGCAAATTGAGGGTCGTTACTTTTGTAATCAAATTTACCTTGGCCGTAGGTTGCGTTGAGATCGGTCATGATTGTCGCCAGTTCGCCGGCCGCGCCCGGCTTGTCCGGGGCCGGGAAATTGCTGCCGCGTTTCAGCATATCCAGCTTGCGGGCCATGTCGGCGGGCAAGTCCAAATCGTTAAACCGTTTGGCTTCATTGGCAAGGCGCGTGGACAACAAGCCCGCTTCCTCGCCGACTTTGGCGGCCAGCCAATTGCTGTCCTGGGTGATGAAATTGGAGTTAATCCAATAAATCTTCGCAGCACTCATAGACAATTTGACAATTTCGGCTTCGGCGGCTTGCAAAAATTGTTCGGCCTCTTGTACGGTCGGGGCTGTTTTTGCTTTGGCTTCAGCATTAGTTTCGGGCGTAATTTCAGTTTCAGTTTCAGCTTTAGGCGATGTATAATCATTGAGGGTTACACAGCCCGAAACAAGCAGGGCGGCGGCGGCCACGGCAAGATAAAGATGTTTTTTAACAGGGCTTGTCACAGGGTTTGTCGCAGGGCTTTTCATAGGGTTTCCTCCAAATCGTTATGAAGCGGCGCTTCATTTGTTTGCAGCTATTGGTAAGCAACTTGTTCTAAACGTCAAGGCCTGAACAGGTGCGGCAATAAGATTTAGGGTTTAAAGTGGTTTTGGACTGGCTTTGAATTTTTTGGATTGTCTCTAAATAAACAGTGGCGGATTGGTCGGTTGATGTGGGGCAACTTTACAATCCGCCTGTCATACGAAACGTACAACTCTTATAGCTTGCAACATTTTTGGCGAAATGTGGAGTGAAATATTTATTTTTCGACAAAAAAGCACGGTTTTACCCACACAGTAGGAGATTATGGTTTTTTTGATTTCGATATTTCACCTGTACTTTGCAGTAGCTTTTCCATGGTGACCTCCAGCTCATGTTGCTCTTGAGGTGTGAGTGCGGCCAGTAGTCTGGTTTCATAATTTTTGGCAATGGGAATGACTTCATCATAAATTTGTGTACCTGATTTTGTCAGGCTGAGCATAAGGCGTCGCGCATCTGATCCGGATGTGGCTGTTTGTACCAGCTTGCGGGCTTTCAAAGACCTTACAGTGCGCGAAATTGTCATTTTGTCGAGCAAGGTCAGATCACTAATGGTGCGGGCTGTCACCGGTTGGTTGGCGTTGATGACCACCAAAGTGCGCCATTGGTTCATATTGAGGCCGAATTTATTTTCGTACTCCTGCGCAATCAAGCCAGAAACGGATTGAGACAGTATAGAGAGCTTATAGGGCAGGAAGTCTTTGAGGTCGAACATATGTGGGTTTTCCTAAAATTGTGCTTGCATAATAGTAACAAATGTTACTATTAAATGAAACACATTACTTGGAGAAAACTATGGCTGATTTATTTGACAACCCTTTGGGTACGGACGGGTTTGAATTTGTAGAATATGCAACGACAAAACCTGAAGAAATGATAGGGCTGTTTGAAAACATGGGGTTTACTAAAGTCGCCCATCACCGCTCTAAGGATATTGTCTTGATGAAACAAGACGACATCAATTTCATCATCAATTCGGAAAGCGACAGTTTTGCACAAAATTTTGCCCGCAAGCATGGTTCGAGCGCATGTGCTATGGCATTTAGAGTTAAAAATGCAGCGCAAGCCTTTGAAAAAGCAGTGGAAATGGGTGCGAAACCCTGTCCGTCCTCTGCGAATGCTATGGAGTTAAATATTCCGGCTATTGAAGGCATTGGCGGTAGCCGCCTGTATTTTGTCGACCGGTATGGGGACGATACCATCTATGATGTTGATTTTAATTTTGTTGAGAATTGGCGCGAATTGATGGGTAAAAATTCTACCGGGCTGACATATCTTGACCATTTGACCCATAATGTACATCGGGGAGAAATGGAAAAATGGGGCAAGTTTTACGAAGATATTTTCAATTTCAGACAAATTCGTTATTTCGACATTGAGGGTAAATTAACCGGGCTGATTTCCAAAGCCATGACCAGCCCGTGCGGTAAAATTCGCATTCCCATCAATGAAAGCCGCGACGATAAAAGCCAGATCGAGGAATTTCTGGCTGAATATAACGGCGAGGGCATCCAGCATATTGCCCTGGGCTGCGAAGATATTTACCAGACAGTGGACATATTTACGCAAAAGGGCGTGCCTTTGCAAACCACCATTGATACCTATTTCGATCTGATCGATGAACGCCTTCCGGGACACGGTGAAAGCGTTCCCGAGATGCGTAAACGTCATATCTTGATCGACGGTGCGCCGACCGAGGGTCAGGGCTTGTTATTGCAAATTTTCACGGAAAATCTGATCGGCCCGATTTTCTTTGAGCTGATCCAGCGTAAGGGTAATGAAGGTTTCGGCGAAGGTAATTTCCAGGCCTTGTTCGAAAGCCTGGAGCAAGACCAGATCAGGCGCGGTGTGTTGGAAGATACGGACGCTTAACCACCGTATAATCATGCGGGTTTGCCGCAAAACTGTTGCGCTTCGATTTTTTGGGGCGTAGCATATTGCTATGACTATTGCCAAATATATCTGTTCTGCCAACCATGCCAATTCCTGATAAAACGGCATTGATTGCGCAAGTGCGCGCTTACGATCCTTCCGCAGACACGGATTTGATTGGGCGTGCCTATGACATGTGCAAGCAGGCCCACGGTGATCAAAAACGTCATTCCGGCGAAGCCTATTATGGCCATCCGGTGGCCGTTGCGGAAATCCTGGCGGGCTTGCATATGGATGTTGCATCGGTGTGTACGGCGCTGTTACATGATGTGCTTGAGGATACCGGTATTAGTGAAGCCGAAATGCGCACCGATTTCGGAGATGTTATAACCGATTTGGTGGTTGGGGTGACCAAACTTGGCCAGTTGGAATTGTCGCGAAGTGATTTGACCCGCGAGAGCAAGCAAGCGGAAAATTTCCAGAAATTTGTCCTGGCCATGAGCAAAGATGTGCGGGTGTTGTTGGTGAAATTATGTGACCGGCTGCATAATATGCGGACATTGCAACACCATCCTAAAGCGAAATCCCGGTTTCGCATTGCCAGCGAAACTATGGAAATTTATGCGCCTTTGGCCCGCAAGATCGGTGTGGAGCGCATTTGCGCCGAGCTGGAAGATTTAGCATTTCGCTATATTAAACCTTCCGCCTTTGAAACCATCGAAAAACGTTTGATAGAATGGCGGGACAACCAGCAAATAGCCGTGTCCGAATTGGCGATCATGTTGCGCGAGCTTTTGGACGAGCACGGTAAAACGGCCAGGGTTTTTGGCCGCGAAAAACGGCCCTATGCCATTTGGAAAAAGCTTGAGCGCCAGGGCATCAGCTTTGAAGATGTAGCGGATATTTATGCCTTTAGAATTATTGTCGATAAAGTCGAGGAATGTTACGAAATATTGGGGATATTGCATTTACGGTTTCGTTGTGTGCCGGACAGGTTTCGTGATTTTATCTCTGTACCAAAACCAAATGGTTACCAAAGCCTGCAAACCACTATTCTCGGCCCGGACAGCCAGCGGGTAGAAATTCAGATACGCACCGAAACCATGCATGATGTGGCCGAGCGCGGGGTGGCGGCCCACTGGAGTTATAAAGACGAAAGTTATGCCTATGACACCGCTAAGGCGGGGACCGACCCATTAAGCCGCATAAGACCTTTGGTGGAAATGATAGAACACGGCGGTGATGCGGACGAGTTTCTGGAGCATGCCAAACTGGAAATGTTTGCGGATCAGGTGTTTACATTCACCCCAAAAAGCACATTGATAGCCTTGCCGCAGGGCGCGACCCCTCTGGATTTCGCCTATGCCGTCCACACAAAAGTCGGAGATACCTGTATCGGGGCCATTATCAATGGCCGGGAAAAACCTTTGCGCACGCGGCTTAAAAACGGTGATGTGGTCAAAATTATTCGCGGCGGCACCCCGGAACCTGCGCCCGGATGGGAGAGCATGATCGTCACAGGCAAAGCCCGTTCGGCTTTGCGCCGCTTGACCCGGAGCAGTGAAAGCCAGGAATTTCGCCAAATTGGCTTTATGCTGGCGGACCACGCCTTTGCCCGTGAAGACAAGACCTTTAGCGAAAGTGCTTTGAGCGATGCTCTGAAGCGTTTGAAATATGAGGGCGTTGAAGATTTATACATCGCACTGGGCCAAGGAAAATTGGCCATTAGTGATTTCATGGAAGGGGTATTTCCGGGACGCGGCGAGCACATTGCTGGCGGTGCGATATTTAACCGCGATCTTATTGATGACAGCACGGCCAAGTTATATGTCAAAGGTGAGGGCCTGCGCGAGGGCGTGAGCATGCATATGGGCGCGTGTTGTTATCCCATTGCGGGC
This sequence comes from Robiginitomaculum sp., assembly GCA_002733385.1. Taxonomy (GTDB): domain Bacteria; phylum Pseudomonadota; class Alphaproteobacteria; order Caulobacterales; family Maricaulaceae; genus Robiginitomaculum_A. The sequence goes on from NVVO01000022.1 coordinate 11,031, forward strand.
GACCGGATCATTGGTATTTTAACCCCCGACAAAGGCATTGTCATTCACACCATTGATTGTGATACTTTGGAAGCTCTTGAAGACCAACCGGAATTGTGGATCGATTTGGCTTGGCGCCGCGCCGCCGGGAAAACCGCATCTGTTGGACAAGTCACCGCGACTTTGGAACATGTGCCCGGTGCCTTGGCAGCTGTGACTGTGATTATCGGTGAAGCTGGCGGCAATGTAACAAATATTAAAACCGTGAAAAGATCATCTTCATTTTTTGATATGGTGATGGATATTGAAGTAGCGGATGCCCGGCATTTGTTGCAGATTGTTGCCGCCCTGCGCGCCAGTGCCTATGTGGTGGCCGTGCGTCGTGCCAGAGCAGATGTATAAAGAGCGGATGTATAAAGTACGGATGTGTAAAGTGTAGATGTATTATGATTGGAATTGACAGGATTAAAAAATGAAAACCGATGACGTTTTGGATGTGTTCAAAAGGGCGGGGGCGCTGCTTGAAGGACATTTTATTTTATCGAGCGGGCGGCGCAGCCCGGTGTTTTTGCAAAAGGCATTCGTGTTTAAAAACCCGGTCTTGACGGAAAAATTATGTGCGGCTTTGGCAGACAAAATTCGCCAGCAACTTGATGTGATGCCAGACATTATTGTCGCACCGGCTATGGGCGGGGTGATACCGGGTTACGAGATGGCCAGACAGCTTGGTTTGGAGAGCGTTTTTGTGGAGCGCGAGCAAGGAGTATTTACCTTGCGGCGCGGATTTACATTAGAACCTGGCGCTAAAGTATTGATGATGGAGGATATTATCTCGACGGGCCTAAGCTCACGCGAATGCATTGAGGCGATCAACGCCGTGGGTGCGACAGTGATTGCCGGAGCTTGTATTTTTGACCGCTCCGGTGGCAAAGCCGATATTGGTGTGCCTTTAATCAGCTTGGCATCACGGGTATTCCCGTCCTATGACAAGGACGATTTGCCGCCGGAATTGGCGGCACTGTCCGCCGTAAAACCCGGTAGCCGGGGGCTTAAATAATGCTGCCAAAACTTGATGAAATAAGGTTGGGCGTAAATATTGATCATGTCGCCACTTTGCGCAATGCACGCGGCGGGGTGCATCCCTGTCCGGTGGATGCAGCCCGCTTGGCCATAGAAGCGGGTGCGGACGGGATCACGGCCCATCTGCGTGAAGATCGCCGCCACATAAATGATGAGGATATGGCGCGATTGCAGGCCTTGTGTCTTGAACTGGGCAAGCCGCTTAATTTCGAATTGGCGGCAACGGAAGAAATGCTCGAAATAGCATTGGTCACTAAACCTCATGCGGTCTGTATTGTGCCGGAAAACCGCACTGAACGTACTACGGAAGGCGGGCTGGACGCGGCAGGGCTACACAACCAAATCACACCAATTGCAAGAGCATTAGCTGACAATGGCAGCCGTGTGTCCTTGTTCATTGAAGCCGTGCCGCGTCAAATTGAAGCCAGTTATAAATGCGCCGCCCAGGTGGTGGAGTTTCATACGGGTGCTTACGCTCATGCGCTGGACATGGGGGAACAAGGGCAAGCGGACGGCCTGTTGGAGGCTATGCGCTTGGGGGCAAAACACGCCGATGATCTGGGCTTGGAAGTGCATTTCGGCCACGGTCTGACCTTTGACAATGTTACGCCGATTGCCGAGATCCCCGAAGCAAAAGAATTAAATATAGGCCATTTCATCATCGGCGAAGCGGTGTCCATGGGCTTGCAACCCGCCATAGCTGAGATGCGACGTTTGATAGAGCGGGCACGAGGAGTGGAAGGGTGATTGGCGACATGGTTCGAATAGTATCAAACTTGGTGTTTGCTTCACCATCTTGCATTATTTCCCCTCACCCGCGCCCCTTTGGAAGTGCCCTTGGGGTGCAGTTTGCAAGAGCAAACGTGACCTCTCCCCAAGGAGAGGAATTCTATTGTGGGGCTTTCCCATGATCATCGGCATTGGCACTGATATTTGTGATATCCGGCGCATTGATGCGTTGATTGAGAAATTTAGTGAGCGGTTTACACATAAAGTGTTTAGTAAAGGCGAGCGGGCCACTGCCGACCGGGTCAGTGCGCGGGCCAGCTCCTACGCCAAGCGTTTTGCGGCAAAAGAAGCGACCGCCAAGGCTTTGGCAGGTGGTTCCACCGGGGCGTTGTCATGGCAAGATGTGGAAGTGGTCAACCACCCGTCCGGTAAACCGCATATTGTCTTGCACGGGGCGGCACTTGAGCGGGTAAAAACACAAGTTAAAACGGGACAGACGTGGAAACTTCATCTAAGCTTGAGCGATGATTACCCCTTTGCGCAAGCCTTTGTAATTTTCGAGATTTTATGAGCACAACGAAACAGCAAACCGACAAGAATCCCAGGCCCCAGTTGTTAGGCGGGGTTATTGTCGAGACAATAAAAACATTGATCATAGCCTTTGTGATTGCATTTTTCTTGCGCACGTTTTTGTTCCAATCATTCCATATCCCCTCGGGCTCCATGGAGCCGACCTTGTATAAGGGTGATTTCATCATCACCACAAAATACTCATTAGGCTACGGTAAATACGCCGCTTCGCCGCTGCCATTTCCGGTTAAACAGGGCCGCATTTTTGAGCGAGCCCCAAAACGCGGTGATGTGATCGTGTTCAAGCCTGAGGGTAGTCGGGTGCATTATATCAAACGACTTGTCGGGCTTCCGGGCGATGTGGTACAGATGAAAAAAGGGTTTTTATACGTGAATGCACAGCGGCAAAAAACTGAAAAATTGGCGACAATCACCCAGAGCGACCCGGTCGGCAACCCTGTGCGGTTTCAGCAATACAAAGAATTTTTCGATGGGAAAGACAAACCCCATATCATATATGACAAACGTATTGGTAGTGAAGCGGATGATACGGGCGAATATATTGTGCCAGCGGGGCAATATTTCTTCATGGGTGACAACCGCGACCGTTCACTTGACAGCCGTTACCCGGTAAATATCGGCGGTATAGGCACTGTCGCGGCCACAAATCTGGTCGGTAGGGCTGAGTTTATCCTTTTGTCAGTTGAGGACGGATTTAGTATCAAAAAACCGTGGACATGGGGAAAAATGCGCGGCGCCCGTTTTTTCAAAGGACTACGTTAAATGACCAATGTTTCCCCGCAAATGCAAAAACGGCTGGCTGGTCTTGAAAAGGATTTAGACTACCAGTTTCAGGACAAAGCTCTGGCCGTCACCGCCTTGACCCATTCGTCCTACGGGGATGGGCGCAGTAAAAATTCCAATAATGAGCGGCTGGAATTTCTCGGCGACAGGGTGCTTGGCTTGCTGACGGCGGAAAAATTGTTCGAATTTACCAATGGGGATGAGGGCAGCATGGCCCGACGGCTCAATGCTTTGGTACGCAAGGAAACCTGCGCCAGAGTAGCGCGGCGGGCGAATTTGGGGGCTTATTTACTGATTTCGCCCTCGGAAGACCGCCAGGGCGGGCGCGACAAAACCTCCATTCTCGGCGATGTATGCGAAGCAATACTGGCAGCGATTTATCTGGACGGCGGCTTTGTTGCCGCGAAGGCATTCTATGACCAATTTTGGCGCGACGAGATTGACGCCGTCATGTCAAAAAGCACCAAAGACCCGAAAACCGACTTGCAGGAGAAAGCTTCTGCGCACGGCTATGGTCTGCCAGTATATACGGTGCTTGAACGTTCCGGCCCTGACCACCGGCCTTTATTTGTGATTGAAGTTGACATTGCCGGGCTAGGCAAGGCAAAGGGCACAGGAAAATCCAAAAAGGACGCAGAACGATACGCCGCCTTGCACTTGCTGGAAAATTGGCCCGAGAAATGATTATAAAATATTTTATATATAATTGGGCGTATATCCCTCTTCCTTCCTCCATTTTTCATGGGGGAAGTACCCCGAAGGGGGGATGGGGGGAAAAACGTTACTCTGGCGCAAGGCGAGAGATTGCCCCCCACCCTACGCCAAGAGGCGCCCACTTCCCCCATGAAAAATGGGGGAAGGAAAAAAAGGCTCTGACACTATGAATAAACAAAACACCAGCCCTCAAACTAGAGCCGGTTTTGCGGCTATTATCGGTGCGCCCAATGGGGGTAAATCCACTTTGGTCAATGCCCTAGTCGGGGAGAAAATTTCCATTGTCACACATAAAATCCAGACCACTCGTTTCCAAGTGCGCGGCATAGCCATGCACGGCGACGCCCAAATTGTACTTGTGGATACGCCGGGCATTTTCGAGGCCAGTAGTGGTCACGGCGGGCGGCTTGACCGCTCCATGGTGCATGCGGCGTGGAGCGGAGTTTCGGACGCGGATGTCATTGTGCATGTGGTTGATGCGCCGTCCTATGCCAGAGCCAATACCAGAGCTAATATGGGGCAAATTACAAGCGTAAAAGAACCCAGCGCTCAAGACATGAAAGCCGCCCAAGATACCCAGCGGGTGATCAAWGGCTTGGTCAAGCGCTCAGGCGATCGCCCGGTCTATTTGGCGCTCAATAAGATCGACGAAATGGAAAAAGAACATTTGTTGGACTTGGTAAAAATATTCGATAAAACAAATGCTTACAGTGAAATATTTATGTTATCTGCGCTGAAGGGCAATGGCGTTTCAAAGCTAGCGGACAAGCTTGCCASYGCYATGCCYKTSGGMCAATANNTTTATNCCNGGTCGATCAGGCGGCGGACATCCCGTCGCGCCTGATGGCGGCGGAAATTACTCGCGAGAAGCTGTTTTTGCGCTTGCACAATGAACTCCCCTATGCGTCCCATGTGGAAACCGAAAAATGGACGAAAATGCGAAACGGCGATATCCGTATTGAGCAAATTATCTATGTGCGCCGCAAATCCCAAAAACCCATAGTGCTGGGTAAAAACGGCCAAACCATTAAACAAATCGGGCAAATGGCGCGGCGCGATATGATCGAGAGCTTTGGCAAGAAAGTGCATTTGTTTTTGTTTGTCAAAGTGCGTGAAAATTGGCGCGAAGACCGCAGTAAATATTTGGAAAGCGGTCTTGAGTTTGATGTTTGATGACCCTTAACCTCACATGAAATGGCAGGCTGACGGATATATCGTATCGGTACGGCCCCACGGCGAAACATCTGCTATCATTAATGTTTTGACCAAAGACCAAGGCCGCCACGCCGGATTGGTGCGCGGCGGACGGTCGCGCCGTATGCGCCCGGTCTTACAGCCCGGCAATCAGGTGAATGTGGCGTGGAATGCGCGTTTGTCCGAGCATTTGGGTACATTTACGGTTGAAGCCCTTGATGCCCGCGCCGCTATTTTGATGCAAGACCGCATGTCTTTGGCGGCGTTAAATGCTGTTTGTGCTTTGTCTATGCAGGCTTTGCCCGAACGCGAACCCCATCCGAAATTATATGATGTGTTCGAAATTCTGTTGGCACAACTCGACGATTCTGATGTGTGGCCAGCCATATATGTGCGCTTTGAAATTGGCTTGTTACAGGCATTGGGCTACGGTCTTGATCTGTCCGAATGTGCCGCCACAGGCACCAAAGACAACCTCACCCATGTTAGCCCGCGCTCGGGCCGCGCCGTATGTGCAGGGGCAGCCGAACCCTATTTGGATAAATTATTGCCCCTGCCAGCGTTCCTGCAAGGGCAAAATTCACTGCAAGATGGGGACATTGCGGATGGTTTGGCCTTGAGCGAATATTTCTTAAAAACCCGCATTTTCCACAACCAAAATAAAGATATGCCAGAAGCCAGAGCCAGAATGGTCGAAATGTTGGGGCGGGAGTTGAGGAAAGACCTTAGAAATCCAAACTAACTCCGGCGAATATTTCGCGGGGCTTGCCGGGGCGTACGCCGTAGGGGCGGCGTCCGGCTAGGTAGATATTGTCAAAGACATTATCGGCTTTCAGGTGCAGGCGTATGCCGTCTTTTATGTCGTAATAAAGAGCCACATCCACCAGTGTACGCGCATCAACKCGCTGGGCCGTCGGGATGGGGCCTTGGCCCGGCACGTCGCGGGTTTCGCCGACATGGTTGATGCTTGTATTGAGACCCCAAATGTCGCCGTGAACGCCGCCGCTCAAGGTGATCTGGTTTTTTGGCACATAGGGGATTTCGTCGCCGACCATGACATTGCCGTAAATATCGCTTTCGACTGTGCTAAGGAGTTTTGTCCCCGTATAGGTGTAAGCAAGCGAGAGCGGAATAGAAATCCCGTCAAGACTGCGGCCCAAATCCGTATTTGCCGTTATCTCAAGCCCGTACACATCCGCCGCTCCTGCATTGTCCGCGTCGCCAATATCGCACTCGCTACCGCCGGAAGAATTGGTACATTGGGCCAGCAAATTCGAATAATCATTGAAAAACCCGATGGCTTCAAAAGACAGATAACCACTGTTATAGCGCCCGCCGAATTCGTAAGACACCGAGCGTTCCGGGGCGGCGGTTCGGTTGGCCGGGCCGGGCGGGGAGAACCCTCGGCTCACACCCGCCAAGAGAGATAAATCCCCGCTCACATCATAGGTCACCCCCAAGGACGGCAGCCAGACATTAAACGCATTCTCGCGTATGCTGCTGGGGGCCAAGCGGCGGTCCGGCGTTGCCCAGCGCAATTGCTCCGTCGTAATCTTTTCAAACCGCAAACCACCCGTCACCGCCCATACACCGACCGTGACCGTATCTTCCATAAACACGGCAATGCTTTTGGCATCTGACAGCCGGTTGGACTGGGTGCCGGGCGCGTTGTCTGTGGTTTTAATGACAAAACCGTTATCAATACGGTATTGGTCTTGCTCTTGAAAACGGTCTACCCCGTCTTCGTGGTAACGCACACTGGCCACCAGATTATGCTCAAGGCCGCCCGTGTTAAATTCAAACCCGAGCGCTGATTGCAGGCCTTGGGCAAAATAAGTCCGGTTGTTTTGGCGAATGCCCAGCACATCATCCGGGCTGGTATAACCGTCCGGGCCAAGCAAAACTTGATATTCTTGAGCGCAAATTGTTGGATCGACTAAAATCTCATTCAGGCTGTTGCAGGCGGACAGGCCGGAAAGCCCGGAATTGTCAAACCTGTCCAGCTTCTCCCAATTGCGGGCAAACTCCGTGCGGTAGGCAAGGGTGGTTAGTTTAATGTTGTTGGAAAGTTCAATATTATGGGTAGCCTGATAGGTTCTGTGTTCAGTGGTGATATTATCAAGCTGGCTAGCCCGGTAGCGCATCAGGGGGGCGCGGGCGAAATCTTCCTGGGTTAGGCCCAAATAAGTTTCGTCGGCACCCCCTTTGCTATATTGAAATTTTAGCAACAGGCTTTGCGGGCGAGCCACCCCGGCTTTGGAATACAGGCCGAGCTTGCCAACATAATCCGATAAAGTAAAACCCGTGCTGCCAATATCAATCTGCTTAAAACCGCCGGCTCTATCTTGATAGGTTTCCAGTAATACCCCCACATCAAAGGGCAGGTTTTTGGTTTTGATGCGTTTGCCCGCATAGGCGTGGATATTTGTGCGGTCAAGACTGCTGGTAAACGCGGTGATGTGAGCGGCGSWNATCTTTCGGGATCGGCGTCGAGAAAAACTGGATACTGCCTGCCGTGGTAATCGGCCCGTATTTCACCGCGCCCACGGATTTACTGACCTCAACCGCGTTCATACGTGCTACGGACGGGAAGTAATAAGCGGACGGGGCTGAAAACGGGGCCGGGGCGATGGGTATGCCGTCTTCCAGTAATAGAACTTTGCTGGATTTATCCGTACCCGAGCCGCGAATGCCAATATTGGGAAACAGGCCATACCCGTCTTCTTCTTGTAAGTTTACCCCCGGAACCGTGCGCAGCACACGGTTGATGTCAGTATAGTTCTGTAGGGCTAAGTCGGTTTTCGAGATATAAGCCACGGAGCCCGGGATGTCGTTTAAATTGCGTGTGCCGGTGACCGTGATGATGTCAAGTTCGCCCGCAATAGGCGGTTTTTCGGCGCCTTGGGCCAGGCTGGGTGCGACGAAAATTATAACAAAGAATAATGGGCTGGCCGCTCTTAGCCAATATTTTTGTGTTGGGCTGTTCATTGTTTTCTCGGTTTTCTCGACTTTGTAAGCGGCACTATTGAATGGCGGTCATATCTGTTATTAAGAATTATTCTCATATAGAGATTGTGATTAAACGCAAGTGCGAATTAGTCGCATCTGCAATATGTGCGAATTAGTCGCACCTGACAAAGCGGTGACAGCCACAAATCTGCACAAACCTCAATCCGGTAATAGGACATTTACTTTAAATTTTGTATGCTTGCCACGAATCGTAATTTAGCGAATCATTATTTGGAAATTACATGACCGACATAAAAGACAAAAATGGTGCCCAAAACGGTAAAAGAAAGTCCGGTAACATCATTGAGGAAAATATCGACGATGCGCTGGGTTCGCGCTATCTGGCCTATGCGATGGCGACGATCACCATGCGGGCTTTGCCGGATGTGCGCGACGGGTTGAAGCCCGTTCACCGCCGTATTCTCTATGCTATGCGCCAGCTTAAACTGAACCCGGAAAACGCCCATAAAAAATGTGCGCGCATTGTCGGGGATGTCATGGGGCAATACCACCCCCACGGCGATGCGTCGATCTATGATGCTTTGGTCAAATTGTCGCAAACATTTTCGGCCCGTTATCCCCTAGTGGACGGGCAGGGCAATTTTGGCAATATTGACGGCGATAGCGCCGCCGCCATGCGTTATACCGAAGCCCGCATGACCCCGGCTGGTAATGCACTTCTGGCAGGACTGGAACAAGACGCGGTTGATTTTCGCGCCACCTATAACGAAGAAGACCAAGAACCTGTGGTGCTGCCCGCCGGGTTTCCCAACCTGCTGGCCAATGGTTCCCACGGCATTGCGGTCGGCATGGCCACATCGATCCCGCCCCACAATGCGGCGGAAATTTGCGCCGCCGCTCTGCATTTGATCAAAGCCCCCAAGGCCCGTATCGAAACTTTGCTGGAACATGTGAAAGGCCCGGACTTGCCGACGGGCGGTATTATCATCGAGCCTCGCGAAAATATAGTCGAGGCCTATGCCACCGGGCGCGGCGGTTTCAAGGTGCGCTCACGTTGGTTTAAAGAAGATTTGGGCCGGGGGCAGTGGCAAATTGTGGTCACGGAAATTCCTTACCAAGTCCAAAAATCTCGACTGATCGAGAAATTGGCGGAACTGATTGACGGCAAGAAAAATCCGTGGCTGGCCGATGTGCGCGACGAAAGCGCCGAGGATATCCGGGTGGTGCTGGAGCCCAAGAACAAAAACATTGACCCGGATATGTTGATGGAAAGCTTGTTCAAATCAAGCCAGCTTGAAAGCCGTATCAGCCTGAACATGAATGTGCTGGACGCTACGGGTACGCCGAGGGTTATGGGCCTGCGCGATACCATTCAAGCATTTTTAGATCATCAGCGCGATGTACTTGGGCGTCGCTCAAGGCACCGTCTCACCAAAATCGAAGACCGCATGGAGATTTTGGCCGGCTTTAAAATCGCCTATCTTAATCTCGACGAGGTCATCCGCATTGTCCGGTTTGAGGACAAGCCCAAAGACGAATTGATCAAAGCTTTTAAGCTAACGGAACGGCAGGCCGACGCTATTTTAAACATGCGCTTGCGGGCCTTAAACAAGCTGCAAGAAATCGAAATCCAGGCTGAATATGATGTTTTGGCCGAGGAAAAACGCGAAATTGAACAATTACTGGCTTCCGAAAAATTGCAATGGGCGCGTATCGCCGAGCAGGTGCGCGAAATCCGCGATATTTACGGCCCCAAGACCGATTTGGGTAAACGCCGCACCACATTTGCCGACGAGCCGGACATTGAAATCGACATGTCCACGGCCTTTATCTCCAAAGAACCAGTGACGATTGTGCTGTCTAAAATGGGCTGGATACGCGCACTTAAAGGCAAGGTCGAGGATTTATCCAATCTTAAATTCAAGGACGGCGACGGCCCGGATTTTGCCGTAGCCGCCTACACAACAGACCAGATTATCATGTTCGCCAGCAACGGTAAATTCTACACATTGGGTGCGGATAAACTCCCGGGCGGGCGCGGCAACGGAGAACCTATACGCCTGATGGTCGATCTTGAGGACGACCATATGCCGATCGGTTTGTTTGTTCATAATCCGGAACGAGAATTGTTGGTCGCGAGTTCCGCCGGATATGGTTTCCGTGTCAACGAGGCCGATATAATAGCGTCCAAGCGCAGCGGAAAACAAGTGCTGAATGTCAAGGGCAAGGTTGAGGCCTTGCGCTGTATCGCGGCTGCGGGCGAAAAAATCGCCACCATCGGCGACAACCGGAAATTACTGGTTTACGATGTAGATGAATTGCCGGTGCTGGGGCGCGGCAAGGGCGTGAAGCTGCAAAATTTCAAAGACGGCGGCCTCAAGGACATCACCACATTCTACGCCGAAGACGGGCTGGTATTCATGGATGCATCCGGACGCCGTAACAATGTCACCGATTGGCAAATCCACCAAGGCAAACGCGCCCAAGCCGGCCGCATGGCCCCACGCGGCTTTTCAAGAGCCGGGGTATTTGCGGTGGATAAACGGTTATAGGGGTGGCTTAACCGCGCTTGAGTGCTCTCGATTTTTTGATTCTCGGAGGGGTCGTTAGGTGGGCTATAAATAGCATCTATACTAACCATATTCCTGACGTAACTGTTCCCATTCATCTATTAATTTTGCGTATTTCTTGACGAATTCATATTCTTCAGTACCTGTTAGTGGACTTTCAGACAGCGAGAATGCCCTTGCTCTTATCACATCTAGGATTCGCAAATCCTTTGGGTCATATTCTGGAAGTGCCTCGCTTAAAAGCCAAAGTCCTAATCGAGCAGTTTTTTCATCTAAGATAGGTTCCTCACTAAAATATGGATAAACTAAACGTTTCTCTTGTTCTCCATTTTTGGGGTCGCCAATCATGACCGACAATAAATTTTCTACCTTTACGATAGCGTCAAGTTGATTGATAACATATCTCTTTTTAACGCTATAAGGAAAAGCCGTAATTGGTTCATTACGAGTTCGACGTTTATTGTGCCACCATTCCAGAAAACCATCCGTTAGTTCTGGGTATAGCCGTCCTCGCGCCTCATTACTTGCAATGCGGTTTAATGTGGCAATGCTAAGGTCAATTTTTCCAGAAGCATGGTTTTTCGCATCGCTCCAAAATGGCCCGTGAAAGTCTCCACCTTTTGAAGAAGGCCTAGTTTGCTTTTTTAACTCCATGCGAATATCGCCCCGCAGGAGTGTAACCTTACGGTTATTTGGCTCGTTAAATGCTCGGAGCAATTTTCTGAGGTGTATTATGCGAATTGACATTGATTTATCCTATATTAGAGGGWKWGAWYTTKRMGWWWRGNKWATMCARWANRAGRTRAGWTATKWMMGYWRMGCCGCCAACCAAAGCGACGAACCTTAACAATTTATCCAAATCGGTTTCGGGATCCCAATCATAAGCTTTCTTCCAGCCATATCCTATGGTGGCCAACATAGCCCAACTGTGGAAGAATTTTCGGTGGTGCGGGGAAGTCGCGGGCTCTAAAAGGTCAGGAATTCGACCTGCGCTTTTTCCTATGCAATAGGCAGCCCCAATTTCAATGGCTGACACCGTTGGATTTGAAGCCGCAACCGCCATTCCTACCAGAGAACCTGCTAATTCGTGTGTTGCTCTACCTGGCACTATTTTTCCTTCCTCACGCCTTTGAAAGGCGCTTTGCTAGAAGTTTTGACATCCATAAATCGTCCGGTAGACGTGTTGCGTTTTACGTAGTGTCCAGATGGGGTGCGAGTTTGTGAACGCGCTCTAACTGCACCATTGCGATGTCCGTCTCCGGTTGGGGGGTTAGTTGCCATTTTTCATTCTCCTTTATTTGGTTTAAGGTCTGGTTTCACAAAGAAACCCTTGACAAAAATTTCATTATGGTTTACATAATACACAATAAATATAATTTGTAAACCGAAAAATGAGGAGATGAAAAATGCTTGGTGAGCGATTAATATTAGCAAGAAAAAAATCCGGGCATTCTCTACGTTCTTTGTCAGATGCTATAGGTGCCCGTGTAAGCGCACAAGCTATAGGTAAGTATGAGCGAAATGAGATGGCGCCATCATCTGATATACTATCTTTGCTTGCAAAAGAACTTGGCGTATCCATGAGTTTTCTTTTTAGCAACCAAATTGAAGAGTTGTTAGATGTTGATTTTCGTAAAAAATCGACCACTACTGCTCAAGAACGTGCTCAAGTCGAGGCTCTGGTTATTGAGCATTTAGAGCGATATTTAGAAATCGAAGATATTTTGCAGTTAAATAGTTCAGAGTGGGTAATGCCTCTTGGTAAACCGTATTTTCTTCAACATGAAGCAGATGCTGAAGCAATGGCTGAGAAAATTAGGGAAGTGTGGAACTTAGGCGAAGATCCCATTCCTGACATGACTGAACTACTGGAAGAACAGGGCATAAAGGTCTTAATTCTTGATCTTCCTGATGATTTTTCAGGTTTAACCAGTATTGTAAGGAGGGCTAATGGAAAGCCCGAGGTTCCCGTCATTATTATTAGCCAAAATGTGACCTTAGAGCGCAGACGTTTCACCCTAGCTCATGAACTTGCGCATCGACTAATTGATGAAGCCTCTCCGTGCAATCATGAAAAAGCATCAGACATGTTTGCAGGCGCATTTCTTATGGTTGCAAGTCATGTTAGGGCGCAAATAGGGGAGTCTCGAAAGTCAATTAGTTACGCTGAAATTCTTGACCTTAAACGTATGTACCGTGTTAGTGCCGCCGCTGTTCTTGTGCGGTTAAAGCAATTGGGCATTTTGAGTGCGAGTGCAGTAAACTACGCATTTAGAACTTTCGCAAAAACTTGGCGCTTTGTAGAGCCCGACCCTTTAGAAGCGGAGGGCGGCGCACAGGAAAAAGCCAAAAGATTTGAGAGATTATGTTTAAGAGCGCTTTCTGAAAGATATATCTCACTGAGTAAAGGAGTGGAATTGTTGCGCGTATCTTTATCGGTCCTTGAAGAAAAATTGAAGGGACCTGCACACGCTGATGCAAATCATAATTACGGATAGCTCTGGTCTTATTGATCTAAAGAAAGGCAGTTTGTTCCGCGCAATGCTCGCCCTGCCTTATGAATTCGTGATTCCTGATTTATTGTTTGAAGATGAACTTTTATCGCTTGAGGCCAGAGACAAGGAGCTTCTTCTTTACGGTGGTCTCCGAGTGGAGAGCTTGTCCGGTGAACAAATTATACGCGCACAAGAATATCGTTCCCTGCATAGAAGGCTGTCACTTCATGACAATTTTGCCCTTGTTCTAGCTGAAGATACCGAGACATCCATATTGTTGACTGGCGATTCAACTTTGAAAACTCTAGCGGCAGAGAGAAATATTGAGGTGCACGGTGTACTATGGGTTTTGGACTTGATTTTTGAGCATAAAACCGCGCCAACAAAAGTGCTTATTGATGCTGTGGGTAATTATCTGGAAGATCCATTTGTTTGGCTACCTGATGCACAATTGCGCAAACGATTAGTTCAATATCAAGATAAATAAACATATTACCTATGCCCCTCTCACTCTCCAAACCAGCAATGAGCATCCGTAACAAACCACGCAGCATCATTTACCCTGTCCCCAGATTGCCCCAAGCCGTACACAAACGGTGCGCCTATTGTCCCGCGCTGGCATGTTTGCCGTGGATAAACGTCTATAGACTTGAAAGCGGCAATAATATCACTATGTTAGGTGTGAACAATAAAGGGGATTTTTATGACTATATTACTTGTAATGCTCGGCGTCGTCTTGGCGTTGGCGCTTTTGATCATTGGTATTTACAATCGGTTAATCGGGTTGAGGCAGACCTGCAACCAGGCCTGGTCGGATATTGAAGTCCAATTGAAACAGCGCCAGGATCTAATCCCGAACCTTGTCAATGTGGTTAAAGGCTATGCCAAGCACGAGCGCGAAACCCTCAAAGAAGTCATTGACGCCCGCAATGCAGCCGTCTCGGCAGGCGGGGTTGGCGATACGGTCGCTGCCGAGAATTTTTTAACCCAGGCCCTGAGCAAATTATTTGCTTTGGCCGAAGCCTATCCGGATTTAAAAGCCAACGAAAATTACTTGCAATTGCAAGACGAGCTTTCAGATGTGGAAAACAAAATCTCGGCGGCGCGGCGGTTCTATAACAATGCCACCCAGGAATACAACACCGGACGCGAGCAGTTTCCTGCCAATATGATTGCCGCGCCGTTCAGTTTCGGCTCCCGGGATTTCTTTGAAAGTGTCGAGGGGCGCGAGGCTTTGCAAGTGGCTCCGGACGTTAGTTTCGACTAATTCGTCATGGGTGCTTACGGGTTGAAAACCCACATATGGAACAATAATCTCAAAAGCATATTTTTGCTGATTTTGTTCCCGGTTCTGATACTGGGTCTGGTTTACGCCGGGCTGTTATTATGGGCCGGATATGTTGAGGGGCGCAGCACTTACGGCGGTTTTGCCTTTGCGGCTGATGCCATGCCCACCGCTATCCCTGTGACTTTGGCCGGGGTCGGGGCCTGGTTCGGTGTGGCATTTATGGGCCATCAGGCTTTGATCGACCGGGCGACCAAAGCCAAATCTGTCAGCGTCAATGATGAGCCGCGTGCCTATAAACTCCTCGAAAATTTGTGTATTTCACGCGGTATTACTACGCCCCGGCTCAAAATTATCGAGACAGATGTGATGAATGCCTATGCCAGCGGAATCCGCACCAAAAATTATACCATCACTCTGACCCGCGGGCTGATGAACACTCTAGACGACGAGGAGCTGGAAGCGGTGATTGCCCACGAATTGACCCATATCCGCAACAAGGATGTACGCTTGCTGATTATATCTGTGATTTTTGTCGGGATAATTTCGTTTTTCGGCCAGGGCGTAGTGCGCGGCATGTTTCGTACCAATATGCGCCGCACCACGCGCTCGCGCCGCAGCGGTGAGGGCAATGCCGCCGTGCTGGTTCTGATTGCTTTGGCTATCATCATTATCTCTTACGCGCTGGCCATGTTGATCCGTTTTGCCTTGTCGCGCAAACGCGAATATTTAGCCGATGCAGGCTCGGTGGAATTGACCAAAAACCCCGACGCCATGATCCGGGCTTTGCAGAAAATCTCCGGCAATGCCAAACTGGACGCGCCGGCAGACATTCGCGAAATGGCCATAGAAAATCCGCGCACCGGCATATCCGACTGGTTCGCCACCCATCCACCGATTGAGAAACGCATTGCGGCTTTGGTGAAATATGCAGGCGGGCGGGACGAGAGCAAGAGCCGCCCCAAACGTCGCTCCACGCCCTAACAAATACCAAACCAAAACTTGGTCGTGAACCCATAAATCCGTAGCTCGTTTATTATAGACGATGCGAGAATGTATTCAAATTTCTCTAAATACTACAGATTATTAACTTTACTTATCTGGCCAATACATTACTGTTTTTCAATAAACTAACTTTAGGGAATTATTATGAGAAAACTTTTATTGATGGGTGCGGCTGTTTTGGTACTTGCCGCTTGTGCGCCAAAAACCGGAGAACGGGACGTGATGGTAGAAGGCTTTACCAAGGTCGAAACCGTATTGGCCAAAAGCGGCGAAATTGGTATTCCTTACACCAAATATGTAATGGATAACGGGTTGACCGTGATATTGGCGCCAGATAGCTCTGATCCGCTTGTCCATGTGGATGTCACCTATCATGTGGGTTCGGGCCGTGAGGAGGCGGGTAAATCCGGTTTCGCGCATTTCTTCGAGCATATGCAATTTCAAGGTTCTGATAATGTTGCCGATGAGCAGCATTTTGCTCTGATCACCGAGAGCGGCGGTACGCTGAACGGCACCACCAATACCGACCGGACAAATTATTTTGAAACCGTTCCCAATAACCAGCTCGAGCGCATGTTGTGGCTTGAGGCTGACCGCATGGGTTTCTTCCTGGACGCGGTGACATTGGAGAAATTCGAAACCCAGCGCGAAACCGTCAAAAATGAACGCGGACAGCGGGTTGACAATCGGCCTTATGGGTTATTGTGGGAAAAGGTCAGCCAAGCCCTCTATCCCGAAGGTCATCCTTATTCTTGGCCGGTTATCGGTTATATGGTGGATTTGGATCGGGCTAATCTTGATGATCTGAAACGGTTTTTTCTACGCTGGTACGGGCCTAATAATGCATCTTTGACCATTGGCGGCGATTTTGACACCGAACAGGCGTTGAGCTGGGTCAAACAATATTTTGGCGGTATTCCGAGCGGCCCGGAAGTGAAATCTCCCGTCTATACGCCTGTGACCCTGGACGCTGACCGCTATATTTCCTATGAGGACAATAWTGCATTGCCACTGATGTATATGTCATGGCCAACCGTGCATGTTTTCCACGAAGACGAAGCGCCGTTAGATGTCCTGATGGATATTATCGGCAGCGGTAAAACTTCTATTTTGTATAAAAATATGGTCAAGCCAGGTCTGGCCGTACAGGCCAATGCCGGGCATAATTGTGCGGAATTGAGCTGCTCATTTACTATGCTGGCTCTGCCAACACCGGGTAATTCTCTGGCCGATCTTGAGAAAATCGCTAGGGCGTCTTTGGCCGAATTTGAACAGCGCGGCGGGGCCAATGAAGATGATATTGAACGGGTTAAAGCCGGGATAGTCTCGGGTAAAATATTTGGTCTGGAAAGCGTTTCGGGCAAGGTTTCCCAACTGGCGCGTTATGAATATATGCGCGGAAACCCTGATTATATTGGTCAAGACATTGCGCGGTATGAAACCGTCACCAAAGCCGATGTTATGCGGGTTTATGAAAAATACTTAAAAGGCAAACCCGCCGTGGTTTTAAGTATTGTCGCCAAGGGCAAGGGTGCAGATATTATCAAGCCCGATACATGGTCTATGTATGAGCGCAATATCCCTGAAAATTCCGGTGAAGACACGCTGGCATTGCGTCCCGGAACATCTGATTTTGACCGTTCCGTCATACCGTCGCCAGGGCCAAACCCGGTTGTTAATGTGCCGGAAGTTTATACGGCGACAACCGCTAACGGGATTAGCATCACAGGCGCGGTCAATTCGGAAGTCCCGACCACGACCATTCGTTTGCGTATCCCGGCCGGGCAAACTCGCGAGAGCTTGGACACATTAGGTTTGGCACAAATCACAGCCCAGATGCTGAATGAAGCCACCAATGATCACACGTCGGAAGAACTTTCCAATGAATTGCGCAAGCTCGGGTCAAGCATTAGCGTCAGTAGCGGCGATAATTTTGCGGTATTGAACATCCGCTCTTTGACCAGTAACCTTGACCGGACTTTGGAGATCGCCAAGGAAAAACTGACCCAGCCAAAATTTGCTGAGGATGATTTCGGGCGCTTGCAAAAACAAACCATTGAGGGCTTGAAAAACGCCAAGAAAAACGCTGGCACCACGGCAACCAATGTGTTTACGCAAATTTTGTTCGGTGCCGATAACGCTTTCGCCAGACCTGACGCAGGTACAATCGCGACAGTTAGCAAGCTGAATGTTGCTGATGCCAAGACATATTACGACAATACTTTTGGGCCAATGGGTAGCGATATTCAGGTGGTCAGTAATTTACCCCGTAATGAAATTGTCAAAAAACTTGGCATTTTTGGTGATTGGGAAGGTGCAAATACCGATGCGCCAGCGCTCAAACCCTATCCGGAACTAAAGGCCGGAACATTATACTTTATTGATAAACCGGATGCAGCCCAAAGCGAAATTCGTATTGGTAAGCGGGCTTTGAATTATGATGCGACGGGCGAATTTTTCGCGGCAGAGTTGATGAATTACAATCTCGGCGGGGCGTTTAACTCGCGTATCAATCTTAATCTGCGCGAAGATAAAGGCTATACCTACGGGGCGCGGTCGTTCTTTTACGGCAATGACTACCGGGGTGCATACCGGGCGCAAGCGGCGGTCCGGGCCGACACAACGGTGGATTCGATCAAGCAATTTGTCATGGAGATCAACAATTTCCAAAAAGACGGTATGAGCGAAAAAGAACTGGCGTTTTTGAAAAACTCACTGGGTCAGCGCGATGCCCGTGCTTACGAAACCCCGCGCCAGAAACTTGGCTATTTGTCCGAGATCGCCAATTATGATCTCAAGCCGGATTTCGTGACCGAGCAGAACGAGGTTTTACAAGCCGCGAGCCGGAGCGAATTGAATGATCTTGCGGCCAAGCATCTTAAATACGACGAGATGATTTTGGTTGTGGTTGGCGACAAGAAAAAGCTATGGGATGATTTGAAAGCTCTGGGCAATCCAATGGTTGAACTTGACGCCGACGGGAATGTCGTCGGGGAGTAGTGATGTGGCTGGACAAAGATGAATGAGCAGGAGCGTAAACAATTAGCAACGGCGCAAAATCTGGTTTCAACATTAACCAAGGCGGATAGCCAAGCCGATCGGATAGAGCTAGCCAATATGGCCTTGAAGATTTCAAAACATTGCGCCGATGCCTATATTCTGCTTGCACAGGAAAAGCCGCATAATTTGGCGGCGAAGCTGAACTTGCTGGAGAAAGCCGTTGCGGTGGGTGAAAGCGCAATAAGTGTTGAAGATTTCAGGTCATATTACGGGGAATTTTGGGGGTTTTTACAAGCCAGACCCTATATGCGGGCCCGGGCCTCGCTGGCTGATTGTCTGTGGGAATTGGGGCGGCGCGAGCAATCACTAGATCATTTGGTTGATATACTCACGCTTAATCACCAAGATGATCTGGGCCTGCGATTTATTGTTGTCAGCAGAGCCATAGCTCTTAACCGTTTGGAATTGGCCGAAAAAATACTGACAGCTTATCAAGACACAGGTTTTGCAGATTGGGCGTTCAACCTGGCTTTGGTGGAATTTATCGGCGGTGGTGCAGGCAAGCAAGCTGCACAAGCTCTTGATAAAGCCGGGCAAACCAATGAATTTGTTATGGAAATGCTGGCCGGTAGAGTGGAAGTTTCAAACGCAAAAATAGACGGCTATAAACTTGGCTCCAAACAAGAAGCAATATTCTATGTTCGCGATAATATGGAAAACTGGCAATCCACTCCCGGCGCCATAGATTGGATCAAGACCTACATCATCTAGAGCGTTCTGAGCTCAGCTTGCCATAGAACTTGACTTGCCATAGACCTTACTTGCCATGCGACTTAAAAGGCTTATACAATTAGATCAGGAGGCGGGTATGCTTAAACGGATTTATATTGCCGGGGCGGTTTTGGTTTTGTTGTCGGGGTGCGGCAATGCAGGCGAGAAGGGCGAAAGCTCTGGCCAGACTGGTAGCAACAAGACCAGTAGTCAGGCTGACAGCCAAATTGTTGAAATTGCCACAGGCGAGGGCTTTGCAACCCGCCTGCAAGAGGCTTTGATTACGGCTTCTCAGGGCAGCACAATCGTCATGCCAGCCGGGACATATCAATTTGTCGACGGCTTATCCCTGGACATTACAGGCGTGACTTTGCGTGGGGCAGGGCAGGACAAAACATTTTTGGATTTTTCCGGGCAAATCGGGGCCGGGGAGGGCTTGTTGGTGACTTCCGCTGATGTGGTTCTTGAGGATTTTACCATTTATGACACGGCTGGCGACGGCATAAAATCCAAAGGTGCGGACGGCATCATATACCGGGACGTGACGGTTGAATGGCGCGGAGAACCCGACACCAGCAACGGCGCTTACGGGGTGTACCCGGTCGAAAGCAAGAATGTACTGATTGAGCGGGTGACGGTGCGCGGGGCTTCGGACGCCGGTATTTATGTAGGCCAGTCCAGCAATATTATTGTACGAAATTCACTGGCTGAATATAATGTTGCCGGTATCGAGATAGAAAACTCTAGCTATGCGGATGTCTACGGCAATACGACCAGACATAATACAGGCGGGGTTTTGGTGTTTGATTTACCAAACCTGCCGATCATGGGCGGTCATTCCACCCGGATTTATGACAATGATATTTATGACAACAACACCAGAAATTTCGCTCCGCCGGGCAATATTGTTGCAACCGTACCGTCCGGCACCGGCATCATCATTATGGCCAATGAAAATGTCCATATCTTTGGCAATAGATTCGCCAATAACCGCACCGTACAGATTGTGATCGGGGCCTATCAGGAAAAATTTGACGACGATAATTACAATCCGTTGCCGCGCAATATTGTCGTGCGTGACAATAGCTATGCGGGCGGCGGCGATGATCCTCAAGGCCTGATGGCCATGTTTGCAAAAGGCTTTGGCGGCACATTACCGCCTATTGTCTGGGACGGGGTGACGGCATGGGACGGCGGCGAGGCTTTTGATGTCAATCTATCCGTATCCGAGCCTGAAACCGTCGGATTTTTAAATCTTGGTTTGGGTAGCTATCCCGTCAACCCATTGAAAATCAAGCCAAACACCACTAGGCCCAAGGCTACCGCCAAACCAGAACCCGAAAAGATCATATTGGCGCAGGATAAATAACATGCGCCCGGTTTTGGCTCTGGTTCTGGCCTTGGTATTTGCGCTATTGCTCAGCGCTTGCCAGAAATCCGGCCCGAATATGGACGTGATTTTAGCCGATAATCCAGCGCCCCTATTGGCAGACTACGGCCTGTTTACGGACGAAGCGGCCAATATACCTCAAGATAATGTCGTGCCCTATGACCTGGTCAATTCGTTGTTTACCGACTATGCGACCAAGCACCGGTTTGTATTTATCCCCAAAGGCAAACGAGCGGTATACCATAAGACTAATGTGTTTGATTTTCCCATTGGCACGGTTTTGGTTAAAACCTTTGGCTACGCGCCGGACATGGCTGAACCGGACAAGAGGGCTTATAAAATCGAGACAAGGTTACTGATCCGCAAAAATCAGGGCTGGGTCGCCGCGCCCTATGTGTGGAATAAAGACCAAAGCCAAGCCCGCTATGCCCCGGTGGGGACACGCAAACATGTGCAGACAAATGCGCCGGATGGGACAAATCTGGATTTTACCTATGCTGTGCCCAATGCCAATCAATGCAAGACCTGCCATCAATCTGGCCACGATATTGAGCCCATAGGCCCGAGCGCCCGCAATCTCAACCATAAGGGACAATTGCAAAACTGGAGCCAGCAAGGATTGCTGGATAGCTTGCCGGTTGATGTAGCGAGTGTTCCGGCCATACCTGAA
The DNA here is from genome assembly GCA_002733385.1 of Robiginitomaculum sp. GTDB lineage: Bacteria > Pseudomonadota > Alphaproteobacteria > Caulobacterales > Maricaulaceae > Robiginitomaculum_A. Next base: position 32,257 of record NVVO01000022.1, read on the forward strand.
ACGGCCTTTCCCCTGCAAGCCCGCGCCCGTGCTTATCTGGATATCAATTGCGCCCATTGCCACAAACCGGACGGCTCGGCCTCCAATTCAGGTCTTATGCTGGAATGGGGGGAAACCAACAGGGTGCGTCTTGGCATCAATAAAAACCCGACTGCCGCAGGGCGCGGCGCAGGCGGCTTGCGCAAAGTCATTACACCCGGCAATCCGGACACGTCCATCATGGCTYTTCGGATGCATTCAACCCAGGCCGGTATTGCCATGCCGGAGCTGGGCAAAATTCTTGAGCACAAGGAAGGTGTGGCGCTGATCCGCGAATGGATTGCGGCCATGCCAGAAGAATGAATACAAAAGAATAATAGAAGTGACGGTCACCGCAAATCCGTGGATCCGATTGTAGCCTTGTGAACCTGATGTACAGGTGGGCGCCGCATAACCGGACCACGATCCGGACAGAGGTAGCTCCCCAAGGTTAATTTAAGGCCCCTAGGTTACATGTTTCTCACAAAACCCACAGCGACCGTCTCTGTCAGTGTGCAACTTTGTGCGGGAGAATACAAGAGATAACGCTTCTAACCCTGTAATTTTTCCGCAAGGCGTTCTATGCGTCTGGCAGCGTCGGCCAAGGCATCGGAGGCGGTGATTTCGGATTTTTGCGCGGCGGCGATGGCGTCTTCGCTTTCGCGCCTTAGATCTGCGGTGGCGGTTTCGGCTTGACCTTCCATATCTTCGCGCATTTCTTCCATTTCGTCGGTCATTGTAATTCCGGCCATAACCAACAGACGCACATCACCGATTTGCCCAAACTGGTCGGCAAGATCGCGCACCCGGGCATCGAGCTTTTCGCCGAGCCTGGTCAAGCGTTCTTCTTCGCCGTCGTCACATCCAAGTGAATATTTACGACCATTGATTTCGAGATTTACCTTGCCCATAATCTAGCTCTTATCATCATCGTCCTTCACCATCAAGCGCTTGCAAGACTTGTGAAATGACCGCATCCAGTTCCTCGGTGGTTTCGCCTGCAAGTTTTGAAAACTCTTGCTCGCGGGCCAAAAGACCATCATGTTTGGCCTGTAACTCGTCCAGTTCACCAGCAAGCCGGGAACGGTCTGCATCATTGCTGCGCACATCTTGCTTTGTCTGCTCCAACTCCTTTACACGTTCCAGCATAGGCTCAAGTGTAACTTCCAGATTTTTCAGCGTCCGCTGCAAGCGGTCTGCTGCATCTTTAATGGTGGGTGCGTTTTTTTTTGTAGGTGCTTGTGTCATATTTTTGCGCCGAATCTACTCTTGTTCACAGAATGAAGCAAGAAACGGCCCACGCCAAGTAAAATTTATAGTTATATAGCCAAGCCAAAATGCTAATTACACACGAAAATAGTGGATTTTTACGCCATACCCCCTATACAGCAGGCACGATTCCGTATGTTTGTTTTTTTGATTGGGGCATGTGTTCCCGTTGCTTTGGGGTAGATTTATGACTTTACGTATTGCCATTAACGGGTTTGGCCGCATTGGTCGGTTGGTTGTTCGCGCTGTTGTTGAAAATGGCAACAAAGATGTGGAAATTGTTGCGATCAATTCTCCGGGAGAGCTGGAAATGATGGCACATTTATTGCGATATGACACCATGCATGGCCGGTTTAACCGGGAGGTTAAAACCAAGCCGGGCGAAATGGATTTCGGCTTTGGCAAAGTCCGTATCAGCCATGAACGCAATCCGGCTGACATTGATTGGGCCGCTTTGGACGTTGATGTGGTCATGGAATGTTCAGGTTTTTTTCGTGACCGGGCTGGCAATCAATTGCATTTGGACGCTGGTGCCAAGAGCGTCTTGGTGTCTGCGCCGGCCAAGGGGGTTGATAAAACCATTGTTTACGGGGTCAATGAAGCGGATTTGACCATGAAAGACCTAATTGTTTCCTGCGCGTCGTGCACGACGAATTGTCTGGCACCATTGGCCAAGGTTTTACTGGAAGCGGTCGGCATCAGACGCGGATTTATGACCACCATCCATGCCTACACATTGGACCAAAGAATTCTCGATAGCTCCCACAAAGACATGTACCGGGCCCGCGCAGCCGCGCAAAATATGATCCCAACTTCTACCGGAGCTGCCAATGCGGTTGGCTTGGTTTTGCCGGAACTTTTGGGTAAATTACACGGCTCTGCCATTCGCGTGCCCGTAGCCAATGTGTCATTGGTGGATTTATCCTTCCAGCCCGAACGTGTCACGAGTTCCGAAGAACTTAATGCATTTGTCAAACAAGCGGCCGAGGGGCCGATGAAAGGGGTCTTGCGCTATACCGAGGAACCTTTGGTGTCATCCGATATCAATCATGACCCCCATTCGACTGTATTTGCGGCGCCGCTTACCGAAGTCTTGCATCACGACCTGGTCAAGGTCATTGCCTGGTATGACAATGAATGGGGCTTTGCCAACCGGATGATCGATGTGGCGCAGGTTATGAAAGCGGCACAAACGTAAACCGTGGTTGATTTTTATTATGGTTGATTTTCGAAGACTTGAAGATGTAGATGTGGCCGGAAAACGGGTATTGGTGCGGGTGGATTTTAATGTCCCGTGCGACGATGCGGGCAATGTCACTGACGACACAAGGCTCAGGGCTGCATTGCCGACGATAAATTATCTGCGGGGCCATGGGGCGATCACCATACTCATGAGCCATTTTGGCCGCCCCGACGGCAAGCGCGAAAGTGGGGCGTCGCTGATGAAATTGGTGCGACCTTTGTCAGAATTTTTGCACAACGAGGTTGCCTTTGCCCCGGATTGTATTGGCGCAGCGACGAAAAAAGCGGTGGCCCAATTACAAGATAGAGATGTCCTGCTTTTGGAGAACACGCGCTTTCATCCCGGTGAAACCCAGACGGCGGATGGGGCCATGGGCTTTGACCCGGCCTTTGCCAAGCAGTTATCAGATTTGGGCGAAATATTTGTCCATGACGCCTTTTCCGTAGCCCACCGCGCCCAAGCCTCGACCAGTGGTGTGGCCGCTGATTTGCCCGCCTATGCCGGCCTGGCTATGGAGCGCGAACTGGACCATTTGTCCCAGGCTCTGGATGTGCCTCGCCGTCCGGTCATGGGTTTGGTCGGCGGTGCCAAGGTCTCCAGTAAAATTGATTTGCTTGAAAACCTGGTCAATAAATTGGACAAGTTGGCCATTGGCGGCGGCATGGCCAATACGTTTTTAGCGGCACTTGGCCATAATGTAGGGGCTTCTTTGTGTGAGCATGATTTGAAACCGACCGCCCTTACAATTCTCGAAAACGCCAAACAAGTGAATTGCGAAATTCTCCTGCCTATAGATGTGGTGGTGGCCAAACAGTTTAGGGCAGGGGCCGCCCATCGGGTTTGCGGTCTTGATCAGGTCGCAGACGACGAAATGATATTGGACGCCGGGCCTATGACCGTCAACGCATTGGCAGACGCTATAGATGCCAGCCAGACTTTGGTCTGGAACGGGCCGCTCGGCGCCTTTGAGCTGACCCCCTTTGATACGGCCACGGTCGAGGCGGCCAAATATGCGGCCAAGCGTGTGGTTCAAGGCAAACTCATCGCAGTTGCAGGCGGCGGCGATACGGTCTCCGCTCTTAAACACGCGGGCGCAGCCGATGATTTTACCTTTATCTCAACGGCTGGCGGCGCGTTTTTGCAATGGATGGAAGGCAAGCCTTTACCCGGCGTAGAAATTCTTAAAAAACCCCAAATCAAAGACAGACCCTAGACTTGGCAATGTTGGTTGGTTAAAAGATCAGCTCATAACTGCAATATAAAATTTGGAGAACAAAATGCAAAAATATCTGATTGCGAGTATGTCAATTGCGCTATTAGGATTGGGCGCGTGTAGCAATGAAAACGTCCCAAAAACGGAAGCAGAAGCTGTGGCGGCCTTTGAAATGGCCCAAGTCAATCTTGACCAATTTCGCACATGTCCCGAAGCGGATATTTTGCAAGATATCTCCAGCTATTCCAACGAAATGCCGGATCCGACATTAGAACAAACCGCCTGGTTCGACGCCAACGCAAAACGAGCAGGGGTCATCACCACGGCGTCCGGCTTGCAATATTCGCTCAACAAATCCGGCAAAGCTAAATCCAATCCACCTACGGCGACCCAAACTGTGCGGGTGAACTATCACGGGCAATTTTTAAACGGCGATAAATTTGACAGCTCCTACGACCGGGGCCAGGACATTGAATTCCCGCTCAACGGGGTTATTGCAGGCTGGACAGAAGGGGTCGGCATGATGCGGCCCTGTGATGCCTGGACGTTTTATATCCCCTCAGACCTGGCGTACGGGGACGGCGGGCGTGGTTCCATTCCGCCAAAAACACCATTGGTGTTTCACGTGCAATTGCTCGGTATATCGGATTGAGAAAGAACAATAAAAAGGGCCGTAAGGCTGGCCTTTATTTAGGATATATACCCAAAGCCCTCGAAAATTCAGGTGATTGGCTATAGTTTTCACTGCAACTCTATTACCCCTCACCTTGTTCCTCTCCCAAAAGGAGAGGAGACGATGTCTTGAGCATCTTGTATTTGAACGGTTCAGTTGTTTCCAATATTTTCCTTGCAGGTGTTTCAGTATGCCCCGAACTTATACCAAACAAAGAAAATCATAGCGTGGTCTCCTCTCCTTTGGGAGAGGAACAAGGTGAGGGGATATGAACTTGAGGAAGAAAGTAGCCTCAATAATACCAAATTTCCGAGTATGCATAAAAGAAGTAAGTAGCGCTTAATTTAAAGCTTTGCCCATATCGGTGATACCGCTTTTGATCAGCGATTTATGGTCGGCGCTGGTCAGATCGCTGCGCAGAATTTGCTCTGTGGCGATGGCGGCCAATTCAACCGCGCGGGCTTTGACATCAGCCATTGCCTGGGCTTCGGACGTTTTAATCTTGGCTTCGGCCTGCTCGGCGCGGCGTTGCAGACGTTCCGCCATGTCCGTGCGCGCATTGGCGGCCATGGTTTCGGCGTCTTTGCGGGCTTGTTTGACAATGTCTTTGGCCTGCTGTTCGGCTTCCACTTGCTTGCGCTGAAACGACGATAGTAAAGCCTGGGCTTCCTCGCGCAGTGTGCGGGCTTCGTCCAGTTCTTTGCGGATAGCATCGGCCCGGTCATCAAGAGCCTTGGCTATGGTTTTATGAATGCCTTTATACATAAGACCAACAATGAAGACGACCAGTGCCAAAAACACCCAGATCGTCGGATAACCAAAACTAAATTCCCAGTGCATAACTGCTCCTTAACCCGTCTTTATCGCCAGCCTTTTGACCGTTTTGCGGACGGTGACAATGCTGATTTTCTTGCTATATAAATGCTCGACCAGAGCCTTGGCTGTCTCCGATGCGATCTCGTCAACATTGGCCAAAGCTTTCTCGCGCATTGCCTGAATTTTGGTCTCGGCCCGTGCCATTTGCCTAGCGGTTTCCTCGTCAGCTATCTGCATCTCTGCTTCCAGTTCAACATTGACGCTGGCCCGGGTGGTTTCGGCTACATTGTGGGCTTTGGCGCGGGCATCACTGAGGGATTGCTCATAAGCTTTCCCGGCCAGTTCAGCCTCTCTTTGCATACGAGACGCAGTGTCGAGATCATCGGCAATACGGTTGGAGCGTTCTTCCAATATCCCGCCAAGGCGCGGTAAAAGCACCTTGGCAAGAAGAAACAGCAAGACACCAAATGTGAGAAACAGCCAAAAAAGCTGTGACGGAAAGGTAGAGGTATCCAGGGGCGCAAAGGTTTGCACGTCCTTCGTCCCGCTTGCCGCTGCCATCATAATCGTAAGACCACTCATAGGTGATGTCCTTTAATCCTATTGATTTGTGCTTACCCGAACAGGAGCAAAAACGCGATCAAAAGTGAGAAAATACCCAAGGCTTCTGTCACGGCAAAACCGAAAATCAGATTGCCGAATTGGCCTTTGGCGGCTGAGGGGTTGCGAATGGCGGCACTTAAATAATTGCCGAAAATATGGCCGAGGCCAATGCCGGCACCGATCATGCCTGAACAGGCTAGGCCTGCGCCGATTAGTCTTGCTGCTTCTGCGTCCATGATATTTCTCCTAGGTTTGGTTGTGCAGTTAAAGTTAGTTTCGTTGTGGTCTTAATGCCCCGGATGGAGCGCGTCGTTTAAATATACACTGGTGAGGATTGCAAATACATAGGCTTGCAAAAAAGCCACCAAAATTTCAAGCGGGGTCAGGGCAATGGTCATAATCGCTGGCGCAATGGCACCCAGCTTAAAGGCACCCGTAAGGCCGACCGCCATGGCAATGATGAAGCTGGCAAACAGTTTCAGCATAATATGACCCGCCAGCATATTGGCCCAAAGCCGGATAGAGTGGGACAGGGGGCGGGACATGAAGGATATGATCTCAAGCGGGGTGACCAATACTATCTTCAAAATTAGCGGCACGCCGCCAGGGTTGAAGAGTTGCAAAAACCCGAGGCCGTTTTTCCAAAACCCGACAATTAAAACGGTCACCATCACCATCATGGCGAGGGCGAATGTGACGATAATATGCGAGGTTGGTGTGAAAAAGAACGGCACAAGCCCGAGCATATTGGCAAATAGAATAAACATGAACAAGGCGTAGACGAAAGGAAAAAACTTAAGCCCGTCGCGCCCGGCGGTCGAGCGCACCATGTCGGCGACAAATTCATAGGAAATTTCAGCCACGGACTGCCAGCGCCCCGGTACCAGAGATTTTTTGGTTGTGGACAGATACAAGAACAGACAAATACAGACCACGGCCACCACCATCATGAATGATGAATTGGTGAAACTGATATCGTATTTGCCGATCTGGATATCCACCATATTGTGGAGATCAAATTGTCTGATCGGGTCAAACTGTTTGCCTGGTTCTGCTGCCATTACTGGTCTTTCAATCTGTTGCGAAAATCTTCGCTATTTGTGTAACAAAACTAACTTTCGCCGCCTGCATCTTTGCCGCCTGTTTCTACGCCGTCTTCATCCATCATACTTTTCGCCATCTGCACCACACTGCGTGTGCCAGCCGCAAAGCCTAAAATTATCCCGGCCATCAAACCCCAAGGTTTGGTGCCGACTAAGTAGTCGAACCCGTACCCAAATGCGCCGCCAACTATAACGGCGCCGGTAAACACGCTGGCATAATTTATGCCCACTGCCCATCCAGAAGCCTCTTCGTCTAAATCAGGTGCTCTGGCTTTTTGGGCAGATTTTACTTTATCTCCCAAGGCTTCAAGTGCATCCGCTTGGTTCTGGCTGGATTTTGGTGTTTGTTTCAGAGAATGTCCCTCATAGATAAAATGTTCGATTCGTAAGACGGTCACCCATCAAACGCGGGCAACTTACGCGCAGGTCATTACAGTGTCAACAAAAGCCGTATAGTGTTAAGTGGTTGAAAAATAAGAGAAAATGAATTTTTATGAATTTTTCCCTACTTGCCGCTCATTCCCGCGAAAGCGGGAATCCAGTTCAAACAAAAATGTGCGAGCCTTGCTCGCTCTTTATGACTTCCCGGTCGCTCCGCTCCTCGCCTTTTGTATTCGCTGGATACCCAATCAAGTTGGGTATGAGCGGGGTGTGGGGGAAGCTGTGTGAGTCCAGCTAGCCGCGAAATTGCCAGCCCTCAAGCCGTCATTTTTTCTGCGGCACCCAAATCAATAGACACCATTTGCGAGACACCTTGTTCGGCCATTGTTACGCCGAATAATCTGTCCATACGGGCCATGGTGACCGGATTGTGGGTGATGGCGATAAATTTGGTATCGGTCTGCTTGCACATTTCGTCCAACAGATTGCAATAGCGCTCGACATTGCTGTCGTCCAAGGGCGCATCGACCTCGTCGAGCACACATATGGGGGCGGGGTTGGACAGAAAAACCGCGAAAATCAGCGCCGTAGCCGTCAAGGCTTGCTCACCGCCAGACAGCAATGACATATTGCCCAGACGTTTTCCGGGCGGGCTGACCAATATTTCCAGCCCGGCCTCCAACGGATCGTCGTTTTCAGTTAAAGCAAGCGAGGCGTGTCCGCCGCCAAATAATGTGACGAACAAACGCCCAAAATGCCCGTTGACCACATCAAAGGCCTTCAAAAGGCGCTCGCGGCCTTCGGAGTTTAAGCTTTCAATACCAACGCGCAGTTTGGCGATGGCCGCCAGTAAATCCTGRCGTTCATCGCTCATGGCCGACAGGCGCTGTTCTTGTTCGGCGGCTTCCTCGTCGGCGCGTAAATTAACCCCGCCGAGGTTTTCCCGTTCCCGGTTCAGCCGTTCCAATTTGCGCTCGATATCATGCTCGGCCATTTTGCTGTCCGGGCTTAAATCTTGCAATTGACCTGTTAAATCCGTTGGTTCACAAGACAGGGTTTCCGAAATGCGAGCCTGAATTTCCTGTTTGCGCTCCGAGGCGGCGGTGCGCCGGGCTTGTGCGGCGGCGCGGGTTTCACGGGCCAAGCCGAGTTCGCGCTCGCTTGCGCGCAAATTTCCGTCGGCTTCGCGTAAATYRTTTTCAATTTCGGCCAGGGCATCACTGGCATTTTTGCGGCGTTGTTCGGCGGTGCTCAAGTCGGACAATAATGTTTGCTGGCGTTTGGCAAATTCGTCCGGGCTGTCATTGGCTGCGGTCAGTGCCATGGCGGTTTCCGCTTCGCGGCCTTGTAGTGACGTGATACGCTCCTTGGCATGGGCGCCCCGACCTTGCCAGTCCGAAAGGTCTTGTTCTACGGCGGCGAGCCGGGCGGCGCGRGCYTGGGCTTGGTTYTTGAGACTGCGGTAATTGGCGCTGGCTTCATCTGCGACCTCACGGGCGGTTTGCAGATCAGTGCGCAAGTCTTCAAGTTTTTMTWCCWSYGSYRYWTMSRYYKRTSYTWRMGCCAATATTGTGTTGGCGTTTGCAAGCGCGGTTTGGGTTTCGACCAGCTCGGATTTACGCCGGGCCAACCGGTCTTTTAGGGCGGATTTTTGTTCGGCCTTACGGGCCTGATCGGTCTCAAAAGTATTGAGAGTGGCCCGGGCCGAGCGGTCATCGGCTTCTAATGTAGGCAATGCGCGGCGGGCTTTTTGTGCGGCCTCGCTGGCCTGGGTGCTTGTCGTTTGCGCCGTTTTCCATTCGGCCTCGGCGCGAGCGGCAGTTCTACGCACATCATCCAATGCGTCTTCAATTTCGAGCAAGCGGTTTTTGTTTTCCAATTTTACGGCGGCGATAGACTCCACTTCTGCGGACGACACAAATCCGTCCCAGCGCCAAACATCGCCGTCTATGCTGACCAAGCGCTGGCCGGGTGTGAGATGTTGCGATTGGGCTTGGCCGTCGGCACTTTCAACCACCCCGATTTGGCTCAGACGTGCGGCCAAGGCTTTGGGGGCGGCAACAAAATCCGCCAAAGATTTTATCCCGCCGGGCAATTTAGCGTCCGGCGTCTGCGCCCCTTGCCAATGCAAGGGCATGTCCGTGTCCAGCCCCGCATCCAGATCATCGCCCAAGGCGGCGGCCAATGCGGTTTCGTAGCCTTTTTTGGCGCTTACGGCTTCGAGAACGGCTTGCCATTTTTGCTCGCCGCTACCCTTGCTCATCGTGCTGATGATGCGGGATAATGCTTTGTGCTCGGCGTCCAATTCGGAGACATTGCGCCGTGCAGTATTGAATATTTCGTGCAGGTCGCGTTCGTGTTTCCCTGCCTGTTCTCTGGCTATAGCCGTGGCTTGTTCATGCTGCTTGGCTTTGGCCAGGGCTGTGCTCGCATTGTCGAGTGCGGCGGCGAACAGATTGTTATCACCAGAAGACAGACCTGCGGTTTCCAGATCCGCCAATGCAGAAATGGCGGCCTCAATGTCTTGCTCAATGCGAGATTTTAGTCCGTCCAGCCTTGCGCATTCGCGCGTAGCACTGGTTAAATTTGCCGCTTGCTCAGCCGTTTTGCGGGTTAAATCAGACACTTGATCTTCCAACTGGCTACGGGTTTGACTGGCAGTGTTGGCACTGTTCCTTGCATCTATCAAAGCGGCGCTATTGTCTTTGGCCGACTGTAACTCCGACAGTTCATCTGTCAGCCGCTCACTGGCCGCATCGGCGTCAATGACGATGTTTTCTTCGCGCTCAATATCGCCTTTAAGATGGGCCAGGCGGGCTTCAAGTTTGTTAATCTCCGACTTGGCGGCTTGCGCGTCATTGTCCAAAGCTTCTTTGGCCGCATTTAGCCGTCCGCAAATGGCGGCGGCGACAATTTGCTCTTCGCGGTGGGGGGCAAGCTTGGTGGTGATTTCTGTCACTTGCGTGGTAAGCACCGTAACATCGGAAGTCAATTCTGCGACTTTGGCCCCGCTGTCTTTAAACTCTTGTGCGGATATTTCGAGAGCTTGTAGGGCCTGTTGCCAGCGTTTGAGCCAGAGCAAGGTTCTGTATTCACGAATTTCCCCGGCCAGGCGTTTAAAACGTGCGGCTTGGCGCGATTGGCGGCGCAGGHTCAAAAGTTGACTTTCGATCTGGCTTAATATGTCCTCAAGCCGTTCAAGATTGGTCTCGGCGGCGCGTAAGCGCAATTCAGCTTCATGGCGCCGGGTATGCAGACCAGAAATACCGGCGGCTTCTTCTAGGATTTTACGGCGGTTTTCCGGTTTTGCCGAAATCAACTCGCTGATCTGACCTTGGCGCACCAGAGCCGGGGAATTGGCCCCGGTGGACRCATCGGCGAACAACAATTGCACGTCTTTGGCCCGCACGGTTTGTCCGTTGACTTGATATTTCGAGCCTGCACCTTTGGTGATGGTGCGGGTAACCTCCAACACTTCATTGTCGTTAAACATCGAGGGTGCAATCCGGGCCGAATTGTCGATTTCTAGTGTGACGCTGGCTTGATGACGGGCCGGGCGGGTTTTGGTGCCGGAAAATATCACATCGTCCATGGCCTGGCCGCGCATGGCTTTGGCGGAATTTGCCCCCATGACCCAGCGAATGGCTTCCAACAGATTGGATTTGCCACAGCCGTTCGGGCCGACAACCCCAGTGAGGCCCGGTTTAATCTGAAAAATGGTGGGTTCAACAAAGGATTTGAACCCGGCCAATTTTATATGATTAAAACGCAAAGACCCCATAAATATCCTTATTCTTTTTCTTCAGCCTGTGTTGGCGCATCTTCGCCCAGCAAAGGTGCCAGTTTTTTATGGAAGTCTTCGATGACGAACATTTGCTCTTTTTTGCCATTGATGAAAAATGTCGGCGTTCCGGTGACACCGGCATTGCTGGCATCATCGGCAACTTTTTTCAGCCGGTCTATTTTTTCCTGGTCGGCCATACAGGCATCAAATGCGGCCTCGTTCATGCCCGCTGATTTGGCCAAGGCGACATATTCGCCTTTGACATCTGCAGAATTTACGATCTGGTTTTGGCGTTTCATTTGCACATCAATCAGGCCGAAGAATTTATCCTCGCCAGCGCAATTGGCCAATAAATGCCCGACATTGGCCAAGTTCACAACACCTGTGGGAAATTCGCGGTAAACAAAACGGACTTTTCCGGTGTCGACATAGGTGGATTTAAACTCGGGCCAGACATTTGTGTGCCAATTGCCGCAAGCCCCGCATGTCACCGACGCATATTCTACAACGGTGATTTTAGCATCAGGATTGCCCAAAGCATGGTCGCCCGCAACTTCATAGGACGACCGCTCACCGGATATTGCACCAGATACAGGTTTCGCACTATCGCCAGAGCAGGCTGCCAAGAGCAAGGTGCCTGCGGCAAGTGTAATGGTCGTTTTGGTAAACGAAACGAATCGGGTATTTATCATAATGGTTACTCTCTCAATTTACGCCTTAATGGCAAGGAATTATAAAGGTTTTGTTAACGAATGGGTGTGGATAGGTTTGAACGTAATAATTTATCGTTTGGGAATGGCTGAATATCCCCGTTTGCTGAGATTATCTAGGTATTTGGATAAGGCGAGATAGTCCATACCGCCCTTATAGACTTGACCGTCAATAATGAAACTGGGTACGGATTTTATGCCGGCGGCCTGGGATAAAAGCATGGATGTGTTGATGCGCTCTATCCCGCCGGCTTCGCGCAGACAAGCATTCATGGCGGTTTCATCGGCCAGGCCGGCTTTCTTGGCAATTTCCAGATATTTTTCTTTGGCTTTATTGGCTTTTAGAGCCGCGAATATATTGTCCTGCTCGGCGAATTGATGCTCAAGCATGGCAAAATATTGATCTTCGGGCGCACAATTGGCGATTTGAAAGCCGATAACGGCTATCTCTCTCGGAGCGGTGGGAAATTCTCTCAACACCACCCGCACTTCGCTTTTATCCACATAATTTTTCTTAATATCCAGCCAGACCGAGTTAAACCAGCTGGCGCAATGGGGGCAGGTCAGGGAGGCATAAATAATCATGGTCACGGGGGCCATAGGTGCGCCGATCACATGGTCAGTGCTGAGTTCCGAATATACGCCTTCGGTTGGCAGGACTGGTGTTTGGGGCGGGGTTTGGTCTGCATGGTCGTGATCATGGTTATGGTCGGTTTGGGCGGCGGCAAGTGTGCCAACGCTCAACAAGGCTATGCTCAACAATAGATATGTGACGAATTTCATTAGATCATCCTATAATTTGCTTTTTTGGGATTTTACCACCTGACCCAATTTGTCCAAGGCGGCTTGTAAACTATTATCTTCGTCTGTGGCTAGATTTTTTTGCACATGGTTGCGAAATTTCGGAGATGTCGGGGTTTGGTCTATTGCCGGTTGGATGCGGCCTTGCTTGACCATGATTTTTGTCACACTGCCAGCCCCGAGATATTGGTTGATTTTTTCCAAAAGTTGTGCGGACTGGGCCTGGAGCATGGCGCTGGCCGGGCCTTTGGCTTCGATGGTCAGGGTTTTGCTGCCTTTGGTGCCGCGCAAGGAAATCGGTTTGGAAAGTGCGGCCCAGCGCACACCAATTATATCAGGCCAATTTATCTGCAAGCCTGTAATGCCGGGGCCAAATTTCCGGGACAAGGGGCGCAACACCCGGTTCACGGCTTTGGCGGCGCTTGGCGGCGGACGGTATTGGCGGCGGCCCCGGTTTTTTTCAAGATACTCCATGACATTACCGCGTGCGCTACGGGCTTTTAGACTATCTTGCTTGCGTAAATCCTTCATAGATGCACACTTGCCAATATTCAGTGCAACGTCCAGTCTAATCCGTGAAAAACATATGAAAACTTCGCAACAAATCAAAGCCATGCGCACCGGGTTACTGGATTGGTATGAGCGCGAGGGGCGGACATTGCCGTGGCGCATCAGGCCGGAAGACCGTGCGAATGGTGTTTTGGCCGATCCCTATAAAATCTGGCTGTCAGAAATCATGTGCCAGCAAACCTCGACCACGGCGGCATCCGCTTACTGGTTCAAGTTTTTGGATAAATGGCCACGCATTCAGGATTTGGCGACAGCCAAGCGGGATGATATTCTGGCCGCTTGGGCCGGGCTGGGCTATTATGCCCGCGCCCGAAATCTGCACACATGTGCGCGACTGATTTGTGCTGAACACGGCGGGGTGTTTCCCATGACTGAAGCCGGGCTGTTGAAGCTGCCCGGTATCGGCYCTTATAGTGCCGCCGCCATTGCCGCCATHTGTTATAACGHGVCVACMAATGTBGTGGACGGCAATGTGGAACGGGTAATTTCGCGGATTTTTCGGGTGCAGGAGAAATTACCCAAAGCCAAGCCGGGAATTGGCAAGCTGGCCGCTGCTTTGGCAGACCCGAATAGGCCCGGCGATTATGCTCAAGCCTTGATGGATTTGGGTTCCCATATTTGCAAGCCTAAAGCCCCGAAATGTAGTATATGTCCTTGGCAAATTCATTGCGCGGCTTATAGGGCTGGCGACATGACGGATTACCCAAAGCGCAAACCCAAAGCCAAACGACCCGTGCGCTACGGCGCCGTGTTTTATGTGCAGGACAATAGCCATATCTGGTTGAGGCAACGCCCGGACAAGGGTTTACTCGGCGGCATGATGGAATTGCCGGGGACGACATGGGACGCGGTAAAACCTGACATGTCCGCTTGGTTATCCCAGGCACCCTGCAAGAGAAATTGGCAGTGTATGGACGGTCAAATAAAGCATGTATTTACCCACTTCACCCTGTACTTGACCGTTTTTACGCTCAAGACACAAATTCATAAAAGATCAAAATGGGAAATTGCCGCCCACATGGACAGGCTAGAAGATTATGCCCTGCCCAGTGTTATGCGCAAAGCTATACTGCATGGGCAGGGCTGAAGTCTTGGGGATAAATTACGCAATTATGGCCCKGTCCGTAACCCTGCGCCAATCCGTGCCGTCCGAAAACGCCATCACCGCGCCCCCGCTTTCGTCCGACACATAAATCATAGCCCCTGTCATAGCCCTGGCAAGCGGCAAGCTGGCTAATGTATATGGGCGCGTTTGTCTTTCTAACCGCCTTTCTATATTTAACCGCGCCCGCCGCTCGACAGCAAACAAAACCACCAACAATTCTTGTGCTCTAAGTCCAAGTTTTAAGTACGGCGTACCGTCTGGGTTTAATTTCTTTACACGGGTGGTTTTAAGAGTTTTTTGCAAATCCGTGCCGCCGCGCACCTCCAAAACCTGTTCGCCGTTTTTATCCAAAACGGGTATATCCTCATACACTTCCGTATGCACAAAGAATGCGGTGTCGCTGGGTGATAGTCCGGCGTCAATCACGGCCTGTCGCACTTGTTGTGCAACGGCCCCGTAATGGGTGCGCTTGCCATCTGTCCATTTGAAAGAAACCAGTTCGACAGCATCTGCAAACTTTTTATATTGAGCAAATAGCGCAGGCTTCATACTTGAAAAATTAACAATATCTTTTTTAGCACGTTCGTCTGATGTGACCGTCAACGGATTAACCGAAAACATATCAGCCCAGGGTTTCGCAGCCGTACCATTAGACGTGCTGGTGGTTGGGTAAAAGCCAGTATCATCAAATTTGATGACATGATTTTTAACCCCCCAATATATTGAGGAACCCGTCCCTATAGAAAAATTGTACAATACTCGTGCGTCCCCAAGGGCTTCGCAATACATATGGTCATTCGTGGCAGACGCTAATCCAAAATACCCCTTTACGGATGTTCCTTTTTTAAAATTTATTACATTCGAGGAGCCAACATCTACCACCGTTTCCAGGCCGGAGTAAAATGAGGCCATGCCGTTGTCTTTGTCGAGTACAAAACTATCATAGAACGTGGATCCATCAGGGCTGACTTTAAACGAAAAATCATCATTGCCGGTTAGTCCTATTTCTGCGCGGCCACTAAATCCTGTTTGAAACAAGAAACTGGCCGTATCCGCTACAGCGTTTTTATTCAGCTTAGCCTGTATGCCTGCGCCGTTATTGTTAAACAGGACGGCGTCCGTGTTAATGCTGAATTTATTGGTAGCATCTGCTGTTGCCCCGCCCACGCCTAATTGGGCAAATGTAGCATTGTCTCCATTATTTACACCAGACTCGACCCAGTTTGTGCCGTCAAACTGATAGTTTTTGGCCTCGTCCACCACATAACAAACCCATCCGGCTAGGGGTGTAATGAATGCCCAAGCACCGTCTTGGTATGCGGCAATATTCGCATCAACTCCAGTCCAGTCATCTGTAGCGCCAGCCGCAATGATATAGCGGGCGCCTTCACTTGGCGAGGCGGGTGGCGCGCCTAGGTCTTTGTCCAAAACCGATAATTGCACCACGGCGTCCAATCTGCGAAAAGCTTCATTGACGGTCACATGTTTTTGCGCCTGGGCCGGGGCGATATAGGGCAGTTTCAGGTTTTGGCTGATGAAGGATGTGGGATTGTTTGGCATGGATATTCTCTCTGAGTTTAAACTTCAGACAAATATATTCCAAGTGGGGTTATGATGGGTACGTGTATAAAAAACTACTTAAAATCAGATATATACACGCAAAAAATCATGGATTGAGAACCGCATTTCTGCTTCATGCCATAACCCCCATGGTCTCGCGGACTTTTGCCCTGAGCAAATCTATGGGTACCAGAGACGTGTTGCGACCTGAATTTTGCTCAAAATGCCAATATGTCCAGCCATTACAGGCCGGGGCTTTTTGGACATGAGCACCCATTTTGTGGATGGAGCCGCTGGCGTCCGGCACGGCGATACTGCCGTCGGCGCGCACGCGGGCGGTAATGCGACCGTCCGGGGAATACAGGGTATCGCCGGGATTGACCATGCCGCGCTCGACCAGCACGCCAAATGCCACACGCGGCAATGCCCGTTTAGACTGGGTGACTTTAAGGGCGACGCCACTGCCGACCGTAATGGCTTCAATACGCCGGCGCGCATGTATCAGATATTCTTCTTCTTTTTCAAAGCCAATGAAATGCCGTCCCAATTTTTTGGCTACCGCCCCAGTCGTACCTGTGCCGAAGAACGGATCAACAACCACATCGCCGGGATTGGTGGTGGACAATAATACCCGGTGCAGCAAGCTTTCCGGTTTTTGGGTCGGGTGGGCTTTGGTGCCGTCGGATTTTTTCAGACGCTCACGGCCCGTGCAAATTGGCAAAGTCCAGTCGGAGCGCATTTGCACACCGTCATTCATCATTTTCATGGCGTCATAATTAAAGGTCGGTTTGGCGTCTTCGGTTTTGGTGGCCCAAATCAAAGTCTCGTGGGCATTGGTAAACCTTGTGCCGCGAAAATTGGGCATGGGGTTGGTTTTGCGCCAGATAATATCATTGCGGATCCAAAACCCTTGGTCTTGCAAGATACCGCCGACCCGAAAAATATTGTGATAACTGCCGATCACCCAAATGGCCCCGTCAGGCTTCAAGATACGCCGGGCCGCATTTAGCCAGTCATGGGTGAACAAATCATAGGCGTCCATAGTGTCAAATCTGTCCCATTCCTCGGTGACGCCGTTGACAACGGAATTGTCAGGCCTGTTTAAATTCCCGCCCAACTGCAAATTATAAGGCGGGTCAGCGAACACCAGATCGACACTCCCTTCGGGCAGGGCATTCATGCCGTCAATACTGTCGCCGTGGATTATCTGGTTTAGGGGGAGTTTGTTCATTTTTCTTCCTTTGTATCCGCAGCCTTGCGCAAACGAATCACTCAAAGGTCAAACTTGCGCCAAAAGATTCATAAAAGTTTAATGGGAACTAATAATTCTTCTGGCCAATAATCCTTTGTCAGGTGACAAACAGTATTTGCACTCATGCTAAGCCGGGCGTAAACAGGCTTCATGATTGACGGACTTTACAATTCTGATGTGCTGTCTCTGGCGGCGAATATCTCACATGTGGGTCGGCTTGACGCCCCGTGCGGGTCGGCTCGCAAAGTGGCCAAGTTATGCGGCTCATGGGTCGAAATTGATGTGTGTATAAAAGACGGGCTGGTGACGGATTTCGCCCAACGCTTGCAAGCTTGCGCTTTGGGGCAGGCGGCGGCGGCGATTTTGGCGAGAAGCGTCATTGGAGCCAGCCCGGCGGACATCCAAACGGCGCGGGACGGGCTATATGCCATGCTCAAGCAAGGCGAGGAACCGCCAACGGGACGATTTGCCAAATTGGCTTTGCTGGCGGATGTTGCCAATTATCCGGCCCGACATCTCTCGACCATGTTGGCCTTTGACGCGGTTCTGGCCGCACTTGAAAATGCGCAGACATGATGAAATACATTGCATTGATATTGGTGTTTTTGGTGACCGCATGTACCGGTGAGGCATCGGATACAAACTCGTCGATAAATAGCCCGACCGTCGCAGAAAACCCCGGTGCAAAAAACATAGTGACGGTGCTGGTCGGCGGCAAGATATATACCATGGATCCGTCCCAGCCGACGGCACAGGTATTGGCCTATGACGGGTCGGGAAAAATTCTGTTTGTCGGGAGCCGGGCTGATGCGGACAAGGCTATCGGCGCAGGCGCAAGACGCATTGATCTGGGCGGGGCAATCGTTATGCCGGGCTTCCATGATGTGCACTTACACGCGCTTGAGGCGGGCATCAATCAAGGCCGTTGTATCTTGAGCGAATTTGGCACGCCAAAGCAATACACAAACGAAATCGCCGATTGCGGATTTGAACAAGCAGGTGATGACTGGTTTATCGGGGCGGGTGTTTCCATGCCTGATTTGTTGGATCATATGCCTATGCCCGCCGAATTTCTAGACGAACTTTTCCCGGACAAGCCTGCGCTTATTCTTGATAATCTAGGTCACGGCGCGTGGGCCAATTCTCTGGCCTTGCAAGCGGTGGGTTATGATAAAATCACAACAAACCCGCAAGGCGGTATTATCGGCAGAAACTCTGCGGGCCGCCTAACCGGCATTGTTTATGAAAACGCTCAACAGCTATTGCGCACCGCCGCTTTGCCGCCGACCAAAGCCAATTTGGAGGTTAATTATCTGGCCTTGCGCACGGCCCTTAAAACCTTGGCGGCGAACGGCATTACTTCGGTCAGCGACGCGGGCGGGTATTGGACGCGTGGTCATCATTTGGCCTGGATACGGGCGGAAAGCGAGGGCGTTTTAACCGTGCGGGCCAGCAATCCTCTCTATGTGTTTCCGGATAGAGAACTAGACCAGCAAATTGCGGCTTTAACGGCGCTTAAAAGGTCGAACCCGGATAATTTGGCCAAATTTAATCAGGTGAAAATCTATGTGGACGGCATATTGTCCCAAGGCACGGCGGCTTTGTACGCACCATATACACAAGACCTTGGTGTTGCCGGCAAATACGGGTTTGAATATTTTTCTAAGCCGGATTTATTTGCCTATGCCAGACGTCTGGACGCGGCTGGATTTAGTTTGCATTTTCACGCCGTAGGTGACCGGGGCGTCGGTCTGGCTCTGGACGCGGTTGAAGCGGCGCAAAAGGCCAACGGTGTCAGTGGCAATAAACATAGGATCACTCATATTTTTCTTGCCGCACCAGCCGATTATGCAAGGTTTGCGGCCCTGGGTGTCACCGCCGATGTGCAAATGACCGCCAGTTCATTAGACCGCGAAACCCTGAAGTTTTACAAGACGATTATTGGCGATCGTAGCCGCGCACTGATACCGACCGCCTCGCTGTTAAAGGCCAATGCGCCCATGACCATCAGCAGTGACTGGGACGCGGACGCATTATCSCCATYGGCTAAAATCCAGCAAGTCTTGACCCGTAAACCTCAAGCCGTCGCCGATGTGCACACCGCTGTGGCACTGATGACAATCGAAAGCGCCAAATTATTGGGACAAGCAGATATAACCGGTTCTATGCAAGCGGGAAAATTTGCCGATCTGGTGATTATTGACAAGGATATTTTTGCCATGAAGAAATCACAAATTGGCCAGGCCAAAATCATGGCCACCATTATGAACGCGAATGTAGTATATGACCCGTTCAGGTATTTTGAATAGGGTGGCCACATGAAAAACCCGCTGATATATTTTGCGATTGGTTTGCTGAAAATTTACAAATTTACCCTGTCGCCAATATTTTATGCTTTGGGGGTTAGGTGCCGCCACGAGCCGGGCTGCGCCAATTATTCTATTGCCGCCTTTGGTGCGCACGGGGTTTGGCGCGGATTTTGGCTGACWTTATCGCGGCTTTTGCGTTGCCATCCTTGGGGGTCATCTGGTATTGACCCGGTACCTAAGACTATACATAAACAAGCGTTCTGGGCACCCTGGCGTTACGGCGATTGGGCCTGGAGTGAAAGAACGAAATTGAACGAAAACCAGCCAGAAGAATAGCCAAAAGAATAGAAAGATCATAATGTTGACAATAACATTTCCTGACGGCGCGACCCGTGAATTTGAAGACGGCACGTCCGCACTGGATGTGGCCAAAGCCCTGTCCAAATCTCTGGCCAAAAAAGTTTTGGCGGCGCGGGTGAACGGCGAGCTTTGGGATGCGACCCGGCCTCTAGAGGGCGATACAAAATTGCAGCTGATCACCGCCGCCGACCCAGAAGGTTTGGAGCTAATCCGCCATGATTGCGCCCATGTGATGGCCGAAGCCGTGCAAGAGCTATTCCCCGGCACCCAAGTCACCATTGGCCCGACCATAGAAGACGGTTTCTATTATGATTTTGCCACTGCTAAACCGATTTCCGAAGACGATTTTGCCGCCATAGAAAAAAAGATGAAATTCATCATCCAGCAAAACAAACCGTTTGTGCGCGAGGTTTGGCAGCGGGGCGTTGCAATAAAATATTTCACCGACAAGGGCGAAACCTATAAAGCCGAACTGATTTCCGATTTGCCGGAAGACGAGACCATTACAATTTACCGCCAAGGTGCCAATGAAGGTGATTGGCTGGATTTATGTTTGGGGCCGCATTTGCCCAGTACCATAAAAATCGGCACGGCGTTCAAATTGATGAAAGTGGCCGGCGCCTATTGGCGCGGCGACAGTAATAATGCGCAATTACAACGGATTTACGGAACCGCCTGGGCTAACAAAGATGATTTGGACGCTTATTTGCACCGCATTGCAGAAGCCGAAAAACGCGACCACCGCCGTATTGGCCGCGAGATGGATTTGTTTCATCTACAACCCGAAGCCCAAGGCATGGTGTTCTGGCACGATAAAGGCGCGACCATTTGGCGGCAGGTGGAAAATTATATCCGCCGCAAATTGCAAAAGGCCGATTACGAAGAAGTCAAAACCCCCATGTTGATTGACCATAAATTATGGGTGGCGTCCGGGCATTGGGACAAGTTTCGCGAAAACATGTTTGTCAGCGAGGTTAGCCACGGCGAACACGACGAAATCCACGCGCTCAAACCCATGAACTGCCCGGCCCATGTGCAGATTTTCAACCAGGGTCAAAAATCTTACCGCGATCTGCCCTTGCGCATGGCCGAATTTGGCTGTTGCCACCGAAATGAACCGTCCGGGGCCTTGCACGGCATTATGCGGGTGCGCGGGTTTACCCAGGACGACGCCCATATTTTTTGCACCGAAGAGCAAATCATTGACGAGACCAAAACCTTTATTGATCTGCTCATGGGTATCTATGCCGATTTTGGTTTTACCGATGTGGTGGTGAAATTTTCTGACCGCCCGGACGTAAGAACCGGCAGTGACGAAACCTGGGATAAATCCGAAAAAGCGCTGATGGACGCGGTTAACGCCGCCGGGCTTGAGGTGATACTGAACCCGGGCGAGGGCGCATTTTACGGCCCCAAGCTTGAATTTGTCCTGCGCGATGCCATTGGCCGCGATTGGCAATGCGGCACTTTACAGGTGGATTTCGGCACGCCCGAAAGGCTGGACGCCAGCTATATCGCCAAGGACGACACCAAGAAACGGCCCGTCATGTTGCACCGGGCCATCCTTGGCTCCATGGAGCGGTTTTTGGGCATATTGATCGAAGAACATGCGGGGCGGTTTCCGCTCTGGCTCGCCCCTGTACAAGTGGTTTTGGCGACCATTACCTCGGACGCAGATGCCTATGCCCTAGAAGCGGAGGCTGCACTGCGGGCGGCGGGGCTTCGGGTCGAGACCGATCTGCGCAATGAGAAAATCAATTATAAAATCCGTGAACATTCTCACGCTAAAGTYCCGGTTATTGCAGTTATAGGYCGCAAGGAAGCCGATGAAGGCAAATTGGCMTTGCGKTTTTTGGGTGACAGGCAACAGGAGGTTCTTTCTTTGGCAGATGCGATCACCAGCTTGACCAAAGAGGCGACCCCGCCGGATTTGCGTAAATAAAATGACAAAGACCAGTCTAGAACAGCGTGGCTTTATAGCACGGAAAAACTGGTGTGTTGTGGTTTTGGTGTTTTTGGCCTATCCCGTAATGGCCCATGCAGGCGGGCTTGGTATTGCCGCTATTGTCGGTCTGGGCGGTATTCTTGGTTTTATAGGTTGGCGTCCGCCGCATCCGAGAGATGTGCCTAAAGCTATTCCTGCCGCGATTTGGGCCGTCATGGCATTGCTGGCTTGGGGTATGGTCAGTACATTATGGTCACCTTATAGATCGGGTGATGTTTTGAACAATGCCCAGAAAATGTTTTTTGGCCTGCCATTATACTTGGCTTTCGCAGTCACACTGGTGTCACAAAGCAAGTTTTCAATTTCCCATTTTCAGCATTTACAGCATTTGTTGATTGGTATGACATTTATATGGTCTGTTGTCGTGTTGATGGATGTTTTGAGCGGATATGGTGTGACCAGGTTGATTGATCCGTTGGCGGTCGGTGAAGATATGGAGGCCAAATGGGGCGATATGATCCAAAATCTGGGTCATGCCGTTTCCGTTTTGACATTGTTATTTGTGCCCGTCAGCGTGTTGTTATGGCTCAAGGGCGGGGCTGGAAAATTTGCGGCCCTGGCCTTGTTCGCTTTGGTGCTGTCGAGCGCGATTTTTGCTGATATGAATTCAAGGTTTATTGCATTGGTTGTGTTGGTTCCGCTTTTCGGGTTGGCCATATATTGGCCCAGGTTTGCCGTTCGTGGGGCATTTTTCGCCGCTGCGGCCAGCATATTTTTCGCACCTGTATTGGGTTATGTGGCTAGCAAGGTAACGTCTGAATGGCGTTCCCAATTGCCATTTTCCTGGGAAGAGCGTGTGGAAAACTGGGCTTACATGTATGACAAAATATTGCAAAAGCCGTGGTTTGGACATGGGTTTGATGCCGTGCGCACATTTACCGATACCCACACAATCCGCGGATTTGAGGGCAGGGCACTGGTGTCCTTGCATCCCCATAATGCCGGGCTACAAATTTGGGGTGAACTTGGTTTGGTCGGCGCGGTTTTGGCCTGTTTGGCGCTGTTTTTTGCCCAGAAGAGGTTAACGGAACAAGGTGTACTGGCCAAACCTCAATTGGTCGCACTTGCCGGACTGACGGTCTCGGTAACTGTCATTGCCGGGATCACTTACGGGGTTTGGCAAGATTGGTGGTGGGCGACGGTTATTTTTTCGGCTGCGCTCATCAGTTTCGTGAGAAAATAAACTTGCGCTAAACCATTGATAAGCGTGATAATTTACACTTTACATTTGTTAGCATATAGGGTCTATAAGGTTTGCGGGGGTCGGAAGGAATAGGTCGATATGACAACGAATGTGGTTCCGCTGCCGGTGCATTACTGGCACAAACGTATTAGTGTAATTATGGTCTCTTATTATACGGGTGCGTCCCTTATGGAAGCCGTCGCTGCCGTTTTAGCAGACGAAGATATTTTAGAATTAATCATAGTAGACAATGGCAACACGGCCTCTGCACGCGAGCGGTTATGGGCGTTGGCGCAAGGTCAAAACCGGGTGCGCCTTGTACAAGGCCACGGCAATATCGGATTTGGCAAAGGCTGTAATTACGGGGCCAATATTGCCAAGGGGGATTATTTTTTGTTCCTGAACCCGGACGCAGTGATCGAAAAAGGCACCGCTATGACTATGGCAAAATGCGGCGAGAATTTGGAAAAACCCTGGATAACCGGTGGTAATTTGCAAACCGAACACGGTGCTGAACAACGCGGCGCGCGGCGAAAGGCTCTGACGCCATCCAGCGCCTTGTTTAGTTTTACCCCCTTGCATAAATTTCCGGGCATACAATCCGTGCATTTGGAAGACCAGCCCTTGCCGGACGCGCCAAAACCTATGCCGATTGTCAGCGGCGCCTGTATGATGACCGACCGGGAAAGTTTTGAAATGCTCGGCGGTTTTGACGAGCATTATTTTTTGCATGTGGAAGATATTGATATTTGCAGACGGGCGGTGCAAATGGGCGGCGACGTATATTTTGTCCCAAACGCCAAAGTCATGCATTATGGTTCCACATCAAAAGCCCGCATCATGCGGGTGGAAAGCAATAAACTGGTCGGTTTTTTGCGCTATTTTTGGCGTTATTCGGCGAAATGGTGGGCAAAATGCTTGTTGATACTGGCCGCGCCTTTTATGGCGGCGGCGATTATGGGTCGGGCTTGGTGGTTGTCGGTTCGCCGTCCCTGGGTGAAGTAGACAAGGGTGAAGTAGACAATTCTGAAATTGATTGCGGGCAGGTTCCTGCACGCAATATATCAAGCTTCACGGCGTCGCCCTTGGCATAATTAAAGCCTTTTATGGTTTGCAAGCTGGTCAGGCACAGGCCTGCAGGCTCTAATTTTTGCGCCAGCCTTTGTTCATAGTCTTCGGTCTCATTACGGTTTCTGTCGAGCACCACAATGTCGCCAGTCTTCAGGTTTAAATCTGCCAACCTTTCGTCGGGTTTACCGAGTAATATGCTTGTACCCAAACGGTAAACCATGCTGGGTTCGGTAAATTGGGTCGAGAGCACGGTAATGTTTGATATGGGTGCCTGGATGTTATTGTCGGCAAAGACCTGTTTTATCTGGGCGCTGATTTGTAATGTTTTTAGGGACGGTAAGGTAAATTGATAGGTGAAAATATTCAGCATTGCCGCCGTAACCACTGCGCCCACAAAGGCATGAAATGCTTTGCCGCGCCACAAGCTCCAACTGGCAAATAGGCTGAGCAATATACCCGTATAAAGCACCAGAAAACTCCAGCTCGGAAAATTGCCATAATAGGATTCGGCCAGCAAAAGCACGGTGACCAGTACTATGGTCATAATAGAAAATAAAATGGCACCAATGCGGCGCGAAATGACAAATTCGTTGACTTTGATCAGGGTTGCAAGCGCCGCACCTGACAACAAGGCAAGGGCAGGAAAGGTCAATAAAGTGTAGTGGGGTAATTTGGTTGGCACGAATTCTAGAACAATGAAAAACGGCACGGCCCAGCACAACAACAAACGGGCGGCTTTGGCAACGGGTGCGTCAAACCCGGCTTTATTTCTGACTGAACGAACCGCAAACACCAGACCTGGTAGCAAAAACAGACAGGCCGGCCAAAAGGCCAGCCAGATCGTGGCGGCGTAATAACCCGGCGGCCCGGGATGATTTTCCTGGACACCTTGCAGTTTTGGCGCCAGATCATTGCCGATCGCATCCGCGAAGAACGCACCGCCGGTTTCGCGCCAGATCAGAACCGTCCAAGGTAAAACAATGATGAAAAACAGCACTGGCCCCGGCCAGTAAATTAGGGGTTTTAACCAATCAGCTTTACGTTCCCAAATCAAAAGGCCAAGCAAGCACAAAATCAAAAGGAAGGGCAATATTGGCCCTTTGATCATCACGGCCATGCCAAGACCAAACCAGAACAATATGGCCGCTTTAATAATGGTCTTGCGGTCTCCCCCGTTTCGCAAAATGGCCATCGCGGCGAGTACCAATGTGGAGAACCCAAGCAAAAGCGCATCGGTTTTGGCAATATGGGCTTCGAACACGAAGAGAAAACTAACCGCCAACATAGCCGATCCGTACAAGGCCGCCTCGCGTCCCAACAGCCGTCTGCCGCCCCAATATGTGGCAAGAATGGCCAATAAAGCCCCCAATACCGACGGAATGCGGTGGGCCCATATCTGGCGCTTTTCTACATCTGAGAACAATTTAACACTTAACGCTTGCGCCCAATAGGCGCCGGCGGGTTTTTTATTGCGGGCCTGATCTTGAAACCGGATATTGATATAATCACCGCTTTCCAACATTTGTACTGTGGCTTGGGCATAGCGGGCCTCGTCGCGGTCAATCACCGGCAAGCTGGAAAGTCCCGGCACAGCCATTGCCAACACCAACAGGGCCAACATGACCATATCTCGAACATGCAAATTTATCTTGCTCATATTTATCTTGTTCATGCTGGCAGGTTAGCATTCCGCACCGTGCATACAAGCCAAATTGCAGGAAAATATGAACCCGGTCTTTCTACATATTCAGATACATTGAGGTGGTCCCCATTAATTGGACAGTTTTCGACGTTTTTTAAGCTACACTTTGTATCATCTGGTCGGTTTCCATTTCTTGTCTATTTTTCCAATAG
>NVVO01000053.1 GCA_002733385.1 Robiginitomaculum sp.
GGTTTTTACGTTTCGACATTCTGATCTCCTCTTTGTCGAGACCAGACAACACAAAATAATAGCTTAAGTCACTGTCCAATTAATGGGGAGTACCTCAATGCCCGGAACAAGATACGAAACCGTCTTAGACTATGTTCAAGATGGGACGGGCGTACAAATCGTCGACTTTTCGGTTAGTGACGATACCCAGGTGGACTTTGCCGCAATTGCCATTTGCCAAAAACCGCCGCGCGGCAAGGGTGTAACATATTTCAATGGACGGAGTACATTTAACCATTTACCAGCTGGCGTTCATGCTGTTAGTTGCAGTAGGAACAAAATTTATCAATCCGTGAATTGTAATCTGTTCAAAGGAGACACAGCTTGTGACACGCCCCTGCCTTTGGTATGTTTTCATGATCTGGGCTTACCGGTTCCAGATAAATTTGCCGTTGGTACGCCGTTTTGGAGCGGCGGTAATGTGGCGCTGACGCGAAAGCGGCGCGGCGACAATTTCAAAACCATCGCCGAGGCCCATGCTTTTTGTCGTTTAGAATTCGGGGCAGAGTGGCGGGTCGCCAGTTTTCATGATAGTAGTAGAGGTGTAATCACAAGTTCGGTCCCGGTTAGTGGCCCCAAGGGAAGCGCTTGGGTTGACATCAAGGATCAGCCCTATGCCACTTGCTGGGCCCGAGGCGAAGAAAGGTAATCATGAGCGAAAAAATCACCATTGGCATTCTCGAAGATGATGAGGATATGTGCGGGTTTTTAACCACCATCATCAAGCAAACCGAAGATATGCAGATAGGGTTTTGCGCCCAATCTGTCAAACAAGCCATTTTTGAAAGCCGTGAAGTTGAGGTTGATCTTTGTCTTGTCGACATTCAATTGCCGGACGRMARTGGKCTSGACTTYATTGCYGATYTGAAAACMCATRCAGACGYMAARMTMYTRATCCTGACGGTSYTMGGKGAYAARRYSAGTGTGCTARCRGCWTTRCAGGCGGGCGCSSAYGGKTATYTWCTYAARGATACAAGGCCCAATCAAATCAGAAGATCAATCCGGGCGACAATTGCGGGCGAAAACCCGATCAGTCCTGCTGCGGCCACCCATTTGCTTGATGTTTTTAAAATTCATGTAAAACATCCGACACCAATTCAGGATATAACGGCGAATGAGCCAGTTTTAACTGACCGCGAGATCGATGTTCTCACCATGTTTTCAAAAGGTCTCTCTTATCGGGAAACGGCCGAAACCCTTGAAATTACAAGCCATACTGTCGGCGATCATGTCAAATCCATATACCGAAAATTAGCGGTGCATTCACGCTCGGAGGCTATATTCGAGGCGGTGCAGTCAGGCTGGATCGAAATTTAGGCAGGGTACTCATAAACTCAGGCACAAATGGAGCTAAATATGCGAGAATATGTTAGGAAAAGGGCGAAAAGCGGGCTCTCTGCCCGGTCGAGCGCTTTGACGACGCAGATTGAAGCAGATTTAGCTCAGGGTTTGAGACAAACCCAGTATGGCCACTTTGCACGCTGGATGCGTTGTAAATCCTTGAAAATACTAGTATTTCCTGCGGCCTTACGCCTGTCCAGCGAACAAATTGGCGCATACCATTTGGGCCTGAGTTTATGAGTCCACTGCCTAGTCAAGATTTCATTGGTGGGATCTCTAGGGTGATGCTGGTGCCTTTCCCATTCAAACCTGTGCCAATAATCATTTGTCCGCCGAGTGAGCGGGCCCGAACCTGCATATTTTTAAGGCCCTTGCCGGCGAATTTCGTGTTTTTAGTGTCTGGCATGCCGATACCATCATCGGCGACGGAAATGACAAGGGTATGATCAGCCTCTTCTTGTAGCAGTGATATTTGCAATAGTTTTGCCTTCCCATGGCGCACACTATTAGAAACGGCTTCTTGTAAAAATCGGTATAGATTAAGTGTCGTGCGAACCCCCGTGTCTTGCAGATAAACCTGGTCGGACTGGATCCATTTTAATTTGATGTTGGTGGCCGCCATTTGGTCACTGACCCGGCTTCGAAAAACAGCCAAAGCCTGGGTTAGGTTGTCGGCGGATTGATCCATGGAATCGACCACTAGCCGCAAATCATTGATCCCGTCTTCGATTTCACTTTCGATTTGCCCCATATCAATTCGGCCGGAACGTACGCGCAACAGCAAGGAGAGCAAATGTCCCCCAATCCCGTCGTGCATGTCACGGGATAACCTTTGCCGTTCTTCAAGTTTCGTGCGTTTCTTGGTTTCTTCTTGCAGCGCTACTTCTTTTTCCGTCAACCGTCTGCCTGTTTCTGCTAGCTGTATTTGCAATCGCTGTCTTGCGGTTTGATAAAGTTTCAACAGCCCTATCATGCGCCCAGTGCTGATCAGGCACAGGCAAATTGGTAAGAGTAGAGATAGATAGGCTATCGTCCACGGCGCACCAAGATTAAGCCGGGCCGGTGACAGGCTCGGCACACCATAAAGCAGCAAGGGGATCATGGATGCGCCGGCCAACGCAAATAGGCAAAATTCTAGTTTTTTGTGCGGTCGGTTATGGGTGTAAAATCGCCACATACGCGTATACAAAAATGCAAGAACAGGCAACAATAAACCGAGTATAACCCATTGCAGAATTTGGTCCAACCTGTCCGCACGTAATGCCCAAATAATGACCAAGCTTGCGAGGACAAAAATTGCCAAGACTATCCATTGCACAGGTTTTGCAACGCACACACGCGATAAACATAGCAGACAAAACAGAGCGGTGCCCGCAGCACTCAACAACAATGCTGCCTGGGAGCCGGTTAGCCAGAGCAATTCAATAATTTCGACCCGGCCCCATAACAGAAACAGCACACTTAAAAGGAATGCCCAATAATAGGGTTTGCGGGATTTGGACAATATGAGCCCGAATATGCAAGTGAACAATAGAAAAACCCCAAAGCCAGTGAGAAGCGGCGGCAGTATTTGACGGTGTTTGTTAAGGCGCGCAAATGCTGTCGCAAGCGGTTCTTTCGGCCCCATATAGAAATGCCCTGTGCTTGAAACTTTATCCGATGGGGACAATACAACCCCTAATGTATTGGTGCCGGGATGAAAAAAATGCGCCGGGATGCCGACAATGAACCTATAGGCCTCAAGACCCGGCGCCGGGATGTTTTTTGAAGTAGACGCCTGAAGGGCTATACCGTTCATATAAATACGGGTTTCGCTGGGTGCCGCACTGAGAAACACGGACACGTCTTGCTCCGCATATACGTCACTGGAAAAACGGTAAGTGTATTGATGCACCTTGCCGCTACCAAGGCGGTGTGCTGATTTAAGGTCAAATACGGGCTCGGTTTCAGTGGCTTGGCGGATACCTAGGCCGGGTTGGGCGGCAATCAGCCTGACATTTTCTGGAGAAAGTCTATAGGTGTGTACAGGAACAAACGGCGAAATCGCTAATAACACGGGCATGAAAACCATAATGATTGCACCGATAAACAACAAAACGGGCTGTTGCCCAAATGTGGTAAAATTTCGCAATATTTTTTGCGTATTCATTGGTTAAGCGGTCCCTCCTCCCATGATGGTAACACAGATAGGGTTTATTAGTTACATATACACAAATTCGGTGTCATAAATATAAAGAGGCCATGATCCAAAACCACGGCCTCTTTAACGCAAACTCAAACCCTTACGGATTTTTTAGCCCCTGTTTACGTACATTCTCGTGACGTTATGGTTTCGGCGTCGTACATTTTGTGCATTTGCCAGACAATGCGCCGCGTACGGTCAGTCCGGTCGGGCCACTTTGATTATACACATCGATCTCGATTTTGTTGCACCCCTGTTTAAAAGGTCCACCATCATTGTTGGCATATTTTTCGACGAATTTAAAATTGCCTGGCTTGAAATCATTAATATCACTCTTGGCACCCATAAAAATGACAACGCCATTTACACGAACCCGCCGCACGGAATTGTCAGCACCAACACTAATTGATAGCTTGAGGTTGTCATAAAAATAGGGATCCTCAGGAATATTAACGGTAGCACTGTAAACTACCGTTGAATTGGTATGGGTTGTTGTCGGTGAAACCCACTGAAATCGGCCACCATTCGTGTTCCAGGCCGAATTAATAGGCACTACCTTTGCCGCCGAACCTTGTACCTGCCAAAGTGGGTCATTATCGCCTGGCTGTGCGTAACCGCGTGCTATGCGCATATCAAATAAAAGTTTTTGACCAACTTCCGAACATTTCTGTAGCGAGTGCTTCGGCGAAACTAGTGCACAACTGGATTGCGCCAGCGCAGGTGTTGAAAGTGTGCAGGCTATCAGTGCCGTGCCTGTAATTAAGAGTTTGGATACATGCATCATCGTTTTTTCCTTCGATATAACAAACCAAGATATGTCAATTTGTCAATCAAGGATAGGGTTTAGGCATTTTAAAGAATATCCCATGATGATGGGGCATAACCGCTTATTTATCTGCGTTCTAACGCATTACTCCCATGAATGTGGGGGGTGATATGTACGGGCTTGTTATTTTTCTTCCTGCTTCTTCAGTCGTCTTGGCCTAATATTTGACAAGTAAGCCCATCCACCCACGAGAACACCGGCTATAGAAGAACATATTGCCCAGGCCATTTCTCGTAAATTACTGTTGGATAGCCATCCTGGAACATCGCCACCTCTTTCCATAGAAAACGGAATGAGACCTCTGAATAAATCAATAGTTTCTGACCCCATAGCAAATTTCACGCCTTCACTTATGAGCACTAATACGAATAGCCCCTTTATGATAATGCCAATAATATTTTCAAATTTGCCCCGTTTAGCCCCCATCAACCTGAATATTGTGGCCATTAGCCTAGCCACAGCCCAGAGTGCGGCCAAATTTAAAAGCAGATTAAAATCCTGGGCAATTTTAGTGCCTGCAATGGCTTGGGTGATGAAATTTGGCAAGGGAACATGTGCTACAATTTCCACTAGATTAGGCAGAAAATCTATCACTATTCGGGCCGCGTTTGCCAAATTTGAAGATATAATTTTTATTATTCCTAGATTTTCAAAGATTACTGCCACTGCGAATAGGGCGGCAATCCATTCTATGGTTTTCGCTCCATTTCTGAACAAATTCCGAATGGGTTTGCCTAATTTCTCAATCATAAAAAATCCCCCGATAAATTGGAAGTTTATATATTAAAACATTGGTAACGCCAACAGTGCGTTTTCGTAGGGAAACGGTGAATTTATCAATTTCATGTGTCAGGGGAAGAGTAAGTGAAAAAGTGGTGCCGCAAGGGAGAATTGAACTCCCGACCTCATCATTACCAAGCTGTATTTACAGTGAATACTCCCGAGCACTTACGGACAAGTTTTAGCGTCTAACCTATTGTATTTATTACATTAAGTTAATGCGTATGTGTTCGAGAGTGTACGCCAGTGTGCTTGGTTATTTCGTCATTTTGCACTTACATAGCACTTAAGTTTATGGAGCCATGTAAAATGAAAATAGCAATGACACAGACCCTAATCGAGAAAGCCAAGGCAAAGTCCAAACCCTACGAAATTCGAGATGTTCGGCTTATCGGACTGTTAGTACGGGTGCAACCAACAGGTAAGAAAACATATTATTGTGAGTACAGGCGCGGAGCACGGATAAAAATCGGGCAGTTCCAAGCTTTTTCAGTAAAGGAAGCTCGCAATCGAGCGAAAGAAATTCTCGCTGATTACTATCAAGGCGGCGACCCTGCGCTTATATTGCGGCAAAAACGAACGGCTTCGACCTACCTAGACTTTCTTGAGAAACATTACTTTCCTTGGATGATGGCTAATTATACGAGTGGTGAAAAATCTAAGAAAGCTATGCTTGCCTCATGTTCTAAATTTATGAATATGCCGCTCACAAAAATTGTCCCTTATACGGTCGAAAAATGGCGCACGGGAAAAATTCAAAACGGCAATACATCGACAACTGCTAACCGTCACTTTGCAGTTCTGCGTGCTTCACTTACAAAAGCTGTTGAATGGGGTTTTCTACCCGAACATCCGTTGCGAAATATGAAGCTCCTGAAAACTGATAAAAACTTGATTGTAAGATATTTTAGTGATGATGAAGAAAAGCGCATACGCGCAGAACTAGAAAAACGGGAAGCCCATATTCGCGCCAAACGAAAAAGCGCTAATGAATGGCGGCGCATTAGGCGTTATCCGCTTTACCATGATCTTGAGGATTATGTTTTCGCGGATTACCTGAAACCAATGGTGCTGCTTTCCATGAACACAGGGATGCGGCAAGGCGAGGTATTTAAGCTTAAATGGTCAAATGTTCATTTCGACCTAAACCAAGTTACTATCGAAGGCTCAAACGCCAAGTCAGGAAAAACACGGCACATACCGCTTAATAAAGAAGCTTTGTCCATTATGCACGATTGGCGCAAACAATGCCCAAGCCGCGCCAAACATGTTTTCACAAACGAATACGGCCAGCAATTTGACAATATCAGAAAATCGTGGAAGAGCCTTCTCATAGCCGCACAGATCAACGATTTCCGCTGGCATGACCTTCGCCACCATTTTGCCTCAAAACTGGCTATGAAGGGCGCAAATCTAAACACAATACGCGAATTACTAGGCCACTCGACCTATGATATGACTTTGCGTTACGCGCATTTGTCAGCTGGGCATAAGGCGGAGGCCGTGGAGTTATTGTGTTAAGCGAGATAGCGGCTACACCTTTTGTAAGATGTCAAGAATGCCACAAACAATCTGTTGGCACTGCCCACATGTTTTTGCCAAAAGGTATAATGTCATTTCCTGAATAGAGCACAATTCCGTAGAACGGTTTATTGTCAGTTATTAGGTTGTCGGCAAACCAGCGCATGTGTTTGAAATCGTCACTTCTTACAGTTAAGCCTGCCTTGACTTCGATGCCGATAAAACCACCATCTTCATCATCTATAAGAAAATCAATTTCTCGTTTTTCATTATCCCGATAATGGTACATGACGAACCGTCCATCGCTTACATCTATCTGTGCCTGTAGCTCACAATAAACAAATGTTTCAGCGAGTTTCCCGGTCTGGTCGTCATTGAGGTTTTTGGGGTTTCCCGAATACCGTAACAAAGAGGCCATAAGACCTGAATCCGTCATAAATAATTTATCGCGTTTTCCGACACGGGCATAATCAGTAGTCGTCCATGCGGGCAATCGTTCAATCAAAAATAATGTTTGCAGGGCGCTTAAGTAATTTTCCAAAGTTGGTCGTCTGATGGACAGTGCCGACCTAATAGCGCTAGTGTCCATAAACTTACTTGACCAAGCGGCAATGACCTGGAGGAGTTTCTGCATGGAATCGTGTTTGCGTATGTTGGCCACATCTGCGAGATCACGAGATAAAATTGCTGTTATGTAATCTTGGTGCCATCTGCGCTGTTCTCTAGTATTTAGTGGCTGTACTTCGGGATAACCGCCCCGTAAAGCGCGGCTTAATAAATCGTGTTTAGTAAAATTAGTGTCTGGTCGGGACATTTTTTTTGCAAGTATTCTTTCGAGAAAATCAGGCTGTGCTCCATTCATTTCTCCTTGTGTGAATGGGCGTAGGCGTATTCTGCGGATGCGCCCTGCTAAAGATTCTTGAACATGTGGTAATGACGGTATGTGAGCGGAGCCTGTGAGCAAGAATTGTCCCGACCTGGTGTCATTATCAACAATACGCTTTATTTCAGGGATTAAATCAGGAGCACGTTGAACCTCATCAATAATCATCATTGAGTGCTCTGTTTGCAAAAATGCCTTTAGATCATTTGCAACAGATTCGCGCATCGCTATATCGTCTAATGTTCTATATACGGTATCTCCCTTTAGGTGCCGTGCTAAGGTCGTTTTTCCGCACTGGCGTGCGCCTTCCACCATCAACACACGCCGTGTCTTCCGGGCTTCATTTATGAGTGGGTATTGCCACCTTGGTATTAAGTTCATGTTGTCCACTATATTGCTATTTCACACCTCACTATTTTTATAGTAGGCAGGTCACTATTTGTATAGTAGAATGTTCTCAAAAGTTCAAATTCATTTTAAATATTTAGGGCTGTCCTAGATAACTAGTTCAAATACTTCTTAACCCATTGAGTTAACAGTCTTTTTTGTGTCAGTGGGTCTGGGTTATTAAAACGCCACTCACATT
>NVVO01000023.1 GCA_002733385.1 Robiginitomaculum sp.
CCATCTCATCAAGCACCCTATCGGCATTATCTAATGGCAAGCCAAAACGCTTAAGACTAAAGCGCAGCTCTTCCAATACGCTGATTTCAAATAACTGCCTGCTAGGCCGCTGGAATAACAAGCCTAACTCACCACCATAAATCCCCAGTTTAGGTTGCCTTGCCAACACCGGGATCGGCAAGGGAGATATGTGCGGCTGCATACCCGCAAGGCTCTTAAGCAAGCTACTCTTCCCGGTGCCATTGTCACCGACTAAAGCGACTATCTCACCGCTATACAATTGCAGACGTTCAGAGCAGGTAAACAGGGGAGCATGGTTAGCAAAGCGGAATACCAAAGGATCGATCTGTATGTAACTCTCTCCTACGAGTGCCTTCTGCGAATATGCAAAATGGATTGGCTCAGGCATAAAGCACCCCTGTGTTAGCTTGCCTTGCTCCAATTGCCAGAACGAGTCCACCACTTCTCCGAAAACACTTGGGTTGTGCTCAACTAAAACAATAGCGACGCCTTCATCTTTGAGCCCCTGGAGGACAGATATCAATTCACAGACTCCGCTATCATCGAGTTGAGCCCAAGGTTCATCCAGCAGCAAGATATCCGGATGGAATACGAGTTGCGCAGCTATCATTAAGCGATATTTTTGCCCTAAAGACAGGGATTGGATCGACCTATCTAGGCTGACAAACAAACCCACACGTCTTAAGGCACCTTGTACCTTCTCAAGCATAAGTTCTGAAGGCACACCGAGATTCTCTAACGCGAAGGCGACTTCGGCGGACTCATCACCTTCTACAAATCCGAAGCCGAAAAACGCAGGCTTAAAATCCTGGCCGAAATAAAAGCCCACGCCGCCCACGCTCATGAGCCGAAATACTTCACCACCGCGCCTGTTAAAGCCATGGAAAAATGCTTGGCCAAAGCCGGATGGGAAACGGACGACGTAGATCTATGGGAGATCAATGAAGCCTTCGCCGTAGTCCCCATGATCGCCATGCGCGACATGAAACTCGATCATGCAAAGGTCAATGTAAACGGCGGCGCCTGCGTCCTAGGCCACCCCATAGGCGCATCAGGCGCCCGCATAATGGCCACTCTGATTGCGGCCATGGAAAAACGCGGCGTTAAAAAGGGTGTCGCAAGCCTATGTATCGGCGGCGGCGAAGCGACGGCAATTGCGCTTGAAATTTCTTAAAACGCCCATTTATCTAGGCCGTGGTGACCATTTAGGTTCACACACATCACAAATACCGCTCATTCCCGGCTCCGACCGGGAATCCAGTCCAAACAATAATGTGCGAGCTTTCACAAGTGGCATTCCCGAAGGTCGATCGCTCTTGTACGCTGGATACCCAGTCAAGCTGGGTATGAGCGGAAGTTGGGTAATGATCCAAATTAAACCGAAAGCGCTCTAGAAAATTATTTGCCAAACCCATGAAATACCCCATCCAACTCCATACCAGAAAGAGGCGACAGCAATCATAACCGCTGAAGCTATCAATATGGTTTTGGTTGTTATTTTTAGGTCACCGTTGGAAGTGGCTTCGTTGTCTTCAGTTAGTAGGTTGCTCCAACATGTCTTAATCCACCTAAATATAAATGTAATTATTGCGCCAATTAGAACAGTGGTAATAAATGGCCAATGTTTTATTCCACCAAGAACGATCCATCCTATAGTGCCAATCCCGCACACGAAAAGGTAAATGAAATATGGAATGGAAAATATGGTTTCATCTTCGTCATTTGACATTTCTTACCTTAACAAATCAAATACACAATCCCTAGGAAAATTATTCCAAGTACAAAAAAAGCCCGCATTTCTACGGGCCTTTTTACTATTCAGTGTAAGTTGTTTTACTTAACCGCCACTTTCGCCTGGTCAACCACGGCTTTGAAGGCATCCGGTTGGTTCATGGCCAAATCGGCTAGAATTTTGCGGTCGATTTCGATGCCGGCTTTGGCCATTGCACCCATGAATGTGGCATAGGTCATGCCGTGCAGACGAACGGCGGCATTGATGCGCTGTATCCACAGGGCGCGGAATTGGCGTTTTTTAAGCTTGCGGCCAATATAGGCATATTGCCCGGCTTTTTCCACGGCCTGATTGGCGATGCGGAAGGTGTTTTTGCGGCGGCCTCTATAGCCTTTTGCCGCAGCGATTATTTTTTTGTGGCGGGCGTGCTTGGTGACACCTCTTGATACTCGAGCCATTGTTTACTCCAAAACTGATATATAATTAGGTTGATGAGTGGGCTAAGCCCGATTAGCCATGATTAGCCGTTGGGCAGGAATTTCTTGCGAATAACGCGCGCATCACATTCTTTGAGGATACGTGTGCCGCGCTTATTGCGGATCTGCTTGTTTGTACGTTTGATCATGCCGTGTTGTTTGCCTGCTGATGAGGCTTTCACTTTACCCGATTTGGTCAGCTTGAAGCGCTTTTTGGCGCCGCTTTTGGTCTTCATTTTTGGCATTTCGTTCTCCGTTGAAATGGACGCAAAATCACGTCCGAACTTTAGAACCGCCAGGCATGCCTTTAGCCTGAGCAGTTGCGTTCCTCTATGAGGAATAGGGCTTATAACGAGGGGGAAAATAAATGCAAGCGGGATTTCGCAGGAAATCCACATTATGGTCAAGTCTGCTTATCGGGTCTCTTGCTTCGAACCCACTCTCGACGGCCTGACCAGATCAAATTCGGCAAATGGGTTTGGGTCTGTGTCCAGGCCCGCATGATGAAAAGCCAGGCCCATTTGCAGGCTTTTGGCGATGCGCTTTGCCGTCGTGTTGAAATGGGCTTGTTTTGCCGGCGGCAATGTTTGTTCGCCGGCGCGGGCAAACAGCTCTAGCCAGCGGGTAAAATGGGCCGGGGTCAAGCCGGGCAGGGGTGTGTGTTTGGTCATTAGGCTGCCGGGGGGATTACCTGAAAACCGTCCGGTTTTGAGAAATATCCCTGACCAAAAATCATTGATATGGGCAATATGAGGTTGCCACTGGGCGTCGTCCGTACCAATTTTTTGGTTAAACACTGGCCCCAGCAAATCGTCTTTGCGTACCCAAGCATAGAATACCTGCGTCAACTTGGCGATATCGTCTTCGGTAATGGGTTCGGCACTCATGCAAACCATGTAGGGGCGGCTGCGAAAAATACAATAGAAAACCCGAATATACGTAGTTTCCACTGTTGCTACCCCTTGTCAGCGTGCTTATAAGATAATCAGATTTACCGTGGCTTATTTAACTGGGACAGACCCTTATGAACATTCATGAATATCAAGGCAAAGCAGTGCTTAAATCCATCGGCGCACCTGTATCCGAAGGTGTGGCTATATTTTCGGCTGGCGAAGCCGAGGCGGCGGCCAAGCAKCTCGGCGGGCCGCTATGGGTGGTCAAATCGCAAATCCATGCCGGTGGGCGCGGCAAGGGCAAATTCGTCGAGCCATCCGCTGGCGAAGCGGGCGGGGTGCGTTTGTCCTGGTCAATTGATGAAGTGATCGAAAACGCCAAACAAATGCTCGGCGCAACTTTGGTCACCGAGCAGACCGGGCCGGACGGCAAGCAGGTCAACCGTCTTTATATCGAACACGGCAGCGACATCGAAAAAGAGTTTTATCTGTCGCTGTTGGTTGACCGGGAAACTTCGCGGGTAGCTTTTGTCGCATCTACAGAAGGCGGTATGGATATCGAAGCCGTCGCCCACGACACGCCTGAAAAAATCATCACATTCTCCATTGACCCGGCCACCGGATTTATGCCCCATCATGGCCGCACACTTGCAAGAGCCCTCAAGCTTAAAGGCGATTTGGCCAAACAAGCGAACAAGCTTGGCCGCACACTTTATAACGGGTTCCTCTCCAAGGATATGGCTATGCTGGAGATCAATCCGCTCATCGTCAGCAAGGACGGAAAGCTACATTGTCTGGACGCCAAGATTAGTTTTGACGGCAATGCCTTGTTTCGCCATCCCGACATCAAAGACTTGCGCGACACCAGTGAAGAAGACGAAAAAGAACTGGCTGCGTCCAAATACGGGCTGAGTTATATTGCGCTCGACGGCACCATCGGTTGTATGGTCAACGGCGCTGGCCTGGCTATGTCGACCATGGATATCATCAAACTTTACGGCGAAGAACCGGCCAATTTTCTCGACGTGGGCGGCGGTGCGACTACGGAAAATATTATTCAGGCCTTCAAAATTATTACCTCAGACGAAAATGTTAAGGGCATCCTCGTCAATATTTTCGGCGGCATTATGAAATGTGATGTTATCGCTCAAGGTATCGTCACAGCAGTTAACGAGGTCGGCCTTAAGGTGCCGCTCGTGGTACGCCTCGAAGGTACCAATGTAGCCAAAGGCAAAGCTATCATTAATGATAGCGACGTTGACGTCATCGCCGCAGACGACCTAGACGACGCCGCACAAAAAATCGTAGCGGCGGTGCGGAGATAAGTGTGAAATGGTTATAATTCGTCTTATTTTTAATCTGCTTTTCATTACGCCTATTGGTTTAACAACCGGTAATGTGCGTGTTAAATTGACAGCATTTTTACTTAAGATAATGCGTTGTTTGCCGAAAATATTGCGGCGCCAGTTTTTTCCTGGTGGAAGCGATTTATTTTTGTATCAGGGTCAAATTAAGCGGCTAAGTCCAGATACTAAAAAAGCATTGTATCCGCTAGCATGTGAATTTTTTGCCCTATGCGGGTATGGCCACTCATTTGACAGCATTTTGAGTCAAGCTTTGTTGGGGGCAGAGCTGTGAACTTAATCCGCGAACAAATATTAAAACCTATTATGATACCCGTTTTTGGGCTTTACATTTTGGCATTTGGAGCAAGTGCGATCGCCAAATCTGCGCCAGACCTATCCGCCACATGGCCGTTAAGCTGTTTGGACGCCTATAAGGATATTGTCTCGACTATGAACCCCGCATGGATACCGGATAAATTGAGAAACGGATTTGAAATAGAGGGCGGAGAAGCCCGCTTGACCAGTACCCCGACCGTGCCGTGGCTGACCATCTACAATAAAGACAAAAAACCAATCTATCATGGCCTTGGTTATAACAGCCGCTCCGATGAATTGTGGACATTAATTACCAGTCAAAATAAACCGACTAAATTTGCGCCGACATTTTCTGAAATCGAGCCTTATACGGGCTTAACCGCCAGCACATTGCCGACCGCCGATTTTACCTTTGTCGTCTATTATGCGTCCTGGTGTACAAATTGCAAACTACAGGAAAACGCAGTCCTGGATTACAAAACCAATTACAAAAATTACAAAATAACCCATATCCGCATCATCGCCGACACCGCCAAAATGCAAAAGAAAAAATACACATCCCAAACCTGCCCGGTAAACCCCGCTTAACTTTAGAGGCTCACACCCATGTCCATACTCATCAACAAACACACCAAAATAATCACCCAAGGCATGACCGGGAAAACCGGGACATTCCACACCGAGCAAGCTCTGGAATACGGAACCCAGATGGTGGCGGGCGTGACGCCGGGCAAGGGCGGGCAGACGCATTTGGGTCTGCCGAACTTTGATACGGTGGCTGAGGCCAAGGCTGCTACAGGTGCAACGGCTACCGTCGTTTATGTACCGCCGCCGTTCGCCGCGGACGGAATTTTGGAAGCCATYGACGCGGAAATGGAGCTTATCGTTGCCATTACAGAAGGTGTACCCGTGCGCGATATGGTTGCGGTCAAGCGGGCTTTGTGTGGTTCCAAATCGCGTCTTATTGGCCCGAATTGTCCGGGTGTGCTGACGCCCGGCGAATGCAAAATCGGGATAATGCCCGGCAAAATTTTCAAAAAAGGTTCGGTCGGCGTGGTGTCGCGCTCTGGCACTTTGACCTATGAAGCCGTGTACCAAACCACCCAGGTTGGCCTGGGCCAAACCACGGCGGTGGGCATTGGCGGCGACCCGGTCAAMGGCACCAGCTTTATCGACGTGCTGGATTTATTCCTCGGTGACGACGACACAAAATCCATCATTATGATCGGCGAAATCGGCGGCTCTGCCGAAGAAGAAGCGGCGGAATATCTGGCCCATCAAGCGCGCAAAGGCCGTTCCAAACCGGTTGTCGGTTTTATCGCCGGGCGCACCGCACCTCCGGGCCGCACTATGGGCCATGCTGGCGCGATTGTTTCGGGCGGCAAAGGCGGGGCAGATGATAAAATTGCGGCACTGGAAAAAGCAGGTGTAACGGTTTCCACGTCCCCGGCCAAGCTTGGTGTGACGTTGATGGATGCGCTGAACGGCTAGGATTATGAGCTACAAACCCAAATTACAGCAGAAAAGGTCACAGCAAAATCAGGATTTTCTGGATAGCCAATATCTGGACGGTGCCAATGCGGCATATCTGGAGCAGATGCAGGCCAGATATGCGCAAGATCCAAACTCTGTCGATGCCAGTTGGCGTAGCTTTTTTTCCGCCTTGAACGAACCTGCTGACAATGTCCGCAAAACCGCCGACGGCCCAAGCTGGCAACGGGCCGATTGGCCGCAAGATGACCGTGGTGACTTGACCCAAGCTCTCACCAGTAACTGGCGTACTATAGAGCAAGAGGCTGCCCAATATACAAAATCCAAACATCCCCATGCGAGCCCCGAAGACGTGCAACAAGCCGCCAAGGATAGTATTTCGGCTCTGATGCTGATTAGATCTTATCGTATTCGCGGACATTTAATCGCTGACCTTGACCCGCTTGGGCAAATGAAGCGGGTGTTTCATGCAGATTTGGATCCGGCCACATACGGGTTTGCGGGTGGTGATTTTGATCGACCTATCTTCATCAACGGTGTGCTTGGTTTGGAAAGTGCAACGCTTAACGAAATTCTTGAAATTTTGCGCCGGACATATTGTTCTACATTCGGCGTGCAGTATTTTCATGTCTCCGACCCTGCCGAAAAACGCTGGCTACAAGACCGGATTGAAAGCGTACAAGAACGCCAAGACTTTACGCCTGAAGGCCGCAAGTCCATTTTGCAAAAACTGATTGAAGCACAAGCCTTTGAAGACATTTTGCAGCGCCGCTATCCCGGCACCAAACGCTTTGGCCTGGACGGGGCGGARAGCCTGATCCCGGCGCTGGAGCAAATCATCAAACGCGGCGGGGCGCTTGGGCTCAAGGATATAAATTTCGGCATGCCCCACCGGGGACGCCTTAATGTGTTGGCCGCAATACTGGAAAAACCTTACCGGGCGATATTTTTTGAATTCTTGGGCGGTGTCAGTTCCGGCGCGGCAGATTTTGGTTCGGGCGATGTCAAATATCATCTGGGCGCATCCAGCGACCGGGAATTTGACGGCAATAAAGTGCATTTGTCTTTGGCCCCCAACCCGTCGCATCTGGAGGCCGTCAATCCGGTGGTTATCGGCAAGGCCAGAGCCAAGCAGCAATTATTTTCGGGTAGTCACGAAAACCCCGACCATAAGGCCGTCACTGCCGTATTGTTGCACGGCGACGCCGCCTTTGCCGGTCAAGGCGTGGTGCCAGAATGTCTCGGCATGTCGGCCATTGAGGGCTATACCATCGGCGGCACTATTCATGTGGTGGTCAATAACCAGATCGGCTTTACCACCGCGCCCCATTATTCCCGCTCCACCCCCTATCCTACTGACGTGGCCATGATGGTGGAAACACCGATTTTCCATGTTAACGGCGACGACCCGGAAGCGGTGGTATTTGCGGCGCGTGTGGCCACGGAATACCGGCAAAAATTTGGCAAGGATGTGGTGGTTGATCTGATTTGTTATCGCCGTTACGGCCATAATGAGGGCGATGATCCCAGCTTCACACAGCCGCTGATGTATAAAATTATCAAGGGTAAAAAATCGACCCGCGATATTTACGGACAGCATTTGGTGGAAAACGGCACCATTACGCAAGCCGAATTTACCGCCATGAAAGCCGATTTTGCCGCCTTTATTGAAACCGAGTTTGAGACGGCGGAAAGTTATACCGCCAAAGCTCCTGACTGGCTCGACGGGGTTTGGTCGGGTATTCAGCTTCCGGACGACGACCCAAAAAGACGGGGCAAGAAACAACTGGCTGTGCGCACCCTGAAAATCATCGGCAAAAAACTGACCGAATATCCGGACGATATTGCCGTCCACCGCACCTTAAAAAGGCTGATTGCCGCCAGACGCGAACGTATCGAGACCGGCAAAAATATTGACTGGGCCCTGGCCGAACATCTGGGCTTTGCGTCTTTGTTGTTTGAAGGCCATCCGGTCAGATTAAGCGGTCAGGATTGCGGGCGCGGCACGTTCTCCCAGCGTCATTCCCATATTATCGACCAAGATACGGAAAGACGCTATACACCGCTCAACAATATCCGCGACGGGCAAGCTTGTTATCAGGTGCTGGATTCCATGCTTTCGGAATATGCGGTGCTTGGTTYTGATTACGGGTTTTCCCAAACCCGCCCCAATACATTGACCATATGGGAAGCGCAATTTGGTGATTTTGCCAATGGGGCCCAGATCGTGATGGACCAGTTTATCTCGTCCGCCGAGCAAAAATGGCTGCGCATGTCCGGCCTGGTTATGCTGTTGCCCCACGGCTATGAAGGTCAGGGGCCGGAGCATTCTTCGGCTCGGCTTGAGCGCTACCTTCAAATGTGCGCCCAGGACAATATGCAGGTGTGTATCCCGACGACGCCGGCCAATTATTTTCATGTCTTGCGCCGACAAGTCCACCGGGATTTCCGCAAGCCTTTGATTGTCATGACACCAAAATCCTTACTGCGCCACAAACGTTGCGTCTCGGATTTGATTGAGATGGGTCATGCCACATTTTTCCACCGGGTGTTGTGGGACGATGCCCAGAACAGACCACGAGACGGTGAGGTTCGCCTTCAGTCTGACGAGAAAATCAAACGGGTGATTTTATGTTCAGGCAAGGTCTATTATGATTTGTTCGACCACCGCGAAGATTTGAAACGGGACGATGTCTATATATTGCGCATCGAACAACTCTTCCCCTATCCGGAAGACGCACTGATTGAGGAATTAAAACGTTTCAAAAGTGCCGAAATTATCTGGGTGCAAGAAGAGCCGCAAAACATGGGAGCCTGGGCCTATATTCGCGGCTTTTTGGAACAAACATTCGCCAAAATCGGCACCAAAACCAAATTGGTGCGCTATGTCGGGCGTGAGGCCAGCGCCTCGACAGCCACCGGCATTGCCGCTAAACACAAGGCCGAACAACAAGCCATTCTCGACGAAGCTTTTGAGTGTGTGCAAGGAAGATGAAGTGAATAAGATGTACCGAGCGCAACAAACACCATGAAGTTACTAGGATCGGTACCGAGCAAAGCGAGGCCCCCGGCCTACGCCGGGGAGAGCGGAGATGCGCGACTGGTCGTCGGCGCACATGCGCCGCCCTCGCGGAGGCGTGCGCTTCTTCAGCGCACTGCCGTGAGCGATATAAAAGCGATATAAACAGGAGAGAAATTATGATTGATATTAAAGTCCCAAATGTTGGCGAAAGTGTCGCCGAGGTGACTATCGCCGTGTGGATGGTTCAGGTCGGGGACACGGTTAAAAAAGACGAGCCGATTGTCGAGCTGGAAACCGACAAAGCGGCCCAGGAATTGGTGGCCCCCGAAGACGGGGTGCTGGCCGAAATCCTGGTGGCCGAGGGCGAAAACGCCGAAATCGGTGYGCTGATTGCACGGCTTAAACCGGGCAAGGTTGAGGCTGGTGCGAAGCCTGTCGCCAAGCCGGAAACCAAAATGGAAACGCCAAAACCTACGACCACCAAACAACCAATGCCTTCGGCAAAACGTATCATCGCTGAAAAAGGTCTGGACGCAGCCGCCGTCACAGGCACAGGCAAAGACGGGCGCGTCACCAAGGGGGATGCGTTAAAGGCAAAAACTCCGGCCAAATCTGCGCCTGTGTCAAAACCTGTCCCGTCCGCACCACGCGCAACCGGGCCACGTGAGGAAAGAGTGCGCATGTCGCGCCTGCGCCAGACCATAGCGCGCCGTTTAAAAGAAGCGCAAAACACCGCCGCCATGTTGACCACCTATAACGAGGTCGACATGACCGAAATCATGGAAATGCGCAAGAAATACAAACAGGTGTTTATTGACAAGCACGGKGTSAAAYTWGGKTTTATGAGTTTCTTYATCAAAGCYTGYKKCACRGCCYTGAARGATGTKCCSAGCGTYAACGCYGAAATYGACGGTACKGATATTATYTAYAAAAATTWTTATGATATGTCTGTCGCCGTYGGCACDGACAARGGYCTYGTGGTKCCSGTTSTKCGKGAMGCSGATSRAYTGWSYMTGGCKGGCATYGAAAAAGNSWTYRRKGSYGTTGGCNAMMMRWGCSCGSGAYGGYRAKYTKKSYATKGAMGAYATGMRSGGCGGYACYTTCACCMTKTCYAACGGYGGTGTCTACGGCTCRCTGATGTCTTCGCCRATCCTCAACCCACCCCAGTCCGGTATTTTGGGTATGCATAAAATCGAAAAACGCGCCGTGGTCATAGACGACGAAATCGTTATTCGCCCTATGATGTATTTGGCGCTTTCATACGATCACCGCATTGTCGACGGCAAAGGCGCGGTCACATTTCTGGTGCGGGTGAAAGAATGCCTGGAAGACCCGGAACGGATGTTGCTGGATTTGTAAGCATTAACTCTGCCCACACCTGTCATCCCGGGTTCCGCCCCGGGACCTCGTG
The DNA here is from genome assembly GCA_002733385.1 of Robiginitomaculum sp. Lineage (GTDB taxonomy): Bacteria > Pseudomonadota > Alphaproteobacteria > Caulobacterales > Maricaulaceae > Robiginitomaculum_A. The sequence continues at coordinate 10,708 of NVVO01000023.1, forward strand.
CTTTACCACAAACTCCGAGGCCCCGGGTCAAGCCCGGGGTGACAATATAGCGTTAAACTTATTCACAAAAATACGGGCAACCCAACACGGTACGGCCTAAACCCTAATGCACCCCCCTCTAATGCACCTCCCTCTAATGCATCAATAACGCTTTAACCGCTGCGCCGGCCTTACCCATATCCATCCGGCCCGCATATTTGCCTTTTAGCTGGCCCATGACCTTGCCCATGTCTTTGAGGCAGGTGGCATCGAAATCATTGACGGCCTGTTTAACCGCCGTTTGTAATTCTTCGTCGCTGAGGGCCACGGGCATATAGCGTTTAATCACCTCGATTTCGCCGCGCTCGCGCTCGGCCAGTTCAGCCCGGCCATTGTCTTCGTAAATCTTGGCGCTCTCTTGGCGTTGTTTGACCATTTTTGCCAGTAAAGACAGGATTTCCGCTTCGTCTATACCACCGGGCTTGTCTGCGCCGCGCGCCGCAATATCGCGGTCTTTGATGGCGGCGCTGACCAGCCGCAAAGTAGACAGGCCAAGCTTGTCTTTGGCTTTCATGGCGGTTTTAATGCTGTCTGTGATGTCTGTTCGTAAACTCATATTGGTATCCGTAAGTTTTATAAGCGGGGTCTATAGCACTTTATTTGTGCTTGTGTAGCTAAATTTCTTGACCCGCCCTTGACCTGCAAGATGCGCCTGTTAAAGCAAGCAAACGCGTGAATAAGGCGGCTATCTATGGATGAGCAGTTAAAAAAGCAAGTGGCAATTACTGACAGGCCCACAGGCGTACTGGTTTTAGCTAGCGGTGAGGTGTTTTACGGACACGGGGCCGGGGCCGCGGGCGAGGCACTCGGCGAGGTATGTTTCAACACCGCCATGACCGGATATCAGGAAATCCTGACCGACCCATCCTATGCCCAGCAAATTATCCTGTTCACCTTCCCCCATATTGGCAATACGGGCACCAATGTGGACGACGAGGAAGCGGCCTGCACGGCGGCGAAAACAGCGGCGCGGGGCGCTATTTTTAGAGAAAACATCACGCCTGCGTCCAATTACCGTTCGCAAACCCATCTAAATGACTGGCTTAATGATCGCGGCATAGTCGGTCTGTCTGGCATTGATACCCGTGCGCTAACCGCCCATATCCGCGAGACCGGCATGCCCAGCGGTGTTATTGCCCATTGCCCGGACGGTGCATTTGATATATCGGCTTTGCTGAAAAAGGCCCAAAACTGGCCCGGCTTGGTCGGGGCAGATTTGGCCAAAACCGTCTCGACCAATGACAGCTATGAATGGGACGAAACGGGTTGGCAATGGGGTGATGGCTACGGCAAACTTGACCAAATCGTAAAACATGTGGTGGTGATAGATTACGGCACCAAGCGCAATATTTTACGCTGCCTTGCTAGCGCCGGAATGCGCAGCACCGTGGTTGCGGGCGCTACATCTGCCGCAGATATTTTGGCTTTGAACCCGGACGGTGTTGTCCTGTCCAACGGCCCCGGCGACCCGGCGGCCACGGGCGCCTATGCTATTCCAATCGTCCGCGAACTAATCGACAGTAAAATACCCATATTTGGCATCTGTCTCGGCCACCAAATCCTGGCGCTGGCGCTGGGTGGTAAAACCGTAAAAATGCCCCAAGGCCATCACGGAGCCAATCACCCGGTCAAAGATTTCGAGACCGGGAAAGTGGAAATCGTCTCCATGAACCACGGTTTTGCAGTAGACGGGAACAGCTTGCCGGACAGTGTTATGGAAACCCATAAATCATTATTTGATGGCTCCAATTGTGGTATCCGTCTGGAAAGCCGCCCGGTGTTCTCGGTCCAGCATCACCCGGAAGCCAGCCCCGGCCCCAGAGACAGTTTCTATCTGTTCGAGCGGTTTAGAGGGGTTTTGTAATACGCATGGGCATGCACAAATAAACCTAAGGGGAAATAAGCTATGGCGCAGACTTTAAAAATAGCCCAGACTTTAAAAATTGCATTATCGCAGATTGCGCCCGTATGGATGGACAAACAGGCCAGCCTTGATAAAATATCCCGACAAGTTGACCGCGCGGCGCTTGAGGGTGCGCAATTGATTGTATTTGGCGAAGGCGGCGTGCCTGGCTATCCGTTTTGGGTAGAGGCGACAGGCGGGGCTAAATTTGATGACCCGCAGCAAAAGGAAATCTATGCTTTCTACCAAAGCCAGGCCGTGTGTTTGCACGAAGGTGATCTGAACGCTTTGTGCGCCCAGCTTAAAACCCACGAAATGGCGGCTTATATTGGCATTATTGAGCGCGCGGCGGACCGGGGCGGGCACAGTCTTTATTGCTCATTGGTTTATATTGATCCGCACGGCAATATAGCCTCCGTCCACAGAAAGCTGATGCCGACCTATGAGGAGCGGCTGGTGTGGGCAGTTGGCGATGGCCACGGTCTGCGCACCCATAAGCTGGGGCCATTTACGGTCGGTGGTTTAAATTGTTGGGAAAATTGGATGCCCCTGACCCGCGCCGCCCTGTACGGCCAAGGGGAGAACCTGCACATCGCCTGCTGGCCCGGCAGTCTGCGCAATACGGAAGATATTACACCATTTCTGGCCAAGGAAGGGCGCTCATTTGTGGTCAGCGTCTCCAGCCTGATGCGCCGAAGTGATGTCCCCATGCATATGCCCTATGCCAAAGCCATCAGGGACGCTCTGCCCGAAATGGTGGCCAATGGCGGCTCATGTATCGCGGCCCCGGACGGGTCTTGGGTATTAGAGCCGCAAACGGACGCAGAAAGCCTGCGTTTTGCCTTGATTGATTATGAGCATGTGTGCCGGGAACGGCAAATGTTTGACCCGGTTGGACATTATTCAAGGCCGGATGTGTTGTCACTAAACTTGGACCAAACCCGCCAATCCTGTTTGCATATAAAACGCGAATGATGTGGTAAAATGCGCCAGAGCATTATCGGCTTAATCTTCTCGCCTAAACGCGCTGGCACCCGTGCGGATGGATCCCCAAATATCGTGTTCTTCTTTGGTGTCTTCTATGTCTTTGGTCAAATGCCAGAGGGTGCGGATATAGGGGCGGCCTTTGTCGTCCAAAACCAATTGCCCGACCCATGCGGTCATGGAACCATAGCCTTTAAAATTGACGCTAAAGGTAATCTGGTCGCCTTGCACGAGACCGGTCAGAGGAAAGCTTTGGCTTTTGTCCGGTTGGCCGACATTGGTGCGGTAGGTGCCGCTTACCTGTCCGTCTACCACGGACAGGACGGCCACAGACCCCATATCGTTAAACCAGGCTCCGTTAAAATCTACTGCGGTAGGCGGTACGGGTACAGGTTTTCTTGCATAAGAATATGTGCCCATCATGAGAAATATCCCGCTGATGATGAAAACTTTAAACACCCATAAAGCCTAGCACCAGATACATCATCACCGTAGCGCCGCCTGCGATAAGCGCGTAGGGGATTTGGGTTCTTACATGGTCTATATGGTCGTTGGCCGTGGCCATGCTGGCGATGATGGTGGTGTCGGATGTSGGMGAGCAGTGGTCKCCRAACACACCGCCGCCCAGSGCCGCCGCAAYKGCCATRTRKRRRTTSACRCCCWYGWYWTKWSCCRMKRKKRSSRCYRCMRCRNNNATCATAATRGMGAAWGTSCCCCAGCTKGTWCCSGTKSWAAAKCCGATAAYRCCWGCRATGAYAAARAYAAKSGCMGGSAYSAAAGCGGGCGTGATAAACCCGCTGGCCACTTCGGCCATATAAAGCCCGGTGCCAAGATCGCGGCACAAAGCGTTAAGCGCGAAAGCCAGCACCGCCAGCAAGGCCACATTCATCATGCCGGCCATGGCTTTCAGGGACAACTCGACCATTTCGGTGATTTTCATCAGGCCCTGGGCCCGGTAGAGAACCATAGCCGTGAGAATGGCAAAACTGGCCGAATACAAAACGGCGGCCGAGCCGGAGCCTTTTTCAAGTGCCTTCCAACATAACTTTATGCCAGATATTGGTTCGCCTCCGGTTTGCGCGGCAATTTCCAAAGCTTCGGCGACGGCTTTTGCCCACCCAGTATAGATCAGGAATGTCGGCATCAACACCACCATGGTGGCAATGGGGATATACATGTTGAACGCACGGTGGGGGATGCTGTCCTTGGCTTCCAGCATGGAGACACTGTCGTCCATCATAGGTATGGCCCCGTCGCGCAATATTTTACCGGTCTTGGCGGCGCGGGTTTCTGCCTTTTTCATATCGCCCCAATCCTTGCCGCTCCATATGACAAAAAAGACCAGTAATATTGTCAGCATGGGRTARAAATTATAGGCWATRGATTTRACCAAAACCGGAAAYGGYTCGCTATARCCRACCACRAWCARMAGCCCCATAATATAAGCGCCCCARGCATTRAACGGYATSAGRATATTGGTCGGCGCAGAGGTRCTRTCGGCAATATARGCCAATTTYTCACGCGGGATTTTCAGCTTGTCAAAGATMGGGCGGTAYAGAGTGCCGACCGTAAAYAGCGARATRTTRCTYTCKATAAACARMRCWATCCCTGTSARWGCKGCAATACTYTCGACAATACGGCGATTRCCCTTGTCGGCTTGYTTGTTACCGACCTTGGTCAGGAAACGTAATATGCCGGCGACAAAACCCTCCACCCCGCCGGAGCGTTGCACCAGGGCAATCAACGGCCCGATAATAATAGTAAAAATTATCAGCCGCGCATTGCCCGTATCGGTCAGCACGGTGACAAATGCGTTCAGCGTTTCCAGTGTGCCTTTTAGCGGATGCCAGCCTGTCAAGATTAAATAGCCAAACCAGATACCCACGGCCAAGGCCAGAAACACTTGCCGTGTCCAAAGGGCCAAACCGATGGCAATAAGCGGCGGTAAAACCGACCAAAACCCCATTGTCTGTGAAATGGTCTGTGCAGCGCTATCCATGATTTCCCCTAGATTGATTTAATGAAATCAACATGACGTGAAATAAAGGCAACCGCAATGGAAAACTGGTGATTTACGGCAGGGTTTCAGATGATTTATCAGGAAACGCTTTCGCCGCAAGTTTAGCCGATCAAAGCCAATTTTTCCTGACGCGTCAGTGCCTTTATTTGCATTTCGCGTTTTGTCGCCGTGCTGCGGTCTGGCAGGGTTTCTTGGTAGACCAGTTTAAGCGGGCCTCTGCTTTTAGTGTATTTAGCGCCCTTGCCGCTTTGGTGTTTTTCAATCCGCCCCGCCAGATCATTGGTGATGCCCGTATATAAACTGCCGTCGCCGCAGCGCAGAATATAAACCAGCCATTGTTTTTCATTCATCCGGTAAATGTTTCAAAAAATAATTGATCTGGTTTTCGCCCATGACTTTGCGGATATCTGGCTCTGACATGCCACGGCGTAGCAGTGCGTCCGTAATGGCGACCAATTCCGATGTGTCAAGCCGGGTTGTGACCGCGCCGTCAAAATCTGATCCAAGCGCAATGGTCTCGACACCAAATTTGTTGGCACCAAAGATCAGCATTTTGGCAATGCCGTCCGGCGTGGTGTCGCATACGGCCATTTCCCAATAYCCGACCCCGATCAARCCGCCSCGVTCGGCTATTYTCTGCATCARGCTATCGGGAATATTGCGCCCCGGATTGTCGCACAGGCCYARAATRCCGGTGTGGGAWACCACCATRGGGGCRTCCGTMAGCGCYAGCACRTCTTCRACCACYYGKASCGAMGAATGGGCCACATCRATCATCATGTNNYTTTCTNNACWATTCTTTTGACCACYTSTYKWCCGAACGGYGTCAGCCCRCCTTTSTCSACCCCGTGCAGGGARCCGCCSARYTTGTTRTCAAARAARTGSTGCAARCCGATCATRCGAAASCCGGCGTCRTAGAGATTGTCGAGATTTTCAATCTTGCCCTCAAGCGGATGGGCGCCCTCGGTGGCCAATACACCGACAATAATATCGCGGTTTAGGGTGCGCAATTTCAAGGCGTCTCGCAAATCGGCTTTGGTTTTGGCTATAATAAAATCTCCGCCCGCCTGTTGTTCCGCCGTGTGTAGCCGTTCGGCTTGATACACGGCGCGCTCATAAATCGAGTTCCATGTGCGCATTGGCCATGTCTGGGCAATAGTCAGCAACACCATGCGGTCTTTTTCCATTGCATTGGCTGTGGCATTCATATTGGCAGGCACAAAAGTCACGGTGCTGAACACTTGCAAGGCGACATTGCCGTCGCGAAAGCGGGGGAAATCCGTCTGGCCGCGCTTGTGGCGTTTTACCGGGTCGCGTTTCCACAATAATGTGTCCGCATGGAGATCGGCGACGCGCATATCTGCATGTAAGGCTTTGGCCGCGTCTGACACCAGATAAGGTTCATGGGGTTCAACCCAATTTGTTTCCCGGTCGACTTTGGCGGGCAAGATTGTGAACACATAAAGGATCCCGCCAACAAGGGCGACAATCACCAACCACAATAAAATTTTTAGCGCTTTTTTCATAACTCAAGTCCTTTTTGCGGGTATAGGGGTAAAATTCGTCCACAACAATCTATAATCTGGACACTGGTTTAACTTGCCAGCCCGCGCTCTAATTCCTAAACTTGCGTAAATTTTGGAGAACAATATGATCACTGATGAGCAACGAGCAGACAGCATGGGCGAAGCCACCCGCGAAAAACTAAAACAATATATCGCCCGTATCGAAAGACTGGAAGCCGAAAAAACCGAGCTGGTGGCCGACATTCGCGAAGTTTACGCCGAAGCCAAAACCTTTGGCTTTGATACGAAAATTGTGCGCAAAACCATTGCCCTGAGAAAGATCGAAGCCCATGAGCGGGCCGAGCAAGACGCGCTTTTGGAACTTTATATGGACGCGATAGACGGTTGATAGGCGGTTCATTTGGACGAGCAAGAAAAAGCCAAAATCAAGGCTGATAAAGCCCGCCTACGCAAAGCACGCACGGCCCAACGCAAATTAAAAAAAGCCCGCGCCGATCTGGAAAGCTTGGGCGAGATTACCGACTGGGAAGACGAATTTATTGCCTCGGTTGATGAACGTCTCGATAAATACGGTTCTGCCTTTGCCGACCCGTCCCTCGGCGGATTTAGTGAAGCCCTGTCCAACCGCCAAAAACAAGTCCTGGCGCAGATGCGGCGCAAGATAAAAGATAAAGGTCGCCAAGCCCCGCAAGACGATCCGGCCAAACCGCAATGGCGTTCAAGCTTCAAAAACAAATCCGGCTTCACACCAAGAGTGCGTCATATAGAAGACGAAATGTTTGAAGACGCAGGCACCTCGCCGCCCAAAGCCAAGCCAAAATTAAAAATCATTGACGGGGGTAAGGCGTAAACCTACTCCCCGCCCTTATAAACCACTCCGTTTTTCATGACGAAATCTACGTCGTATAGTTCTTCGATATTGCTGAGCGGATTACCGTCCACGGCTATAATATCTGCGAATTTTCCGGGCTCCAGCGTGCCGATTTTATCGCCCATTTCCAGATGTTTGGCCGCAATAATGGTGGCGGATTTTATCGCGTCCATTTCGCTCATGCCGGCTTCGACCATATAACCAAATTCGCGGGCGTTCTTGCCGTGTTTGGACACGCCCGTGTCGGTACCAAAGGCAATTGTGACGCCGTTATCATGGGCAATTTTCAGCATGTCGAGCATTTCCGGGCCGACCTTGAGCGCCTTGGCCTTCGAGGCGGGCGGGAGCCAATTTTCGTTCTTGGCCCAACCCACGACGGTCATGCCGGCCAGAACCGTTGGCACCAAAACCGCGTCATGTTTTTTGAACAATTTGGCGGTCTCTTTGTCCAGATAAGTGCCGTGCTCTATGGACTTCACGCCATTTCTAAGGGCGCTATCAATCCCGGTTTTACCGTGGGCATGGGCCGTGACCTTGCGGCCCATTTTCTTCGCTGTTTCGACAATGGCTTCTAACTCATCATCAAAGAATTGTTGCTCTACACCTGCCGCCGTGTTGGACAGCACACCGCCTGTGGCGGTAATTTTGACCACATCCGCACCCGCTTTAATCGCGGCGCGGGTGGCACGGCGGCAATCTGCTACGCCGTCGCAAATGGTCGGACTGTGGAACAAATCCAAAATTTCCTGTCGGTAGCCATGGGTGTCCCCATGTCCGCCTGTCGGGGAAACAGAACGCCCGGACGCCCGGATACGCGGCCCTGCCACCTTGCCGGCATTGATGGCATCGCGCAGGGCAAAGATTTCCTCCGGGCCGCCGACATCTTGCACGGATGTAAATCCGGCCATCAAGGTTTTGCGACCATTGACCAATGCGTCATAGGCGGTATCGCCAGAACGCTTGGTGACAACATCAAGGCGAATATTGGGGTTGAACTCCATGCGTAAATGCACATGGCTGTCAATAAGACCGGGCAGAACGAAACTGTCGGTAAGATCAATGATATGCGCGCCTTTTTCAAGCTGATAGCCTGCCGTGATTTTGTCTATCTTGTTGCCGGTAATATAAATGCTTTGCTGGCTCAGGGGCGCATGGCCAGGCACGATCAAAACATGGCCTGCATGAATAATGGTTTGCGGTTTTTGGCCAGCCTCCTGTCCATATGCAGATGCGCTATAGGCCAAAGCCAAACCAGCGAATAATAGCGTTTTAAGTTTATTCATGTCAGTCCCTTTATTGTTTTTGGTTATTGTTTTTGGTTATTGTTTTTGGTTATTGTTTTTGGTTATTGTTTTTGGTTATTGTTTTTGGTTATTGTTTCTGGTCTTTATTATTATGCAAAGCCTGTTTGGCGATATCCCTGCGCACAAAGCCGCCGGGCCAAATTATAGCATCGTCGAGTGCAGTATAGGCACGGGCCACGGCTTGTTCAATGGTGTTTCCGCTGGCGGTTATGTTCAGCACACGCCCGCCTGCCGAGCGAAGCACACCGTCATCGCCGCGCACCGTTCCTGCGTGAAACACTTGCACCCCGTCCTGCATGTCCGCCGCATCCGTACCTTTTATGGTTTCGCCTTTGGTGTAGGGGCCGGGATAACCTTGGGCGGCCATCACCACATTGACCACGCTATCGCTGTGCCATTTGACCGCAGGTGCATCCGCCAATTTGCCCTTGGACGCCAAAATCATCAACTCCAGCAAATCCGTATCCATGCGGCGTACCAATACCTGACATTCCGGATCGCCGAAGCGGACATTGTATTCAATCAGTTTCGGCCCGTCCGCGGTCATCATCAATCCGGCGAACAGCACACCCGTAAAGGGATAGCCCTCCGCTGCCATACCGCGCACGGTCGGAACCAGGATTTCGTCCATAATGCGCCGCTTATCGTCAAATCCCGGCCCATCAAACCCTGGTACTGGTGAATAGGCCCCCATGCCGCCGGTATTGGGGCCAAGATCACCGTCGTAAGCCCGCTTGTGATCCTGTGCCTCGCATAATGGTAAAACGGTTTTGCCGTCAGCCAACGCAAAGAACGAAATCTCATGGCCCGCCATAAATTCTTCAATCACGACACAGGCACTGGCATCACCAAATTTGCCAGAGAAAAACTCGCCCAATTCCACTTCCGCATCGGCTTTCGTTTGCGCAATCACCACGCCTTTGCCTGCCGCCAAGCCGTCGGCCTTGATCACATAGGGTGCGCTCATTTCGTCCAGATAGGCAACGGCATCTTCCATATTGGTGAACACATCATATTTGGCCGTCGGGATATTGTGGCGGGTGCAAAAATCCTTGGTAAAGGCTTTGGAGCTTTCCAGCATTGCGGCCCGTTCGCTAGGGCCAAATACGGCAATACCTTTGGCTAACAACTCGTCGACCAGACCAAGCGCCAAGGGTATTTCTGGGCCGACCACAACAAAGCTTACCGCTTCGCTCAGGGCAAAATCCACAAGACCAACAATGTCGTCCGTCGCTATATTTACGCAATCGGCGATTTCGCAAATCCCGGCATTGCCCGGTGCACAAATCAATTGTTCACAGTGCGGGCTTTGGGACAACTTCCAGGCCAATGCATGTTCACGGCCCCCGCTGCCGACAAGAAGGATTTTCATAGCATATTTTCCGTACAAATTTTTTGACACTTATGGCCCAATGGCCCACAAGAGTAAACATGAACAATATTGCAACTAACGCTCACGAATATTCGGTCTCGGAGCTGGCGTTTTCGCTCAAGCGCAAGATCGAGGATACATTTGGCCGCGTGCGGGTGCGCGGCGAACTGGGTCGGGTGGTGATTGCCAAGTCCGGGCATATGTATGTGGATGTCAAGGACGACAAGGCGGTCATCGCCTCGATCATGTGGAAAGGTGCAGTGTCGCGGCTATCCGTGCGCCCAGAGGAAGGCATGGAAGTGGTGGTTGAGGGCAAATTGACCACCTATCCGGGTCGTTCCCAATATCAATTGGTCATCGACCGTTTGGAGCCTGCCGGGGTCGGGGCGCTGATGGCACTTTTGGAAAAACGCAAAAAAATGCTGACCGCCGAAGGTTTGTTTTCCGATGAGCATAAACAAGAACTGCCTTATTTACCCAAGACGATCGGCGTTATCACTTCGCCGACCGGAGCGGTGATTCGCGATATTTTGCACCGGGTTGAAGACCGTTTTCCGATGCGGGTTCTGGTCTGGCCGGTATTGGTGCAAGGCGACAAGGCGGCGGCGCAAATATCTGCGGCCATTACCGGGTTTAATAATTATCAGGAAACGGACGCATTGCCGCGCCCGGACGTAATAATCGTGGCACGCGGCGGCGGCTCCATAGAAGATTTGTGGTGCTTCAACGAGGAAAATGTAGTGCGCGCCGCCTTTGCTTCCGGCATCCCGATTATTTCGGCGGTCGGGCACGAAACCGACTGGACATTGCTAGATTATGTAGCCGACCACCGCGCCCCGACCCCGACGGCGGCGGCAGAAATCGCCGTGCCGGTTCGGGCCGAGCTGATGGACACCACGGCTGATTTAGGCTTGCGGCTTAAACGCGGGCTTAGCCGAAATGTGGAGGGCAAAAAGCTTGGTTTTACGGCGACAAAACTGCCAAAACTGGACGCGGTATTGTCGAACCCGCGCCAACGCTTTGATCTTGCGGCGGCGCGCTTGCGCCCGGATGCTCTGGCGCAAGATATTACCCGCAAACAAGACAGGGTAGACAATACCGGACGCGAAGCATTTTTGACCATGAGCAGATTGTTGCAAAAAACCGGCGACCGTTTGGCAGGGGCCGGAAAACTCCTGGGTGCCTATTCCTACCAAGGTGTGTTGGCGCGTGGTTATGCTTTGGTCACAGATAGGTTTGGTAAAATTGTACGCACAGGCAAACCGCTTAAATCCGGGCAAAGTGTCGATCTGACCTTCGCAGACGGCAAACGGGTCGCCGTGATTGACGGTAAACCAACCCCTAAACGCCGTCCGAAAAAATCTGCACAAAACATCGAAAAAACACAGGGTGACCTCTTTTGATTTTCTACAAACTGGTATAGAAAGCTCCCATGTTAAATTTTACCAACCCCAACCGCGAAGCCAAACTTAGCTATGGTTCATCCGATTACCTGATTTTGGCAGCTGGCTCTTATGTGCTGTGTGCCGTTACGGGCAAGCGCATCCCGCTGGAGGAGTTAAAATACTGGAACGACGATTTACAAGAAGCCTATGCGGACGCGGCCGCTAGCCTGAAACGCTTGCGGGAGACCGGGTCTTGAGGAAATTAGTTTTATCATTCTTTATGGTGGTGTTGATTGGTGCTTGTTGTCAAAAGGAAAGCGAAGCCAACCTAGCAACAAGTGATGAACCGACTACGCCAATCTCTTGTAAAGGTGTATTTACACAAGGAGGGTTAGTGCTTTGTCAAACGGAACCTGGAACAATCGTTGAAGTTATTCGCGATACTAAAAGCAACAAGAGGCAATCTATCAAAATTGTTGCAGATAAAAATGGCCAAGCTTTAATCGGGTTTGACAGAGATGATGAAGATGTTTTTTTGACGGCTATTAACCCCAATACTTCAGTAGAAATTCCTACGTTTCATCCAATATATCTGAAATCTCGCGAATACAGCATATCCCGCATTGACGGTTTGCCGCCCTCTCAAGTTTCCACCTTCACAAAAACACAATATGCCCACATTCGCGCATCTACGGCCCGCAAAAAACCCGGCTTTGCTTCGCGCCAAAAAACTTTGTGGTTCAAGGACGGGTTTACCTATCCGCTTAAAACATTTGTCAAAACTTCGCCGTTCGGGGCGCAGCGGATTTTGAACGGTGAGGCCAAGAGACCCCATTACGGGGTGGATATTGCCGCACCGACGGGTACGCCAATTTATGCACCGGCGGACGGGGTGGTATCTCTGGCCGATGACGATCTGTATTTTGAAGGTCAGATGGTTATGCTTGACCACGGTCAGGGGCTTATTTCCATGTATCTGCATATGAGCGATATAGCTGTGACGCCGGGCCAACAGGTCAAACGCGGCCAGAAAATCGGTGCGGTTGGCTCGACCGGACGTTCGACGGGGCCGCACTTGTGTTGGCGCTTAAAATGGCGTAACCGCAATCTTGACCCTGAACTTTTGACGCAATGGCCACAAGAAGACAAACATGATTAAAGACGCAAAAGCCAAACCCGCCAAAGCCAAACCGGCCAAAAAATGTATGAGTATGGACGAGGTTCGCGCTGGCGTCGATGCCGTTGACCGCGAACTTGTTGCGCTGATCGTGCGCCGCCAAGCCTATATGGAAGCGGCGGCCCGCATTAAAACTGACCGCGCCGCCGTTTACGATGCCGTGCGTATCGAAGATGTGGTTAGCAAAGTAAAGGCCGAGGCTAGCAGGCAAGGCCTGTCCATAGACATAGCCGAACCGGTCTGGCGCGAAATGATCAAACGTTCCATAGCCTATGAATTTGAGGCATGGGACAGGCTTAGGAATGCGGGTTAGAGCACCCTTCTTTCCCTGCATTTAGTTTAGAAAATTATCCACGACCTGTCATCCCGGGCTTGACCCGGGATCTCGTAGTGTGTGGCGAGTATGAGGCCCCGAATCAAGTCCGGGGTGACAATTGTGTAATTATAAGGCTATTTGGTTTTTATCTCATCAATGTCTACCACATTCGTTTGCCCGTACCAATTGACATTTCGTGTTAGATACATAGTTGCCGCAATCGCCAGGAAGCTGGCCAGTGCGCCAACCATCAGGGCGAAGTCCTGCATACGCATCAGTACATATAATAACCCGTAGGTGCTCGCGAACACGGCGCCSGCYTTGAKGCGGKWGKCTTTGCCAAACACCACMCCYGCATAGGCACTGGTYAGSGYRACCGTGGCCCCKGCGGCAATCATAAATGCYAKGCTAAACCCGACCTGCTCGGCCAATGCTAATAGCAGCAAATAAAACACACATTGGGCCAGTCCGACCAACACATATTGGGCCGCGTGCACTTTGACACCGACCAAAGTCTCAAACAAAAAATAGGCTAGAAACACCATGCCGATAAACAAGATCGAGTATTTGAGGGCCCGGTTGACGTTCTGGTATGGGTTGACCGGATTGACCAGTTCTACGCTCATGGCTTTACTGGACAATTGGCCTAAGTTCAGATCCGCCGCATTGCCGTGGGCGGGCAAACCACGGGCCAGAAATGGCACCGACCAATTTGCCTCAAACCCGCTTTCGGTAATATTTCTGTCCGTAGGCGGGTACATGCCGGCAAATCCCGGATGTGGCCAATCCGCACTAATGTTGGCTTTGGTGGATTGTGCAAAGGGCACAATTGATATTTGTTTTGAGCCTCTGATGGAGAGGTTGACGCTGAGACTAAACGTGTCTTTCCCATCGAGAAAATCACCTAATGCAACCTCAATGGTCTGCATACTGATGATGTAATCCCCAAAGCCTTTTGATTTATACATGCTTGTCTTGGAAATTATTTTTTCTGTAACAGGATCATATTCAGTTACATTGTTAACGGGGCGAAACGATGGCCCGCTGGCCGGGCGGAATTTGAGCTTATTGCCATTTCCCAAATCCAGATAGACATCGTCTTGCAGCCCGCTTATCTCCGAAATTCCAATATTTATCTTGGCTTCGCTCCACAAGAAAGTTTGATGTGCGGTATCCATATTGCCTTGATTTGGTAGGTTGAAATTGGCGGAAAAACTTACATCCGTCTGGTAAGTCGGGATCTTGAAAAGCGAAAGTTTACGAATAGTCGTGCTTAAATTTTCTGCGCTTGCAGAACCGCTCGAAGCAAAAATTACATATTCACCATAAGATATTATGTTGCCCTTGTCGTCTTTTGTGGCATAGGGCAGGCTTAACACCGGGCCAAGCAAAGTCTGGGGGCCGCCGTAACGCTGGGAAACCTCCCGGGTCACCTCATTGGCCCGCCCGGCCCGCTCAAAACTTATGGCGGCAATAAACCAAACCGGAATAGCCATCAGCAAAACCAAACCACACACCAGTATAAGCTTAAGCCCGACCGATTGCCCGAACCCGTCGCCTTGCGGTTTGTTTATAATTTGATTCTGTCCTGTCATAGTAAACCCTCAACACGCCAAGTTTCACATGCAGTAAAGTTCGATTTTGGCGGCAATTAGACTAAACTACGGCACTGTTAGGGTCATTTCAAGGTATATGCCGTTAATAAACCCGCTTGGCTGGTTTGATATAGTCTATGTCATCGGTCATTGTGTAGGTATGCACCGGGCGGTCGCCGAGTTTTACCTTGCCGTTATCCACCCATGCGAGGGTGTGTTTCATCCAGGTTTTATCGTCTCTTTCCGGGTGATCTTCGGAGGCGTGTGCGCCCCGGCTTTCCTTGCGGGCTTCGGCAGCGGCCATGGTGGCCAATGCATTGCCCATGAGATTGTCCAGCTCTAGGGTTTCCACCAGATCAGTGTTCCAGACCATGGAACGGTCAGATACACCTATATCAGACATGGATGCATAGACTTCCCCCATTTTGCTGACACCTTCAGCTAAACTTTTGTCGGTGCGAAATACCGCMSMRTSRRCCTGCATGGTTTTYTGCATWTCMAGKCGMAWMTCKGCMGTGSKSGTKYYKCCKKWSGCRYTGCGMARMCSKTCSARYCGRKCAAASSYYKCWKCRMCKSYGKCYKSGKYMAGKYSCGSSKGKSYKKCRYYSGCATCSAMMASYTYGCCGSMYCKRAKSSCGGCGGCGCGGCCAAATACCACCAAATCAATTAGTGAATTAGAACCAAGACGGTTGCCGCCGTGGACGGAGACACAAGCCGCCTCGCCGACCGCCATCAGGCCAGGGACAACACTGTCCGGGTTTTTGCCTTTTTTGGTGACGACTTCGCCGTGAAAATTGGTCGGGATGCCGCCCATATTATAATGACAGGTCGGCAGGACGGGGATCGGCTCTTTGGTGACATCGACGCCGGAGAAAATTTTGGCACTTTCGGAAATACCCGGCAAGCGCTCGGCCAGAATATCCGGATCAAGATGATCCAGATGTAAATTGATATGGTCTTTGTCGAGGCCAACCCCGCGACCCTCGCGAATTTCAATGGTCATGGCCCGGCTGACCACATCCCGCGATGCCAGATCTTTGGCAGACGGGGCATAGCGCTCCATAAAGCGCTCACCTTCTGAATTGGTCAAATATCCACCTTCGCCGCGTGCGCCTTCGGTGATCAAACAACCTGCGCCGTAAATCCCGGTGGGATGGAACTGGACAAATTCCGGATCTTGCAAAGGCAGTCCGGCCCGCAGCACCATAGCATTGCCGTCGCCGGTACAGGTGTGGGCGGATGTGCAGGAAAAATAAGTGCGGCCATATCCGCCCGTGGCCAATATCACGGTTTTAGCGCGAAAGCGGTGCAGGGTGCCGTCGTCCAGTTTCCAGGCGGTGATGCCACGGCACACCCCGTCTTCCATAATCAAATCAAGCGCGAAATACTCCAGAAAAAATTCAGCCGAGCGGCGCAAGGATTGGCCGTATAGTGTGTGGAGCATGGCATGGCCAGTACGGTCAGCGGCGGCGCAGGTGCGCTGGGCCGGCGGGCCTTTGCCCATGTTTTGCATCATGCCGCCAAAGGGGCGTTGATAAATCTTGCCGTCGACCGTACGCGAAAACGGCATGCCCCAATGCTCTAATTCGTAGACGGCCTTGGGGGCTTCGCGGCACAAATATTCGATACTGTCCTGGTCCCCAAGCCAGTCGGARCCYTTGACCGTRTCGTACATATGCCAACGCCAATTGTCCTCACCCATATTGCCCAGGGATGCGGCGATGCCGCCTTGGGCCGCGACCGTATGGGAACGGGTCGGAAAAACCTTGGTGACACAGGCGGTTTTAAGGCCTTCCTTGGCCGCGCCCAAAGTGGCACGCAAGCCTGCGCCGCCAGCGCCGACTACGACCACATCATAGGTATGATCAATCCAATTTGGTTCTTTGTTGTTATCGGACATCTTAAGTTCCTTTTACGATCCAAGCCAGATTTTAAGTATTGCCAACACGCCGACCAACCAAAATGCAAATGAGGCCAGTGTATTGATTAGCATAAAGACCGAGCGCGTCCCGGCGTTTTGCACATAGTCTGAAATCACTTCATTGATCCCGAGCCGCCCGTGATACAGGCCTGCCGTCAAAAATCCGAGCAAAACAAATGCGCCGAGGGGCGACGACACCCATGCAATCAGCCCGCCATAGCCTTGGTGTAAGGCGGTAATCAGCCCGTACAAGAAAAACGGTAATAACAATGCCAGCACTACGGCGCTAACCCGATGGGCGATAAATTCGTGGACACCGCCCTTGGCCGCGCCGCTGCCGCGTACCTTGCCTAAATCGGTTCGAAAATCACTCACTGCACCACTCCCGGCATGTCGCTAACCATCCACCAGGTCAAGGCGACGGCGGCAATGGCGGAAAGCACGATGATCACCAGGGACATGGTATTGGCGAATTTCGCGTCAAACCCGGCTCCGATATCCCATACCAAATGCCGGATACCGTTGAGGAAATGATAGATTAAAACACCTGCCACCACAAAAAACGAAACCGCCCCAAAAGGTGAATAGACCAAAGCTTCAACCTTGCCAAACCAATTGGGGCCVGCGGCCAGAAAGGCCAATACCAATGCCAGTTTGAGCAAGCCAAAATACAGTACAACCCCCGTAGCCCGGTGCAATATGGATGACAACATGGTCGGGTGCCATTTCCAAACGCTTATATGCGGGGACATGGGCCGCTCGTCCGTCCAGCCTTTTGACAATTTACCCTCCTACAGTAATCTATGCGCAAACCTAAACCCAAGAATGTTCGAGTCAACGCATAATCAATAAAACCCACAACACATCTGTGTTTTAAGCTTGGAAAATTGCCCCATTTGGGCTTATGAGAGAAACATGAAATATTTAGCCCCCATGACCGCCGTTTCTCTGACATTGTTCTTGAGCGGCATGCCCGCATTTGCCTCCGATACGCCCCATGAACATGTCCGCAAACATTGTCCGAACATGGTCACTACACATGGGGACAACAGACATGGGGACAACAGACATGGGGTCAGCACACATGGGGACAGCCAAACAATCTGTACGCCCAAATCTGACAGTCTGGACAGCATTATTGCTGATATGCAAAGATTTGATTTATTGTCAAACCCTATACAGGCGGGCAATGAAGGCAACCGTGATGCTTTGCGGCATTTGCCTAATGTTAGCCTGGCGGCCAAAGAAGAAACGACCGCAAAAACGCGCTCGCTTATGGAACGGTATTTGCAATATGAAACAGAGGGTTTGAGCGAAGAGCAAACCTTGAACTATCAACTTCTTGGCTTTGTCCTTGGCCAAAAATTGTTACTGATGGACTTTGATACGGCGCGGTTGCCTTTTACCAATGACAGCGGTTTTTTCAACATGATGAGCTATGTGTCGCGGCAAACGAAATTTAAAACCGTGGACGATTATGAAGCCTATGCGGCGCGGCTTGCCGAACTACCAAGATATTTTGAACAGCACGCAACCAATTTACGGCGCGGCATGGCAACCAATTATACGGCGTCTGAGCAAATTATGCCGGGTATTATCAATGTGGTTAAAGGGCTGGCGAACGGAGAGGTCGAAGCCCATTCTTTCTTTGCACCTTTCACCAAATTTCCAGATAGCATATCGGCGGATGAACAAGAGCGGTTAAAAGCATTGGGTCTAAAAACCATGAACGCCCGGGTCTATCCTGCCTATAAAAAACTACTGGTGTTTTTGGAAGGCGAATACGCACCTGCGGCGCGCAAAACCGTCGGTATTGGCACATCTGAAGCCGGGCGAAATTATTATGCAGCTTTGGTCAAATACTTTACCACACTTGATATGACGCCGGACGAAGTACACGAGCTTGGCCTGTCGGAAGTGGCACGTATTCGCGCCGAGATGGACGAGGTCATTGCGCAGACAGGGTTTGAGGGTAGTTTCAAGGAATTTTTGACATTCCTGCGCACGGATGAACAATTTTATGCCAAAACGGCCGAAGATTTGCTCAAGGAAGCCGCTTGGATAGCCAAACGGGTTGATGGGCAAATGCCGAAATATTTCGGCAAATTGGCCCGGCTCTCCTACGGGGTTATGGCCGTACCGGACGAAATCGCCGCCAATTATACCACGGGACGTTATTGGGGCGGTAATCCAGAGCAAGGTTTGGCCGGGAATTATGTGGTCAACACTTATGATTTGTCACAGCGGCCTTTGTATAATCTGCCAGCCTTGACTTTGCACGAAGGTGTGCCGGGGCATCACCACCAAATATCTTTGGCTCAGGAAATGCAGGACGTACCGGAATTTCGGCGTAGTTTGTACCCGGGTGCTTTCGGGGAGGGTTGGGGTCTATATTCAGAAAAACTTGGTGTCGAGATGGGCATATACCGCACGCCTTACGAAAACTTTGGCCGTTTGACCTATGAAATGTGGCGGGCTTGTCGTCTGGTGGTCGATACGGGCATGCACTGGAAAGGCTGGTCACGAGAGCAGGCGGAAGCGTGTTTCTTGGAAAACTCGGCTTTGTCTCCCCACAATATCCGTACCGAAGTTGAACGCTATATTTCTTGGCCGGGGCAGGCGTTGGCTTACAAAATTGGTGAGTTGAAAATATTGGAGTTGCGCAAGCAGGCTGAAGAGCGGTTGGGTGCTAGTTTTGATATTCGTAAATTCCACGACGCAGTGTTGGTCTCGGGCGGTATTCCGCTTAATATATTGGAAGAGCGAATTGATGCCTGGATAGACAGATCAATTAAACAAGACATAAATCCATAAGGAAAAACCTGGAAGATTAGAAAATCCTCCAGGTTATTGCCCCCACCCATTTTGGTCTAAACGGTGCCAGTGCGCTCTAGAAGCGGTAGCGTCCGCGAATAGTCAACGGCACGCTCCAACGGTCACCGCCATTATTGGCACCGGAATACCGGGCATTAAAACCGCCTCCAGTATCTGTTGTGTCTGTCCCTTGTGTACCTGAATAGCGGATACCTGT
This sequence comes from Robiginitomaculum sp., assembly GCA_002733385.1. Taxonomy (GTDB): domain Bacteria; phylum Pseudomonadota; class Alphaproteobacteria; order Caulobacterales; family Maricaulaceae; genus Robiginitomaculum_A. Next base: position 30,152 of record NVVO01000023.1, read on the forward strand.
CTCTAGGCCCATGGTGAAACGGTCAAATACCGGCGTCTCTATACCGATAAGACCAGAGGCGGTTGGCACCCAACTTGCTTGATAAAAAGCCAGGCTTGCCGGTGTGCTTAGATGGGGTACGCCACCAACTTGATTGATGTTTTCAAGCCTGATGTCATCAACATAGGCTACGCCCATTTTACCTTCAATATAAGGCCGCACGGATTTCAGTATTGGAAAGCGTTTGGGCCTGGCATATTGGCGGATACCGGCTTCTATACCGTAGCTTTTATAATCCGACATTGTGCCCCTAAGCGAGCCGCCGCCCTGTTGCCCCCAAGCAACTTCATTGCCGTTAAACTGTGAATATGTGCCTTGCAAGGTCAGCTTTCTATTTGGGTTTAGCGCATATGACCCGCCAAGTTCGGCTCTATACCCTACCGCGTAGGCATCCGACATTTTCACGTCTTGCAAGGTCGTTAATGGGAACAAAGCTGGTGGGGATTTACTGCCTGAAATCGCATTGCCACTGACAAAGGTTTCTGCGCCAATCCCGGCTTCCATATTCCAGCGGCTCAAGGTTTTCCCGCCTACACAACATTCATCATTGCTGGTGTTGTGAGTATAAGTACTGCCTGAATTATAATTTTGGCCTGAACCAAAGCCCATCCAAGAACATCCTGAAAGAGCGATCGCAGCGGCTCCACATAATAAATAACGCATAATCCTAATCCCTTATAATTTTAGGTTTTGTAACAATACGGGACAATATCGCCGCATCATTTCAGTTATTTCAATTGGGTTGCAATATAGGGGCCAGATGTATCAAACTGGTCAAAGAACATGGTTTCTATGTGGTTAATTCACGGATTTTAAGGCGCTAAAACGCGAAAAACCTGGCCAAAAGCCGGGTTTGTTAAGTGTGTGTAAAGATTTGGCGGTGCCTGGATTCCTAAAATGAAACGCGGCCACGTAGTCTAAGCGGTATTGACCAGCGGTCTCCAGATACAAGATTTGTCTGCAAATCATCCCGCCAGCGAATACCGGTTTCCACGCCAATAGCTGTGCGGGCACCCACTTGCATTTCAGCACCGATCAGACCAGATGCTGTTGGTGTCCAGCCGGCTTGAATATATTGCTGTGTGTTGAGAGCGGCGGGGGCTAAGATGGCTGAATCTTGAACAAGGTCTACGTTCTGGTTATGGGTAAACCCGGCGGTGGCTTGAATATAGGGACGTATACCACTGACGGTATTGTTCCAGCCGCCGACATATTTGCGCACGCCGCCTTCCAGTGTCACTTGTTCCAAATCACCCCACTGGGCGTAGAGATCTTCTGCAGGGTTGATGCCGTCATCAATTGTGCCAATTCTCAAACGCTGGCCTTGGGCATTTGAATACCCGACCCGCCCTAAAAGTGTGGTGCTGGGATTAACATCATAGGTGCCAGCCAGTTCGTAATTCACGGCGTTTTTATAGGCGTCTGCATATCCTATTGGAGCAATGGCCGAAATAAAGTTGGTGCCAGCAGGTTTGGCGGGTGCGCCAGGGAATATGTCGCCGCCAATGGCAATTTCTGTCCCAATGCCGGCTTCAATACCAAAAGGAAGTGCCGCAAAACCGCCGCGCAAACCGCCGCCCGCATAACCGCCACCCCCGCAACAGCCCATATTTGGCGTAGGCACGCCGTAATATGCCGGATAGGGCCTGGGGATATAAATCGGTGCACCTTGAATGGTGGTTACACCGCTTGTCGCGCCGTAACCTGCACGTCCATTGATAAATTGGCCGCCAGTCATTGCCCTGTTTGCGCCTGCGATATTTGCTCCGCCAACTGCCGTCCCGTATGGTGCAGCCGTTCCGAGCATTGTAGAATTACCTGTAGCATAAGCATTATACGCGCCCATGCCAGCCGCGCCGTTGGCACCATAAGCTTGTATGCCGGCGACACCCATATTTGTTCCGTAAGCGCCACCGCCTTGAACGCCGCGCAGTCCTCCTCCGGGAAGGCCGCCATAGGCGCCATGAGCACCTGTGCCAGCGTATCCATATGCATGTGCSGCTTGYCCATAAGCATACCCGCCTGCACACCCGCCCTGACCAMCATATTGGTTTGTGTACCCGTATTGGCCGCCGCTGGCATTAATGTTATTGGCGCAGCCATAGCCAGAACCGCCGCCCGTAAAGCCCGAACTGGTGTAACCACCGCCAAACCAGGAGCATCCGGATAACAATATTGCAGATAATGTACCGACGACAAGACGCATAACCGTCTCCCTTGTAAAATTGCTTTGTCTGCCCAATTAACCCTAATATGCTTAACAAAACCTTTTACATGCCTAGAATATTAGAGTTTTTCTACAGTGGGGCGGGGTTTTTTGAGGCAATTATAGCGGGTTTTGGCTAGAAATTATAGCTGCCGCGAATGGTCAGGGGGACAGAAATAATGTTGTCTCCCTGGGTGCCATCGGAGAAATCGCGGGCTGCTTCATATTTTACGCCCGCCTCAAATGCCAAAGCCGTCTTTGCGGTCATTTGCCATTCCAAACCAAGCTTTGCGGAACCAAATGGCACCCATTGCGCGTCGTATATTTGCACACGGGTGCCAAAATTTATGTCATAAAAATCCCCATTGGGGTTGGTTTGCGTGCCGTCAAAGGCACGGCCTAAAAATCGCTGGCGTTGATTTTCGTTCACGCGGGTCGCATTATAATGTGACATGCCGCCTGACGCTGAGACAAATGGCGTTAAAGGCCTTTGTAGCTGAGTTTCGAAAATCGGGTTGAAATAATACCGCCCACCCGCTTCCAAATCGTAACGCTCCAGTTCGGAAAATTCATAATTAAATGTGGCGACAGCTTCATTGGGAATAAAAGTCGTCACCGGCCCAATCGGGCCACCAATGGGGATGCCCGTAGCCATGTCATAGTCTTGGGTTGTCACATCCCGCAGCAAGGTGTCTATGATTTGCACACCGCCGCCGCTCTTGCCTTCGGCCCGTGTATATCCTGCATTGGCATAAACGGTCGCATGTTTACTCAATATAAGTTCTAGCCCGCCTGTGATTTGCAGGGGCGCAGTATAAACATCACTAAAACTTATGTCCGGGGCAGAAACCCGTTCAGCGGAGCTATAATATCGTGTGTCTTGGGTTTGCCCAACTGCGGGAGTGCCGGTAAGCACGCCTTCTTCAAACAGGGCTCTATTATAGGCGGCGACAGAAGGTGATCCGCTAGGGTCAAAAAGCTGGCCGCCAACACTTGGGTCTAGTGTCAGGCCAAATTGGCCGCGCAATAATGGTCTTTTAAATATTTGCCCATTAATCTGCCGCGTTGGGATAGAACCCGCCTGTACGTTTTGGGCCGCACCCACATGGGAGCCGTACCCGCCACTGGTATATTGTCCTTGCTGACTGTAGTTTTGAGCACCGCCCAAAGCCAAAGTAACTTCTTCGGGCCGACAGCCCGGCGGAATAGCCTGGGTCGGTGATGTAATCTGGCACCGGCCCAATGCTCTTTGTCCCGAACCCATATTGTATTGGGTTGAGCTGTTTTTATACCGTGCGCTGTTGTTGACTTGATAGTTTTGACCGCTACCATAACCAAACCAAGAGCATCCTGATAATAAAACAGCTGAACAAGCGCCCGCCATTAGCCGTGTCGTCGTGCGCATAGTTAGTCTCATCATCAACGTCCCGCTAAAGGTTCCACTTAGGAATTTGTGCAAAATCGCACTATAGTTAATGACTTGATGCCCGCTTATGCTTAACAACTCGTTTATCGGGGCAGGATTTCAGGARTTTTTCTGCGYTTAAAGCGCCTCTATAACAATGCCAAAAYATTTTCGGGTGGTCGGCCAATCGCCGCTTTACCGTTTTTGACCACAATGGGGCGTTCCAGTAATTTGGGATTGTCCGCAATTGCTTGCACCAGAGCGGCCTCATCCTGAACGGATTTCAGGTTCAACTCTTTATATATGGCCTCGCCCGTGCGCATGATATCGCGCACGGAAGCGACGCCCAATAATTTGGCAAGCTCACGGATTTCTGCTGGCGTTGGTGCCTGCTTCAAATATTCGATAATTTCCGGGTTTTCGCCGCGCTCAATCAGCAAGGCCAGGGTTTGGCGGGATTTGGAACAGCGTGGGTTGTGGTATATTTTTAGGCTCATAGTCTCTCTCATTTGCTATTGATTTAGCCTTGTTTATCAGCAAATTTACCTAAATGAAAACTGAAATGAACAATTTTTCGCCGTCCGGACATGTGGCAAAAGGCTTTGAGGCGGTTCGCGAGGCTTTTGTCTGGAACTTCACACAAAATTTGGAAGCTGGCGCGGGGTTTTGTGTCTATCAAAACGGTGAATGTATTGTCGATTTAACCGGTGGTACACAAGACAGGCGCGGTGAAAAACCTTGGGAATGGGATACAATCATACCCGTGTTTTCCACCACCAAGGCCGTGGCCGCCCTTGTTATCGCTTGGCTAGTTGAGCAAAGGCGGCTGAATTACGAACAATCCGTTGCCAGCCTGTGGCCAGCATTTTCCGCCCACGGCAAAGATAAACTGACCGTGGCGCAAGTCCTGTCACATCAGGGCGGGTTGTCCGGCATCACCGAAGCAATGCAGCCCGAAGACTGGTTTGACTGGGACGCAATATGCGCACGATTGGCGGCGCAAAAGCCCATATGGGAGCCGGGCAGCCAGAGCGGTTACCATCCGCTTACCTTCGGGTTTTTGGCCGGAGAGATTGCGCGGTTGGCGGACGCAAAAGGTCGCACACTGGGTACAATATTGCGCGAAGAATTTTGCACGCCCCACGACATAGATTTTTTCATAGGAACGCCCCAAAGCGAACATGCACGCTGTGCCGATTTACACAAACCCCGCGCTATGTCGGATTTCGGCGAGATCAACGCCGCCACCCGCGCCGCTTTTCTAAAGCCGTGGTCGTCGCCGGGCAAGCGCGGTACGGCGGCGTGGCGCGAGGCTGAATTTGCCGGGGCCAATGGCCACGGTACGGCCAAATCCGTTGCCCGCCTGATGCAACTGGCTTTGGACGGACATATTGGCGACACAAAATATCTGTCGCAAACAACGCTGGCGGCATTATCTTGCGAGCGCATATCTGGCTTCGATCTGGTCTTGCCGTTCGAGCTAACATATGGCGCCGGGATCATGATCAACAAGCCCAACCATTTCTACGGCCCTAACGAGGCCACCCTTGGTCATTCAGGTTGGGGTGGTTCGTGTGCTTTCGCAGACCGAGACACAGGCATTACCTGCGCCTATGTCATGAACAAGCAAAGCAATGTCCTTATCGGCGATGAACGCCCGCTCAGGTTGATAGAGGCGCTATACGGGTGTCTCTAAAAATACCGTAACCCCATTTTGCGGTTCAGCCAATTTATTATGGCCGTGTTGATCTCGTCCGGCTTCTCCCACATGGCCCAATGGCCGCAGTTTTCTATGGTGAGGCGCTCCAAGTCCGGGATCATGTCTGACATCGGGTCGGCCATTTCGGGCGGCAGGAACAAATCGTCCGCCGTGCTGATCATCAGGCTGGGTTGGGAGATATCGTCGGACAGATCGGCGGTTAATTCATAATTGGCGGTTGTATTGCGGTAAAGATTGACGCCGCCGTGAAAGCCTGAATGTGTATAAGCACCAGCATAGACCTGTAAATTTTCGTCGCTCATCACTTGGCCTGGCAGTTTTGGCGCACCTACCGCCAAATAGGCTTGGTAGTGTTTAAGCAGATAAAACATGTCGGATGTCGGCTTGGAGTCGGGCGGTGTGCGGCGAAACAGCATTTTAAACACGGCTAATGGGTCTTGTGCAAAAACTGCTTCCGCCATATCCGGTTTTTGGAATGCGACAAAATAGTGGTCGTCCCCGTGCCGGTATTTGAAAATTTCGATGGGGTCGGCGGGCGGGCGGCGCATATGGGGTGTACAGACCGAAATCACCCCGCGCACCCGGCTTTCCAGCATCCGCGCCGCATGCCAGACGATGATACCGCCCCAGTCATGACCGCACAACACCACTTCGCGTATCCCCAGCGCCCCAAGTACGCCCTCTATATCGCCAACAAGTTTGTCAATACGGTAAGCGCTTACATCTCGCGGGGCATCGGAGTGGCCAAACCCGCGCAAATCAATGGCTATGGCCCGATAACCTGCATCTGCCACTGCCGCCATTTGGTGTTTCCAAGAATAGGCTATTTCCGGCCAGCCGTGCAGAAACAGCACAGGCGGCGCATCCGCCGCGCCGCGTTCATATGTGGCAATTTTCACGGCTCCCACATCAATTATTTTGGCTTTTGGAAATCCCATAATATGTTCCTTTTAGGCTAAAATGTCGCATATCAGCCACAAATGGAAGAAAATCTTGTAAAAACACATGTTTTTCCTAGACGCTCCTGATTTGAACCGCTACATAACCGCCAAATTGGAATTTACAGGCTTGCCTGTGCCATGGTGCATGCAAGCGTTATAAATGTTACTTACTTATTGAAAGCAGGCTTTTACATGGTTGAAATTTACGTACGCCAGAACAATGTTGATCAGGCACTCCGGGCTCTAAAGAAAAAATTGCAAAACGAAGGCGTTTTGCGCGAAATGAAAGCCCGTCGTCATTTCGAAAAACCATCTGAAAAGCGTGTCCGCGAAAAGGCCGAAGCCGTTCGCCGTGTCCGCAAATTGGCCCGCAAACGCGCCCAGCTTGAAGGCTTGTTGCCCATGAAGAAGAAAAAGAAGCGGTTTTAGGCTCTTTTTTAGGCTGGCTTCTTTCTACAATTCCAAAGCCATATATTTAGAACATGCGGACGGTGCGTTCGCATAATTCTGTATGTCCTTAAACCCCATTGATTTGTAGAGCTTAACCGCGTGTTTCATCATCGGTTCGGTGGACAGCACCAGGCGGGTGCATCCGTCGGCTTTGACATAATCTTGCGCGGCTGCGGTGAGCTTGCGACCCAGCCCGTGGCCCCGCCCTTCAGGGCGGCAATACAGCCGCACCAATTCACAGTCCTTTGCGTTGATCCGTTTGACACCACAGGCTGCGACCGGAACACCGTCTAAACTGGCCAATAGCAAAGCCTTGTAATTACCCGGGAAATTCTGCATATCTGCCTGACCATCCGCACAACCAATCTCATTGCCCAGTTCAGTTTTCAGAGTTTCGAGATATTCTACAAACAAATTTTTCACGTCCGCGATTTGCGCCGGATTTGTTACTTGTATGATTTGTACCTTGGCCATAATTATCTCATGATTTCAACGCCGTGGGGGTAGGGTATGGAAATTCCGCCCTTGTCAAAGGCTTCTTTTACGGATTTGGTCAAATCAAATTTCACGTCCCAATAATCCTCCGGTTTGCACCAGACCCGCATTTGGATGTCAACCGAGCTTTCGCCGAGGTTTCTAACTTTGGCCCAAGGCCCGTCCGGTTTCTTCAGCACGTCTTTATGTTTGACCGCCGTGTCCTTGATGATCTTGATGGCTTTGTCCATATCGTCATTATAGTCGATACCAAAATCCATATCGATGCGGCGTGCGCCCAATGAGGAATAATTTTTAATGGTCGAGCGCCAAGCGCCGCCGTTGGACAGGATCAGCTTGACATTGTCCAAAGTGCGTAAAGTGGTGGTAAAGACATTGATGTCGTCAACCGTRCCTTCCACACCGTCCGCTTCCACATAATCGCCAATTCTGTAGGGGCGAAAAATAATCAGCAATATCCCGGCCGCCACATTGCTCATCGTGCCGCGCAGTGCCAAACCAATGGCCAATGTCATGGCAGCAAAGATGGTGAAAATAGCGGCAATTTTAATGCCGACAAGGCTGGCAGCGGCGAGAAAGCCGGCAATCAGGACGGCATATTTGATGATTGAGGCCAGGAAATTACCAAGGGTGGTGTCAATGCGGGGGCTTTTCTTGGTATAATTGAGGATGCGCTTTTGCACGCGCCCGGCAATACTTGTGGCGATCCACAGGATGAACAATGCGCCGATCAGTTTTGGCGCAAATCCGATGACATTGCCCAAGGCAAGTTCGCTATATTTATCCCAGTATTGCGTCAAATTGCTTGAAAAATCTTCCATGGCTTAGGCCTTTCTTTGTATAATAACGGCGTGGGGATACGGGATTTCAATGCCGGCCTTGTCGAGAGCCTTTTTGACCCTGTAGGGGATATCCATTTTAATATGGCGGTGATCATTGGGGTCACACCAGACCCGCAATTGTATATCAACCGAACTATCGCCCAAATTTGTGACCTTGGCCCACGGAGCCGGGGTTTGCAAAATACGCTCGTCCCCGTTCGCACTCGACAAAATAGCGGCGATTGATTTATCCAAATCGGCATCATAGCTGACCCCGAAATCTAAATCGAGACGCCGTTTGCCATAGCCGAAATAATTGGTGATCGTATTGCCAAAGGCATCGCCGTTGGCCACGATGATCTCTATATTATCCCCGGTTTTCATGCGGGTGGCAAACAAAGACAAATCGGTGACAAAGCCCTTGGTGCCGTTCAGCTCGACCTCGTCGCCAATACTGAAGGGCCGAAACAGTATGATTAAAATCCCCGAGGCCAAATCCCCGAGTGCGCCTTGCAATGCGAACCCCAACGCTATAACCAGCGCCGTGACCACGGTGGCCAAAAACCCGAGCGGAATGGAAAGGGCCGTAAGTGCGGCTACGCATACTATCACCATGCCGACAAAATGGATGGTGGAGGTGAAAAACCCGGCCAGGGTTTTGTCAATATTGGGAATTTTCATGGCGACGCCGTGCACGGCTTTCATCACCTTACCCAGAATAAACTTTCCGATAAAAAATATCGCCAATGCCAGGATAAGTTTGGGCGCAAAGCTGATTACCAAATCAGGTATCTGTCCCAGTTTTTCGTAAAAAACTTCCATATAAGTCCCCTCAATTTAGGTTTATATGGCATGTTCTTTGGACAATGAAAGCTATTTATGCACCCGCCGCCAGTTCCAGCCGGGCAATTAACCCGGCATTGACAAGGCCGGTTTCGGGCAGGCCGTTGGCGCGTTCAAATTTAATAATCGCATTTCTGGTGTTCGGCCCCATAGCGCCGTCAGGTTTTCCGACATTATAGCCGAGAGACGCTAGAATTTTCTGGGTGGCCTTTACGCTAGCTTCGGTGTCTAGCTTGGGTTTCTTCTGGATCCAGGGCAGATTAGTGAACACGCCATTTGCAGTATTGTTTACGGGTTTAGGCGCAAAGGCTTTAATGCGTGCTTGCACTGCGCCTAGATTGTCGCTGGACAGTTCCGGTTTGATGGCCTCGCTACGTTGTTTGGCTATATTATCACCTTGCATGCCGGCGATTGTGTACCAAAAATAAGCGTCGCTCAGGCTTAAATCTACGCCTGAACCACCTTGGTACAATACCCCAAGATTAAATTGAGAGTCTAGAACACCGCGCTCGGCTGCCTGGGAAAACCATTTAACGGCTTGTGCAATGTCAGGCGAGGATCCGTCTGCGCCGGTGGCAAAATAATGCCCTAAATCATGCATGGCAATGCGGTTGTCGGCTTTGGCTGAACGCATGAGCAAGCTTTTGGCAGTTTTGCCGTTAACTTCGACCCCGATCCCCGCCTCGTATAATTTGGCCAAGCGGTACTGGGCCGCTGGCTGGTTCTGGTTGGCCGCCAAGCGTATGAGCCGCACAGCTTCGGCGTCTCGTCCCGCTTCCAAATGTGAAAGACCAAGCTGGAATTGGGCAATAGCATCACCGCTGGCCGCCGCCGTTTCCAATGTTTGTTTGTTGGCATTTGCGTCTTCTACATTTGGCCCCAGATTAGGCGGTGCCATGGCCTCGGCATAATCCCCAATGGGTTCTATAGTTTCAACTGGTTGAGGGTTTGGGATTTGGTTTATTGCGGTGTTACCAACTGCCGTAAAATCCGTGTCGCCTGACATGGTGATATTGGCCAATTGTTTGGCTGGTGCGCTCTGGGCGTTTATATTGATCTGCTCATCAGCCCCGAATATTTTAGGGACAATAGTTTTATAGGCAAATAATGCCACCACGGCGACACCACCAAACAGGGCAATTTTCCGGATCATGCCGTGCTTGCCGCCCGAGCCGCCATTGCCGGGTTTCTTGATTTTGTTGTTTTCTTTTTTCTGGCGCCACCGGGTTTTTTTATGGGGCACCGCTCCGGGGCGTGCATTCTCCATTGTCGGTTCTTGTGCCAGTGCAGGTTCTTGAGGTGTTAGGGGCGTTTCCAAGCTATAGGGTTCTGGGTTATTATCTTCGGGCATGGGCGGTGGGCCGGACACGGCGAATGGTGGGAGTTCAGGAGAGAGGGTCGAGGCAATAGGGGCCTGAACCTTTTCAGAGTGGGCCTTAGCCATTTCAAAGTGGGTCTGAGCTATTTCGGAGTTGGGCGGGGCCGCTTCGGGGTTGAGAGGCGGCATTGTTTGGCCGGGGCTGTATTCTTGGATATTGCTATCGGTGACGACATAAGGGGCTGGCTCAGAAGTTGTTTGCGCAACATATTCAGGGCTGTGCGGGGCATAGTCTCGCGGAGAAAACACCTGGGGTTCGTGGGCCGCATCGGGGGTGTCGTTTGACCTAAATTCCTTAGGCGTCGGAATGTGTCCACTAGCGGTGTTGTCATCACCAAAATCAGGCGCGARTATCGGTGTTGACGAAGTGGGCAGTAGCGGCGTTTGTTCAGATATATCCGGGTTGGTGACAAATTGTGGCGGAGATATATCTTGCATATCAACCTGCGCATCAACCTGCTCAAGGGCAGCAAAAGCATCTTTAAGCTGCCCGGCCATATCGGCTTGCGGCTCTGCCGCCGAAATAATTTTGTTGTCTTGAGTTACCGCCCCAGTATTGGCCTCTTCTATTGCGGGGAAAACCTGATAAGCAGGTGCCACGCTCTTGGGTATATCTTCAAAACTGCCGCACTGTTCCAGTGCCTCCAGGCGCGTGCTTAGTCTGGCAAGGCCTCGTTCTATGGTGGGGAGTTGGTTGCGGCGTTCATCCTCTATAGCTTCGATCCGCTGTGCTATTGTGTGCTTGTGCTCTTGATAGTCATGCTGACGCTTTAGGGCATCTTCTGCTATTTCGCCCTTATAGTTTTGGAGACGGGTTGTCATATCTTCGGTAATGATGATGATTTTTTCACCGATTGATTTGAAAGCTTCCGCGCTGTCTTGCTCAACCCCGTCCAAACGCCGTTCCAGGGCTTTGTCTGCGTTCTGCCGTTGTCTCCGTTCACCGCGCAGACGTTCGTCAACCGCCGTTGCCAAATGGGCAATGTGCACATTGATGGTGTTAATGGCTTCGGCCTGGTTGTGTTCGGCCATTGTCAGGCGCTGGTTTGCCTTGGTGATTGCTTTTGACAGTGTATGCAGGCGCGGGTCGCTTAATACGACTTTCAAATCATGGGCAACATCAAGCCGGGTTTGTTCAATCATGCCGGTCAAACGGTTTGATAATGCTTCGATATGCGTAGTGAGGGCGGTCGCCGGATTGTCGCCGCCTTGGTTCTTATCCAGATTCTGGTCCAAAGTTGCGTAAGACGATTGTAAGGCTTTGACAGATGTGCGGGTTAGTTTGTTGGCACGTTTCAAGCGCGTCTCAATCGCATCAATATGGGCCCGCAATTTGCCCAGTGTATCGCGGTCGGCTCTTGCGGTAGGCGTGTCGGATGCCCCGCGTTTATCGGTGACAAGTCGCGGATGCGCCGGGTTTTTTGAACGTGTTGCCATTATGCCTGTTTCCTGAACCAAGAGCTTGTTTAAGAGCTCTTCCCAAAGCCTGTACGTTTCCCTTTACGAATCTTAATGTGAATCCTAATGCGAACCCCGATACGAATCAATCCGCGCACTTCCCACATGGATTACTCCAAAATTGCGTTAACTATGGTTAAAATGGCGTTAACAGATCGCAAATTCTCAACTATCACTCAGATTGTCGGCGATCTATTTGCAGGCGACCTATGGGCCGAGAAAATATCCTGGCGTGGATTTTCTTAAATTGAGTTCCGCGCGGTTTATTTTTAACTCTACGCCTTGCACTGTAGGGAGTGTGCGCAAGGCATCATAAATATCCCAGGATTGCTCAAAGGCCCCCCGCGCGGCCAAGACCTGCGCCAGCCCCACATAGGTGTTTGGGTCATAAGGGTCTTTGGCCAATGCGGTCTTGAGCAAAATTTGCGCATCAATTTCGGCCACCCCTGCGGCATTGGCCTGCTTGGTTTTCATTTTGGCCCGCGCCATGGCTAGGGTGCGTATAACAAATGCAGGGGTGTCTTTTTTGTCCAAATATGGTTCGAGTAATTGAATGGTTTCAACTTTAAGACCTGGACGCCCTGTCGCCCGAAGAGCCGTGAAATAATCCTGAATTTGTTCGGGCTGTTCAGGCATGTGCGCGGCTTCAATATCGCTTATAGTTTGGCAAATCGTAGAGCCACGGCCCGTGCCGCATTTGCCGGAATAGGTAGAATATTTCTGTCCGGTGAGCCAGGCCTGCCAAATTTCTCCCGCTTCGATTTGCTGGTTAAATCGCCTTTTAAGTACGCCTAGGGTTTCGATCCCGCCAAGAGCGCGGTTGTGGGCGGCTTCATTGATGACATAGGCTAGGGGAGCCACATCTTGTCTTTGTAAAACCCCCAAAGCATTCTCGGGCAAAGGAAAAGCGGCTGCACTATGTTGCCTCTTTGTCAATACCCATGTTTGCTTTTGGCCCTTTAATGCATTGGGGCTATACATCAAAATTTCCAATTGCTTAGGCGGGGCGCTAAATTCATACAAGGCTTGTAATATTTGCGGATGCAGAGGCCATTCATGGTGCGCAAAGGCCAAAAGCGTGTCTCGATAAGCATCGGATATGTAGTTTTTTTCTGAAAATTTTGCCCTGAACAGCAGTTCATTTTTACGTTTTACTGCTAAATACCCCGGCTCGGCGGTGAATGTCAATTTTGTCTTCGGAGCGCTTGCGGCCCAACTCATACTGCTCTCGATCCAAAATGCGTCCAGACTAGCGCCTTTATTAACTCCCGTGGTGGCTTCTGGGCTGGTTTGGCCAATGGGCAAGGTTCTTAAACTGCCATTGCGGGTAATCTGCCTGATGGTGTGCATATTACGGTAGGCTTTGGCGTAAAGCGAGATATTGTCGAAAATTAGCGTGTCGGACTGTGTACCGTCAGGATTGATTTGTGGGTTTACCGTGAGCAAGCGGTTGAATTTAAAGTCGTAAATTTTGGTTTTATTGTCGCTGGTAACGGCGGCAAAATCTTCACCAAGGGTGATGGTTACTTTTTGCACCCTATCAAGTTTAGAGGTCAGGTTTATCCCCGAAACCGGAACATTACGCACATCATAGTGCAAGACGGTTTGTGGCCAAGTTTTGTTCTTGTTGGTTTTATTTCTTAGGTCAAGATAATCTGATGTGCTCAGGTAAAAGGGTGCCAAAGTGATGGCAACTGGTTGTTCAAGCAAGCTGACGGCCCCAATTCCGCCTTCGTCCAGTATTTCCCGCCCGTCCAGTCCCAACGCATGGACAATAAAATCGCGCGGGGTCTGGCCTGCTTGCCGCTCCTGGGCAGACACGGAATCACAAATAAACGCTCCCAATATGATGGAGAAATACAACAAAACTGGCACGAATTTTTTCATAAACGGCTTGTGTACGGCAAATGTAAATGGGTCAAGTTGGTTCTGCACCAATTTTACCTTGACGTTAACGTCAACGGCATCTAAAAACCGTGCATGCACACAGATATTGCTACAGATTCCGCAATTGTTAGTCCCGAAATCCAGGACAATTGGACGATTGCCGAAACGGCATTGCATTTTGATATTACCACGCGGGCCATCCGGTTTTATGAGGATAAAGGCTTGATTGCCCCTTCTCGTGCTGGCGGCCACCGGGTGTTTAGCGATCTGGATAAGCGCCGGATCGAGAAAATTTTACGGGCCAAGCGCATTGGGTTTTCTTTGGACGACATCAAGCAATTCCTTGATGTGACCGACGGTGATGTCCGCGAGCGCGAGGAACTGCTTGAACGCAAATCCCGGTTTGAGGCTGCGATCACGCGTTTGCGCCGTAAACGCCGCGACATTGAAATCGTCACCAAAGATATGCAGGACTTATGTGCGGCCATCGACAATTATATAGAGACCGCGCCAAAAACCGGGGTGTTTCAATTTGCAGAAGCTTATGACGCCATGTTTCGCGCCCGGCTCGACGAAGATTTTATACCGATTTAAAACCAGGAGGATAATATGCCAACATACAAAGCACCCGTCAGGGACCAGAAATTCTTATTACACGAAGTGCTGGAGCTGTCCCGCTTTTCASWRYTWGWSRSYWTCAAAGAAGCTGATCCTGAAATGATCGACGCCATTTTGGAAGAAAGCGCCAAATTTTCCGAAGAGGTTCTGACGCCGCTTAACAGAATTGGCGATGAGCATGGTTGTGTACGCAGTGATGACGGCACGGTCACAACACCGCCTGGTTTCCACGAAGCCTTCACCCAAATGCGCGAAAATGGCTGGATGGGTCTGGCGGCGGATCCGAAATACGGCGGTCAAGGTTTGCCGGGTGTTCTCGGCATAGCCTGCGGGGAAATGACGTCTTCCGCCAATATGGCTTTTACCATGTATCCCGGTCTAACCGGTGGGGCATCCAAAGCCATTTCCATTGGCGGCTCTGATTCCCAAAAAGATTTGTATTTGCCCAAAATGTACACGGGTGAATGGACCGGTACTATGAATTTGACCGAGAGCCATTGCGGTACTGATCTGGGCTTGCTCAAAACCAAGGCCGTGCCGCAAGAGGATGGTACCTATAAAATTACAGGCCAGAAAATCTTCATTTCCGCCGGTGAACACGACATGTCTGACAATATCATTCATCTGGTATTGGCCCGCATTGAAGGCGGCCCGGAAGGGGTTAAGGGGATTTCCTTGTTTATAGTGCCCAAAAATAAAGTGGACGCGGACGGCAATGTCGGCGCGGCCAATGGTGTGAGCTGTGGTTCGCTGGAAGAAAAAATGGGCATTCACGGAAATTCTACCTGTGTGATGAATTTCGATGATGCGGTCGGCGAGCTGATCGGCGTAGAGCATAAAGGCCTGCGGGTCATGTTCGTGATGATGAATGAAGCCCGCATGGGCGTGGGTATGCAAGGGCTTTGCCAAAGCGAGGTCGCTTACCAAAACGCCGTGATTTATGCCAATGACCGTCTGCAAGGCCGTGCCTTGACCGGCGCAAAAAACGAAAACGGCCCGGCGGATCCGATCATTGTCCATCCTGATGTGCGCCGTATGCTCATGGACGCTCGCGCTTTTAATGAGGGCGCACGGGCATTTCTGTATTGGTTGGGCTTACAAGAAGATTTGGAAAA
The DNA here is from genome assembly GCA_002733385.1 of Robiginitomaculum sp. Classification (GTDB taxonomy): domain Bacteria; phylum Pseudomonadota; class Alphaproteobacteria; order Caulobacterales; family Maricaulaceae; genus Robiginitomaculum_A. The sequence goes on from NVVO01000023.1 coordinate 45,528, forward strand.
ACATTCGCCCGACGAAAAAGTCCGCGAACGGGCCGATGATTTTCTCGGTCTGATGACCCCGGTGATCAAAGGTTATTTCACCGACAAAGGCTTTGAGAACTGCGTCAACGCCCAGCAAGTTTACGGCGGCCACGGTTATATCGAAGAATGGGGCATGAGCCAATTTGTCCGCGATGCCAGGATTGCGCAAATCTATGAAGGTGCCAACGGTATCCAGGCGCTGGATCTGGTCGGGCGTAAATTGGCCCGCAATGGTGGTCGGGCGCTAATGTCTGTGTCAGCGGAAATTGATGCCTTTGTCAAAGCAAATGAGGGCGACGAAAACCTGAAGCCGTTTATGGACGCTCTGGCCGACGCTAAAAACAAATTACAAGCTGGTACTATGTGGTTGATGCAAAACGGCATGAGCAATCCGGATAACGCCGGTGCAGGTTCGGTTGATTATATGCACATGATGGGTCTGGCCATGCTGTCCTATATGTGGGCAAGAATGGCCAAGGTGGCGCAAACGGCGATTGACGCGGGCACGGACGATCCGTTCTACGCCGACAAAATCATCACGGGTAAATATTTCATAGCCAGAATGTTGCCGCAAATCGACGCCCATCTGGCCAAATTGCAAAGCGGCGCTGAACCTGTCATGGCGCTGGCTGCGGACAGGTTTTAATATGTATGATCTTGCCATAAAACGGCCTCTCTGGCGCGAAGAAGAAGAATTCGTCCTGTTCGCCGATGCGGCCAATGCTTTTGTTGCTGATGTCTGCGTACCTCATATTGAACGCTGGGAAAAGGCCGGTGTGGTTGACCGGGAGGTTTGGAACAAAGGCGGCGAGTACGGCTTGTTAGTTCCGGATGCCGCCGAAGAATACGGCGGGGTTGGCGGTGATYTTCGCCATGACGCTATATTGATCGATGCCGTACACGGGCAAGGCATTGATAGCTGGGGCGTGGTGTTGCACAATGCCATTGTCACACCCTATGTCACCGCCTTTGCGTCTGAAGGTCAGAAAAAAGAATGGCTGCCTAAATTGATCTCAGGTGAATATGTTGCCGCCATCGCCATGACCGAACCGGGCGGTGGTTCCGACTTGCAAGGCATGAAAACCACGGCGCTTAAATCCGGCAATCATTATGTCTTAAATGGTTCCAAAACTTTTATCACCAATGGCGGCACGGCCAATTTCATCGTCGTTTGCGCCAAGACCGACCCGTCCGAAGGGGCCAAAGGCATCTCGCTGTTCGCGGTGGAAACCGACGGGTTGGAGGGTTTTAGCCGGGGCGAAAAACTCGATAAAGTCGGGCTAAAAGCCCAAGACACCTGCGAGCTGTTCTTCGACGATATGAAAATCCCAACCTCCGCCCTGATAGGCCCCGAGGAAGGCAAAGGCTTTTATCAGCTTATGGATAAACTACCCCAGGAACGCTTGATCATCGCCCTGCAAGGCATGGCCATGATCGAAAATATTCTCGGCCAAACTATTGATTATGTGCGCGAGCGCAAAGCCTTTGGCAAACGCATCATCGATTTTCAAAACACAAGATTTAAACTGGCCGAATGTAAGAGCGAAGCCACTATGGCCAAGGTGTTTTGCGACTATTGCACGGATGAACTCGTCGCAGGTAGACTGACCACAGAGATGGCATCTATGGCTAAATACCTGGTCTCCGACCTGCAATGTAAAATCATGGACGAATGCGTGCAACTGCACGGCGGTTACGGATATATGAACGAATACCCGGTGGCGCGGGCCTGGCGCGACGCACGGGTGCAGCGGATATACGGCGGTACCAACGAGATTATGAAACTGGTTATTGCGAGGGGGCTTTAGGGTGAAAACCTTGATGTTCATATCAACATGTTTGCTTACGGCTTGCGACCCCGAACCTATTGTTGATACTGTTCCCATTCCAAATAAAATACCTTCCATAATTCAATCAGATAAAAATACTTTGGAATCTCAGGTAGATGTTATCGCAGAAGCAAAAATGAATACCTTGCTCGATATAATCCAAACAGACAAATTAAGCCTCTCAAGGGAATGTACGAGAAACAAGTATCGTGTCGGGCTTTTTTCAGAACGTTTTAATGTTGGAAGCCTTAGTTGTGAAACAGACAGAATAAAGGTTTATATGGGGTCCTCGGAAATTGAATTTAAACTTAAAAACTGTAAAAAAAATGGAAAAGTACATGATAACACAACTTACGTTTTAGGCGTTATTTCAAAAAATGAATTTCAACTGATTGATGTCAATGAAGAAAAACAGCCACTCTATGTTTGTGGCGAACAATAAAATGACAGAAATAGAATAGAAAAACGACAGCACCCACCCTTCCTTCATAAATGGTGTGAGGGTGAGATTAGTTTAAGGAGAAACACAAAATGACTAAAGCATATATATATGAAGCTATCCGCACACCGCGCGGTAAGGGCAAGAAGGACGGGTCTTTGCACGAGATTACGGCCCTGTCGTTGGCGAGCCAGCAATTGGAGGCTTTGCGTGATCGTAATAATCTCGACACATCCAAAATTGATGATGTCATTCTTGGTTGTGTACATCAGGTTAAGGGCCAGGGCGCGGACATTGCTCGTTCTGCGGTAATAACGGCGAATTGGAGCGAGTCTTGTGCGGGTGTGTCCATCAACCGGTTTTGCGCTTCCGGGCTGGAGGCGGTTAATATTGCGGCGGCCAAGGTGATGTCGGGCATGTCCGACATGGTGGTCGGCGGCGGCGTCGAGAGCTTGTCGCGCATTCCCATGGGCAGCGACGGCGGGGCTATGGGGGTTGATCCGAGTATCGCCTTTGATCACCACATTATCCCTCAGGGTATTTCGGCGGATTTAATCGCGACAAAATGGGGTTATTCCCGTGATGATGTCGACGCCTATGCGGTCGAGAGCCAAAAACGGGCGGCAATTTCTTGGGACGAAGGTCGCTTCAAAAAATCCATTGTCCCGGTCAAAGACCAGATGGGCGTCAATATATTGGAACACGACGAATTGATGCGCCCCGGCACCGACATGCAGGCGCTCGGCTCACTCAACCCGGCCTTTGCCATGATGGGCGAGATGATGCCGGGCTTTGATTTTGTTGCCATGCAGAAATACCCCGAATTAGAGCGCATCAATCATGTGCATCATGCGGGCAATTCGTCCGGCATTGTAGACGGTGCGTCGCTCGTTCTTGTCGGTTCCAAAAAAGCCGGTAAAAAACAAAACCTGAAACCCCGCGCTCGCATTCGTGCCTTTGCCGAAATTGGTACCGAACCAACCATCATGCTGACTGGCCCCGAAGCCGTAGCCCGCAAATGTTTGGACAAGGCGGGTATGGAAATAGGCGATATTGATATTTGGGAGATCAACGAAGCATTTTCCTCCGTGGTCTTGCGTGCCATGGAAGGGCTGGGCGTTGACCATTCAATTATGAATGTCAACGGCGGTGCCATTGCTATGGGCCATCCGCTGGGGGCCACAGGTGCCATGATTATCGGCACTATGGTCGACGAGTTGGAACGGGCTGACAAGCAAACCGCGCTGATTACATTATGTGTCGGCGGCGGTATGGGCAGTGCAATTATTATTGAAAGAGTGTAGAGAATAACATGAAACATTTTACATTAGACATCGACAAAGACGGCATTGCTTTGGTGACATTTGATAGTCCGGGACGCTCAATGAATGTACTGTCCATGGATGTGGTCGCCGAGATCAATGAATGGGTCGAGACCTTGGCCAGCGACGACAACATCAAAGGCGCGGTGATCACATCGGGCAAGGACGCATTTTGCGCCGGGGCCAATCTTGAGGAATTGGGCGGGGAATTTGCAGGCTTTGCGGCCCGTATGAAAGATGATGAACAAGCGGCTAAGAAAGATATGTTCGATGCGGTTTTCCGGCTGAACGGTGCCTTTCGCGCTCTGGAAACTTGCGGCAAGCCTGTGGCGGCGGCAATAAATGGTCTGGCGCTCGGCGGCGGGTTTGAGCTTGCGCTCGCCTGTCATGCCCGCTTCGCCAGCAATGATAACCCGAAATTGCGGCTTGGTTTTCCCGAAGTTATGGTCGGGCTGTTGCCCGGCGCGGGCGGCACCCAGCGTGTCCCGCGTATGATCGGTCTGATGAACGCGGCTCCATTATTGTTACAAGCTAAAAAGATCAAAGCCGCCGAGGCCGTCAGCATGAATTTGGTCAATGCAGCAGTGCCCGGCGCGGAACTGATCGCAACCGCCAAAACCTGGGTGCGGGAAAACCCAAAAGCCAAACAACCTTGGGACGCAGGTAAGTTTCGCTTCCCCGGCGGCGATCCGTGGACGGCTTCAGGCTTTCCGATGTTTGCTGGATCGTCGGCCATGGTGCGCAAGGAAAGCTACGGCAATTATCCGGCCATGGGCAATATTCTGCGTTGTGTCTATGAAGGCTCGCAACTGCCTATGGACGCGGCGCTTCGGGTCGAAACCCGTTATTTCTGTCAGCTTTTGCTTGATCCTAAAACCCAAAACATGATCCGCACTTTGTTTATTTCCAAACAGGCAATCGACAAAGGCGGCGCAAGACCGAAATCGCAAAAACCCGGCGCCATCAAGAAAATCGGCGTCATTGGCGCGGGCTTTATGGGTGCGGGCGTGGCTTATGTTTCCGCCATGGCCGGCATTGATGTGGTGCTGATCGACCGTGATCAGGAAGCCGCCGATAAAGGCAAAGCGCTGACCGAAAAAGAGCAGGCCAAACGGGTCAAGCGTAAGAAAACCACCCAAGAGAAAATGGACGCCGTTCTGGCGCGTATTACCCCAACCACAGATTACGGCTTGCTTTCCGATGTTGATCTGATCGTCGAGGCGGTGTTTGAAAATTCGGAGCTAAAAGCCAGCATCACCAAAATGGCAGAGGATATCATTCCGAAAGATGCCGTGTTCGGTTCCAACACATCAACCATACCGATCAGCGATTTGGCCAAGGCCTCCACGCGGCCTGAAAATTTCATCGGTATTCATTTCTTCAGCCCTGTGCATAAAATGATGTTGGTGGAAATCATCAAGGGCAAGGAAACATCGGATTATGCCATATCCCGGGCTCTGGACTTTGCCACCCGTATACGCAAAACTCCGATTGTGGTCGAGGACACGCGCGGATTTTACGCCAATCGTTGCGTGATGCGCTACATCAATGAAGGTTATAACATGCTGTCCGAAGGCGTTAAACCGGCCTTGATCGAACAAGGCGCACGTATGGCCGGCATGCCGGTCGGGCCATTGTCCTTGCAAGACGAAGTCGCCATAGACCTGGCCTATAAAATTCTCCAGCAAACCAAGTCCGATCTGGGTAATCAATATGTGGCTGGTAAAATGGATCCCATCGTCACCGCCATGATCGAAAAATATGACCGCAAGGGCCGCAAAAACGAAAAAGGCTTTTACGATTATAATGGCCGCGAAAAATCTCTGTGGCCCGAACTTGACCAATTTGCCGTCAACGGGATTTTGCAAAACCAACCAAGTGCCGATGAAGTCAAAGACCGTATTTTGTATGCACAAGCCATCGAGGCGGCCCGCACCATGGCCGAGGGTATAATCCATGACCCGCGTGAGGCGGATCTGGGCTCCATATTTGGCTGGGGCTTCGCACCGTTTACCGGCGGGGCCATTAGTTTCATCGACATGGTCGGAATTGCCAAATTTGTGGAAAGGGCCGATGAATTGCGAGCGACGTACGGCGAGCAATTTGAAGTGCCGGGCCTGTTGCGCGACATGGCGCAAGCTGGTGAAACACTGTACGGGAAATTTGGCAAGGCGGCTTAATGCCCTACACGCTCTACGCCGCGCCATTATCATTATATTCGGGTAAAGTGCGCGGCTATTTGCGGTGGAAGAATGTGGCTTACCGGGAAGTGTTGGCGACCCGCACGGTTTATCTCGCCGAGATATTGCCGCGTGTCGGTTGGCCAGTCATGCCTGTACTGGTCGCATCCGACGACACCACCGTTCAAGACACGACGGATATCATTGATTATGTAGAAGCCAATGAACCCGGCCCGTCGGTTTATCCACGCGGCCCCAAGCAAAAACTTGCGGCACTGATACTGGAGCTGTTCGGGGATGAATGGCTGTTGTTCGCCGCTATGTATTACCGCTGGACGTTTAACGAGGAATTTGCTTACGGTGAATTTGGCAAGGCTCTGTACCCGGAATTGCCATCCGCAAAACAGTTGGCCAAAGGGCGCATTGATGGGGGTAAGTTCAAGGCTTATTTGCCATTGCTCGGCATTACGCCCAAAACCGCCCCTGCCATTGAAGCGACCTATGAAGAATTTTTGCGGGCATTTAATGCACATTTGGCCCAGCATGATTTTCTGTTCGGATCTCGCCCAAGCATAGGCGATTACGGTCTGCTCGGGCCTTTATATGCTCATAATTACCGCGATCCAGCGTCCGGCGCACATATGGAAAAAACCGCGCCGCGCGTTGCCGACTGGTGCCGCCGCGCTCACGCACCGCAACATCCGCTAATGGGCGGGTTTATAGAAGGTGACGCAATTCCCGATACCCTTATCCCGGTTTTGAAAATATTTGCCCGTGAACAATTGCCTATATTGGTTTCGACTTTGGAGCATTGGCAGGCCTGGCATGTGGATAATCCGGACGCAGTTGAAATTCCGCGCATGATTGGTATGCGTGAATTTGAAATTGGCGGCACAGTTGAAAATCGCGGTATTATTCCTTATTCGCTCTGGATGTTGCAGCGGGTTACAGATCATCTGGTAGATTTATCCGGGGCCGATAAGAAATCAGCGCAAGGCTTGCTTAAATCCATAGGTGCGGACGCCTTGATGGATTTGAACATCACCCCGCGACTGGCCCGTAAAAACTTTAAACTTGTATTGGCATAGGAGAATTTCATGAGTGATCTGGTAACATATACGCTGGCGGACGGTATCGCCACCATCCGTATGGACGACGGCAAGGCCAATGTCTTGTCACCCGAAATGTTCAACGGGCTGAACGCCGCTTTTGACAAAGCCGAAACTGACAAAGCCGTGGTAGTTTTAACCGGAAGGGACGGCGGGGTTTTTTCGGGCGGCTTTGATCTGAAAATCATGATGTCCGGGCCAGAACAAGCTGTGGCGCTGACCTGCGAAGGTTCGCGTTTCGCCTTGCGTCTGTTGCAGTTTCCGTTCCCGGTAATCGCAGCTACGGGCGGTCATGCTATCGCCATGGGCGCATTTATCTTGCTGGCCTGTGATTATAGGATTAGTAGCAATGCCGGCACCAAAACCGGGCTAAACGAGACCCAGATCGGCATGACCATGCACCATTTCGGCATAGAAATGGCGCGAGAATTTATCCCCAAACATTATCTCAACCGCTCGCTCATTAACGGGGAGATATTTGGCCCCAAGGACGCTAAACTTGCCGGTTATTACGATGCGTTGGTGGACAAAGACACGGTCATGGAAACGGCCATGATGAGCGCAAAAATGATGTCTATGCTCAACATGCGGGCCTTTAAAGGCACCAAGCAAAAATCCCGCCAAACCCTGTTTGAGAAACTGGAATGGGCGCTCGGCGAAGACGAAAAAATGAGCGTGGTGCAATNACATGCCGAGCACACAAAGCTTAAAAACCTGGCACAAATTTGTCGCAGATAAAGACCCGGCACTGTTACGGGACATCATCCACCCCGACGCCGTATTCCGCTCSCCCATGGTCTATAAACCYTATCATGGCCGGGATGCTTTGATTTTCGTTTTGACGCAGGTTGTTGAAATTTTCGAGAACTTCACCTATCACCGCGAATTGCTCAACGAAGATCGCGGCTCGGCATTTTTGGAATTTACCGCACGGATCGGTGATAAAAATCTTAAAGGTCTCGACTTGATTACATTTGACGCGCAGGGACAAATCACAGAATTTGAAGTCCTGATCCGCCCCATGAGCGGCCTGTTGGCTTTGGCCGAGCAAATGGGTGAACGCATGGCCAAGATTTAAACGTCGGCGTCCTCGATAAATATCACCACCCGCCTTGCTTTGATGTCCACTTTGGGAACGGCGGTTTTCGTAAATGGAYGAAAAAATTGCGGCGTGTCTTTTGTACCGCTAATTTCAAGCAAGTCTCCTGCACCGTGGTTATGCACGGCCAGAATTTTGCCCATGCGACGCCCGCCCGCCGTTTTAACTTCACACCCGATCAGGTCTTCAAAATAAAATTCGTCTTCGTCCGGTGCTGGCATGTCGGTGCGGTAGACATAGAGTTTCGTGCCAGACAAAGCCTGGGCCTGCTCGCGGGTTTTCACTTCCCCGGCCATAACCGCAAAGGCATTTTTGACGGTGCGGTGTGATGTGATGGTCAAAAACACATTGCCCGTTTCGTCCCGTAGCGGCCCGTAGGCAAACATATCTTTCGGTACACCTGTAAAGGATTTAATCTTGACCTCGCCGCGCACCCCAAAGGCTCCAGCGCAAGTAGCAMTGCAGATGAGGGCAGGGGGGTTCATTTCAGGCCTTTCAAATGCGCATAAATATCGTCCAATACATCATCAATGTTTTTATATATTTCCTCATTGCCGTAGCGGATAATTTTCCAACGCTGTTGCTCTAGGTAATGTGTCCGTTTGTCGTCATAGAAAATTTCTGCGGTTTCACCATGGGTAGCCCCGTCGACTTCGATGATNAATTTTTYYNGTAATGCAAATAAAATCAACGATATAAGGCCCAATAATATACTGGCGGCGAAAGCGGTAATGATCGAGATTTTTACGGCGCAAATGGCTCCACAGCTTGTGTTCTGCCTCCGTCATGTCCTTTCGCAAATCGCGGGCAAATTCACGCAAAGGTTTTTCCGCCTTTCTCATCTCTCCTTCCTCCGTTTTTCACGGGGGAAGTGGGCGCCCTTGCGCTCGATGGGGGGTGCCGCTTTGCGGCACGCAAGGCAAAGCCTTGCCCCCCATCCCCCCTGCGGGGTACTTCCCCCGTGAAAAACGGAGGAAGGAGATATATGTGAC
>NVVO01000024.1 GCA_002733385.1 Robiginitomaculum sp.
CCCAAGGGTATGGCTGTTCGCCATTTAAAGCGGTACGTGAGCTGGGTTTAGAACGTCGTGAGACAGTTCGGTCCCTATCTACCGTGGGAGTAGGAGATTTGAGAGGATTTGCCCTTAGTACGAGAGGACCGGGGTGAACGAACCTCTGGTGGACCTGTTGTTGCGCCAGCAGCATAGCAGGGTAGCTAAGTTCGGAACGGATAACCGCTGAAAGCATCTAAGCGGGAAACCAGCCTCAATACTAGATCTCCCTTGAGAGTCGTCCAAGACCAGGACGTTGATAGGTCAGGTGTGGAAGCGTCGTAAGACGTGAAGCTTACTGATACTAATAACTCGATTGACTTGATTCCCTTAATTAAATTTTTCAAAACGCTCGTGCGCGCTGATCAGCTTGCACAATATTTCCCTTAATTGGGAGAGCATTTGCCAACCAAATTCGATATCTTTACGAAACATCATCTCTTTTGCTCGCCGGGTGGCTATGGCAAAAGGTCCCCACCCGATCCCATCCCGAACTCGGTCGTTAAGCTTTTTTGCGCTGATGGTAGTCTGTCTTAAGGCACGCGAGAGTAAGTCGCTGCCCGGCATGCCAAAGAGATGATGAAAAACCTCCTTTATGAAAGTATTCAGTCCACTTTTGAGCATTGTTCGAGAATGGATATGTATGCCTGCAAATAGCAGGCTTGCATTTATGTTTTGGGTTCCTTATATGACCCCTACATCATTGACGCGGGATGGAGCAGCCCGGTAGCTCGTCAGGCTCATAACCTGAAGGTCGTAGGTTCAAATCCTRCYCCCGCAACCNAANNATNAAACCCCGCCATTGGCGGGGTTTATTCGTTTTAGAGGCATAATTTAAACATCCTCATTCGGCGCTCAGCCCAATTGATAAAACCAAATGCGGCCACACCGCGGGTTCAAATCTACTCCCGCGTTCGAGCGAAGCGACAAAGTGCTCTTGGGGCGCAACCAATTTTAATGCCTTATTGAGTTATCATGCCATTTGTAATAGATTATCCAAAAATGGAGTCGGTAATTATGAGCAAAACAAATATTTCACGGCGTAATGTCTTGCGCGTTGGCGTGGCGACGGGTGTTGGGTTTAGCATGACGACGGCATATGCAACCGAGACAATGAAGTCTGTTACACCGCCGCAAACGTCAGGGCCATTTTATCCAATTGTCGCACAATCAGATAAAGATGCTGATTTGACGCTGTTTGGCAACAGCACAACACTTGCCCTTGGTGAAATTATAACGGTAGAAGGCAAGGTGCTGGGGGATGATGGCAAGCCGATTGCAGATGCTGTTGTTGATATATGGCAAGCCAATGCGGCCGGACGATATGCCCACGAAACTGACCCGAACCCGGCGCCGCTGGATGCAAATTTTCAAGGCTGGGCAATTTTGAAAACCGACGCGGACGGTCGTTACCGATTTAAAACTGTCAGACCCGGTGCTTATCCAGCGGCGAAAGGATGGGATCGGCCGCCTCATATTCATTTCAAAGTTTCCCGGCGAGGTTATCACGAAATTACGACACAGATGTATTTTGAAAACGAGCCTTTGAATGATGTGGACCGGCTCCTTAACGCCTTAACAAACAAGGAACAATCCACATTGATTGCCAAACGCGATGGTTCAAGCGGATCGTTCAGTTTTGATATTGTGTTAGCCGTAGTCTAGATGGAATTTACTCGGTTTGTGTAACGAGCTGCTGGTGACAGGTTAATTCTCTACAGAAGTAATATATGGGCATTCGGTTGAACCAGTAAAGACCCGATAGTTTGAGAGGGTTTGTTTCACTGGGGGTATACATAGCTTTGTCAAGCTGCATTTGCTTAATGAAAAAGACTACCATATTATTGCTGGTAATATCGTGGAAGGCTTTACACATCATCTCAAATATTACTGAGATCCCCATTTTGACGATGAAAATTCACTCAGAAAAACGAGTAAAATTTACACATTTAGTGCATGTAATTTTAGAAAACTGCTTATGTTTACCCTAAATTCACCCCAGTTTCGTTTGGTTTAGGTGTAAATTTATAGACAATAGCGTTAGACAGTCGTTTTGTTCTGTGGTTTTGCTGTTTTAGCTTGATTTTAAACTATTTCTTTTGCAGTGTTTAGGATTGTAAATGAGGGGACTAATTCATGATGTTTAAAATAATACACAAATTTTCACTAATGGTGATTTTTTCTATCTTAACATTAGGGGCAAGCAAAACCGCTTTTGCAACGCCCAATATCGATATTTATGCCCAACTTCCTAGAACGCAATCTGTACGTGTTTCTCCCGATGGCAATCATATCGCGATGTTAGCGCCTTATCGTGGTACAAAGGCTGTTTTCGTTTTTAATCTACATAACCCTAATGCCAATACGATTATAATTCCTACCCCCGACAAATCGATCGTTAAAGGGGTCCGTTGGGCGAGCAACAAACACGTTGTCATACTGGCTCGTCTTCGTGGCAAGGGTCAGGGAAAAATGAAAAAATACAGTACACTTTATAGTCGCTGGGTTTCGACAAATATTGAGACGCAAAAATCGGTTATCTTGTTAGATGATAAAATAAAAAATAAAAACTACCGTGTGACATATGGTGGAGGATATGTACATAGTCTTCCAAATGACCCTGATTATGTGTTGATGAGTTTCTCGGACTATGTAGGAAAAGTCGTACATCGGCATTTTCGTGTAAACCTTGATACCGGCAAAGAACGTTTGAAACGCTCAAACCCTGTGAATACACAAAATGTAGTGCTTTCGCCCGATGGTGAAAGAGTTTTGGCGAGAGAAGACTATAATAGACGAAATGGTAAATACCAAGTATTTCTGGGTGAAAGCGTAAAAGAGAAATTGGTTTTTCAAGCAACGTTCGATAAAACGAAGCAACGTACGATTTACCTTGTTAACATCATTAAGGGCAAACCTCTTTTCCAGGAAACTGAGCAGGACGAGCTTACTCTTTTTACCATTGACCCAGTCACAAAGCAGCGTTCGCCGTTTATATTCGATGCGGACGTACCAGAGGGTTATGAATATGGCCCAATATTTGATCCGCTAACGAATGAGCTAATCGGCGTTGGGTATACTGATGATTCTTATAAGCAGGTATATTCTGCTGAGCCTTATAAAACGTGGCATAGGGATATAAAGAAAGCCTTGAAAGGGCAGAAAATTACGATTATTTCTCGGACAAAAGATAATTCAATGATCACGATCTATGCCGACAGCCCTACAAACCCCGGAGAGTTTTTCTTGTATGAGACGGCAAAAAATAGCATAGAATCTCTTGGCGGCATGTACCCGGAGCTTGAGCCTTCGCAAATTGCAAGAACAATCAGGTATGATTATACGGCGCGTGACGGATTGGAAATTCCTGCCTATCTGACATTGCCCCCAGGTAAATCTATATCCAGTGGACCGATGCCGATGGTAGTAATGCCACACGGTGGGCCAACTGCTCGTGATGATGCAGGTTTTGACTTTTGGGCGCAATATTTGGCAGCAAAAGGTTATGTGGTTTTTAAACCACAGTTTCGAGGCTCTACAGGGTTTGGACATGAATTCACTGAAAAAGGAAATGGTGAATTCGGAGGAAAAATGCTCACTGATACGGTTGATGGTGTTAGATACCTAATAAAAACAAATGTGGCGCAAGCTGATAAGATCTGTGTCACGGGCGCAAGTTATGGTGGATATCAAGCTCTTGCCTTGCCAATGATTGAGCCTGATATGTTTAAATGTGCACTATCGGTTAACGGTGTTTCTCAAATTAGAGATATTCTAAAGTTTGAAGAAGCGCGGACGGGTTTTAATAGTAACGCCATTAAGTTTTGGCGGAAGATTATTGGTGACCGTTATAAAGACAAGGATGTTATGTTGGCGCAATCTCCGGCAGTGAATGTTGATAAAATAAAAGCCGAGATTGTACTCGTGCATGGGACAGACGATATGACTGTTCCTCTACAACAATCGAAAGTTATGTCCAAAGCGTTAAAGAAAGCTGGCAAGTCTAGCACAATGATATTGCTACCAAATGATGATCATAGTTTGTCCTTGCCGCAATCCCGAAAGACATTGTTAGAAGCAAGTGATGTTCTTTTTTCAAAACATCTAGATGAATAAAGAGTGAACTTCTCAGGCTAGCAGTTTAACGTCGGCGTTTTTCGCACAGATTTATGTCTGTCAAAATATGCATGGTCATGTTGAGGTGCGGCGTTTGTGAGGATCCATAGCTTATGTTTCGCAGAAGGTCTGTACCGTAGTTTCGCCGTCTTGTTCCAATTCAGCTAGGCTTGCTAATTTTTGGCGCACATCAAACGGTGATGTAACCGCGCTCAGTAAATTTTGAAACGGTGCCATGTCACCCGTCTCCGCCGCTTCCAATGCCGTCTCGGTTTGTGTGTATCTTGGTATGTAAACCGGGTTTAGGGTTTGCATTTTTATGCGGGCGGTTTTGGAGCGGGCTGCTGGTTGTTTTTGCCAGGATTGTAGCCACGCGCCGGCCTTTGTGTGTTCAGGGAACAGAGCTAAAAACCCATGCTCACTTTTGCCTGCCGCCATGTCGGTGAGCCGTCTGAAGAACGAGGTGAAGTCTATTTCGTGTTGGGCGAGCATGGACATGGCGTTTGACAAGACTTGCGGGGCGCCGTCCATATCAGGGCTCAGGCCTATTTTGGCCAGCATCAGATCGTTAAACTGGGCCGTGAAAATGTTCGAGAATTTGCTCAACTGCTCTTGCGCGATTACAACCGCCTTGCCCTCATCCGTGTGCAAGAGCGGTAACAGGCTTTCGGCGAACCGGGTCAAATTCCAATAGGCCATTTCGGGTTGCTTGTTCCAGGCATATCTGCCGTGATGATCGATTGAACTAAACACACGGTCTGGCGCAAATCCCTCCACAAAGGCACAGGGGCCAAAGTCTATGGTTTCGCCGGAAATGGCCATATTGTCGGTGTTCATGACCCCGTGAATAAACCCGAAGCTCATCCATTTTGCGATGAGTTTTGCTTGCTTTTCAATGACCTGCGCTAGAAATTGCTCATATGGGGCGACGCTATTTATTTCAGGGAAAAGTCGCTCTATTGTATAATCTGCCAAAGCTTTTAATATGGTTTGGTCTTCGTGAAGCCGGGCAAATTGAAACGTGCCGACCCGGATATGGCTCCGGGCCGTACGCACAAGAATAGCTCCCGGATGCGGTTTTTGACGCATCACGGTTTCGCCCGTGGTAAGTGCAGCGAGGGAGCGGGTGGTCGGTATACCGAGCGCCGCCAGGCTTTCGGAGAATATGTATTCCTTGAGCACAGCGCGCAGAGCGGCTTTGCCGTCCCCGCCGCGTGAATAGGCGGTGCGGCCACTGCCCTTTAAATGTATGTCATGGCGTATGTTATCGAGGGCGACATATTCACCAATCAGCACCGCCCGACCATCACCGAGGCGCGGCGAAAACCCGCCAAATTGATGCCCGGCATAGGCCATGGCTATGGGCGCGTAATTGTCCGGCGGTGTTTGTCCCGAGAGAAACCTGAGAGCGTTTTGGGAGCCTAGCCATTTTTCGTCTATGCCCAGCTTTGCCGCCAGAGCATTGTTTTGCAATACCATGTCAGGTGCGGGCGCAGGCGCGGGCTGGTAGAGCGTGTAGAGTGCCTTTGGCAAGTCGGCATAGCTAAGATCAAAATCAGGTGCGGGCATAAATATCTTTTTGGTTTTTGGGCAGTGTATAGGCATCAATGGGAAACGCCAACAATTGATGTGGGTGAACAGGGGTTTGAAATTTATCAAAAATATAGTTGCAATAGCAACTAAAATGCAATATATAGACATGGAGACAACAGGAGCTTTTATGACTTATGTACCTAAGACCGACGGAATTCACCATGTAGCCTATCGTTGCAAGGATGCGAAGGAGACGGTCGAATTTTATACCAAAATGCTGGGCATGGGTTTTAAACTGGCTATTGCCGAAAACCAGGTTCCGTCAACCGGCGAGCCTGATCCGTACATGCATATTTTCCTTGATGCCGGCGGTAATAATGTTTTGGCGTTTTTCGAGATACCGAACAGCCCGAAAATGGGTCGTGACCGCAATACGCCGCGCTGGGTGCAGCATATCGCATTTCGGGTCGGGAGTATGGATGCGCTTATGGAGACCAAAGCTCACCTTGAAGCGGGCGGCATTGAAGTATTGGGCCCGACAAATCACGGAATATTTAAATCCATATATTTCTTTGACCCCAATGGCCACAGGCTGGAACTGGCGGCAGACATAGGGACGCCGAAACAATTGGCGGAACTTAACGAAGTGGCTCCGGCCATGCTGGACGAATGGTCACGCACCAAAAAAGCCCCGCGCCACGCCGCTTGGTTGCATGAGCTTACGGACGATTAAGCGACAAAAACTTGACAAATACTATCCCGCCTTGCATGGGAACAAAAAACTAAACGAGGAACAGGATATGAAACTCGCAACTATTAAACATGGCCGGGATGGTCATTTGGTTATCGTTAGCCGCGACCTTAAAACTGCTGTGGACGCCGGCGAAATTGCCCCGACCATGCAATATGCGCTGGACAATTGGGAGACGGCCTCGCCGCTTCTGCAAACCAAATATGACCGCCTGAACAATGGCGTGGGTGATTTTTTCACCTTTGTACCGGAGGTGTGCGCTTCGCCTTTGCCGCGCGCCTATCAATGGCTCGACGGCTCGGCCTATATCAATCATGTGGAATTGGTGCGCAAGGCACGCGGCGCGGAAGTGCCGGAAAGTTTTTACTCGGACCCGCTCATGTACCAAGGTGGATCGGACACATTTATTGGTCCTATGGACCCAATCCTGGCGTCGTCTGAAGACCACGGCATTGATTTTGAGGCTGAGGTCGTGGTCATCACCGATGACGTGCCAATGGCGGTGTCCAAAGCCAAGGCCGTAAACCACATTAAACTTATAATGCTGGTGGATGATGTGTCTTTGCGCGGGCTGATCCCCGGTGAATTGGCTAAGGGCTTCGGGTTTGTTCACGGCAAGCCGTCAAGCGCGTTTTCGCCCGTAGCCGTTACCCCGGACGAGCTTGGCAAGGCTTGGCGCGGTACCAAAGTGCATTTGCCTTTGTTAGTTGATTATAACGAAAAACCGTTCGGAAAAACCGATGCCGGGGTTGATATGACCTTTAATTTCGCGCAGCTGGTTGCCCACGCCGCCAAGACCCGCAAATTATGTGCTGGCACAATTATCGGTTCTGGCACAGTGTCCAACCAAGACAAAGACGGTGGCCCTGGTAAAAAAATCGAGGACGGCGGTCTAGGTTATTCCTGTATCGCGGAAATCCGCATGATCGAAACCATAAAAGACGGCAAGCCGTCCACCAGTTTTATGAAATTCGGAGATCGAGTGTCCATTGACATGCGCGACAAAGACGGCAAATCAATCTTTGGAAAAATTGATCATTTCGTTGAGAAATATAAGAAATAGGTCAATGCCTATTGGTTTTGTTTTAAACGCGACGTATTGGGTTTAACTTCAATATTGTGGCGTTTACGGGCTAGATATAGGCGTTTACCTGGGAAGTCCAAGACAAAATCTCGCCCTTCAAATAGGTCAACACCAGCTATCACCAGTGGGTATTTGCCGTAATTATTGACGGGAAAATTATCAAAATTCATGACGAGAAACTCATGATTTTTTAGCCTAACCCCGCCAATAAATGTTTGTTCAAGTTTCACCCTTATGCGGGGCTTAAACGTACCAATGGAACCTTGAACAACCCACTCTTCGCGCAGGCGCCGGCGCTCTTTGGCAAGATTTGTACCCTTGACACTCATCCAGTTAATGGCCGAAAAATTGGAGCCGGTGTCCAGTAATGTCGGAATGTGTAAACTCCCAATTTTTGTATAGGTAAACAAAAGACCATATTTATCTACCGGATAGGGGTTGTCCTCTAGCTTGACTGTAATCCAGTTTCTGTATTTCGACTTGGTGAATTTCGGCAACCGGCTGATTTTTACGCGAGAATTCTTATGGCTAAAAGCGAAGACCATCTGCTTAAACACGTCCATACCCAATATGCCGTCGATTTGCAGTGCCTCGGCATCTTTCCAATCTTTGAGGACAATAATGGTATGGTCTCGAAAAACATGTCCGGCAAATTCCAGTGTGTCTACGGACGTACTGGGCCGAAAACTTGAAGCCGTGATACCGTTGATAAATTTTTTCTCGCCGCTGTTTTTAAGTTTCAACCGGACGCGGGTTTTGTTAAAAATACTGGTGCGTGAGGCCGCCGTATCGACCATAAATCTAAATGGGCCATCGCCGTTGATTGCCACCTCTATGATATATTGGCCATTTTCAGTGCGTTCAAAAGCAATCATTTGGCTGTGGCGCAGATTTGGCTTTGTGTTGGCAAAGGCAAATGTAGAAAACAAAATGACGAAAACTAAAGGAAACAGGGAAACCCATGCAAACAGGCTGGTAGGTTTTCGTATAGCTATAATCACACCCAAAGCAGTCATAGGCATTCCTTTACGCAGAAAATTCTAACATATATTTGGCCAGATGACCAGACATGTGTTTAAAATTCAATAGCGCGACCATATGGCAATAAAAAACGCTTTTTCCTTGACTATATTCTTGCCTGCCACGGTTTGGTACATACCTATCTGGTAAGAGGTTTTGGCGCTCCGGTCATAAACAAGAGAGCCTTGTAGTTTCAAGCGGGTATTGCGCCGGGCGATTTCGAACTCTGCTTCGCTGGCTGTGTAAAATCCTTGCGCCAATATTTGGATGTTTTTTACTGGCCGCCACCCGGTCGTGGCATCAAGCCGCCACTCGTCCGGGAAATTTCCCGGCCTAAACCGCCGCGCCGCTTGTAAATCGATAAACCCGTCGCGTTTTGCCAGTTTGAAGCTACGCCCCAACAAAGCCCTGGCTTCGTAATGGGTGGTGCCAAATCCCAGATCCGCATCTGCAATGGCTTCACCGGCCCCGGCAAACAAAACACCGCCTTGGGCAGATATGACAGTTTTATCGTCGTCCCAGAGTAAATGGCGCAGCCCGAGGTAACTTTCGCCTAACCCGGAAAAGTTGACATCATCTACCCCGGCGCGAAACTGAATGTCTTGAAAACTGGACTGTAACACCAAAGTGGTCTTGGCGGTGAGGCCGTGTTCCATATACACCGCCCCTTCAAACTTGGAAAAACTGACAGCTTGGCTGGCGTCACCGTTCTCGTCAAAGGCCTGGCTTGCATTGTCGAATAAAGAGGTGGAAATAACCTGGCCCGCGCCAGCTTCGGTGGGCCAGGCACCGGCGCTGGCTTGTAAGGGGAATGCCGCACATAAAATCCACGCCAGCCCAAAAGCCCAAATAGAAAAGCCTCTATTCTTAGCATGCATTAACCGCACCACCCCCTCATTACGACACCCCGTAGTCGTAATTCTTTCTCCCACAATCCTATTTAACCTTTGATTTACACCAAGGTCAATTGTATTAGAATATATATGGCTCGCAAAATCACCAAATATGAAAACATAGCTTTCATCAGCACGGCGAATCTTGAGGCAAAACGAGCCTTGTCCCGGCTTGTCAAAATTTACGGAAATTGCGATCCTGCCCACGCGGATGTCATTGCCGTGCTTGGCGGCGACGGGTTTATGCTGGAGACTTTGCGTAAATATATGACATTGTTAAGCCGGGGTCTTCCTGTTTACGGTATGAACCAAGGAACAATTGGGTTTTTGATGAACCAGTCTAACACCGAAAGCTTGACCGAGCGGTTGAACAAAGCCCGTTCCGCAAAAATTAGGCCACTGCAAATGAAAGCCACTGCACGCGGCGGGGAATTCAAGGCGTTGGCAATTAACGAAATTTCCTTATTGCGCCAGACCCGCCAAGCGGCCCATATTCGGATATCTATTGACGGCGAAGTGCGCATGGAGCGTTTAATGGCCGACGGGATTCTCATTGCAACCCCGGCAGGGTCTACCGCCTATAATCTATCTGCCCACGGCCCGGTCATCCCGCTTGGTTCGGACGTTCTGGCGCTCACCCCCATTAGCGCCTTCAGGCCAAGGCGGTGGCGCGGTGCCTTGCTCAAAAATACGGCCAAGGTCAAATTTGAAATCCTGGACGCCGATAAAAGACCCGTAAGCGCAGTGGCGGACAGCAGTGAATTTCGCGATGTCACAAGTGTCGAGGTTGAACAAGCCAGTAATATAGAGTTTAACCTGTTGTTTGATAAAGGCCACGAGTTAGACGAAAAAATCCTGCGCGAGCAATTTTCTGTATGAATGTGGTAAATTGGCTTGTGTTCTTGAATTGGAACCCTGTTTCTAAGCCTCATATACCAGCTAAGTGCGTAGCCTGCATCTGTGTAAAAAAGCGTAAAAAACCCGTAAACTCTTGTTGACCTGTACGAATCTCCTGTTATGTTCCCGCTCGCTGGAGGAATTGACTGTCAGGTCCGTGAGACTTGAGACCCTTTTCTTGGCGGAAAATTTGTATATTTGTCCTTGGTTCCGGTAAAATTATCGGGAGCGGGGGCGGTTTTGCGTAAAACGTCTTGTTTTGAGCCTATTTACTGGGTGATGAGGCGGTTATTTTGCGCGTTTTGTGCAGGGTTCATATGATGTGAGCCTGATAGTTTAGTTGAGGGGCCTTGCAAGAGGCGCGGAACGAACGAAGTGAGAGACAGGGAAGTATAATGCCAACAGTATCACAGCTTATTCGGAAACCCCGGAAGCCAAAGCCAAAGCGGAACAAGGTTCCAGCTATGGAAGCATGTCCGCAAAAGCGCGGCGTGTGTACACGTGTTTATACCACAACGCCGAAAAAGCCGAACTCGGCCCTGCGTAAAGTGGCAAAAGTGCGTTTGACCAATGGTTTTGAGGTTGTGAGCTATATCCCCGGTGAGGGCCATAACCTGCAAGAGCATAGTGTTGTGCTCATCCGTGGTGGTCGTGTGAAAGACTTGCCTGGTGTTCGCTATCACGTTCTACGTGGTGTGCTTGATACCCAGGGGGTTAAAGACCGTCGCCAGCGCCGTTCCAAATACGGCACCAAACGTCCTAAGTAGAGAGTATATATTATGTCACGTCGTCACCGCGCTGAAAAACGGGAAGTTTTACCAGATCCAAAGTTTGGGGATATTGTCCTGACYAAATTTATGAATGCRATYATGCTGGACGGAAAGAAGTCCACTGCYGAGCGYATYGTTTAYGGGGCTYTSGATATTGTYGARGATAAGGCCMGRACYGAGCCTATGCGYRTGTTCCATGATGCGCTTGAAAACATCAARCCSTCCGTCGARGTTCGCTCGCGCMGGGTTGGTGGTGCWACTTACCAAATCCCSGTYGAGGTGCGTAATGAGCGCAARCAGGCTTTGGCYRTTCGYTGGTTGGTGTCKGCGTCGCGTTCGCGCAACGAAAAYACMATGCGCGAAAGATTGGCCGCWGAGCTKYTSGAYGCTGCAAATAACCGTGGCTCCGCCGTTAAGAAGCGTGAAGACACCCATAAAATGGCTGAGGCGAACCGTGCGTTCTCCCATTACCGTTGGTAGAGATTAGAGACTGGAATGAAACGCGAATATAAAATTGAAGACTACCGTAATTTTGGTATCATGGCGCATATTGATGCGGGTAAAACTACCTGCACCGAGCGTATCCTGTATTATACGGGTAAAAACCACAAAATTGCCGAAGTGCATGATGGTGCGGCCACCATGGATTGGATGGAGCAAGAGCAAGAGCGCGGTATAACTATCACCTCTGCTGCGACCACATGTTTTTGGCGCGGCAAGCGTTTGAATATTATTGACACACCTGGACACGTTGATTTTACTATTGAGGTTGAGCGTTCCTTGCGGGTGCTGGACGGTGCGGTTGCGTTATTGGATGCCAATGCTGGTGTTGAGCCGCAGACGGAAACCGTATGGCGTCAGGCTGATAAGTATAATGTACCTCGCATGATTTTCGTCAATAAAATGGATAAATTGGGTGCGGATTTCTTTGCTTCACTTGATAGCATCGTCAAGCGCCTGGGTGCGCCTGCGCTCGCTATGCAAATTCCGATCGGTGCCGAGAACGACTTTGTAGGCATGGTCGATTTGATCAAAATGCAGGCCTATGTCTGGGAAGATGATGCGGAACTGGGTGCTAAATTTAACACCACCGATATTCCCGCTGACTTGGTAGAGCAAGCGGCTGAATACCGCGACAAGCTGGTGGAAATGGTTGCCGAGCTTGATGATGATGTGATGATGGCTTATCTAGAGGGCGAGGCCGTTGATAATGAGACTTTGGTGCGTTTGATCCGCAAGGGTACGCTTGAGGGTACATTGGTTCCCGTTTTCTGCGGGTCGGCTTTCAAGAATAAAGGTGTTCAGCCTTTGCTTGATGCTGTGGTTGATTATTTACCTAGCCCGTCCGATATTCCGGCCATTAAGGGCATTGATGTTAAAACCGGCGAGGAAACAACCCGCGAAGCGTCTGATGATGCGCCTTTGTCCATGTTGGCCTTTAAAATTATGAATGACCCGTTTGTTGGCACGTTGACGTTCTGCCGTCTGTATTCTGGCGTGCTGGAATCCGGTACGACTTTGATGAATACGGTTAAGGAAAAGCGCGAGCGCGTCGGTCGTATGCTGATCATGCATTCCAATGACCGCGACGATATTAAAATTGCCCATGCGGGTGATATTGTGGCCATTGCTTCTTTGAAGCAAACTACGACTGGCGATACGCTTTCCGATTTGAACCATCCGGTTATTTTGGAGCGGATGGAGTTTCCTGATCCGGTGATTGAAATTTCCGTAGAGCCTAAAACCAAGGTTGACCAAGAAAAACTTGGTGTTGGTCTCCAGCGTTTGGCGGCGGAAGACCCTTCTTTCCGGGTGTCTACGGATCACGAATCCGGTCAGACCATTATGGCGGGTATGGGTGAATTGCATCTGGACATTCTGGTTGATCGCCTCAAGCGCGAATTTGGTGTTGAGGCTAGTATTGGTCAGCCGCAAGTGGCTTACCGCGAGACATTGTCCCATCCTGTTGACATTGACTATACCCATAAGAAACAGTCTGGTGGTTCTGGTCAGTTTGGCCGTGTCAAAATTCACTTCACGCCGTCCGAGGCGGGCGAGGGTATTACCTTCGAAAGTAAAGTTGTGGGCGGTAATGTCCCGAAAGAATTCATTCCGGGCGTCGAAAAAGGCATTCGGACAATGGCGGAAAGTGGTCTGTTGGCTGGCTTCCCGGTTATTGATTTCCATGCCGAGCTTTATGATGGTGCTTACCATGATGTGGATAGTTCTGTTATGGCGTTTGAAATTGCGGCCCGTGCTGCGTTTCGCGAGTTGAAAAAAGAAGGCGCGGTTAAACTACTTGAGCCGATTATGAAGGTCGAAGTGGTGACGCCTGAGGATTATATGGGTGATGTGATTGGCGATTTGAACTCGCGTCGGGGTATGATTTCAGGTACGGAATCTCGCGGTGTGGTCACGGCAATTAACGCCATGGTGCCCCTCGCCAATATGTTTGGCTATGTGAGCAATCTGCGCGGTATGTCCCAAGGTCGCGCCCAATTCACCATGACATTTGATCATTACGAAACCACACCAAAGGCGATTTCGGATGAAGTAATTGAAAAGCAGGGCGGCGCGTAAGGGCGCACCCGATATTAAGTAAGAAACGGAGATTAAAATGGCTAAAGAGAAATTTGAGCGTAATAAGCCCCATGCGAATATTGGTACCATTGGTCATGTTGACCACGGCAAGACCACGTTGANGGCTGCGATCACCAAATATTTTGGTGAGTTCAAAGCTTATGACGAAATCGACGGCGCGCCTGAAGAAAAAGCCCGTGGTATTACTATTTCTACGGCCCATGTTGAATACGAAACCGAAAACCGCCATTACGCCCATGTGGATTGCCCTGGACATGCGGATTATGTCAAGAATATGATCACCGGTGCGGCGCAAATGGACGGCGGTATTTTGGTTGTTTCTGCTGCAGATGGCCCGATGCCTCAAACCCGCGAGCATATCTTGTTGGCGCGCCAGGTTGGTGTTCCGGCTTTGGTTGTCTATATGAACAAGGTTGATCAGGTCGACGACGATGAGYTGTTGGAGCTGGTCGAAATGGAAATCCGCGAGCTTTTGAGTTCTTACGATTATCCTGGCGACGACATTCCGATTGTCATGGGTTCCGCATTGGCGGCGCTTGAAGGTAAAAATCCTGAAATCGGCGAAGAAAGCATTCGCAAATTGATGGCGGCGGTCGACGAATATATTCCCCAGCCCAAGCGCGACATTGACAAGCCTTTCTTGTTGCCGATCGAAGATGTGTTTTCTATCTCTGGGCGCGGTACGGTTGTCACGGGCCGGGTTGAGCGCGGTGTGATCAATGTTGGTGACAGTATTGAAATCGTTGGTGTTAAAGACACCCAGACAACGACTTGTACCGGTGTTGAAATGTTCCGCAAGCTGCTTGACCGCGGTGAAGCTGGTGACAATGTTGGTGTGCTGATCCGGGGTATTGACCGCGAAAAAGTTGAGCGCGGGCAAGTATTGTGTAAGCCTGGTTCTGTGACGCCGCACAAGAAATTTGTTGGTGAAGCTTATATCTTGACCAAGGAAGAGGGTGGTCGTCATACGCCGTTCTTTGACAATTACCGTCCGCAGTTTTACTTCCGTACAACGGATGTGACCGGTATTGTGACCTTGAACAAGGGCACGGAAATGGTGATGCCTGGCGACAATGTCGAGATCAATGTTGATCTGATTGTCCCCATCGCCATGGAAGAAAGCTTACGTTTTGCCATCCGCGAAGGCGGGCGCACGGTAGGTGCCGGCGTTGTTGGTAAGATTGTAGAGTAGCAAGAGGCGTGTAGTGAGCGCAGTGAACGACAGGGAAATATAATGTCAAGAGGCGTAGAGTGAGCGCAGCGAACGACAGGGAATGTAATAAAGAGGTGTAGCTCAGTTGGTAGAGCATCGGTCTCCAAAACCGAGGGTCGGGAGTTCGAGTCTCTCCACCTCTGCCAGCTAGGATACGCAACAGAAAGAAAACTATGGCTGAAAAAACCAAACAAAAAATCGGGCCGGTGAAATATTTGGCTCAGGTACGCGCCGAAGGGCGCAAGGTTGTCTGGCCGAGCATGCGCGAGACTGTGACTACGACAATTATGGTTGTCATCGTTATGATTATTTTTGGCATATTCTTTTTCTTCGTTGATTGGGCTGCGGCTAACGGCACAACGGCTATACTTAAGATAGGAACCTAACGTGGCAGCTAAGTGGTATATTGTTCAGGCGCATTCAAATTTTGAAAAGCGCGTTCAGGAAAGTTTGATTTCCGAGGCCGAGCAAAAGGGTTTGTCCCATTTGTTCGAGGAAATTCTGGTGCCCACCGAACATGTTGTCGAGATTCGTCGTGGCCGCAAGGTCGAGAGTGAGCGTAAGTATTTCCCCGGTTATGTGCTGGTGAAAATGGATTTGACCGATGAGGCTTATCATCTGGTCAAGAACACACCGAAAGTGTCAGGGTTTTTGGGGTCGCTTAATAAGCCAATGCCGGTTTCGGAAGCTGAAGTGCAACGGATTGTTGGGCAAATTGCCGCGTCCGAAGATGCGCCGCAGCCAACGATTATATTTGAAATTGGCGAAAAAGTTAAAGTTGTCGATGGTCATTTCCAGTCCTTTGAGGGCAATGTGGAAGATATTGATATCGAGAATTCGCGCCTCAAAGTGCTGATAAATATTTTTGGCCGGGGGACCCCGGTCGAGTTGGAATATGCTCAGGTTGAGAAATTGAACTGAGTTTAAAATTTTGTGGGAGAGGGTGTGTAAGTCCATACGCTTCTCTGACCACGAAACACACCGCTGCGGGCATTGGGCTCAAAGCAAGCGCACAGAGCGCATATTTGGAGTGAAACATGGCGAAGAAGATTGAAGGGTATATCAAATTGATCATACCCGCCGGGGCAGCCAACCCGGCACCACCGCTGGGGCCTGCCCTTGGTCAGCGCGGCGTAAATATTATGGAGTTCGCCAAGGCGTTTAACTCCAAAACTGGCGATATGGAAAAGAACATTCCCGTGCCGACCGTCATCACGGTGTTTGCGGACAAGTCTTTTACGTTCGAAACCAAAACCCCGCCTGCCAGCTATTATCTTAAAAAAGCGGTTGGTCGCGATAGCGGTTCCAACGAACCTGGGCGTGATATGGTTGCCACGGTGACCATGGCCCAGTGTAAGGAAATTGCAGAGATGAAATTCCCTGATCTGACCGCAAATGATTTGGACGCAGGTGCCAAAATCATTGCTGGTTCGGCTAGATCAATGGGCTTTGAGGTGACGGAGTAAATCATGGCACACGGAAAAAGATATAAGGCCGCACTGGCCAGCGTAGACCGCAATAAAACCTACAACGTCAAGGATGCTGTGGGTATGGTCAAGAAAAATGCAAATGCCAAGTTCGACGAAACCATAGAACTTGCCATCAATTTGGGTGTAGACCCGCGCCACGCCGACCAAATGGTCCGCGGTGTGTGTAAATTGCCTAGCGGTACGGGGCGCTCTTTGCGGGTCGCCGTATTTGCCAAGGACGCCAAGGCCGAGGAAGCGCTCAAGGCTGGTGCCGACATAGTAGGAGCCGATGATTTGGCCGCCAAAATTCAGGCGGGCGAAATCGACTTTGATAAAGTCATTGCCACACCCGACATGATGCCATTGGTTGGTCGTCTCGGTAAAATCCTTGGCCCCAAAGGCATGATGCCAAACCCGAAAGTGGGTACGGTCACCATGGATGTGGCCAAGGCGGTCGCAGATTCCAAAGGCGGCGCGGTCGAGTTTCGGGTTGAAAAAGCCGGCATTATCCACGCAGGTGTTGGTAAAGCCAGTTTCTCCGAGGAGGCTCTTGCACTCAATGTCAGCGCGTTTTTGGGTTCGATCATGAAGGCCAAGCCGACAGGTGCCAAGGGCACTTATATGAAAAGTGTAACACTGAGCTCAACTATGGGGCCAGGCGTAAAGATAGACGTGTCGGAAGCGACAGCGTCATAACAATAAAAGGGCGCTTTATGCGCCCGAACAGATTTGGCGTGAGGTGACTTCCGCCGATGTTCGTAATGGTCGCCGTAAGATGGCCATTACATTGTCCGAGATCACGGGTGTAGCCATTTTGCTACTTAATTAAAGCCGGTGTGAGACAGAGCAAAAACTGAATTTGGCTATCTAGCCGAGACGTTCGAGCCCTGGGACAGCAAACCGTACCGGTTTTCGCTCTTGGCGAGAGTTGGTACACCTAAACGGCGCACCCATGGGGGGTTCGCCACCAACAGGGAGACCGCAATGGATCGAAACGAAAAACGTGAAC
The DNA here is from genome assembly GCA_002733385.1 of Robiginitomaculum sp. Lineage (GTDB taxonomy): Bacteria > Pseudomonadota > Alphaproteobacteria > Caulobacterales > Maricaulaceae > Robiginitomaculum_A. The sequence continues at coordinate 17,378 of NVVO01000024.1, forward strand.
AGGTTAAAATGCTGGAAGGCATTTTTACTGCGAGCGGATCCGTCGTTATGGCTGAATATTCAGGCATGACAGTTGCGGAACTGACTGATTTGCGCGCTAAACTCCGTGAGGAGAACGCAACGATCAGAGTTGTTAAAAACCGTCTCGCTAAAATCGCACTCAAAGGAACGCCGGGCGAAGGTCTGGCCGACTTGTTCAAAGGACCGGTAGCAATTGCCTACTGCGAAGACATGATCAGTGCGGCGAAAGTGACCGTAAAATTTGCCAAGGACAATGATAATTTCAATGTCCTGGGCGGTATTGCGGGCGAAGACATCATGGATGTCGCTGGTATTGTTGTATTGTCATCAATGCCGTCGCGCGAAGAACTTATTGGCATGGTGGCTGCAAGGCTACTGGGTCAAGCATCCGAAATCGGATCTCGTTTGAATGCACCAGGGAGCGCGCTTGCTGGCGCAATTTCGGTCATTGAAGAACGGGCCGCCGCCTAAAGAAGAGTTAAGAGATTTTAACAATAATCAGTATTCGTAACACTCGAACTGAAACTTAAAAGGAAACTAAAATGGCTGATATAGCTAAACTTGCAAAAGACCTGATGGGCTTGACCATCATGGAAGCAAAAGAACTCAACGATATTCTTGAAGAAAACGGTATCAAAGCCGCTGCTGCTGTTGCAGTTGCTGGCCCTGCTGCTGGCGGCGGCGAAGCCGTCGAAGAACAAACCGAATTTGATGTTATTATGACATCATTCGGCGAAAAGAAAATCAATGTGATTAAAGAAGTCCGCACCATCACCGGTCTTGGCCTGAAAGACGCCAAAGACCTGGTTGAAGCGGCACCTAAAGCCGTCAAAGAAGGCGTCTCCAAGGATGAAGCCGAAGAGGTTAAGGCCAAGCTGGAAGCAGCTGGCGCCACCGTCGAGGTTAAATAGTCTACCCGTTCGGCGCACGCGGTTCCGTGTGCGCCGAACACTTTTTACACCGCTTGAAGGTGTGCTGAACGGAACAGCTAAAAATTTCGAAAGAATTTAGAGAGACATATTTTGGTCTCTCGCATTAAAAAAAGGTGTCTTTGATGTCGCTCTCATTTACTGGCAAAAAACGAATTCGCAAAAGCTTTGGCAAAATTCCGGAAGTTATCCGGATGCCGAACTTGATTGAAGTGCAAAAAAGCTCTTATTATCAGTTCTTACAAATGGATGTCCCATTGGATGAACGCGGTGATGACGGCATAAATGGTGTATTTCGTTCCGTATTTCCCGTGCGGGATTTTTCCGAACGGGCCATATTGGAATATGTATCCTTCCAGTTCGAACAGCCAAAATTTGACGAAGAAGAATGTCAACAGCGCGACATAACCTATGCGGCCCCGCTCAAGGTAAAAATGCGTTTGATTGTATTTGATATGGACGATGCCTCCGGCGCCAAATCGGTCAAAGATATCAAAGAGCAAGAAGTCTATATGGGCGATATCCCCTTGATGACCGAAAAAGGCACATTTATTGTCAACGGTACCGAGCGGGTTATCGTCTCGCAAATGCACCGTTCGCCTGGGGTGTTCTTTGACCATGACAACGGCAAGAAACATTCCTCAGGTAAAGTCCTGCATTCGGCCCGCATCATTCCTTACCGTGGTTCATGGATGGATTTCGAGTTTGACGCCAAGGATATTTTGCATGTGCGCATTGACCGCAAACGTAAATTGCCAGCCACAACGGTTCTCTATGCCTTGGGCATGACCAAGGAAGAAATCCTGGCTGAATATTACGAAAACATTGCCTACAAACGTAACAAAGCCAAGAAAGGCTGGGCCTTGCCGTTTAATCCGGACATGTATCGTGGCTCCAAGCTGATCCACGATCTGGTCGACGCCAAGTCCGGGGAAATTGTTGCGCCTGAGGGGCGTAAATTAACGGCTCGTGGTGCCAAGAAATTGGCCGAAGATGGCCTCAAAACCCTGCTGGTGTCCGACGAGGAACTGGCCGAGCGCTATGCGGCCGAAGATATTGTCAATGCCAAAACCGGTGCGATTTTCGCCGAAGCCGGCGACGAGTTGTCCTTAGAGGCCATAGAAGAAATGAACGAGGCCGGGATAACCGATATTTCGGTTCTGAATATTGATCATGTCAATGTCGGGCCGTTTATTCGCAACACATTGGCTGCCGATAAAAACGAAGACCAGGACGGTGCGCTCGTGGATATTTACCGGGTGATGCGCCCAGGTGAGCCGCCGACCCCCGAAACTGCCGACGCTTTGTTCCAGAGCCTGTTTTTCGAATCCGATCGTTACGATCTGTCCGTGGTTGGCCGGGTCAAGATGAATTTGCGTATGGATATGGAATGCCCCGATGATGTGCGGGTGTTGCGCAAGGAAGATATTCTGGCCGTCGTCGATACTTTGGTCAAACTTAAAGACGGCATCGGCTCGACCGACGATATTGACAATCTTGGCAATCGCCGGGTGCGCTCGGTTGGTGAATTGATGCAAAACCARTACCGCATTGGYCTGTTGCGTATGGAACGTGCCATCAAGGAACGCATGACTTCGGTGGATATCGAAACCGTCATGCCTCATGATTTGATCAATGCCAAACCAGCCGCCGCCGTTGTCCGCGAGTTCTTTGGCTCTTCCCAATTGTCGCAATTTATGGACCAGACCAATCCTCTGTCCGAAATCACCCACAAACGCCGCCTTTCAGCCCTTGGGCCGGGTGGTTTGACCCGCGAACGTGCCGGTTTTGAAGTGCGCGATGTGCATCCAACCCATTATGGCCGGATCTGTCCAATCGAGACGCCCGAGGGGCCAAATATTGGYYTGATTAACTCMYTGGCSACCCATGCGCGGATTAACAAATACGGSTTTATYGAAAGCCCSTACCGYAAAATCATCAAAGGTAAAGTCACCAATGATGTGGTSTATYTRTCKGCCATGCAAGAAGCYCGYTATAAAATCGCYCAGGCCAATGCCGAGGTTGAYGAYAARGGTATWTTGGTYGGYRATATGATCACATGCCGGGTTGACGGYGATGTRACYTTGATYGAGCGCGACGATGTTGAYATGGTCGATGTWTCSCCGAAACARYTSGTKTCYGTTGCGGCRGCGCTTATTCCGTTTTTGGAAAACGAYGAYGCCAACCGGGCCTTGATGGGYTCCAACATGATGCGCCAGGCYGTGCCGCTKYTSAAGGCYGAAGCGCCTTTGGTCGGTACCGGYATGGAAGYSGTTGTGGCGGCAGATWSYGGCGCSATTGTMAACGCNAAACGTKCCGGYATTGTYGAGCARGTYGATGCYAAACGCATTGTCATTCGCGCCAACAAGGAGAAAGATTTAACCAAATCCGGCGTGGATATTTACAATTTGCTGAAATTCCAACGCTCCAACCAAAGCACATGTATCAACCAGACCCCTCTGGTCAGTGTTGGTGATGTGATCAAAGTTGGTGATACCATTGCTGACGGCCCGTCTACGGATCTGGGCGAATTGGCTCTGGGTAAAAACGTGCTGGTGGCCTTTATGCCGTGGAACGGATTTAACTACGAAGATAGTATTCTGATCTCCGAGCGCATTGTGATCGACGATGTTTATACGTCTTTGCATTTGGAAGAGTTCTCCGTCATGGCCCGCGACACCAAGCTTGGGCCCGAAGAGATTACCCGCGACATTCCCAATGTCGGCGAAGAGGTTTTAGGTAATCTCGACGAGGCCGGGATTGTCTCAGTTGGCGCGGAAGTTCACGCCGGCGATATTTTGGTCGGTAAGGTGACACCAAAAGGTGAAAGCCCCATGACCCCCGAGGAAAAATTGCTCCGGGCTATTTTCGGCGAAAAAGCCTCCGATGTCCGCGATACGTCTCTCAAACTCCCGCCCGGTGCATCCGGCACGGTTGTGGAAGTGCGGGTATTTAACCGCCACGGTGTCGACAAGGACGAACGGGCCATGCAGATCGAACGCGAGGAAATCGAATTTCTTGGCAAAGATCGCGCCGACGAGTTATCCATTCTTGAACGCAATATCTACGCCAGTGTTTCGCAAACCCTGATGGGTAAAAAGGCCGTCTCAGGCCCGCGCGGATTTAGAAAAGGCCCGGTTAGCGAAGAAACTCTTGACGAGATTCCGCGCTCCGACTGGTGGCGTATTGGCGTTGCCGACGAGAAAGCCATTAGTGAGTTGGAAGCTTTGCGGGTGCAATATGATACCTCCAAAGCCAAGCTTGACGCCCGCTTTGAAGACAAGGTTGACAAATTACAACGCGGCGACGAATTACCGCCGGGCGTCATGAAAATGGTTAAGGTATTTGTTGCGGTCAAACGTAAATTGCAACCCGGCGATAAAATGGCCGGTCGTCACGGCAATAAAGGTGTAATTTCCAAAATCAATCCGGTTGAGGACATGCCTTATCTGGCCGACGGAACCCCGGTTGATATTGTGCTCAATCCTTTGGGTGTGCCGTCGCGGATGAATGTCGGGCAAATCCTGGAAACCCATATGGGTTGGGCTTGTGCCGGTGCTGGTAAGATGATCGATGAAGCCCTCAAGGCCTACAAACGTAGCGGCGATATGACGCCCTTGCGCCTGACTTTGGAGGACACCTATAAAGATGCATCTGAGCTGCCCAAGAAAAATTCCGAGCTTGAAGAACTGGCCGGAAATTTGGTCAAGGGTGTTCCCATTGCCACGCCGGTATTTGACGGCGCCCACGAGGAGGATATTGTTGAAATGCTGGAACGGGTTGGCTTGACCAGCTCCGGTCAGGAATATTTGCGCGACGGTCGTACCGGCGAACAATTTACCAGACCCGTCACTGTCGGCTATAAATATTTGCTGAAACTACATCATTTGGTCGACGACAAAATCCATGCCCGCTCTATTGGGCCGTATTCTCTCGTCACCCAGCAACCGCTTGGTGGTAAAGCCCAGTTCGGCGGACAGCGCTTTGGTGAGATGGAAGTGTGGGCTTTGGAAGCTTACGGCGCGGCTTACACCTTGCAAGAAATGTTGACGGTCAAATCCGATGATGTGGCTGGTCGGACCAAAGTCTACGAAAGCATTGTGCGCGGCGACGACGCATTTGAAGCCGGTATCCCGGAAAGCTTTAATGTGCTGATCAAAGAGATCCGCTCATTAGGTCTGAACATTGAGCTGACTAACGGCTAGTATTAATATTGGCGACTAATAATTTATGGCGGTTAACCGCTAAGAAAGTGAGAATGGCATGAATCAAGAAGTCATGAACATATTCAATCCGGCCCAAGAGGGCCCGAGTTTTGACAGAATACGAATTTCTTTGGCGTCGCCAGAGAAGATTTTGTCCTGGTCATTTGGTGAAATTCGCAAGCCCGAAACCATAAATTACCGGACATTTAAGCCCGAGAAAGACGGCTTGTTCTGTGCGCGTATCTTTGGCCCGACCAAAGATTATGAATGCTTGTGCGGTAAATATAAACGCATGAAATATAAAGGCGTTGTCTGCGAGAAATGCGGCGTTGAAGTCACCGTCACCCGGGTGCGCCGTGAGCGTATGGGCCATATTGATTTGGCCGCACCTGTGGCGCATATCTGGTTCCTTAAATCCCTGCCGTCGCGTATTTCTACCTTGCTGGACATTACCCTCAAAGAAGTTGAACGGATTTTGTACTTTGAAAGTTTCGTGATCACCGAGCCGGGTCTGACCAGCTTGACTGAGCGTCAACTGCTGTCCGAAGAAGAATATCTCGACGCCCAGTCCGAATTTGGCGAAGACAGCTTTACGGCCAGTATTGGCGCCGAAGCCGTGCGCGAAATGCTCATGAGCCTTGACCTCGAAGCCGAAGTTGAGCGTGTGCGCTTTGACATGACCGAGACCGGTTCACAGCTTAAGCTGAAAAAATACCGCAAACGTTTGAAGCTTTTGGAAAACTTCATCTCGTCGGGCAACCGCCCCGAGTGGATGGTGCTGACCATTGTTCCGGTGATCCCCCCGGAACTGCGCCCGCTTGTGCCTCTGGACGGTGGCCGCTTTGCCACCTCTGATCTCAATGATCTGTACCGCCGGGTGATCAACCGTAATAACCGTCTCAAGCGTTTGATCGAACTGCGTGCGCCGGACATTATCGTGCGTAACGAAAAACGTATGCTCCAGGAAAGCGTTGATGCGCTGATCGACAATGGTCGTCGTGGCCGGGTTATCACTGGTGCCAACAAACGCCCGCTTAAATCCATGTCCGATATGCTTAAAGGTAAACAGGGCCGTTTCCGCCAGAACTTGCTGGGGAAACGGGTCGATTATTCCGGTCGTTCGGTGATCGTGGTTGGGCCGGAATTGATGTTGCATCAATGTGGCTTGCCCAAGAAAATGGCGCTTGAGCTGTTCAAGCCGTTTATCTATGCGCGTCTCGACGCCAAAGGTCTGTCTGGCACGGTTAAACAGTCCAAGAAAATCGTTGAGAAACAGCGCCCGGAAGTTTGGGATATTTTGGACGAAGTAATCCGTGAACATCCGATTTTGCTCAACCGTGCGCCGACCTTGCACAGGCTCGGCATTCAGGCGTTCGAGCCGGTGCTGACCGAAGGTAAAGCCATTCGCTTGCATCCGCTGGTCTGTACAGCCTTTAACGCCGATTTTGACGGTGACCAAATGGCGGTACATGTGCCGCTTTCCATTGAGAGCCAATTGGAATGCCGCGTATTGATGATGTCGACAAATAACATATTGTCGCCCGCCAATGGTAAGCCGATTATCGTGCCTTCTCAGGATATTGTCCTGGGTCTGTATTATATGTCGATCATGGTCGACGGCGAAAAAGGTGAGGGCAGGGCGTTCGCCAACATGCCGGAACTGGAAGCCGCCCTGGACGATAAGCAAATCACTCTGCATTCAAAAATCAAGGGCCGCTTTAAGGTGATTGACGAAGACGGCAATGTCACTTGGGAACTGGCCGAAACCACGCCAGGACGCCTCAAGATCGCAGAATATCTGCCCTTGCATGCAAAAATCCCCTATTCAGAACTTAATGTGCTGATGACCAAAAAGGCCATTGGCGCGCTGATCGATTTGGTGTACCGCCATGCGGGCCAAAAAGCCACGGTGATTTTCTGTGACAAGGTTATGGGTCTTGGTTTCCGCGAAGCTTGTAATGCTGGCATTTCCTTTGGTAAGGACGACATGATCATCCCTGCGGAAAAAGCCATATTGGTTAGCGAAACCAAAGCTCTGGTTACGGATTTCGAACAACAATACGCTGATGGTCTGATCACCAAGGGCGAGAAATACAACAAGGTTGTCGATGCCTGGTCAAAATGTACCGACAAGGTGGCCGACGCCATGATGGCGGAAACGGCCAAGCCGCGCAAAATGATCAATTCGGTGTTTATGATGGCCGATAGTGGGGCGCGTGGTTCCAAAAACCAGATGAAACAGCTGGCGGGTATGCGCGGTCTGATGGCCAAGCCTAGCGGCGAGATTATCGAAACCCCGATTATTTCCAACTTTAAAGAAGGCCTGTCGGTTCTGGAATATTTCAACTCCACTCACGGGGCCAGAAAAGGTCTGGCCGATACGGCGCTCAAGACCGCCAACTCGGGTTATCTAACTCGGCGTTTGGTGGATGTGGCGCAAGATTGTATCGTCAACGAACAAGACTGCGGTACGACCGAAGGCATCAAGCAAATCCCCGTTGTTGATAGCGGTGAAGTGGTTGTGTCCCTGGGCGAACGTATGCTTGGCCGGACTTGCGCCGAAGATTTGCGTGATCCGTCTACAGGTGATGTCATGTTCCCGGCCAATACCTATGTGGACGAGGACATCGCGCTGAGTATTGACAATAGTGGTTTGCAAGACGCCCGTGTGCGTTCGGCTTTGACCTGCGAAACTGTCAACGGCATTTGCGCGGCTTGTTATGGTCGTGATTTGGCTCGCGGTACGCGGGTTAATATGGGCGAAGCGGTCGGCGTGATTGCAGCGCAAAGTATTGGCGAACCGGGCACACAACTGACCATGCGGACATTCCATATTGGCGGTACAGCGTCGGTGTCGGATAAATCCGTGACCGAAAGYTCCAATGAGGGCAARRTKGTYTATATYAACGGCAATGTYGTMRARGACAGCTCYGGTACTTTGGTGGTTATGGGGCGCAATATGCAAATTGCCGTACATTCCAAAGACGGTAAAGAACTGGAAATTTACAAAGCCAGCTACGGCTCCAAAGTCTCGGTTAAGGACGGAGGTAAAATTTCTCGCGGCGATAAAATCAATGAATGGGATCCTTATTCCGAGCCTATCTTGACAGAAGTTGGCGGTATTGTGAAACTGGTTGATTTGATTGACGGTGTGTCCGTTCGCGAGGAAACCGACGAAGAAACCGGGATTACGTCTAAAGTTATCGTCGACTGGCGTTCTTCTGCCAAGGGCGGCGATTTGCAGCCAATGGCGATTATCCAGGACAAAAACGGCGAGCCTATGAAAAACGCGAATGGGAATATTGCGTCCTATATGTTGGCGGTTGGTGCGATTTTGTCGGTCAATGACGACGACACGGTGCATCCGGGTGATAGCTTGGCGCGTATTGCCAAAGGCGGCGCGACCCAGCGHGATATYACCGGTGGTCTRCCGCGTGTGGCCGAGTTGTTTGAGGCCCGCAAGCCVAAGGACGAYGCGGTAATCGCYGATATGGACGGTGTGATTGAATTTGTCCGCGAGTATAAAAACAAGCGCCGTATCCAGATCACTCCGGACGACGAAAATGCTGAACCGTCGACATTCCTGATCGCYAAGGGCAAGCATATGTCCGTGCGCGAAGGCGACCGTGTGGTCAAAGGYGATTACCTTATCGACGGTAATCCTGCGCCYCAYGATATTYTGGAAATCCTCGGYGTTGAGGCTYTGGCGGAATATATGATCGACGAAGTKCARGCGGTTTACCGCCTGCAAGGYGTGCCGATYAACGACAAGCATATCGAAGTTATCGTGCGCCAGATGTTGCAAAAGGTTGAGATTACCGACGCGGGCGATACCAGTCTCTTGATTGGTGAGCATGTCGACCGCATCGAATTTGCCGAAGTTAATGCGGCCCTGTTGGAACGCGATAAGGACAAAGCGCCTGCGGTAGCGAAACCGTTCTTGCTCGGCATTACCAAAGCGTCTCTGCAAACCCGTTCGTTCATCTCGGCGGCGTCCTTCCAGGAAACCACAAGGGTGCTGACCGAAGCTTCGGTACAGGGTAAGGAAGACATGCTTGAGGGTCTGAAAGAAAACGTCATTGTCGGTCGTCTCATCCCGGCTGGTACCGGTGCAACTTTGCGCAGATACCAAAACCTGGCCAATGACCGCGACACCAAACTCTTGGCAGAACGAGCGGCGGGTATAGTACCAGAAGACGAAACCCTACCGGCAGAAATCGCAGAAGCGGCGGCGGCGGAAACGGCAGAAGAAGCGGGCGCATAAAAGCTAGCGTGTCCATTATAATTTTGAGAAAAACCCGGCTTCTGGCCGGGTTTTTTATTGCGGCGTAAGACTGACATTGAAAATTATTTGAGACCTGTTAACACTCCTCCATGAAAAATATATTGCTCGTATTTGTATTTAGCTTGATTGCTTGGTCAGCAGTAGCCAACGCGCAAGAAGATGTCGCATTGGAGGATATTTTAATTCATTCCGACGTTCCTCTATGGGGATCGGAATCAGAAAAAGTCTGGCCAAAATCATTTGTTGATGACACCTCTTTTGGCTGTGTGAATAAAATTAAATTTGGCGATTGGAAATACACTGAAGGGGGAGAAGTTGATAGCTGGTTCAGGTTGACTAATTATGGCGTGTTTCACTGTTATCTTGTTGTGCGCAAAGCCTATGAGCAAAGTAATTTAAAAACTAAGGATGCAAAACATGCTTATTTGATTGAGATAGGTCAAATAAAGCACAGTAAAAAACCACTGGATTTATGGATTTTGCAGCTAGGTGCGCGCCCTGGCAGTGATTATATTTTGCTAACCCATGACAGAAGCGACGGTCTTGTAAAATCCTATTCCGTATTGCAAAGAGAATGTCCTCGTAAGAATATTCGTTCTGGGCCTGAGATGGATATATTAATCACGCGCTATTGCGCCGTCAATTCCAAGAGAGAACTCATCCGTATTGCCAAGAAAATGGCGAAGCGACCGCCTTTGGGGCAACTTGTTTTTGTTACAGATGAAGTAGATGATGAGTAACTTATTTTGGCGTAATCCGCAATAATTTACCAGTGGGGTTGGCATCGGTGACAACCAAGATACTGCCGTCCGGGGCCGTGCGCACATCACGAATGCGCAGGTTTAAATCTGCCAGCAAAGAATATTCGCCGACAAATTTACCGTCCTCAAGATCGACCCGGCGCAGGTCACGCGACTTAAGCCCGCCGACAAATGCATCGCCGTTCCAATCTGGGAACATCGCCCCCCGATAGATGGTCAGGCCGGACGGGGCGATAGACGGTGTCCAGTCTGTGACAAATGGCTCCATACCGACATAGCTCGCAAACGGCGTAATTTTCGCGCCGGTATAATCCGTACCCGTTGTGGTAATTGGCCAGCCATAATTATTGCCAGGCGCAATAATATTCAGCTCATCTCCGCCTTTGGCCCCATGTTCATGAGCCCATAATTTGCCGCTGGCACCATCAAAATGCAGGCCTTGGGGATTGCGATGTCCAAGGCTGTAAATTTCCGGGCGCACACCAGAGATATCGACACCCGCTTCATCGACAAATGGGTTGTCTGTTGGTACGGAACCATCCGGGTTAAGGCGCACGATTTTGCCCATATGGGAGCTTTTGTCCTGTGCAGCCTCGCGGTGGGCAAAGCCTTCGCCCAAAGTGAGVACCAACGTHCCGTCCGCCAAAAAVGCAATGCGYCCDCCGAAATGCGACGAGGTATCRTTDCGCGGCGCGGCGTGAAACAAHTCTTTVCGCTCAACAAGTTCGCCCCCAACCAGTCGCGCCCGCACCAAAGCCGTGCCGTTCGACTTTTTTGTACCTTTGGCATAGGCGAAATAGACGGTGCGTGTTTGCGYAAAATCVGGBGCCAGTACAATGTCAAACAGTCCAGCTTGTCCCTCCACATAAATATCGTCCGGCAGGCCGGTGATCTCTGTGCGCCCGCCGTCCGCAGTAATATGCAATAAATACCCGGGGTGTTCCGTGACCAAAAAACTACCGTCTGGCAATACCGCCACACTCCAAGGTGCGCGTAAATTATCGGCAATGGTCTCGACGTTTATTTCGGTCTGGCTGGCTGTGACCTCGGCCTTTGGCGGAACCTTTGTATCCTGCGCTGGCGCACACCCTTGCGCCAAAACCGCTAGCGCAATTCCTAAACCTAATGTTCGTATAGCCATTTACCACTCCCGTCTTGACCTATGTATAAAGGATAGCCCATATTGGGGTGAAACGAAAGACTGGATGTAAAAGGATAGAGATGCGGCGGTTTGGTAAAATATTTCTGGTGTTTATCTTAAGTGTCGTCGTCGCGACCTTGTTGGCCACCCTGTTCTCAAGCCAATTTGTGATCGCCGGGCTTGCGCAAGCTGGTGCCGAAATCAGCTGGGGTGAGCGTTTAAGCATGACCCTATATGATCTTGGCCATTTGGGTCGGCTGTATGCTATTTTCATCTTTATCGGACTGGCCATAGCGTTTTTGGCGGGGGGACTTGTGTACCGTTTTGCCAAGACCAAACGCCCACTGATTTACGTGGTGGCGGGCATGGCCTGTTTCGTGGTCATGCTATACCTGATGCAAGCCGTATTCTTCGGTGTTCCCATTATCGCCGGTGCGCGGAGTACATTGGGCTTAGCGTTTCAGGCACTTGCGGGCGGGCTAGGGGGCTATGTATTTGCACGGTTAACGGCGCGAACCGAGTAGGAGCTTATCCATCCTCACCATGTTGAATGTTGAGCGTTATATCTAATTGGCGGTGAACTTCCTGAATTTGGGCTAGCCAAGGGCGCAGTCCATCGCGCATAAAGGCGTCATATGTGTCTGCATTTATGGCAATATCGCCCATGAGGCCTTTGTTCTGTTTAATGGCCTTTGCGGTGCAGGTCGCCGTTACTCCACGTTCAAGATCTTCGCGCGTATCACTGTGCCTAAGTGCTGAGGACACTTCAATTATTTCAGGATAAAGATGGCCAATGTCATAGGCATTGGCGCTCAAGCTTGTCGTAAATTCAAGTGCTTCTTGCCTTTGCAGTAGTTTTGCCAAAGCACTATTGAGCGCTGTGTCGCGTACTATATCCAACCGTCCGGTTGCTTGTAGCCGCTCAAGCGCCGGCAAATTAGTACGGCCAAAATATAACATATGCGCAGACCCAAGGGCCGTGCATTCGGTCGTTGTTAGTTCTCTTTGGGGCGCTAAACCAAATAAAATATTTGTCGCCGTGGCTATAGCAATAGCACTGCTTATACGACGGTATAAAATATTTTCCGCAAGTTGCTCTGTCTCTGTAATCTCTGTGTGTAGCGCATGAAGAATAGCGGTTTCGTCGCGTCTGTCCTGCTGGGCATTGCTCCAATTGGAAACCTGCAAACCAACAAACACCCCGACAACGACAATGAAAAAATCAATGGCAACGGCGAACCAATTTTGGTCGTTTATGTGTTTCGTAATTCTACGTAATAACATCCCCAGTCCTCTTTTTATAGTTTGTAGCAATTCTCAGATGGGTTGTCAGTAGTAATTTAAATCCACCTCGCCCCCGAGCTTCACGCCAAAATTTGGCTTCGGCATAACTTTGCGCGCTATTTTGGCTTATGGGCATGTCCATGTGTTAAGCTGGGGCACAGCCACAAACATCCAAACCCCTCACCTTGTTCCTCTCCCTAAAGGAGAGGAGACGACGTCTTAAATTATGGGTTATAACTTAATTGTTGGTCACATTACTAACAGCCGCCATCAAAGAAAACGCAGTTTTCTTACCTCTCCTTTGGGGAGAGGTCGGGCGAAGCCCGGGTGAGGGGCTTGGATGTTTGCTGTTGTGTGCTAAACTTACCACATGACTAAACCCACAAAAACCAAATTGGCACGAAAGTTGCGGCAAACACAAAGTAATGCCGAAGCCATATTTTGGCGTGAAGTTCGGGGACGAATTGTGGGCGGTTTTAAATTTCGCCGCCAAGTTCCTATTGATAAGTTTATTGCCGACTTCGTTTGTGAAAGTGCCAAATTGATCATTGAACTTGATGGCCATCAACATGCGGATACCAAAGACGCAGATTTGGCGCGGACAGAAACACTTGAAACCAAGGGCTATCGTGTCATCCGGTTTTGGAACCATGATGTCTATAATAATTTGGACGGGGTTATGATTGAAGTTTTAGCGGAACTGGAATTAGCTTCTAACCGTGAGCTTTGAAGTTTCTTTAAATATCCAAACCCCTCACCTTGTTCCTCTCCCAAAAGGAGAGGAGACCACGCTACAATGTTCTTTGTTTTGGCATAAATTTTGGGCATACGGAAGCATCTGCGAACAATACAGGCAACATCTAAACTATCAACAAATAAGATGGTCAAGACACCGTCTCCTCTCCCTAAAGGAGAGGAACAAGGTGAGGGGTAATATGCTGGAGGGGATATCCATGATTTAACCAGATAAATCAATTGCGTTTTCAACGGGTTCCAAGTTTTTCGCCAAGGTAAATCCACGGTTTCTTAAACACCCCTATATTACAAATGTTCTTCTCTTTGGGACAGGCAAACGATCGTTGGTTGGCTGGAGGGGAGACGGCGTTTCGTCGGTGTAGATACTCTTATAACATGGAGTGGTCGGCCGGCTCCGGGTGAGGTCCTTGATCCTTGACTGATCTACGGGCCCCCTATGTGAAAAGACGCCGCCGTGTGGTTTTACACCGTGCGAAACACTTTTTGTGCACTTCTTCGGTAATCCGGTGCGGTGCGAAACCACACGGGCGTCCCATTTATTCGCCGCGTATTGAGAACCAAAGCCCATCACGTCCGCACTTTTTGTGCGGCGATAAAACTGCTGGAGATTATGTATGAGTAGACCCGGACATAATGAAACTTACAAATTTGATGCCCGTATCGCCGCTTTGCGCCGGGCCGTGCTTAAGACCGAACGGGCTTTGGCGCTCGAAACCAAAAAACGGGAAAAATCCTGTCGGTGTCAAGGCGGCTGTCTGGGCGGCGGAGACATCTATACTCAGACGGATTTCGAGGAAGCGCGCGAGATATTTGAGACGGCAAGGGCGGAGTGGCTGGCGGAGCATAAGATAAAAACCCCGGTTGGTTTGATTGCGGAGACGGCAGATGTCTAAATTTCAACCTGCTAACAGAGGGCAAAAAACCAAGACCATAAGAAAGCTTGAGGCGCAAATCTCCATTCTGAACAAAGCCATTGCCGCCTTACCGCCCCTGTGTGACTGCGAAACGAAATATACGCCCGAGGAAAAATTGGCCTTGGCACATAAACTCGCGGTACTTTGGCAGCGCGAATTCCAACAAGAGCTTGAAACAGGTATTCGTGCCTCTATGGATTTTATGAACCCCTCAAAAAATGAGGCAGGGTGAGCACGCAGGCTACACATAAAAACGGGCGCCCCATTGAGACGCCCGCTGTAGAATTTTATGATTTAAATCCAGCCTATTTGAATTTTGGCAAATCGGCTTTCATTTGGGCCTGGCCGCGCTCATTCATCAAGGCTTGGGCGCGCATGAAGGCTTGGAATTCCGCCGACTGGGTCAAGGTTTGCAAGTCTTGCAAATCGGCCGTGGCCTGTGCGGTGACATTGAACATCTGCTCCAGCTTTTCCATGTCGGTCAGTTCGCGGGGGAATTTCCGGATCCTGACTTCGGTATCAGCGTCGATGTCGGCCAGCTCTTTGGCAATTTCCAGAGCTTTCATAAACCCGCCGAGTTCGTCGACCAGACCAATTTCCTTGGCTTGTACGCCTGTCCACACCCGGCCTTTGGCGATTTCGCGCACTTGCTCTATGGTCATGTCCCGGCCATCGGCCACCTTGGCGGTGAAATCATTATAAATGTCTTCCATGCCGCCCCGGAAAGCTTCGCGGTTGGCATCGCTCCACGGCTCGAACGCCGAATAGGCGGCGGAATATTCGCCGCCGATATTGACGGCTTCCACATTAAAGCCGATTTTGGCCGTGGTGTCTTTGATATTGATCAGCCCGGCCAACACACCAATAGATCCGGTGACCGTGGTCGGCATAGCGACAATTTTATCGGCGGGCGCGGCCACATAATATCCGCCGGACGCCGCATATTGTCCCATGGAGACGACAACCGGTTTGCCGGCCGCCTTGGCTTTGATAACCGCGTCCCAGATTTGGTCGGACGCCGTGGCCGAACCGCCGGGTGTGTTGATGCGCAAAATAATCGCTTTGACTTTATCGTTCTTGGACGCCTTGAGGATGGCTTTGGACAATGTGTCGCTACCCATGGAAAGATTGTTGGAAAACGGGTTGGAACCATCCTCGGAGCTGCCCAGCACCACGGCACCCTGGCCGCCAATAAATGCAATCGTCGGGCCGGAATTAAACCCGACACCGTAATCGGCAACGCTCTGGAAAACCGCGTCCTTGCCAGCCTTCTTTTTGGCATAATCGCGGGCATCTATATAATGCCCGAGCTTGTCCACATAGCCAAGCTCTTTGGCTTGCTCGGCGCTGTGGGGGGCATTTTGCAAGAAGTCCAAAAATGCGTTTTCGGACAAGCCACGATCGGCGGTAATATTGCTGACATTACTGTCCATCAAGGACTGGAACAGGGAGGTCATGCTTTCCTTGTGGGCCGGGGTCATGGTTTTTTGCGTATAGGTATTTGCCGCGTTTTTGTATTCATGAAACTGGATGAATTGTGGCTTGGCGTCCAGTTTCTCGAACACACCGCCCAAAAACTGGACCTCGCCGCGCATGCCGGCCAGAGAAAAACTGGTGGTGGCTTGCAGCCAAATCTCGTCCGCCGCCGCTACCGACATATAGGCCGGCAGGCTGGTGCCTTCAAAGCCCTGGGCGTGGGCAATAACGAATTTGCCGCTGGATTTGAAATCTTTAATAGCGGTGCGCAGTTCTTCGGCTCTGGCCGGTGCCATGCCCCAGCCATTGGCGCGAATAAACAGGCCTTTGATTTTCTTGTCGTCTTTGGCGCGGGCCAAGGCACGCACCGTGCTGACAACCGACAAAGGCGTGTCGCCAAACAAGGAAGCACCGCCGCTATGGTCAAGCATAGATTTGCGCAAATCCAGTGTCAGGACAATGGCATCGCCGCTAATCTCGGTTTTACTGGAGGCGGCCCCAACAAGAGCCCCCACCACCATGAGCATAAACATAAACAACAAAAACAAGGCTACAAAAAAGCCAATAACAGAAGCCAGCAAGGACAGGAAAAAATGACGCATGAAAAAACCCATTATAAAGAATTAGCAGAAATAGAGGAGCCTCTATGGCACGGTTTTGTCGGAAAGCAAAGATTATTCTCGATAAACGATAAAAAACATGCAAGAGGGCTATTGGCATGGGAATTGTACGAATAGTCCGAAAAAGCCGTTGCATTCCCAATGCTTTGACGATAATAAGCGGCGCTTGTCTTGATCTTGTGAGAAGGCCTGGTGCCCGGCCAGTTGGTACATCCAGTTGGCACATGTTGGCAAGATATAAGAATGCGCTTTTGGGGCGTAGCCAAGCGGTAAGGCATCGGGTTTTGATCCCGTGATCGTTGGTTCGAATCCAGCCGCCCCAACCACGCTTCGGATTTAAGCATTTTGCAAATTTTTGGTTTTGTTTGAATGAGCAATAAGCGGGAGAGGTGTAAATTGGAAAAAATTACCCCTGTAAGGAGGATTTTTTCTGAAATTCGCAAAAAAAATGCAATTTCGGGCGTCCTAACGATTGATTAACAAGAAAGAGACGTGTAGGTGTTGGCGTAACAATAACAAATGTGCTGCTATTTCGTGTAGGCGGTGACAGTATCGGGAGCTATGTGTGGTGAATATTTCTGCAAGCGTAAACTCATTGGTAGGCTTAAAGTCGTTGGTATTTGTTGGGTTTGTGACGGCCATGTTGGCGACATCTGCATCCGCACAAACGGCCGAGCAAAACGAAGCAGCGTATAAAGCGCTATTGCAGGCCATAGCCACTGAAAAAGTCAGCTTGGCCCAGCAACAATTATTTGTTGCACAGCAGGACGGGGAGATCAGTTCTCTCAACCAGCAACTGGCCGGCGTAGATGATCTCAAGGCCTCCATTGAGCCCATGGTCGGCAAGATGACCACAAGTATCACCGGGCAAGTAAATTCTGATTACCCTTTTGAAATGGATCGCCGTATTCCGCGTCTGGAATCCCTTGAAGCGACTGTAGCGGATCCGAATGCCTCTATTGTCGATAAATACCGCAAAGCTCTAAATGTCTATAAGCTTGAGGTCAATTATGGGCAGAGCCTAGATGCCAAGAAGGGTAATCATCCTGTTTCGCCGTCCAGTCGTACTGGGGTTGATCGCTGGGTTAAAAATGATGACGGTACGATTAAGTATGACAAAAAGACGGGGCTGGAAGAAGAAATATTTGATGGGTCGTATTTGCGATATGGCCGTTTGGCCTATGTTTATCTGGACGCGGATAGTTCAGGTGCCATGCGTTATGATTTAAATTTGCGGCAATGGGTGGATTTGCCTAAGAAAAATATTGTTGATATCCGTCGTGCTGTACGGATAGCCAATGGGGAAGCTGCGCCGAAAGTGGTGAGAGTTCCTGTATTTAATACGCCTTAATAAGGGTGGTGTTGTGGGCCTTTGGCTCGTCAGCGGTAGGGATGCCGTTAAAAATCTCGCATTGCAGGTGGTCTGCGGTGTGAAAAACTTACGAAACTAGATCGGAAGGAAGACATGTCGAAAATTTCAAAAAACAGGCCAAAAATCATAAGTGCCTTGCTGGTTGGAGCGTGTGCAATGGCTGTCGCTATGCCCGCCCAGGCTCAGCTTGAGCAGGCGTTGGGGATAGCTAAAAACTCTACCGCCGCTAGTGCTGCTGCCCAACAACGTGTTGAGCAGGCAGATGATGATGCGGACAGTATGTCGCGGGATTACCGGGCTATTTTACAGCAAATCGATAATATGAAGCTGTTTGTAGATCAGCAAGCCATTTATCTTGATGGGCAAGAGGGTGATATAGAATCCTTAACCGAACAATTAGGATCGGTCGAGGTCGTAAAGCGCGGCATGGTGCCTATGATATTGCGCATGGCGGCCGAGATTGAAGATTCCGTCAAGGCCGATATGCCGTTTAGGTTGCAAGAGCGCAAAGATCGTATCGAGCGCATGAAACAAGTTTTGGCAGATCCTAGCGTGACGCCAACGGAGCAGTACCGCCAAGTGCTTGCGGCTTTCAAAAATGAAGTTGCTTACGGTGCTTCCATCGGAAGTTACGAAGGTGCGCATCCGACAAGGCCTGGTGTCAAAGTTGATTATTTGATGATTGGTCGTTTGTCTCTGGTTTATATGACCAAGGACGAGGCTGATTTGGGAAGTTACGACCTGGCAAGCAAGAGTTGGAAGTCTATTGATGCGAAAGAAGCGCTTGGTATTAGGCAGGCAATTCGTATCGCTAATGAAGAGGCAGCGCCGCAAATCGTATTTGCGCCAATGCCCGGTGCTAAGTAGAGAGACAGGACAGACAAATGACAAATATGACTAAAGTAATGAAAAAACCCAATGTCTTCAAAAGGCTCAGTGCCTTTTTCGTGGGCTGTGTTTTAGTTGCTGGCATGGCGGTGCCTGCCAGTGCGCAAATCAATTCTATCGGCGAGCTTTTGGATAAGGTGCGCCAGGATGCCCGGCAAACTCAAGCGGAAAACGCCAAGCGTGTTGCTGAGTTTAACGCGCGTCGTGATCAACAGGCTAGCATATTGAGATCTGCGCGCGCGGAGCTTAATAGGCTGGAAGCCCAAGTTCGCCGCGTCGAGCGGCAATTTGACGCCAATGAGGGCAAGATTGCTCAGTTGGACGGGGAGCTGAATGCGGCCCTTGGCGAATTTCGCGATGTGTTTGGTTTGGCCCGTCAAAGTGCTGGTGAATTTAAGGCCACACTCGACAGTTCTTTGGCTTCGGCGCAATTTCCCAATCGGACAGAGGTTCTGGGCAAAATAGCCAATTCTAAAGCCCTGCCAAGCTCGTCAGAGCTTGATGCGATCTGGAAGTCTATGCTCGGGGAGATTAAAGCCCAGCGCCAAGTTGTATCCTTTGAAGCTAATGTCGGAAACAGCGATAATCCTGACGTCCCTATGTCGCTCACCAGAATAGGTACATTTAATGTGTTTACCAATGATGGCGGCGATTTTCTGGAGTATAAAAATTCCAAAGATACCGATGTTCTACCCTTGACATATTTGAACAAACAGCCTGGCGGCGCCATCAATAAGGCTGCGAAAGCAGTGTTGGGTGCTGGTGCAGACGATCTGGTGTTTGGCCCGGTTGACCCGACACGGGGTAATTT
Source organism: Robiginitomaculum sp. (assembly GCA_002733385.1). Lineage (GTDB taxonomy): Bacteria > Pseudomonadota > Alphaproteobacteria > Caulobacterales > Maricaulaceae > Robiginitomaculum_A. Next base: position 36,840 of record NVVO01000024.1, read on the forward strand.
ATTGAAAGCACTGGAGCGTGTGCCAACTATTATCGAGCGTGTGGGTAATCCCTTCCTGTTCAATGGTGGCCACGGCGGCGCAATTGGCGTCATCATCGGTTGGGTGCTGATTATCGGTGCTACTTTCGGGCTTTTGAACATTGTTCGCTTGTTCTTGATATCTTCTGCGGTGCGTTCCCAGAAGAAGAAAGCGCAACCATCCAAATCCAACCCGCTTGGCCGTATTATGATGGCTTATGATGGTGTTAAGGATAAGGACGAGGAAATCATCGAGCTGAAGCTTGATGAAGCGATTTTGCGGGAAAGTCCCAAGCTTGAAGTCGGACTTAACTTGCTGAAACTCGGCGCTGCGATTGCGCCATTGCTGGGCCTGTTGGGTACAGTGACCGGGATGATCGAGACCTTCCAAGCCATGATGATTTATGGTGCTGGTGATCCGCAATTGATGGCTGGTGGTATTTCCAAAGCCCTGGTCACGACCATGGTCGGTTTGATTGCCGCTATTCCCTTGCTGGTCCTGCATAGTTTCTGTGCATCGATGGCCAGGGGCGTGCAAGGCACTCTGGAAGAGCAGTCCGCAGGTATTGTGGCCCGCCATATAGAAAGCCGACGCGGCTAGATTATATGGGTTCGGCTTGGTCTTAGGTTTGGGCCGAACCCATTCGTTGCCCGATATGGACTGGCTCTTATGGACTGGTTCTGTGTTTCGGGTTTTAAACTGGTGGATAAGATAAGGTGTTGATATGCCCGAATGGTTAAATCCAAAACTAGCCTATGAAGGACTACAGGACTTCATGGCTCAAGGTGGTTGGGTTCTGTTTCCAATCATGATACTTGCTTTCTTCTTGTGGGTTTTCATCATGGAGCGCCTGTCATATTATATGTTTGCCCACACAGCGCTTAAGACCAGATTGCGCTCGGAATGGGAAGCTCGTCCGGATAAACGMTCTTGGCGGTCRCGGGCCATACGCGATGAATTGGTCTCGCAAGTWAAAATYCAGACGGCSAAAAGTGTYGGTATYGTRCAAACACTTGTTGCCATTGCGCCATTGCTCGGCCTGCTAGGCACTGTAACGGGCATGATTGTCGTGTTTGACGTTATGGCTTTGTCGGGGTCTTCAAGTGCCAGATTGATGGCCGGAGGCGTGTTTAAAGCGACTATTCCGACCATGGCCGGCATGGTGATTGCCTTGACCGGCTTGCCGTTTTCGAACTGGTTGCCAAGGTTGAGCGCACGCGAAACCGCCAAATTTGCTGACACATTGAGCTACGGAGAATAGCTATGAGAAGACGGGTACGCCACGGCGGCGATGACGCCGATGTAGATATGACACCAATGCTCGACATTGTGTTTATCATGCTGATTTTCTTTATTGTTACGGCCACATTTTTGGACGAAAAAGGCATTGATTTAACCCAGCCGCCACCACCGCCAGAGGATGATAATCCTCCCACTCCCAAGCCGTCAATTTCCGTATATGTTGACGGTAAGAACAGATGTTCTGTCGACGGGCTGGGCGCTGATTGTGACCGGGTGATTTTGACGGTGGAAAGCCTGTTGGCCGATAAGCCGGGCGCTAATATCATCCTGAAAGTTCATGAATTGGCGGCCAATAAACATCTGGTTGGCCTGAAAGACAGTTTTGATGCCAAGGGACGGGATACGAAAATTGAGATTATCAAAGGGTAAGTAGGTCGATGTGTAATATAATTACAAAATAGCACTTGCAAACCAAAACAAATAGTGATAAGGTAACAAAATGGCAAGACGTAGTCGCGTAGCAATTGAGGCGGAAGAGACCGAAATGAACATGACACCCATGTTGGACGTGGTGTTTATTCTTTTGATTTTCTTCATTGTGACCTCCGTGTTTATCAAGACCCCTGGTCATGAGCCCAATAAGCCAGAGGCAATGACTGCCGAGGCTTTGGCACCGGGGTTAATGGTGGCGATTAGTTCTGATAACGAGATATGGATTGACAAAATGCCATATAATTTGAACGAAATACGGCCGGTTCTTTTGGCCTTGCAGGCTGAAAACCCAAAGGCACCGGGTATGATCCTCGGAGACGCGGAAGCCCATGCAGGTTTGGTAATGTCGGTACAAGAAATGATGTCGGATTTGGGTATTGATACTCGTGTTGCGACCAAATAGGAGACGAAAATGACTGGATTAGTACGCTGGATATTGGGCACGGGTATCGCCGCATTTGTTACTTTCTTCCTGTTTATTATGATGATGCTCCTGATCAAGGGTCAGTTCGAGTTACAGGAAAAACCCGAAAAGCTCAGCTTTGAGGTCAATGCCAAAATTGAAGACCCAAAAGTTACCCGCAAAGATGTGAAAGTCGCCAAAGTGCGCCGGGTTGAAACCCCGCCGCCGCCGCCGATGATTGAGCGCCAGCAAGCGGCGCAACCAACTGTGGCTATTGCGTCTTTGGAAGGGGCTATTCCAGATTTTGAAACTCCGAAACTGGATCGGCAAAACTTTAAAATTTCCGTGTCTGATCGTGATGCCCAGCCTTTGGTACGAATTCCGCCAATCATGCCGCCGCGCGCCGAAAAAAGCGGACATTGCAAAGTCAGTTTTGACGTCAGCCCCCAAGGCCAGCCATTTAATGTTGCGGCGACCTATTGTAGCTCAAGTGTTTTCAGGCGCGCTTCGATCAAGTCAGTTGAAAAATGGAAATATAATCCGAAAATTGTTGATGGCAGGTCAGTATCACGTAAGGGCGTGCAATCACAAATTACCTTTAAGCTTTCTGATGAACGCGGAAAACTTATTCCTGAATAATGTAACGATAGTGTCGCTATTTGAGCGTCGAGATATGAAGTAAATGGAGGCAAATGTGATAGGTTCACTGACCCGTACAACAAAGACGAAAACTTCCCTGCTAGCGAGCGTCGCTAGGCGCATCCAAGTGATGGCATTGCCCCTGATATTGCCTCTGGCACTTGGCGGTGTGATGACGGGTGCGTTTTCTATCTTGAGCGTTGACGATGCCAATGCGCAACGAGCAAAACGCAATAACCAGCAAGCAGAAGAGCCAATTGAGGGCCGTCAATTTGGTGCCAAGGCGGGGGAAATCGTCAACGAAGCCCAGACGGAGATCGCTGAAGAACGGCACAGCGCGGGATTGGCTATTTTGGCGAAAGCCTTGGCCTTGCCGGATTTAAACCCCTATGAAAAAGCGACAATTTATCAAATGCAGGGCGGGTCATATTATGCTCTTGACCAATATCCTGCGTCTATTCAAGCCTTTGAAAATGCCATTGCATCAGGCGGATTATTACCTAAAGAAAAATCCAGCCTGCGCGTCAGCATTGCCCAGCTTCTGATTGGTGATGGCCAGTTCGTTAAAGGTGCGCAAATGCTGGAAGACTGGAACCGCAATGGCGGCGAGCTTAAAGATACCCATGTTGAAATGTTGTGGCAGGCCTGGTCACAGGCCGATCGCTATAACCGGGCATTACCATGGGCGGAAAGATGGTTCAATTCAGCCAATCCCAAAGAACGCAAGCATTTTGATCTACTGAATTTCATGTATAATCAACTTAATATGCCGGCCAAACAGGCGGATATTGTCAAACAAATGATCAACCGCTGGCCCCAGGATAAAAATCTGTGGGATGCTTGGGCGTCTATGTTGGCCAGTGGCGGBCGBGAGCARGAATCHTTTGAAGTCACVAAAATGCTGTATCTWGGTGGDGCGCTCAAAACCCADCAVGABCTTGAAAARGTTGTGCAGTATTACAGYTATTACGATATGCCKTATCAGGCCGCGGAAATCCTGGAGCGGGAGCTAAATGCCAACCGTATCAAGCAAACGCCAGATAAATTGGTACAACTTTCCGATTTGTTTCGCCAGGCCCGTGAGTATAAACGGGCTATCCCGGCCTTGGAAAGAGCCGCAAGTTCGTCCAAAAAAGCCAAACTATATGCGGATTTGGGTGAGGCDTTGTACAAAGAAAACCAGTGCGGCAAGGCAGAGGAAGCTTTCAAGAAAGCCATGAGCCTTGGTTATGATCAGGGCAAATCCTGGATGCTGATAGCGTCTTGCCGCTATGATGATGCGGCAACGGAAGCGCGGATAAAATGCCCGTATACGGATGCAAAAGACAAGTCTGCGCCGTGGTCGGTTAAACGAACAGCCGCCATTGCCGCATTTGACAATGTGCCTTCTTCKTCAARAGAATCCCGTAATTCCAGAAARTGGAARACATTTATTGTGGCTGAAAAAGGTGCAGTTAAAAGACGCTGTATCTTCGAAGCGGATGTAGAATGGCAAAACTGTCGTGACGACATTGCTCGTGCCTATAAATCCGAATTTTTGAAGGGCGAATTTAAAATTTCCGAGCCGAAATGTGAAAAACACTTAGCCAGGTTTGATAAAGAGTTCCGCAGGAGCACTAATACCGAAGAAGAATAGCGCGGCAGTCTTTGCCCCATAAGGTTATCTGTCATGTACTTTCCGACAATGGGTTTAGGCTTGTCTATCCGACAATGGGTTTTAGGCTTGTCTATCCATTAAACTTTTAACTATGATATAGTCCGTACATAAAACTTGCGGGCTGTTTTCTATGGGCAGACGGTTTTTCAATATCACAATGTTGCGAGAGCCTTGTATTGAAGAGATGTTGCCTGTAATTTGGTGTTCAAATAATGTCTCCATATTCGAAACAATGCCTTGATTCGGATACGGGAAAATGCGTCTAGGAAAAATACATGTCGAGTAATAATTTGCCCCCGATCGAAGACAAGGCTGAAATGGTCAATTGGATTGCGGCTGGTTGCAAGCCAAAACCGGACTGGCTCATTGGCACCGAGCATGAAAAAATCGGCTTTGACTTGGCCAGCCTGAAACCATTACCTTACGCCGGCGAGACCAGTATTTATGCCATGTTGGAAGGCTTGAAAAAATTTGGCTGGCAGGGTGTTGTTGAAGGCGGATATTTAATCGCCCTAAAACGAGATGGCGCGTCGGTGTCCCTAGAGCCAGGCGGACAGTTCGAATTATCAGGCGCACCTTTGCAAACCATCCACCAGACCTGCGGCGAAGTGAACCAACATTTACGCGAGGTCAAAGAGATAGCCGACAAAATCGGCGCAGGGTTTCTATCACTTGGCTTTAGGCCGGACACAAAACTGGAAGATGTTCCGGTCATGCCCAAGGGCCGTTATAATATTATGCGGGCCTATATGCCGAAAGTTGGCACTCACGGTCTTGAGATGATGCTTCGCACTTGCACGGTTCAGGTTAATCTGGATTTTGCCAGCGAGACCGACATGGTTAAAAAAATGCGGGTTAGCCTCGCCTTGCAACCTATAGCAACGGCGCTATTTGCCAATTCTCCGTTCACGGACGGGCGGCCCAATGGCTATACATCTTACCGTTCGCGCATATGGCTGGACACGGACGCCGATAGAACCGGCATGTTGCCATTTGTGTTTGAAGACGGGTTTGGGTTTGAGAGATATGTGGATTATGCTTTGGATGTACCCATGTATTTCGTCCACCGTGGTAATGATTATCTCGACGCATCTGGCAAAAATTTTAGAGATTTTTTGGACGGAAAGCTGGATATACTGCCGGGCGAAAAACCGACAATTGCCGATTTTGAAGACCATCTCTCGACTATATTCCCGGAAGTGCGCCTGAAGCAATTTCTGGAAATGCGTGGTGCCGATACCGGGCCGTGGAACCAGCTCTGCGCTCTGCCGGCATTTTGGGTCGGGCTGCTCTATGATCAGGCGGCGTTGGATGCGGCTTGGGATTGGGTCAAGGACTGGAGCGAAGAAGAGCGCGATCGCCTGCGCCGCGACGTGCCAAAATATGGGTTCGCTACCAATTTTAGAAATGGCACCATGCAGGATTTGGCGAAACAGGCATTGGTGTTGTCGCGGGAAGGCTTAAAAACCCGCGCCAAGCTTAACGCTTACGGCGAGAGCGAAACCGTGTTTCTGGCCGAACTTGATGACATGGCCAAAAGCGGAAAAAGTAATGCGGATACATTACTTGAACAATATGAGACGAACTGGAACGGTGATATAACAAAAGCCTATGCTGCCTGTATTTATTAGCCATTAATACAAACTGGCACGATATTTGCTACCTTACTCAATATAATCAAATGTGAACCAGCATGGGGCAGGTTCCAAGTAAGGAACAATAATATGCGTATTCTATTTTTAGGCGCGGCAGCTGTCGCTTTATCAGGATGTTCTTGGTTAGGGCTGGGAAACAATTATGGCCCGTATAGCTATAACTCTGGACCACAATCAACACGAGTAGGACATTTGTCCTCAGCATCGCAACCAAAACCGCTTAGCAAGTGGGGTATTACCGGTGCAATCGGGACAGACTTTATCGTCGGCGGCCATGCCGTTACCGGTAATGACACGCCTGGAGCACTCAATGTACACCAAGTTGGCATGCGTGAAGCTTATAAGGAAGGCTACCGCGGCGAGGCCGGTATTACCTATGCGCTTAACGGTAAACAATCCCTAACCATCAATGGTTTCTACCAAGAAGCAGAAGGCAAGTCCGATGTGGTTTTTGCTAACGCCCCTGGTCAAATATTTACGGGCCAATTTGGCGATTATAAGGCTTACGGCGTTGATGTGGGCTTGCGCCATAATCTTGCCAAAGCCAGAGTGCCGTTGTTTAAATCTGTCCAGCCTTATCTGGAAGGGCGGATGGGTATAGCCCGCACCAGTGATATAGCGTTGAATAATGTCCAAATTAATGGTGTTGCCGCTATTCCTCCTATGACCGGCATGTATGAAGGCCGCTATATTCCAACTGCAAGTGCTTTGGTGGGTTTGGAAAAACCGATCAGCAGGCATATGTCTATCGGTGTTGAATCCGGTATTCGTTACATGGGCAAAGGCGATTCTGACGATGCATCCATCGGAGGAAATTTTGCAGGCATGAACAATGGCAGTAGCCGTTGGTCAATTCCCTTGCAAATCCGTGGTCGCTATCGCTTCTAGGTTTCGATCAATTTAATGTCCCGCCGCTCCAGACGTAGGAGAGCGGGGATCAGCTGCACCGTAAAGATAGCCGCGCTTTTGCTTAATAGCATTGGCGCGGCCTAATGTTGTGCGCTTGTATTTGCCTTGGGCATCCTTGGAAAAATTAAAGCCGCGCTCTTCCAAAATCCGTACAGTATCAGCCGAGATACCGGGTTCGGTGATGACAATATCCGGAAGCCATTGATGATGAATGCGCGGCGTCGTCACGGCTTCCATAGCGTTCATGTCAAAATCAATGACGTTGAGGATATTTTGCAAAACCACTGTGATGATTGTGGAACCGCCGGGTGATCCCGTCACAAAATACGGWTTGCCGTCTTTCTTAATGATAACGGGGGTCATGGACGACAGTGGTCGTTTGCCCGGTTCGATCTTGTTGGCAACACCGCCGATCAACCCGAAGCCATTGGGCGCGCCCGGCTTGGCAGAGAAATCATCCATTTCGTTGTTCAGCAGGAAACCTGCCCCGTCAACGGAATAGCCACCCCCAAAGCTGAAATTGAGGGTGGTGGTTACAGAGGCACCATTGCCCCATTTATCCATGACCGAATAATGGGTGGTGTCCGGGCTTTCCTTGACCAAATAACGCCCGGGCAATATGTCCTCGGAACGGCTGGCCTTGCCCCGGTCAATTGTGCCGCGCAAGCGGGTTGCATAGGATTTATCGGTGAGCTTGGCCACGGGCACATCAAAGAAATCCGGGTCGCCGAGATATTTGGAACGGTCCGCATAGGCCCGGCGCATGGCTTCGATGAGCACATGCAGATAATCGGCGCTGTTGTGTTCGAGTGCGCGCAAATCATAACCCTCCAGAATATTGAGCATTTGCACCACATGCACACCGCCCGAGGACGGCGGCGGCATGGAGTATATTTCGTAACCGCGATAAACACCTTTCACCGCCTTACGCTCGACCGAACGGTAATTCCTCAAATCAGCATGGGTGATCAACCCGCCGCCTGCTTGCATTTCAGCGACCAACAAATCAGCGGTTTTGCCTGCGTAAAACCCGGCGCGGCCATATTTGGAAATTCGCTTGAGTGTCTTGGCTAAATCGCGTTGTCTTAACACATCGCCTTGCTCATAAAGCCTACCGCCGGGTTTGAAAAAATAGGCAAGTGTCGACGGGTCTTTCGATAGATATTCCTTGCTGGATGCAAACCCTTGGGCAAGGCCGTAACTTACGGGCATGCCTTTATTGGCCAAACGAATGGCAGGTGCCATAACCTGTTTGCGGCTCATGGTTCCGTAGTTTTCTAGCGCGTCGAGTAATCCCATGACCGAGCCGGGTACACCGGCGGAGAGGCGAGAATATTGGGCTTTCTGATTATCAACCTCGCCGTCTTCCCCTAAAAACATATCCCGGCTGGCCGCATCTGGGGCCATTTCGCGAAAATCAATGGCGATAACCTCGTCCGCGTCTGCCATGGCAACCAGCATAAACCCGCCGCCGCCGAGATTGCCCGCTGCCGGGAAAGTGACGGCCAGCGCAAAGCCTGTGGCCACCGCCGCGTCCACCGCATTACCGCCTTGGRCCAATATATCACGCCCGACCTCAGCCGCAATTATCTCTTGCGCTGTGACCATGCCATTTTCTGCAACGGTGGGATGAGAGGGCGCACGGTCATAGCCGGCAAATGCCAAAGAGCCAGTGGCGTCTTGAGCATGGGAAGTAAGCGAAATCAGGTTGATGCTGGCGATCAGTAATAATAATATTTTCGGGATAATTAAACGCATAGGAGGCTCCAATTTATATATATGATAATGTCATGGCAGGTGCAGAAAATCTACATGAATAAATTTGTCCCGTACTTAATGGTAAGTTTTCTTGGCTTGGGACTAAATCCTGCTTGCCAGCCAGTGTACGTCTCGCTAGGTTCCGGTGGTCATTAGGCATCAGGGAATGTGTAAATTATGAGACCGACCAATACCCGTAATCCTGACTATTTTCATAAAGTTGTCGATTGCCAATGGGCCTGCCCGGCCCACACCCCGGTGCCGGCCTATATCCGGCTGATTGCCCAAGGGCGGTATAGCGATGCCTATATGCTCAACCGGGAATCCAATGTGTTTCCAGGAATATTAGGCCGGGTGTGTGACAGGCCGTGCGAACCGGCCTGTCGGCGCGGACGGCTTGAGGAAGAGCCGGTTGCCATTTGCCGGCTCAAGCGGGTCGCGGCCGATCACCGGGACGATATTACGGACCAACTACCCAAGAAGCCTGCCAAAACCAATGGCAAACGCATCGCGCTTATTGGGGCCGGGCCTGCCTCATTTACGGTGGCCAATGATCTGGCACCTCTAGGGTATGAATGCACAATTTTTGAAAAACTCAGCGAGCCGGGCGGGCTGATGCGCTCCAATATTCCGGCCTTTCGTCTGCCAGAACAGGTATTGTCCGAAGAGTTGGGCTATATCTTGGGTATGGGCGTTGAGCTAAAATTGGGCCATTCAGTGGACAGCATGGACGCGCTTTTGGAAGAGGGCTGGGACGCGGTATTTGTTGGCTCGGGCGCGCCGCGCGGCAAGGATTTAAACCTGCCCGGTCGCTGGGACACCAAAGACGCGGACGGCGTCGCGGGTGCAAATGTTCATATTGGCATTGACTGGCTGGGATCCGTTGCATTTGAACATACCAAGGCCATAGGCGAAAATGTTCTGATTATCGGGGTCGGCAATACGGCTATGGATTGTTGCCGCACATCATTACGTTTGGGTGCGAAAAACGTCAAGGTTATGGCCCGCAAACCACGGGCATTTTTTAAGGCATCCGCCTGGGAGTTGGAAGACGCGGAAGAAGAAAATGTCGAGATTATTGTCAACCATTCGCCCAAGTCATTTGTGCTTAAAGACGGCAAATTGACCGGCATGGTGTTTGAGGTGATGGAGTACGAAATCGACGAAAGTGGCAAAATAATCAGCCAAAACATGACAGGTGAAACCACCATTGCTTGTGATGATGTGATTTTGGCCATTGGCCAAGACAATGCCTTTCCGTGGATTGAGGAGACTTCTGGCATTAAGTTGGATAAATGGCACGTGCCGGAAGTGGACGAGGCCACATTTGAAAGCACCCGCAAGGGCGTATTTTTTGGCGGGGATGCTGCCTTTGGCCCTAAGAATATTATCTGGGCGGTAGAGCATGGCCACCAGGTGGCAATCTCCATCCACAAACATTGTCAGGGAAAAATGCTCAGCGGACGCTTGCCCAATGAAGTGGATATGTTGCCGACAAAAATGGGCATGTTTGAATGGCGCTATTCCAACTCTTATGATGATGCGGCGCGGCGCAAAATGACCCATGTGGAATTGACCAAACGCTTTGAGGATTTGGATGTGGAGGTCGAGCTTGGTTTCACCGCCGAACAGATCGCGACGGAGGTTGAGCGCTGTCTTAATTGCGATATTCAAACCGTGTTCGAAGCGAGCCTGTGCGAGGAATGCGATGCTTGTATCGACATTTGCCCGGTGGAGTGCCTCTCCATGACCCCGGACGCCGAGGATGAAGCTGAGTTGCGGGCCAGCCTTAGCGCCTCTGAAATCATTGAGGGCCAGGCTTTATACGTTTCGGATGCTTTGCCTTTGACCGGGCGTGTGATGATTAAAGACGAAAATGTCTGCTTGCATTGCGGTCTGTGCGCCGAGCGCTGCCCGACGGCCGCATGGGATATGAAAGAATCCCTGATAGAGATACATTATGCGGATGAGCAAGACGCCGAGCAAAAAATAGGGGGCGGAGCATGAGCAAGATACGCGTCAATGATTTCACCATAAAAGTCGGTAATGTTAACGGTACCGGTTCGGCCAGTGCCAATGCTTTATTGATGAAAATTATTTTCCGCATGGGTGTGCCTGTGGTCGGGAAAAATATCTTTCCCTCCAACATTCAAGGCCTGCCTACCTGGTATGAAATCCGGGTCACAGAGCAAGGCTATCGTGGCCGCTCCGGCGATGTGGATATTATGGTCGCCATGAACCCGGATAGCTATAAACGGGATTTGGCGGAGTTAAGTCCCGGCGGCATATTGCTCTATGATGATACCTGGCCCCGGCCTCATTTTTTGACCCGTAGCGACATTACGGTGATTGGTGTGCCTTTGGCGCGGATGTGTAACGGTGCTTTTAAGGTGGCGCGCTCACGCATTTTGATGAAAAATGTCGCCTATGTTGGCGCGGTCGCGGCCTTGCTCGATCTTGATCTCGATATTCTTCATACATTGCTGCGCGAAATATTTGCCGCCAAGCCCAAATTGATCGATTTAAACCTGCAAGCCGTCGCCCTTGGCTATGATTATGTCAAACAGCATTATCCAGACAGCAATAAATTTAAGGTCAAAACCCGTAATCTGACCAAAGACAAGGTGATGATAGACGGCAATACGGCTGCCGGGTTGGGCTGTGTTTACGGCGGGGCTACATTTGGGGCTTGGTATCCAATTACGCCTTCGACCTCCTTGATGGATGCATTTGTCACTTATTGCAAACAATTGCGTATTCATCCTGAGACCGGCAAGCATAAATATTGCATTATTCAAGCCGAAGACGAATTGGCCGCGGCCGGCATGATCATCGGAGCGGCGTGGAACGGGGCAAGATGTTTCACCCCGACCTCCGGGCCTGGCATATCCTTGATGAGCGAGTTTATCGGCTTTGCCTATTACGCCGAAATACCCATGGTGCTGTTTGATATTCAGCGCACCGGGCCGTCAACCGGCATGCCGACCCGGACCCAGCAATGTGATATTCAACTGTGTGCCACGGCGTCCCACGGTGATACCGCGCATATTTTGTTGTTCCCGGCTGATCCCGGCGAGTGTTTTGACATGGCGGTCAATGCCCTTGATTTGGCCGAACGCTTCCAGACGCCTGTGTTTGTATTGTCAGATATTGATATTGGTATGAATGACTGGATGACGGACGAGCTTACATGGGACGACAGCTATATACCTGATCGGGGTAAGGTTTTGTCGTCTGAGGATCTTAAATCCGTGGATAAATTTCACCGCTATCTGGATGTGGACGGCGATCATATACCCTACCGCACCATTCCGGGCACGGATCCCAAGGGAGCTTATTTCACCAGAGGGTCAGGCCACAATAAATTTGGCGGCTATACCGAGGACGGCGCAGAATATAAAGAGGTCGTAGATCGGCTCAAGGCAAAATGGAAAAGTGCGGCTGAAAAATTACCAACCCCTATCGTTAGACGGGCCAAGCAAGCGACAAAAACGGCGATCATATCACTTGGCTCTTGCGACGGGGCGGTGATTGAAGCCCGCGACCGATTGGGCGCGGACGGAGTGTATTTGAATTATATGCGGGTACGCGGCTTTCCGTTTGCGAAAGAAGTGGAAGATTTCATCGCCGAACATGATCAGGTATTTGTCATTGAACAAAACCGCGACGCCCAATTGCTCGGGCTGTTGCTGTCCGAGACCAATACACCGCGCGACAAACTAATCCCGCTCCTGCATTATTCGGGTGAACCGCTGGATTATAAATTTGTCCGCGGCGCTCTTAGCGAAGCACTTAACCTGAGGAAAACCGCATGACCTCTTTTGTTAAACCGTTCATTCGCCGTAAAAATGAACCGACCAATGATCTGGGTTTAGTGCGAGCCGATTATGACGGGGCCATGTCGACCCTGTGCGCTGGTTGCGGTCATGACTCGGTTACCGCCACCATGGCGCGGGCATTTTTCGAGCTGTCCATAGAGCCGCATATGGCGGTCAAAGTTTCGGGCATTGGCTGTTCGTCCAAAACCACCGCCTATTTCTTGCGCGAGAGCCACGGCATCAACACCGTACATGGCCGCATGCCGTCCGTGGCCACCGGGGCGATTGCCGCCAATCATCAACTTGCCTATATTGGCGTGTCGGGGGACGGGGACAGCCTGTCCATTGGGCTGGGGCAATTTGTCCACGCCATGCGCCGTAATGTTAACATGCTGTATGTGCTGGAAAACAATGGTGTTTACGGCCTGACCAAGGGCCAGTTTTCCGCCGCCGCCGATATTGGCTCTACGGCCAAAAAGGGTGCGGTCAATGAATTGCCGCCCATCGACCCGGTGTCTTTGGCTTTGTCGGTCGGGGCGACATTTGTGGCGCGCGGTTTTTCCGGCGACCGTGACCAGTTATTGCCCTTGATCAAGGCCGGGCTAAAACATAAAGGCTTTGGCCTGATTGATGTGATCTCGCCCTGTGTCAGTTTCAATGACCACAAAGGTTCGACCAAGTCCTATGCCCATGCCTATAAATATTACAATCCGGCCATTCACGCAGACTATGTGCCGCCGAGCCAGCAGATCAAGGCGGCTTATGCAGCCGGCGAAGTCATGCCGGTGAAACTGCACGACGGCGGCGAAATTAGACTGCGCAAGCTGGAAAACGGCTATGACCCTCGCGACCGGGCAGCCGCCATTGGTAAATTATTTGAAAGCGGTGAGAGCAGCGAAATCATCACCGGGCTTCTCTATATCAACGAAGACCATAAAGACATGCACGACATGGCCCGCATGGAAGACAGACCCCTAAACCAAATCCCCTACGCAGAACTAAACCCCGGCGCGGCGAAGCTCAAAGAATTGCAAAAGGGCTTTCGCTAGGGGCTTTAAGTTTAAAATTTCCTGCTAACAGATATTTTCAAATTTCGTGCGGGCATTGGGAGAATTTCTTTCAAAAATGAGGTGTGCTGGCGGGCGTCTTGGTTGAAAATATTGTTCAGACTGGCATATATAGTCAGGCTGTCATTGATGTGGTAACTGGTTTGCAGATTAACCAAAGTATAGGCGTCCGTTACCAATTCACCGGGGGCAATATCGTTTTGGGTCGCAGCATGGTCAATCTCTAGGCGAAAACTCCAACTGTCAGTTTCCAAATCCAGACCCAACATTACCCCAAGCGGAGGAATTCGCGGCAAGGCCTGCCCGTCTGTTCCAATATTGGCATCTACATATTCTACGGATGCGTCCACTCGGATGTCAAAATTTTGGAATTCTGCAATGGTGGCACCGGTTTCGATTTCAAAACCTTTAAATACAGCGGCGGCGGCAGAAAACTGAGAAATAGGCAGCCCATCAAAAAACAAGCCTGTCGAGCGGCCATAGATAAAGTCGTTATAGCCCGTGGCAAATAGATTGACACTCAGGTAATGGCTATTCTTGCGGTAACGAATAGAAATCTCCCCGCCGCTTGCCGTTTCTTCTCCTAGGCACAAATCCCCGATTTCAAATTGGTTGGTGGCTAAATGCGGGCCGTTGGAAAATAATTCCTCGCTGGTCGGGGCGCGAGATGTTCTGAATATTGTGCCGCCCAGGCGGAGTGTGTCCGTAAGCTGGTAATCCACGCCTGCCGACAAGCTGAAGCTTTCAAAACTACGGGCGATATTTGCGGCTGAATTATCGTGGCGATTATATTCATAGCGAGCCCCGGCCTCCAGATGTAAATCGCCCAGACTTAATTCTTGGAAAGTAAAAACGCCTTGCTGAATGGAGTTGGTTGGCGGCACAAATGCTTCCTCTCCGACGGCGGCAAAATCTCTTTGGTGGTGCTGGATTCCGTAGGCGGCGCGCCAATTCCCGCGCGGCGCTTGTAGGATTTCAGCCCGAAACTCAAAGCCTTCATTGGTAAATACCGTGCCGACATTACCGTCCGGTTCAATCTCGCTGTGCTGATAATCTCCGTAGCCGCCATTAAAGGTTATCGCTTCGAACAACCCCCCTAGCTCAAAACGCCCTAGACCGTCAACACGCGCCTGCTTGAGATCAATCGTAACCCCTTCTCCTATTTCCGTGTTGATGTTAACAGGGTTTATTTCCTCATGGCTACCTGGAATTCCGTAGGCGCTATCTAAGTTTCGTATCGCCAGGCCTAGTATAGAATTTTGGTGGATCCAGGAAAAACCGGCTGACAGTGCGCGAGATTTGCTAGCAGAGTTGGCAAGCTTACCTTGTAGTTGTTCATGTACCTGGTTGCCATTTACCGCCGCCTCGGCTGCGCGGTATCGGTCGCTTTCTGCTAGTCCGGGGATGTTGTAATCCTCGGATTTAGAGAAACTGGCATCCATGTGGCCAACCAAATCTCCGCCGCCCAAACGTCCCAGACGAAAATCTGCCCCAAGCGCAGTTTCGTAGCCGTTGTCAACGCTTGATGCACCGATCCGTATTGCGCCCGTGATGGATGTGTCTGGTATTTTGTCGGGGATACGCCCGTCGATAACATTGATAACGCCGCCAGATGCGGAACTGCCATATCGTAATAGGGCTGAACCGCGAATAATTTCTATGCGGCTGGCCATAGCAGGCTTGACCGAGCCGGCATGATCAGGGCTGGATGATGCAGCGTCAATGGAGCCAATGCCGTTGTCGAGAATGCGGATACGGGCACCGCCTTGCCCGCGAATTATTGGACGTGATGCGCCGGGGCCAAAGAAGGTTGAAGATATACCTGGGGTTTTCTTTAACGTTTCACCTAAAGAGGTTTGCAAATTTCTGGCCAGTTTTTCACCGCCGATGATAGATACCCCGACCAAGCTAGTGCCTTTGGTGGCGGAGAGGGGGGAGCCTGTGACGATAATTTCGTCTAAATCCATGTCTTTCGTGGGCGGGTTATCTGTTTGGGCATTAGCCATAATTGGAAAAAATACCGAAACGACTACAGCGGATATACCCGTTGTAGAGCGTAAAAATGTGTTTTGCATGTGGGCGTCCAGAATGTCTGCACAGACGACTTCTCATATTTGAGATAGGCGGCGTGGTTGATGATAATTTGAAGATTAAAAATTATCGTCTGGGCGGGCCTCGGGCAGTACTCGCAATACGGTGCGCAGGCAGGTGGGTCTCTGGTATGGGCAGTGCAAAGAGGTGTGTACGGGGGGGCAGGTCAATAAAAGTTTTGTTTGGAGGCATGGCCAAATCGTCTAGGTCGTCATTTGTCAAAACAGAAAACACACAGATTACACTATCGTGATTATGAGGAGCAGATCCATAATTGGCCGCATGGGCAATACTGCCCGCCCGTGCGCATAAAAAAAACACGGCGACAAGAAGCGTAAAAGCCCAGCTTCGATGTTGTCGGATAAATTCCATAAAAGGATTGTAGCAAGGACGCAAAAATAAGCAACACTATAACAMRRTMTWKTWYKMTKWWRRYSMSYKSMMSMWWCKSRAKKGSYTYRCWYGMYWATSWWKWKYKMWCCRYRTYWMMTCATATCCATTTGACTGGTTTTTCCCGTTCGCTGGCTAGGCGAGCCACGTGCAGTGGCCTTATTGGCCACAATCGGGG
>NVVO01000025.1 GCA_002733385.1 Robiginitomaculum sp.
AGGTCGATTTTCGAGCAAGACAGGCTGTCATGGGCCGCCTGTATAGTCGCATTGCCCTTGAGGCTCTCCGTGCCTACATTCAACAGACCGATACTGGGGCGTTTTTTCTTATATAATGTGCGGTAATAGGCCTCGCCCAATACGGCAAATTCCCTAAGCTGGTTGGCATCGCATTCAAGATTGGCACCCACATCCAGCACGACGCCAAAACCCTCCTGATGGGGCCAGCGGGCCGCAATTGCCGGGCGCTGTACGCCTTCTTTCATCCGCAAAATCAATTTGGACATAGCCATGAGCGCACCGGTATTGCCCGCAGATAACGCCACCAATGCCTCGCCCGATTTTRCGGCGGCAATTGTGTTCCACATGCTGGTGCCTTTACCGCGCCGCATGGCGTGGGCTGGTTTGGCGTCCATGGCGATAACGGATTCGGTATGGCGAATTTCGCAGCGTGCCAAGGTTTKTGGTGMCTTGGCCAACAAAGGTGCAAGTGCAGCCTCGTCCCCGTGGATTAAAAACCTGGCATGACGCCCTGCCCCGGCATGTTTTAAGAAATATTCTATACCAGCTATGACAATATCCGGGGCGTCGTCGCCGCCCATGGCGTCCACCGATATAATCAATCCGTCCAGCATTCGTTTCCCGTTTGTTATTTATTATAGGCTTCTGCTTATAAGGGAAAAACGCCCTTGGATATAGATTTCTTACGGAAAAACAGGAAAAATAAATTCAGCATGGGCAATTTGCCCTAAATTATTTTCGCGCAAATTAGCATGAAACCCGTTGATATATTTGATAAAAATGCCTGGATCACCCTCATTTTTGGCGATGTATTTACCAATAACATTAGATAGTTCTTTCTCTRCACCCTCGTCTGCCCCCAAAGCATCCGCATATGACTTTGAACGGGCGAAAAACATCTTCGCCATAGGCTTGATCCGCCGCGCAACCCCGGTATCGCTGAGACCTTCTTCGCGCAAGGCCACATCAAAATCATCAATCATTACATCATATATGGCTTGAGACAGCTGAGACCCGGTTTTACCGTGGCCACGCAGAACAAACATGATGGTCGCAAGGTGCAGGCACAGTATTTCCATACGTCCGTCCGTAGTGTCAGGGCACAAATTATCCCCGTAAAACACGGTGTCACGGGATTTTTCCATGCTTTTCCGGTAAATTTGACGGGCGTCTTTAATCTCCGCCCGCTCTGAGCTAATAATCCGCGACAAAATTTTTAACATTTATATCTTTCTTTTAACACATGGCACCTTGCCATGACCGTTTTGATTGGGTAATGGATACGCTGACAAATTGGAAGAGACAAATTGGTACAGAAAGCTTTTATGCGACTTTCGTTTTTTAAATCAGGCTTAGTAAAGACAATAAGCCCCAAGATCATGGTTTCTGCGCTTCTTATGTTAGGCCTAACCGCCTGCAATCCAACTCTCCGCAATCACGGCTATATTCCGACCGAGGACAAGCCGCAAGCCGTCAATCCTGATACGGATACCAAAGCCAGTGTTTTGGCCCGGCTCGGTAACCCTTCCGTAAAAAGCACATTTGACGAAAACACATGGTATTATTTGACCAGTGTGCGCCAACGCCTGGCCTATTTGCGCCCAATTACCGAAGAACGTACCATCACGGCTATATCCTTCAATGAAGACGGGCAAGTGCAGACGGTCGCAGAATACGGCATTGAAAACGGTCAATACGTCAATTATTCAAACCGCGAAACCCCCACAAGGGGCCGCGAGCTGTCCGTACTCGAACAAATTTTCGGCACCATTGGTCGCATTCCGATTGACCAACTTGGTGGCAACCAGAACATTCCGGGGGGAAGTGGCGGCCCAGGCGGCGGACGATAATCGTCCCCTACTTGCGACCGCAAAAAACCCGGTGCTTGCGCCGGGTTTTTTTGTGGAACCAATTAGAGCAATGTTGAGGCTGGTAGTTTTTTGCGGGCAACAAACTCTCTGGCACACAAGCTAGGTTAGCAAACAGTTAATGTTAAATCTAGCGTCCCCAAAGAAAATATGATAGCGCTTGATCAAGGCGGGGGAAATCACCGGCATGTTGGAGGTCTGGCGCAAACGACGCAGTAATTCCATACCGTCCATACGCGGCATTTTTATATCAAACACGGCAATATCGACCGGGTTTTTGCTCAAGGCTTCAAGGGCCGAAGCCCCGTCGTGATAGCATTTCACCTCGTGTCCCGCATCTTCCAAAAACATCGATACAGATGTTAAGATATTCTCGTCGTCGTCTACCAAAGCAATATTGGCCATAAAGCCTCCCAAATCAATTTACACTACACTAACCATAGCTGCTGCCAGCTTCAATGATTACTACGCACCTTTTAAATCCCCAATTGTGGCAAGGTTATGGCGACAAGCAGATACCATATTCATAAATCACCAAAATACTATCTTTTGAGCTTGGTGTAAGAGTAAGGTGCGCTATATAGAGCGTTGGTTTAGGGGAGCCCTTATGGCGCATCGTAAAAAAAGCGGAAAAAAGTCTGGCAAACAACCCCAAAGCAAACGCGAGGGAAAGCATAAGAAGTCACGGTTTCAAATCATTTCCGATGCTGCCAATGCTTACGGTGAGCGCAGTTTTGATAATTATGCACAAATTCGTTCCGTGGCCGAACAAATACAGGCCGGCTTATGCGTCTATATGGGCGATAAAAATAAATGCGTGTTTCTTGTCCCCCCCCAAGGCCCGTTTATTGAGAAAAATTATGGCTCCAGCGCTTTTTCGGTCTCCGGCAAAGGCTTTTTACCCTTGGAGCCCATTAGTTTTGGCCTCGGCGTTCGGGTCAGTGAAACCGGAGATTTTTTGCGTATTGTGTTGCAGTGTCGCAAGGAAGGTGAGCGTATTGATGTTCAGGTCGAGAATAGTAAAATCTATGAGCTGTCTCTCCCGGTCAAAAAAGACGCCTTAAATATTGTCCTCGACGGGCTATACCAACATATATTAAACTGGTTTAACGACCGGGTTGAGCGCTATGATTATGGCAATTATGGCACCACGGATATCGGCTTTGATATTCTCAGAATAGACCAATAAAGAATAGACTTTCTATAAGTACCGCCAGGATTTAGATATGGAAAATTTGCACACCCTCACAGAACTTCTGCCGTTTAAAATTGCCCTGATCGGGGTTTTGGGTATTGGCGCACAATGGCTGGCTTGGCGTTTGCAGCGCCCGGCTATTGTTTTGATGGCCATAGCCGGGTTGATTTTCGGCCCGTTTATGACCTGGTTGTTTACACTGGATTTTGTCCAAAACACCGACATGCTCCACAGTATTGTTGATGCGTTCAAGCTCAACCCCGAAGAAGATTTCGGGGCCATGTACCGACCCATGATCGGGATAGCGGTGGCGATTATCCTGTTCGAAGGCGGGCTTAATTTGCGCTTTAAAGACCTGCGTGATGCTTCGCGCGCCGTCAGCCGCATGGTGGTTGTGGCCGCGCCAATAGCCGCAATATTGGGTGCTGCCGCCGCCCATTTTATCCTCCAATTACCTTTAGACATATCCTTCATGATTGGCGGCTTGTTTGTGGTCACCGGGCCTACGGTTATATTGCCATTACTGCGCCAGGCCAATTTGCCCGGTCGCCCGGCGGCAGTGCTAAAATGGGAAGGTATTATCAACGACCCGCTGGGCGCACTGTTTTGCGTGGCGGGCTTTGAGTTTATCCGCTTTACCGCCATGGGCGAAAGCACACAATTTGCCATCACCATGTTGGTTTTTGCCGCAATCGTCGGCGCGCTGTTTGGGATTATATCCGGCTGGGCTTTGGCGTGGGCATTTAGACGGGGCCATGTGCCTGAATATCTCAAAGCACCCGTGGTGCTGGTCTGGGTGTTGTTCATTTATGTTATGGCCAATGAAGTGGCCGAGGAAACCGGGCTGGTGGCCGTCACCGCGCTCGGGGTTGCCATGGCCAACACCAAATTTGCCGCCATGCAGGAAATGCGCCGCTTTAAGGAAAATATTGCCGTGCTGTTGGTGTCGGGGATTTTCATTGTTCTAACCGCCACCTTGACGCTGGATGTATTAAAAAGCTTTGATTTCAAGGTGTTCGGCTTTGTCTTGGCTATGATGTTTGTTGTCCGCCCCATAGCCGTTTTTGTCTCGACCATTTGGTCAGGCCTTAACTGGCGCGAGACGCTTCTGGTGGCCTGGATTGCACCGCGAGGCGTGGTCGCCGTTGCCGTTGCCGGGCTATTTGCCACAGAATTACAACTGATCGGACGGGCAGACGGGGCCATATTTGTCCCCGTCGCTTTCGCACTGGTGTTTGCCACTGTGCTTAGTTCCGGCTTTACCATTACCCCTGTGGCAAAATGGTTGGGTCTGGTGCAAGACAAAACCGAAGGCGTGATGATTGTCGGGGCCAATCCGTGGTCGCTAGGCCTGGCCAAAGCTTTAAAAGACATGGACATACCCGTGTTGGTCGCAGACACCAATTGGCGCAGATTGCGCGGCGCAAGGCTTGAAGGGTTTGCGGTGTTTTACGGGGAAGTCCTGTCGGAAAATGCCGACCACCGACTGGATCACAGCGCTTTTAGCCATTTGATCGCCGCCGGGCCAAATGATGCTTATAACTCATTGGTATGTGTGGAATTTGCCCCCGAACTTGGCCGCCACCGGGTGTTTCAGGTTTCGGGTCAAGATACGGACGATGCGGAATCAGGCGCGATCATCTACACGGCCCGTGGGCGCACGCTTGCCACCCATGGACGTTCATTTGACGTGTTGACCCGTGATTGGTGGTCTGGCTGGCGGTTTCGCTCCACCACATTATCGGACGAATATACTCTCGAGGACTTTCTAGAAGAACGCGGTGAGGACATAGATATATTATTGGCCAAACGCCCGGACGGAAGTCTTGACTTTCTACAACCAGACAGAAAATCCAAGGCCGAAGGTTCGACCATCCTTAGTTTCGGCCCTGTATTGGAGACCGCCGCCGATCGCGACGAAGGCGCTACATCAGACACACACCTAACTAGCGACGGAGCATTGCCACTGGCACTCAAAGGTGACTTACCAAGTTAGGCCGTGGTGACAAGTTAGCCAATGGCAAGCCCGGTTTATCTATATAGGTATCATTCCGCAAGACTTTCCGAGATTTCTATTGCGGAGATTTGTGCAGCCGCGCGGATTTCTTCGGCCAATGATGAATTTGGTAATGTTCGCGCTAATATCATTCCGCCGACGCAGAGCGCAGACAGGGTTAACGCGCTTTGTCTTGCCTGGGTACCATGTTTTGCCATGCTGGTTTCAAACAACCACACCATGGCTTCGAGGAGTTCCTGATAAGAAGACTGTACTTTTACGCTGCTCCGCGCCACGTCGGATGGTAGGGCGATCAGTGGACATTGTGCGTCTATATCGGCAAGATGTTGCGGCGATAAATAGGACTGCAACATATTACGAGCCATATCGGGGCCGGGGCAGTTCGGGTCGATGCCAGCATCTGTACGCCATTTCAACCCACGCCCCATCAAAAAACTGGACACGGCCTCGCTATACAAATCCTCTTTGTTTTTGAAATGGTTGTAAAATCCGCCGCGTGTCAGCCCTGCCGCTTTCATCACCATATCAATGGTGACACCTGCAAAGCCGTGCCGGTTAAATAATATTCGGGACGCCTCAATAATATTGGCACGGCTTTGCTGTTTGTGCTTTTGGCTTAATGGCATCAGTATTCTCCTATTTTTCGCTCTGTAACATAAATTTATATATGTTCTTGAACATATAAAACCCAGGATTATAAAGAACAAAAATGTGAGCTCTATGGATAACTATACAGCAGTCATAAATACGGATAAATCACCTAAGGACGCATTTATTGTCGTGTCGCAAGACATTGGTAGCTGGTGGTCAGAATTTGAAGGTAGCCTTAATAAATTAGGTGATGAGGCGATTTTTTCATTTAAACCTAATCCGACAACATGGACATTTCGCGTAACGGGGTATGAGGAACAGCGGTATTTCGAGCTTGCGTGTGTAAAGGCCAATCATCCACACGAAGGTTTGCCCGCAACAATTCGGGAAGAGTGGCTGGGCACAAAACTGATTTTTGAAATTGAGCCAGATGGTGATGGCTCAAAAATCACTCTGACTCACAAAGGATTGGTTCCGAGGCTTGATTGTTACGAAGTTTGTGTTGGCGGATGGGATCATTTTTTTAAGAATAGTTTGAAAAATTATCTGGATAGCAGGCGGGGATAAAGCATGGCATATGAAAATTTTTCCAAGCGAGGCATAAATGATAAAACCAACTAACTTTTTAACTTTAACCAAAGGAGACTATTATGGCGAAATTTGTTCTATCCTATCACGGCGGCAATAAAGGATTTAAAACCAAGGAAGAAGGCCAGGCCCATATGAAAAGCTGGATGGCTTGGGAGGCCAGCCTTGGCGATGTCACCAGCATGTATTTTGGCAAATCAAAAACCGTAAGCGCTGAAGGTATTGCGGACGACGGCGGCGCCAACCCGCTGTCGGGCATTACCATATTGGAAGCTGAAACCATGGAAGACGTTTTGGAGATGGCCAAAAAATGTCCACACATAAATATTGGCGGCACGATTGAAGTCGTTCAGGCCATGAAAATGTAAGAAAACTATAAAAGAGATTACAAAATGAAACTATATAATGGAATGAGTCCCAATGGTATGCGGGTAAATGTGTTTTTGGCCGAGAAAGGCATTGAAGTGCCCACGGTCAATATTGACGTGATGGCCGGGGACACCAAAAAACCGGATTGTCTGTCCATAAATTCTTTGGGCGAGGTGCCGGTTCTGAAACTGGACGACGGCCAGGTCATCACGGAAAGCCTAGCCATATGTCGTTATTTCGAAGTGCTGAACCCGGAACCATCCTTAATGGGTACAAGCGCCGCCGAGCAAGCCAATATCGAAATGTGGACACGGCGGATGGAGCAACAAATCTTTCAGGCTGTGGGCACAATCGTTTACACGAAATCCCGTATTTTGCCGCCAAGCTGGAGCAAATACCCGACTATGCAGCATCTATACGCCGCGCATTTCCCAAAAGACTGGCATGGTTGGAGAACGAGATGTCCGATGGCCGTCCCTATATAGCCGGAGATAATTTCTCCGTCGCCGACATCACAGGCATGGCCGCACTTATGGTCTGCGGATTTATAAAAATAGACATCTCGGGCGAGTTCAAACACGTCAATAAATGGGCCGCATCCATGCAAGCCCGCAAAAGTTGGCCCGCAATGCCGGGATAGGGCTAAGTCAGCATACCCCTATCGACATCCAAAGCCCCTCATTTTAACTTAACAATAGTTTAAGGCCTATATTTGATAATCGGTGGATACTAAGTTTTCCAGGTTTTAGCCGTGAGCACAGATCAGATTACAGAAGCTATAGAGGATGGTGTTGTCGCCTATGAGGCACTGCATCCCGTTGCGCCTGTGTGCGAACGGCTCGAGCCACTATGGCAACGGTTTTTGAGCCGTAAGTCGCGTCCTAAAAAGTCCAAAAAGAAAAAACCCAAATGGCTGGTTTGGACGCTTTGGTGTACAGGTTTGCCCAGCGGCATTGTTACCGCCTTGGTGTTTGGCTGGTTTGGCTATGCGGCACTGGATATGCCCGATACGGCCAAGCTTTGGGTACTAGAACAGACACCACAAATTATCATTCTCGATCGCCGTGGCCGGGAGATTTTACGCAAGGGCGGTATTGAGGCCAAACCGGTCGATCTGGATACATTACCGGCCACATTGGTTCAGGCTTTGATCGCAATAGAAGACCGGCGGTTTTATCGCCATCCCGGTTTTGACCCTATCGGTCTTGCCCGGGCCGTTTGGGCTAATCACAAGGCTGGCCGCGTGGTTCAGGGCGGCTCGACCCTGACGCAACAATTGGCGAAAAATGTATTTCTGACCCGTGAGCGCACCATGAAACGCA
Source organism: Robiginitomaculum sp. (assembly GCA_002733385.1). GTDB lineage: Bacteria > Pseudomonadota > Alphaproteobacteria > Caulobacterales > Maricaulaceae > Robiginitomaculum_A. The sequence continues at coordinate 7,972 of NVVO01000025.1, forward strand.
AGACCCAGGAGTTGATGTTTGCGGTCTGGCTAGAGCTACGCATGAGCAAAAAGGAGATTTTGGAAACCTATTTGTCGCGGGTGTATTTTGGCGGCGGAACCGTCGGGATTGAAAGCGGTTCAATGCGGTTTTTCAACAAACCCGCCAAGGATTTAACCACGGGCGAAGCGGCGCTTTTGGCCGGGCTTCTCAAAGCACCTAGCAGGCTCAACCCGCTTAAAAACCGCAAAGCCAGCGCTGCGCGCACCGCCCGCGTATTGGAACAAATGTATTTGCAGAACTATCTGAGCGACGCCCAATATGTTGCGGCCATGACCACGCCCATTGCCATAGAGCCATTGGCCATCAATGCCAATGCCGGGGCCAGATATTTCACCGACTGGGTGCTTGCCAGCATGGACGCGACGCTCGGCGCCCCCCATAGCGATATCATCATCCAGACCAGCCTTGATCTGGACATGCAAAAACTGGCAGAAGCCGCCGTAACCAACGGCCTTGATAATAAACGCAACGCACAACAGGCGGCGCTGATTACCTTTGACGGAGAGGGGGCGGTGCGGGCAATGGTCGGCGGCGCGGATTATCGCCACTCCAGCTTTAACCGCACCTTAAGCGCCAATCGACAGCCCGGCTCGGCCTTTAAACCCTTCGTCTATCTGGCTGCCCTTGAAGCAGGCCGTACGCCTTGGGATGTCTATGTAGACAGACCCGTAGATATAGACGGTTGGCAACCGGGAAATTTCTCCAATGAATATATGGGGGAAATGTCTTTGGAACAAGCGCTGGCCCTGTCTATCAACACCATAGCTGTGCAACTCAATGAGGAAACGGGCCGCGAAAACTCTGTGCAAACCGCCCGGCGTCTCGGGCTTGACGGCTTGCAACCCTATGCGTCTTTGGCGCTGGGTGCTCAGGAAATGTCCTTGCACGACTTGACCGCCGCCTATGTGCCTTTCGCCAATTGGGGGTACAGGATACGTCCGCGCAGCATTGAAGCAATTTATGCCAGCAATGGTGAGGTGCTTTATACACATCCGCGCCAAGAACCAACCCGTGTGCTAGTCACACAAATTCTGAGCCAGATCAATATGATGCTGGCAAGTGTGGTGCGCGAAGGCACGGGTAAGGCTGCACGCATTGAAGGCCGCGACGTGGCTGGTAAAACCGGCACCACCAATGACTACCGCGATGCCTGGTTTATTGGCTATACGGCAGATTTTGTCACCGGGGTCTGGGTTGGCAATGATGACAATTCCAAAATGGCACGGGTCACTGGCGGATCAATCCCGGCGCAAATATGGCAGGACTATATGAGCGAAGCCTTAAAAGACATAATGCCCGCCGCCCTACCAGTGGTCACAAGGCCCGGCGGTATGACCAATGGTGTGCTAGGTCAAAGCCAAGCTGCAAGACTGGAAATTCTTCTGACAGATCTGGAGCGGGCTTTACCTTAAAACGTGCGGGCCAGTCTAAGACCTAGACTATCAAGCCCGTCATTTTCCGGCCCGCCGAGAATTTGCCCATTGCTCAGATGCTCATAGGCAAATTCTGCGCTCCATTGGTCGCCTAGCTTATACCCGATAGCCCCTTGTGCGCGAAATTGCACTCTGGAGCCAAATTGGATTTCGTTATTTCGGCGCGCAAAAATAAGGGCAAGCAAGGCGGTGCGCTGTTCAAATGTCAAATTCAAAAGTTCCGCCTGACTTGGCAAAGTAATACGTTTTGTGCCGTCATGTACGGAAAAACCACCGCCTATTTCCGCGTAAAACCTGTCCCAAAAACTTCGCCGCCAGTTAAGTCCGACGCCGCCGTGGCTGGTATTGCCTGCCAAGTTGACAGAGCCGTAAATATAGGGCCGCGCCCCCAATGTCCATTTCGTCCAATTTGGTGTATCGAAAATATATTCACCCGTAATCGACACGCCGTCTTCTTTGCCGCCGTTCACATCGGACAAAGGCACATCAACACCGTGGGCCATAATACCAATACGGATTTCGTCAGCGTGTGCGACTATTGGCAGGGCCGTGACACTTAGGCAAAATATTGCAGCTTTATTCAGTAATTTCATAATGACCCCATTCATGGCAATACAAGCTCTAACCCTTGCGCATCTCAGGGTGTAGACTTGTGTCCAATATATGGTCGGCCCGGTTGACGATATGTTTGGTGCCTTTGACGATCAACGGGTCAGCACTTTTGACAACATCGTTGTTTTTGTCCGGATAGGGAAGTTGGTCCAGCACATATTGCATGGTTTCCAGCCTGGCGCGTTTTTTGTCATTGGACTTGATGATTGTCCAAGGTGCGTCCGCCGTATCCGTATAGAAAAACATGGCTTCTTTGGCTTCGGTATAATCGTCCCATTTGTCCAAGGAGGCTTTATCAATGGGCGATAATTTCCATTGTTTGAGCGGGTCTTGCTCRCGGGATTTAAACCGCCTGAGCTGTTCGTTCTGGGTTRCGGAAAACCAAAATTTGAAAATCCGCACACCCGAGCGCACCAACATGCGTTCAAATTCCGGAGTTTGGCGCATAAACTCCAGATATTCGCTTGGCTCGCAAAACCCCATCACCCGCTCAACCCCGGCGCGGTTATACCAAGAGCGGTCGAAAAACACCATCTCCCCCGCCGTGGGTAAATTATTGGCATAGCGCTGGAAATACCACTGGTTACGTTCGATATCTGTGGGTTTATTCAGGGCGACGACGCGGGCTTTACGCGGATTAAGATGCTCCATAAAACGTTTGATCGTCCCGCCTTTACCGGCGGCGTCGCGGCCTTCAAATAGCAGGATGATTTTCTGGCCTGTATCTCCCACCCATTTTTGCACTTTGAGCAGTTCGATCTGCAACTCACGTTTTCGTTTTTCGTAATCCTTGGTTTTGACCCGCTGCGCATATGGATATTCCCCGTGTTCATAGGCTTCGCGGATAGCGGTGCTGGGGGACTTGACCGCCCCGTCTTTGGTGAGCGGGTTGAGGATGATCGGGGTGGCGGGTTGTTCTGTTTGTTTAGATGGTTTGTCCATTTCACTTCCTTTCTCTTTGGCTGTTTCGATTGATAGAAAATGAAGCCACGCAATATCATTAACATTGGATAATCTATAGCTATTTTGGCCCAATTCAATGCAAAACAATCTGGAGTGAGTATAAATAACAATTTGCCCATAATGGTTAGAGGATATTATTTGCCAGATGATGTTATAGACAGTAAGAATCAATACAGGTTTTGATCCCAAAGGTAGACATTTATGGCAATCAGTTTTTCTTCCACTTTTGCGAAGAACATAATGGACGGCGAAATGCGGGCCGCAGTTAGCGAAACCGTGCAAGCATTGGCCGAGGCCTGCAAGCAAATTTCGCATATTTGTGCCCGTGGGCCGCTGGAACATGGTCTCGGCGCAGAGACAGGCGCCGCCAATACGGACGGTGATGCGCAAAAGGCTTTGGATGTGCGTAGCGACGAGATTATCACGGCAGCATTGGAAACCGCACCCGTGGCCTATTATGCCTCCGAAGAACAAGACGATATTGTCACGCTGGATGCAAGCAAACCTCTGGCGGTAGCCTCTGACCCGCTCGACGGGTCATCCAATATCGACACCAATGTTTCTATCGGAACTATTTTTTCTATCTTTGAGGCCAAGGATGATGCGCGGAGCAGTTTTCTGCGGCTCGGCTCGGAACAAATTTGCGGCGGTTTTTTTGTTTACGGGCCGCAAACCAGCTTGGTGATCACGACTGGCGCGGGGACGCAAACCTATGTGCTTGATCCAGACAGCGGGGTTTTTAGCTTGGCCATAGCTGACATGAAAATTGTACCAGCCTCCACCGAATACGCCATCAATGCTTCCAATCATCACCATTGGGATAAACCCATCCGGGCCTATATTGAGGATTGCCTGTTAGGCGCATCCGGGCCGCTGGGGGAAAAATACAATATGCGTTGGGTGGGTTCATTGGTGGCAGATGCCAACCGGATTTTATCGCGCGGCGGTATATTTATGTATCCGGGCGATAGCCGCGACGGCTACGCGCACGGTCGGTTGCGCCTGTTATACGAAGCGGCCCCGGTGGCATTCGTGATTGAGCAGGCGGGTGGTAAGGCTACGGACGGGACGGGGCGTATTCTCGACATATCTCTCGACACATTACATCAACGCGTACCTTTGGTATTTGGTTCCAAAACTCCGGTACAAATGGTTGGTGATTATCATAACAAGAAACAGGACATATTATGAGTGCGACACATAACAACCCARGCCRNTNKWTSMKCSSACNCASGCGGAAATGGCCAATGCCATACGTTTTTTGGCTATGGATGCAATCCAGGCCGCAAATTCCGGGCATCCGGGGGCACCCATGGGGCTTGCGGATGCGGCCACGGTACTGTTCACACGGCATTTGAAAATCGATCCGGGCAATCCGAAATGGGCTGACAGGGATAGATTTGTTCTCTCCGCTGGTCATGCGTCCATGCTGCAATACGCCCTGCATTATCTGGTCGGTTTTGAGGATATGACCATAGAGCAGATTAAAAACTTCCGCCAGTTTGGGGCTATCACGGCCGGACATCCGGAATACGGTCATGTGCAAGGCGTCGAAACCACCACCGGGCCTCTTGGTCAGGGTATCGCAGCCGCCGTGGGCATGGCACTGGCCGAACGGATGCAAAACGCTCGCTACGGCGACGAGCTTGCGGATCATTATACCTATGTCATGGCCGGGGACGGGTGTTTGATGGAGGGCATTTCCCACGAGGCCATAGACTTTGCTGGCAATTTGAAACTTGGGCGCTTGATTTTGATGTGGGATGATAATGACATCACCATTGACGGGGCTACGGATTTATCTACGTCCACGGATCAATGCGCACGGTTTGAAGCGTCCGGCTGGCAGGTGCAGGCCGTGGACGGCCATGACGCGCAGGCCATAGACGCCGCGATCACTGCCGCCAAATCCAGCGACAAACCGTCATTTATTGCCCTTAAAACCGTAATCGGCAAAGGCGCACCCAACAAGTCCGGTACCAACAAAGTCCACGGCGCACCTTTGGGGGCTGAAGAGATTGCGGCCACCCGTGCGGCCTTGAACTGGGCGGCACCCGCTTTTGAAATCCCGGAGCATATTTTATCTGCCTGGCGCGAAGCTGGCGGACGCGGACTGGCCGACCGGCTGGACTGGGAAGAACGCCTAAAAAACTCTCCAAACCGTACAGATTTTGAACACGGTGAATGCGAGGGTCTCCACCCGGATTTCAGCAAACGTATCAACGCATTTAAAGCTGATCTTAACAAAACCGCGCCGAAGATTGCGACCCGAAAAGCCTCGCAAAATGCTCTTGAGGTGGTCAACGCTATTTGCACCAATACGGTGGGCGGCTCGGCTGACCTCACGGGTTCAAACAACACATTAACCGACGGCTTAGGTATTATCTCGGCTGGGGATTTCTCCGGGCGCTATATTTATTACGGGGTGCGCGAACATGCTATGGCGGCGATTATGAACGGGCTGGCCTTGCACGGCGGCTTTGTGCCTTACGGCGGTACCTTTATGGTGTTTGCCGGCTATATGCTCGGTGCCATGCGCTTGTCGTCCCTGATGGGGATAAGGGTGATTTATGTACTGACACATGACAGCATTGGTCTGGGCGAAGACGGCCCGACCCATCAACCGGTCGAAACATTGGCAACATTAAGGGCTTTGCCCAACCATAATGTCATACGTCCGTGCGACGCAGTGGAAACGGCGGAAGCTTGGGAATGCGCTATGTTGGCAACCAATACTCCGACGACCTTGTCATTAACCCGCCAAGGCTTGCCGACCTTGCGGACAGAGCGCAATGATGAAAATATGGTCGGCAAGGGGGCTTATATATTACGCGAAGCCAAAGCCGTTCGCGACATCACCTTAATCGCTACAGGCTCGGAAGTGCATCTGGCCGTCGAGACCGCGCAAAAACTGGAGGCGGACGGAATCAACGCTGCCGTTGTTTCCATGCCGTGCTGGGAATTGTTCGACGAGCAGGAACAAGATTACCGGGACAATGTTTTAGGCACTGCCCCGCGCATGGCCGTGGAAGCCGCCATAGAGCAAGGCTGGTCAAAATATACCGGCAATGCCGATCATTTTGTCGGCATGAACGGCTTTGGTGCTTCCGCACCTGCGCCGCAATTATTTGAACATTTCGGACTTACCACAGCAAATATTTGTGCTAAAGCCAGACACATTTTAAATTTAGTGGAGGCGTAAATGGCGCGAATTACCCTTAGACAATTACTTGACCATGCGGCGGAATACGCTTACGGCGTTCCGGCGTTCAACATCAATAATATGGAACAAGTGCTGGCCATTATGGAAGCGGCCAAGAAAACCGATAGCCCGGTGATATTGCAAGCCTCGCGGGGCGCACGCGCCTATGCTGGCGATATTATGTTGGTGAAAATGGTCGAGGCGGCGGAGGAAATGTATCCCAATATTCCTATCTGTCTGCACCAGGATCACGGCAATAGTGGCTCTACTTGTTTTTCCGCCATTCAAGCCGGGTTTACGTCCGTGATGATGGACGGCTCTTTGGAAGCCGATGCCAAAACGCCTGCGTCTTATGAATATAATGAAAACATCACCAAATATGTCACCGATGTATCCCATGATGTGGGCGCGTCGGTCGAGGGTGAACTGGGTTGTCTCGGCTCGCTGGAAACCGGTATGGGCGAAGCCGAGGATGGGCACGGGTTTGAAGGTAAATTGTCCAAGGAAATGTTGCTGACCGATCCGGACGAAGCGGCGCAATTTGTCAAAGCTACCCGGTGCGATGCCCTCGCCATTGCTATGGGGACAAGCCACGGCGCTTATAAATTCTCCAAAAAACCTACGGGCGATATATTGGCCATGGACAGGGTGGAAGCCATTAACAAACGCATCCCCAATACCCATTTAGTCATGCACGGTTCTAGCTCGGTGCCGCAAGAATTGCAGGATATTTTCAATGAATACGGCGGCGGCTTACCGCAAACTTACGGCGTGCCTATTGAGGAAATTACCAAGGGCATCAGGTTCGGGGTGCGCAAGGTCAATATTGATACGGATTGCCGCCTAGCCATTACCGGACAAATCCGCAAAATTCTGTGCCAAGACACCAAACAATTTGACCCCAGAAAATATTTGGCTCCATCAATCATCGCTATGAAAGATCTATGTGTCGATCGTTATGAACGCTTCGGCACGGCCGGAAATGCCAGCAAAATCAAGGAAATCCCCATGGCTGATATGGCCAAAAGATATGCGAGCGGAAGTTTGGATCCCGTGGTCAGCTAGGTTTGGGAACGTTCTAATCACTAAGACCGTAGAATTCAAAACTTCCCGTTAACATTTCACCTTAACTGGCAACAATCACGGTCTTGAGATTGGTAAATTCGCGCAAGCCTTGCTTGGCCATTTCTCGGCCAAAGCCGGAGCGTTTTATGCCGCCGAACGGGAGGCGTATGTCTGAGCTGGCATAGCGGTTGATATAGGTGGAGCCGGCTTGCAGTTCGTTGATGGCCTGGGCTTGTTCGGCTTGGTCGTTGGAGAACAGGACGGAAGACAGTCCTAGGTTCGTGTCATTGGCCAGTGCGATAGCTTCGTCCAGATTTGCTACCTTGAACAACATGGCGACAGGTGCAAATATTTCCTGACCGTAAACATCCATGTGTTTTGTGACGTTTTCTATAATGGCCGGTCGCATATAAAAACCTTGGCGCGGCAAAACATGAACCGAGTGGGTGACATTGGCCCCTTGTGCCTCGGCTTTTGCAATCTGCCCATTGACCTCATCCAGAGCCCGCTTGGAAGCTATTGGCCCCATATCGGTGTCGGTGTCTAGGGGATTGCCCAGTTTCATTGCATTCATTTTGCGCAGAAACATTTGCTTGAAATCTTCATAAATTTTGGTGTGAACGATCAAGCGTTTGGCAGCAATGCAACTTTGACCGTTATTGCGCATGCGCCCGGTGATAGCATGGGCGGCGGCGATTTCCACATCTGCACTTGGCATGACGATAAACGGATCCACCCCGCCGAGCTCCAACACACACGGCTTGATCTGGGCGCCGCAAATCGCGGCCACGGCTGACCCGGCTCTTTCAGACCCAGTAAGGGAAGCGGCGTGGACGCGGTCGTCTTCGAGAATGGCTTTGACCGCTCCTGAACGGATCAGCAGTGTTTGAAACACACCTGTCGGAAAACCCGCCTGGGTGAAAAGCTCTTCCAGCATCAAAGCACTGCCCGGCACATTTGAAGCATGCTTGAGCAAGCAGGTATTACCGGCAAGAATGGCCGCCACTGCCACCCGGATGACCTGCCAGAACGGGAAATTCCACGGCATCACCAAAAGCACGGTTCCAAGTGGGAGCGGACGGGTGAACGCCTGTTTATATTCGGTCTCAACTATTTCGTCGGCTAGATATTCCCCCGCCATATCCGCCGTGTAGCGGCAATATTTGACGCATTTGTCCACTTCCGCCAGACCTGCATTCAAAGTTTTACCCATTTCGATGGACATAAGATGGGCGGAAGTCTCAGCAGTGGTTTCCAGCACATCGGCGAGGGCGTGTACCAATTGGGTACGGCGCGTAAGTTCCACATTTCTCCAGTTGTGCGACGCATGATATGCCGCCGCAAGCACCACCTCAATCCCAGTACATTCCAGTTCGTCATATGTCTTAATCGTCTTGCCCGTAGCCGGATTAATACTCTTGATCATTGGTTTGCCTTTAGTGTTTCAAAATACATCTACCTTGATTGCATCAAATGTGAAGAGGTGAGTTTGGATTTGTGCAGAATTGCAGGACAATGTGATGCATTTGTATTTTATGGTGTCAGGCTCTATTTTGCTTTGAAAAATCGGTTTTCGGCGTTACACAATCCGGTATAGGCTCAGATAAGGACGTAATTTATGCCACAACCGGATTTTAAACTTGACGATTTTTTGCCCTATAAACTCTCCATTGCGGCCAATGCGGTCTCAAAGCGCATTGCCAGAACCTATGCACCCTATAAACTTAGCCCGACCCAGTGGCGGGTCATGGCCGTGTTGGCGGGCGGGGCGCCTATGACGGCAGGCGCAGTAGCCGATAAAACCGGCATGGACAAAACCACGGTGAGCCGGGCGGTGGCCAAAATGATTGACCGCAGGCTTGTTCTGCGCAGTGCTAGCCAGATTGATGGCCGGGCGGCACCATTATCCCTAAATACCCAAGGTAAAGCCATGTTTGGCATAATCGCACCAAAAGTCCTGGCCCAAGAGGAAAAACTAAAGGCTTTATTTTCAGATGAGCAATTAAACATATTTGATGTTCTGTTGGACAGGCTCAAAAGCCTCCCATAAGTTCAACCGTAAAAATGTCTGGTGCTTTGCGCCCTTAGCCCCTAAAGGAGGCGCAAATAGATATGAAACGGTTTCCCTATTATGACGGATAGAATTAAAACGCTGCGCAATGTAGCGATTGTAGCCCATGTTGATCACGGCAAGACCACCTTGGTGGATAAACTCCTGCGCCAATCCGGCACGCTTTCAGAGCGCGGTGAACTGGCTGAGCGGGTTATGGATTCAGGCGATATTGAAAGAGAGCGCGGCATCACCATTTTGGCCAAAAACACGGCCATTAGCTGGACGGCTCCGGACGGCGTTGAATGGCGCATCAATATTGTCGATACACCCGGACATGCAGATTTTGGCGGCGAGGTTGAGCGGGTTTTGTCCATGGTTGACAGTGTGGTTTTGCTGGTCGATGCGGTCGAAGGCCCTATGCCGCAAACCAGTTTCGTCACCAAAAAAGCTCTTGAGCAAGGCCTCAAGCCCATTGTCGTGGTCAACAAAATTGACCGGGTCGGGGCGCGGCCCGATTGGGTTGTTGACCAGACCTTTGATCTGTTTGATCGCCTTGGCGCCAATGACGAGCAGATGGATTTCCCGGTGGTCTATGCTTCCGCCTTGAACGGCTGGGCCAGCATGGACAGCGAGGCTGAAGGCACGGACATGACGGCATTGTTCCAAACTATCGTTGACTATACTCCGGTGCCAGATGTTGACCCGGACGGGCCATTATTGTTGCAAATCAGCGCCCTTGATTATTCTTCCTATACGGGCGTTATCGGTATTGGCCGGGTGCTGCGCGGTGCGCTCAGGCGCGGTCAAAATGTTATGGTTGTGGCATCGGACGGCATCACCCGCAAAGCAAAAATCTTGCAGCCATTTGGGTTTTTGGGTTTAGATAGAGTCGAGATGGACGCGGTTTATGCGGGCGATATTGCCTGTTTTACCGGCATAGACCAGCTTGGGATTTCCGATTGTATTTGCGCGCCTGAAAAGGTCGAAAAATTGCCGGCGTTGAGCGTTGATGAACCCACCATTTCCATGACATTTCAGGTTAATAACAGCCCATTTGCTGGCCGCGAAGGTAAATATGTTACCTCGCGCAATATTGGCGACCGTTTGCAAAAAGAACTGATCCACAATGTAGCCCTTAAGGTACAACCCCTTGACGATCCTGACAAGTTTCAGGTTTCGGGGCGCGGCGAGCTGCATCTGTCTATCCTGATCGAAAACATGCGCCGTGAAGGCTTTGAACTGGCCATATCCCGCCCGCAAGTGATCAACAAAACCATTGACGATGTGCTGTGCGAGCCTTGGGAAATCCTGACCATWGATGTGGAAAGCGAACACCAAGGCGCGGTGATGGAAAAATTGGGCATGCGCAAAGGTCAACTTAAAGACATGGTGCCGGACGGGCGCGGACGTGTACGGCTTGATTACGAAATACCGACCCGCAGCCTGATCGGGTTTCGCTCGGATTTTCTGACCACCACATCTGGTTCCGGTTTGATGTATCATGTGTTTGATAAATATGCGCCACGGGTCGACGGGACAATTGGGCGGCGTGCCAAAGGTGTATTGATCTCCAAGCACACCGGGACAGCGGTGGCATTTGCTTTGTTTAATCTGCAAGAACGCGGCAAAATGTTCATCGGGCATCAGGCTCCGGTTTATGAAGGCATGGTGATCGGCATTCACTCCCGCGACAATGATTTGGTGGTCAACCCGATCAAAGGCAAACAGCTTACCAATGTTCGGGCATCGGGTACAGATGAGGCCGTGGTTTTGACCACCCCTATTGAGACAAGCCTGGAATATGCGCTTGAGTTTATCAATGACGATGAACTGGTGGAAGTCACACCCTTGAGCATTCGTATCCGCAAGCGCTATCTTTTGGAACATGAACGCAAAAAAGCTTCGAGGCGTGCGGGCGAGATTAACTAACCCCCTTTGCTTTTATCGATAAACCTGTATAGGAGTGTCATAAAATAAAAAAAGGGAGCACATGTTGAAGCATTTAACCATCAGTGTGTTTGTTGGTGCTTTACTGGTGTCTTGTTCTCCGGCGGATAACAGTAAACAAGACAGAAAAAAACCTGAAATCAGCAAAACTCAAATTGCAACGCAAAGCCAAGATCTTAATGACTGGTTTGCAGCCCGCACCGCCGAAGACCTAGCCCGCTCGCCCATGCTCCAGACATATTTGGGCCACAAAACGGCCCAGGGTAAATTAGATGATGTCTCGCAAGCGGCGCTGGACGAACAATATGAAATTGGCCAGCAAAACATTGCGGACATGCATAAATTGTTCGCCCCGGACAAGCTTGACCGCCAAGGCAAGATTTCCTACCGCTTGTTCGAATATAATGGAGGCGTCGCCAAAACGGATCACCCCTTTGTAGGCCACCAATATGTGTTCAACCATATGTCCGGCCCCCATAGTGAATTTCCGACATTTATGGTCAATTTTCACAAGGTTGAAACCATTGCGGATGCGCAGGGCTATATTGCGCGGTTAGGCGCCGCCAAGCGCTATTTCGCCCAATACCAAACCCGTGCAGAAGCCCAGGTCGAAAACGGTATTGTCTTGCCAAAATTCGTCTATGGCAAATTGATAGCTGCATCTGAAAATATTATTGCCGGCGAGCCATTTTCAGATGGGCACGACAGCCCGCTTTACGCTGATATCAAAGCCAAGATAAACAAATTGGATGCGCCGCAGGCGGACAAACATGCTTTGCTTGTTCAGGCAGGCCAAGCCTTGGCCACATCCCTAGGCCCGGCCTATGAAAACTTGATTACCATGTTTGAAGCCCACGAAAAAATTGCTACTGACGACGACGGGGCATGGAAGCACCCGGACGGGGCGGCTTATTATAACTCGCGGTTGCGCACTTATACGACAACTGATCTCAGTGCTGAGGAAATTCACGAAATCGGTCTGAAAGAAGTGGCGCGCATCCAGGGCGAAATGCGTCAAATTATGCAACAGGTCAAATTTGAGGGTAGTCTGCAAGAGTTTTATAGCTTCTTGCGCACTGACGCGCGGTTCACCTTTAGCAATGACGATGCGGGCCGGGCCCAATATATGGCGGGGGCCACAGCGGTTATTGACGATATGAAGGGTAGGCTGGACGATCTGTTCATCACCAAACCCAAAGCCGACATGATCGTCAAACGGGTCGAACCGTTCCGTGAGGCCACTGCGTTCTTCGCATTTTATAACCTGCCGTCCCAAGATGGCTCCCGTCCCGGTACATATTTTATCAACCTGAAAGATGTGCGCGACCAGCCAATTTATTTGATGCAGGCATTGGCCTATCATGAAGGCATACCGGGCCACCATATGCAGCTCGCCATTGCTATGGAGCTTGAGAATATTCCGGAGTTTCGCAAACGGGGCCTGCACACCGCCTATATTGAAGGTTGGGCCTTATATGCTGAAAGCGTGCCGGCAGAGCTGGGACTATACACCGACCCATACAGCGATTTTGGCCGGCTCTCCATGGAAATTTTCCGCGCCGCCCGCCTTGTGGTCGATACGGGATTGCACGCCAAAAAATGGACGCGGGAGCAAGCGGTTCAGTATATGTTGGAAAATATCCCCAATACGGAAAGCAGTATTCGCGGCGAAATTGACCGCTATATCGTCTGGCCCGGACAAGCAACCGCCTATAAAATCGGTATGATTAAAATCGGCGATCTGAAAAAATCTGCGCAAATTGAACTTGGCGATAAATTTGACATTCGCGAATTTCATGATGTCGTTCTAGCCAATGGTTCCGTACCGCTTTCAATTTTGGAAGAATTGGTGGCCGAATGGGTCGCGAGCGAGAAATAATAATAAGCAAGGAGAAAGCCATGAAAAAGATTTTGAAATTGGGCCTGTTCGTACTCGTAATAGGGGTGGGTTTGTACTTTCTTGGTATAAAAGCCGGCATGAAAATAGCCGAAAACCAGTTAAAACCCGAAACTGCGACAACCCAGAATGGGCAATCCGAACAGCCAGCACAAAAGTCAGGTAAACAAGAGCAAGCTGGGCAAGACCAAGACCAAAACGCCAAACTTGATGCTTGGTTCGAGACGGTATTTGCAGACGGCCTCAGAAAACATCCCCAGTTCATGACCACATTGGGCATGAAGCAGGACAATGATAAATGGAATAATCCCAGTAAGGGTTTCTTCCTGGAGCAAGTTGAGGAGACCCGCCAACATCTTGCCCATATGCGCGAAAATTTCAAATTTGCAGATTTGGACGAAAGCCGGCAACTGTCCTACCGCTTGTTCGAGAGACAATCCCAACAACAAATCGACAGTGTGCGCTGGTGGGATTACGGCTATACATTCAACCAGATGTTCGGGCAGCAATCCAGCATCCCGTCTTTCCTAATCGGTCGCCACCGTATTGATTCTGTAGCGGACGCCACCGCCTATATTGCGCGGTTAAACGGCGTTAAAGCCTATCTTGCTACCCATGTTGAAAACGAGAAGGCCAGTGTCGCCAAAGGTATCCAGCCGCCGCTCTATGTCTACGGTCATGTGCTTCGCGATGCCCGCAATATCATTACGGGTGCGCCCTTTGACAAAAGCGATACAGTTTCCACATTACTAGAAGATTTTAACAAGAAAATTAGCAAATTGGATATTTCCGATGCGGAGCGGGCCGGACTTACCAAACAAGCCGAGACCGCGCTTTTGACATCTTTCAAACCTGCCTATGAAAACCTGATTGCGGAAATGGAAATACTGCAAGCAACCGCCAGCACGGACGACGGTGTGTGGAAATTACCAGACGGCGGCGCCTATTATGCCGATCGTCTCAAGCGTATGACCACCACGGATATGAGCGCCAGTGAAATTCATGACCTTGGCCTGTCCGAAATTGCCCGCATTCACGACGAAATGCGCACCATCATGAAACAAGTCGGGTTCACAGGCACATTACAAGAATTTTTCACACATGTGAAAAATGACCCGGCCCAGCTTTATGAAGATTCGGACGCTGGTAGAGCCGCATATATGCGCGATGCGACCGCCATGATTGATATCATGGAGACCCGTCTCGACGAGGTGTTTATCACAAAACCCAAAGCCGATCTGGTGGTTAAGCAAGTTGAAGCCTTTCGCGAAAAATCGGCGGGCAAAGCTTTTTATAACGCCGCCGCCCCGGACGGCTCACGGCCCGGGATTTATTACGCCAATCTATATGTAATGTCCGATATGCCGAAATACCAAATGGAAGCCTTGGCCTATCATGAAGGCATACCGGGCCACCATATGCAAATTTCTATCCAGCAAGAACTGGGCAGCCTGCCGATGTTTCGCAAATATAGCCGGGTCACGGCCTATTCGGAAGGTTGGGGGCTGTATTCAGAACTGTTGCCAAAAGAAATGGGGTTTTATCAAGACCCTATTTCCGATTTTGGCCGCTTGGCCATGGAGCTTTGGCGGGCGGCACGCCTAGTGGTTGATACCGGACTGCACGATAAAAAATGGACGCGCCAGCAAGCCATTGATTATTTGACCACCAATACACCCAATGCTGAAAATGATGCCATCAAAGCCATAGAGCGCTATATTGTTATGCCGGGGCAGGCAACCGCCTATAAAATAGGTATGTTAAAAATCTTGTCCCTGCGCGAAACCGCCAAAGCTAAATTGGGCGATAAGTTTGACATTCGCGAATATCACGAAGTCATTTTAGGCTCCGGCCCCGTGCCCCTGACCATTATGGAAGAACGGGTCAATAGCTGGGTGGCCTCTAAAATCTAGAGCCTTTGCGGGGTGTTTTGAAGGCGGATAATCGGCATAGATCTGGATTTTTGAGCGGTACAAACCTTACAGAGCTTTGCCTTTGGCGCGTTCTTTCAGGCTTTCAACTCGCTCTTTAATTTGTTTGTGCTCGGGGTAGATTTTATTGGCTTGCTCATAGACTTCATACGCATCGTCGGGGCGCTCCAGGGTTTCCAAGATATTGCCCAATGTCCACAGGGCGTAAAAATGGCGGGGCTCCAGGATCAAGGCTTGGGTGGTGTCGGATACGGCGCGGCTTAAATCTTTTTCTTGCGCCGCCAACCGCCCCGAGCGTGACCAGGCTTCGGCATATCCGGGTTGCAAACGCAGCACATGATCATACATGCGTCTTGCCAATTTGTTGTCGCCCCGGTTTTGTGCGGCAATGCCCCGGTGCAGGAGAAAGTCCACCGACGCGCTACCGGATTGCAAAAACACCGCCCAAATCTCCTCGGCGATGAGCTTGGCTTCTTCCTCGTCACCTTCATATTTCAATTTGAGAAACAGGCTGTCCAGCATTTGCACCCGGTCTTGTTCCGAGCGCACCGTCAGGTCTTTACCGCCTTTGGGGGGTTGTGTCTTTGGCTCAACCTTAGGGGCAGGCGCGGCAGGCGGTAGATCCGATTGTTGGTCCGCTTGCATATCAGCTTCCTGAGCAAAAGCGGTGCCTGCGCTAAAAGCCAGTGCCAAAACAACAAAGAGAAATGTTCGTGTCATGGGCACAAACTTACGCACCTTGTAAAATTTAGCAAGGGCAAGGATGCGCGTATGAACGGATTGTCAGATAGGGCTATATGATGGTCTAGATGATGGCCTAGCCTTGATGCTTATTAGCCTTGACGGGCCTTAAAGCGCGGGTTGGTCTTATTGATAACGTAGAGACGACCTTTGCGGCGGACAATTTTACAGTCGCGGTGGCGATTTTTCAAGGATTTCAAAGAAGAACGGACTTTCATGATCTTACCTAATTTATTTGGCCATATTACGCACATGAACCCAGTTGAATTTGAGGCCGGAACCTAGTGTCGGAAAATGGCGAAGTCAAGCACGTTTTGCGGATGTTTTTACAGCTATTTAACCGATCGGTTCTGGTCAAAGCCTGCCGAAATGGTTAGCTTGGCTATATGTTGAAATATGTCACCCTGATTGCTCTCGCCTTTGGCGCACCTATAAATGCTTGCGCCGCGACGCCCCAACCTTTCCCTACGCCGTATTTAAAAACGCAAAAACCCGAAACCAAACCCGTAGATATGTCGGCGCAACAAACCCAAGCGCAAATTTTTGCCGCCTGGAAACAAGGCTTCATGGCCCGCGCCCTCGCTAAAGGCTATGATGCCGCTCTGGTCAAGGCCACCATTGGCCCGGCAAAAATCAATCCCAAAGCCATTCAGAGCAATGAGCAACAGCCGGAGTTCACCCGCCCGATCTGGAGTTATGTGGACGGCGTCATGTCGGAGGCCCGTCTCAGTGGTGGTCGTGACAAATTGGCGAAACATGCCGATTTGTTTACGGGTATTGAGGCGCGCTACGGGGTTGGCCGCACCATATTGACCAGTATTTGGGGGTTGGAATCGGCTTACGGTAAAATTCTGGGCCATGACAATATGATTGACAGTCTGGCCACATTGGCATTTCAGGGGCGACGGCAAAAATTTGGTGAGCAACAATTGTTTGGGCTTTTGGATATTTTAAGCCAAGGGGTTGTGCGCAAGGAACAATTGATCGGTTCATGGGCTGGCGCTATGGGCATGACCCAATTTATCCCGACCACATTTCGCGATTATGCGGTTGATTATGACAATAATGGCAATAAGGATTTATGGACGGATGTTGGTGATGCTTTGGCGTCCACCGCCTATTATTTGTCGCGTTTTGGCTGGCGGGGTACGGAGCCGGTTCTGGCTGAGGTTTTGTTGCCAGACGGGTTTAACTACGGCTTGTCGGACGGCACTAAACGTACCATTTCTGGCTGGTCGGCCATGGGGGTTCGCCCGGTGGGCGGACAAAACTGGTCGCGAGACGCTCTGTTTTGGGAGGCCAAACTCCTGATGCCCGCAGGCGTAAACGGCCCTATATTTTTAACTTTCAAAAATTTTGATGTGATAAAAAAATACAATAATTCCACATCCTATGCCTTGGGCATCACCGTGTTGGCGGAAAGCTTGCAGGGTAAAAAAACCATCACCCGGGATTGGCCACGCCGGGATAAACCCTTAACCCGCAGCCACAAAAAGGCCTTGCAACAAGCCCTGACCAATCAAGGTTATAGCACGGGCGGCATTGACGGCATGATCGGCCCCAATTCTAGACGCGCCGTCCGCGCCTGGCAACGGGCTAACAAATTACCCGCCGACGGATATGTCAATCAGGCCTTGCTGCGCAGAATTTTGACGGGCAAATAATCAAGTTTTTTTGCGATCAATACTCCAAATACCGGCACCGTTCGCCGCGATAAACAGGAAGATAAAACAGTATAGCGCGATGAGTTCGCCGCCGTTAGAGATCGGGAACAGGCCTTCTTTGCCGTGAGCTATCCAGTAGCCAGCTGCCGCCATACCGCTACTGATAAAGGCGGCGGGCCGGGTAAACAAGCCAAGGGCAATCAAAGCACCGCCGACAAGCTCAATACCGCCAGCCGCCATGGTCATCGGGTTGAGCGGCCAGGGGAAATCGGTGGGAAAGTTGAAAAATTTCTGCACCCCGTGGGCCATAAACAATAGCCCGCTGACAATCCGCAATAGCGCATAGCTATGTTCTTTATATTATCTAAAAACCCCATAATAATCTCCCCTTTATTTATTATTGAAACTCATCATAGGAAAATCTGTGAAAAAATCAAGGCTGTATAATTTGTACAGTTTCAGCCCGCTTTCAGGCCAAAAATAAAATCGTTACTTATGTTGCTTGACCAAGGCCCATATAGCTTTGATATAGAGGCTAAAATAGAGCCACCTTAAAATTATGAACACAACAAGTTTTGACAAAGCCGAATTTCGCAAGACGTTAGGGCAATTTGCTACGGGTGTGACCGTGATCACCACGCTGGACGGTGCAGGTGCGCGGGTTGGGATCACCGCTAACAGCTTTAACAGCCTGTCCATGGAGCCACCTTTGATCCTCTGGTCATTGCGAAATTCCGCCTACAGCCTGCCCGCATTTGCCCAGGCCGAGTTTTTCAATGTGCATATATTGGGTTTGGGTCAACACGAATTATCCAAATGCTTCGCCCGGCGCCACACCGACAAATTTGGCGGTATTGAAACCAGTAAAGGCTTGGGCGGCACGCCTGTATTGCCGGAGCATGCGGCCCTGCTTGAATGTAAAACCGCGCATCATTATGCGGGCGGCGATCATGTTATTATTGTCGGCGAAGTGATAAAATATAGCCGCAAGGACATGGCACCTTTGGTCATCCACGCCGGGCAATATACGCGCATCAACGACTGAGCTAAACTTATTTCCCCCATAATTTCCGAAGCCGTTTGTCCCGGCGACAGCCCGTACGGTAGTAATTATAGCGGATCGGGTTTTTCTTATAATAGTCCTGATGATAGGTTTCTGCCTTGTAAAAACGGGCAGAAGGCAAAATTGGTGTGACGACTTTATCTTTCAGCCGCCCAGAGTTTTCCAAGGCGGTTTTCGATGTGCGCGCCGTTTCAATTTGTCCTGGTGTGGCAAAAATAGCGGTTGCATAGGACTGCCCCCGGTCGCAAAATTGGCCGCCGGCGTCGGTCGGATCCACAGTTGTCCAAAAATACTCTACCAATTCAGAGTAACTGATTTTGGTCGGGTCATAAATGATTTTGGCCACTTCATAATGCCCGGTATTGTTGCGTGTAACCTGTTTATAGGTCGGGTTTTTAGTATGCCCGCCTGCATAGCCCGAAACCGCCTCCAAGACGCCTGGCAATTTCTCGAAATCCGCTTCCACACACCAAAAACAACCGCCTGCAAAAACCGCTTCAGCTTGTTTCGGCATTATTTTATCGCTTGCTTGCGCATTTGCAAATCCGCTGGCCGTAAGACCAATCGCCAGAACTGAAAACGCAATTTTTGTAAATATTCTCATGGGGAAAATTTAGGGGTTTCCTTGCTCACATACCAGACACATTGTCGCGAGTGTAGCGAGATTAACGCTCCGTGTCACAAGCGTTCAGATAAGCCTGCATTTTTTGCTGGATGCGCAAGCGCTTGACCGTATCCAAAATAATACCGCAAGTTAAAGACAGAGCCGCCCCAATCGCCAGGCCTGCCGCCAATATGGCAGATGGCAGGCGCTCGACCAATCCCGTCTCGAAAAATTCAATCACCACAGACAGACCAATGAACAGGCTGACCACGCCGATAATAAATGCGCCAAACAAGAAAAATCGCATGGGCTGTTGGTCGCGGTATAATTTGCCCATGAGCCAGGCAATGCGGGCCCCGTCGCCAAATGTTGATAATTTGCTCTCGCCGCCGACCCGCTCAAAAAACGGCACTTGCACTTCTGCAAATGGCAGGCGCAGTTCCAGACAATGAATGGTCATTTCCGCTTCGATTTCAAATTTGTCGGACATCATGGGAAAGGAGCGGACAAATCGGCGCGAGAACACGCGGTAGCCGGAAAAAATATCGGTGAAATGCCGCCCGAAAGCCGCGCCCATAACCCAGGTAAACACCCGGTTGCCAAATGCATGACCGGGCCGGTATTTCTCGTCCCCCGAGGCCCGCGCCGCGACAATCATATCCAGTTTTTCGTCCTGTAGTTTCTTGACTAGGCTAGGGGCCGCAGACGCATCATAGCTACCGTCCGCATCACACATAATATAGACATCTGCACCTATTTCGCGAAACAAACGCCGCATGGCATTGCCCTTGCCCGGCAAGGCCTGATGCCAAACTTCGGCCCCCGCCGCCTTCGCCACTTCGGACGTTTTGTCCGTAGAATTATTATCGCAAACAATAATGCGGGCATTTGGTAGCGACTTGCGAAACCCATCAATCACATGGGTCAGCCCTGCCTCTTCATTATAGGCCGGCAAGAGAACGGCTATGTTCGGCGTTGATTGTTTAACAGGCACGGCTCCCCCTTTTTTAGCATAGCTAACGGAAGAAAGTTTATAAGGGGTTTATGTGGAGCGGTATAGGTATTGCCCGGCCTCATTAAGCTTGCGCTGCATCAATCCCCGCGCTCTCAGGCAATTGAGATGAGCTATGCTTTCGCCGACCGCCATGGAGCGGTTGCCGTCATTGATGGCGCGGCGAAACAACACCGGATACACTTCGGTGGACAGTTTTGGCTCTAGGCAATATTTGTGCAATCTTTCCAAAGCAAGTTCATGATGTTTGATCAATTTGGACAATCGGTGATGAGCACCGCGAAACGGAATGCCGTGGGCGGGCAGTACCAATGTATCCTCCGGGACTTCGGATTTGAGTTTGTGGCAAGAACTTATCCAGTCCTCCAGCGGATTACCCTCGGGTTCGGTCGGCCAAACGCTGACATTGGAACTGATATTGGGCAATAACTGATCGCCGCTAATCATGATATTAAGCGCACCGCTATACAAACAAGCATGTTCCGGCGAATGGCCAGACCCGACAATGACGCGCCAATCCCGTTGGTTTATTTCGATTAACTGTCCGTCCCGGATACGCTGATAGCCATCGGGAAGTGGCGATATGGCCTTACCAAATCCGCCAAACTTGGTTTTATAGAGTTCAATTTGTTCGTCTGTAAACCCGGCCCGTTTATAAAAGGCAACGCCCTCTTCAGGGGCCGGATTGCCCGTATCCGCAGCCATGAGCCGGCACAGGAAATACTCGCCCATGGTCATCAGTAATGGCGCCCCGAATTTGCGGCACATCCAGCCGGCCAACCCGGCATGGTCAGGGTGTAAATGTGTGCAGATCACCCGGTTCACATGGGCACCGTTCATGCTGTCCTTAAAAACCTGCCGCCATATATCCATAGCAACATGCCAACCAAGCCCGGTATCGACCACAACGAATTCATCGCCGTCGCGCAAGAAATATAGATTGATGTGGTCGAGCCCTTCCATAGGCAAGGACATGCGTAACCAATACACCCCATCGACAATTTCGGTAACCTCCCCTGCTGCAGGAGCGGTATCGGTAAAAAATTCAAGTCGGGATTTCTGGGGTTGTGTATGCATGCACGTAAACTACAGCAAACAAACCACACCGCAATAGGCATATATAGGTTTGGCTTGACGGGCACCTATGCATTTTTGAGGGCTAGTGGAAATTATTCAAGAATGTTTGTTTTTTACTTGCATTGCTTATGAGCCTATTGTACCCATACTACGACTGGTACATATATGCTCTTTTACTTATAGGTTCTTTATTCATGGAAATCCAAATCGATATTGATGCAAAAATTCCTTTGTTCACCCAAGTGGTGCAACAAATCAAACAGGCCGTCGGCAATAATAAGCTAGCGACAGGCGCACCCTTGCCGTCAATTCGACAACTTGCGAGTGATTTGCAGATCAACAACAAAACTGTGGCAAAGGCATACCAACTGCTTGAGCGCGACAATATCATCCAGACCAAAGGTTATAGAGGGACATTTATACACCCCAAAGCCAAAGAAAACTGCACGATAGATTTAAAGGCTTGGGTTATTACTGAACTTACCAGGTCAATACAGACATTCAGGGAGGCCAATGTAACGGATTCCGAAATTCGCACAGCGTTTACGGCCGTGATGAACAACCATAACACAAAAGGAAGTTAACATGTATATCGATATTATTTTTTTCGCTATTTTTATAAGTCAGATTATTTTGATTTCGTATTATTATCCCAAAAAGAATTATGACAGAAATATCCATGTATTGCGCACATATCCTGCGTCGGAATATCCAAAATTATATCAACATTCCCCATATGCTGATCCGGCAAAAGCCCTGCACAAAACCATTCGCAGAAATTTTGCTTTAAGTATTGCCATCGCCGTATTTGGCCTGTCGCTCATGCTAGCAATGGTAATAAGTGGTTACGCCCCAAGCGGTATCAAGGAAAACAAACACATAGCTTTTGTAATGTTGTTTTCTATGTTGCAAGCACTGCCCTACATTTTTCTGGAAATTACAACTTACAACTGGTATAAAGCCATGCGCCGAGCCGCCAAGGGAAGCACACGCAAGGCCGAGTTAAGTCCCCGCAAGCTATTTGATTTCATCTCGCCGGTTTATGTGGCTGTTGCCGTTTTAGCGTTTTTCGTATGGCTGGTTTATTATCTGTACAATAAAGGRTTCTCCGCACCTTGGGACTGGCAGACTTCTGCCACGGTTTTGATCATGACAGGTATGAACCTTTTATTGATTGGATTGGGATACAAATTATTGCGCGGCACAAAACCTGACCCGCACCAAGCCTATAAAGACCAGCGTCAATTGATCAAAACCATGATCAGGGTTTATGTCTTTACCAGTATCATGATGAGCACGCAGTTAGTTGTTTTCGATATGATCAACCTAAATGGCTGGGACAAGTTTGAGCCGGTCGCTCTGAGTATTTACTTTCAAATCATCATTGTATTTGGCATTGGCGAGGTTCTTAGAAAGTTCAAAATCGAGAATGTTAACTTCGATGTTTATAAAGAAGAGCCTCGGCTGGCCTAGGAGATGTAGGCATTTTGGAGCAATGAGGGATCAAGGTTTTATAAACCCAAATAGCTAAACCAATTCATGTTTTAATGCCTGCGCTCATCTGCTCTACAAAGGCTTCCGCGATGTGTTCCCCGCTAAGCCGGCCGCCCGGCTCGTACCAGACATTGAGCCAGTTGAGCGCCCCCATCAGGAAAAACACCGTAACCTTGGCATCGGCTTTACGAATGGAACCATCGCCCATGCCCTGTTTGACAATCCGGGTGACCGCCCGCTCAATAGCACCGCGGCGCTTCAGCACGGTGGCTTGAAATTCGCCTTTCAAGCTGTCTACATCCGCCAACAGTCCCAACCCGTCGCGGGTCAATAAATTTGCGAACCCGCCGTAAAGCAATTGCAATTTTCCCAGGCCGGTATCGCCTTTGCCGCGCACCGATTTTACCGCCGCGTCCATGGCGTCATAAATCATCATATGGCATTCATACAGAATTTCTTCTTTGGATTTGACATAGTAATACAAAGCCGCCTTGGAAAGCCCCAGAGACTTCGCGATTAGAACCATAGATGTGTTGTGATAGCCGCGCCTGCGAAAAGCGGCAGCCGCTGAGCGGATGACGGCTCGCCGTTTTGCCGCATATTGGGCTTCACGGTTAAAAGCCCGGTCTATGTTTTGTTTGGCCATAAGCAACAGTCCTGTTTATGACCTGCAAAGTAAATAATTCGACCAGTAAGTCAATATAGGGACTGCGACATTTTGCGCGTGTCAGCAATCATGGAAACTTTAGTCTATTTTTTTTATCCAATCATGATAGTAAAATTGGAAAAATAACAACAAGGACATGGTTATGGCGAACACACCCAATGCAGACAAACTGCCACCTCCAGGCTCTCCTGATATTGAAATCGCCCGCGCCGCATCCATGCAACCGATTTTGGATTTGGCCAAGGACAAGCTCGGCATTCCGCCCACCGCCCTTATTCCCTATGGCCACCACAAAGCAAAGCTGTCCTTGGAATATATCGAAACCTTAAAATCCCGACCAAAAGGTAAATTGGTACTGGTTACCGCCGTGACCCCGACCACAGCCGGCGAAGGCAAAACCACCACCAGTGTCGGCCTGCACGACGCCATGGCGCAAATTGGCGTCAAGTCCATGGTCTGTTTGCGCGAACCGTCTCTGGGGCCGTGCTTTGGCATGAAGGGCGGCGCGGCCGGCGGCGGCCGGGCGCAAGTGGTACCTATGGAGGACATCAATCTCCATTTTAACGGCGATTTTCACGCTATCACGTCCGCCCATGCTTTGTTATCGGCCTTGCTGGACAACCATTTGCATTGGGGTAACAAACTGGGGATAGACCCGCGCCGGATTAGCTGGAAGCGGGTGGTGGATATGAATGACCGGGCCTTGCGTAATATGGTTGTCGGCCTTGGCGGCCCCGTCCACGGTGTGCCGCGCGAGGACGGGTTTGACATTACGGTAGCCTCCGAAATCATGGCGATTTTTTGTTTAGCGGATAGCTTGGCCGATCTGCAAAAACGGTTCGGCGATATTATCGTAGCGCAAACCTATGATAAAAAACCGATCACCGCCCGCGACCTGGGCGCGGACGGCGGCATGGCCGTGCTTTTGAAAGATGCGCTTGCGCCCAATCTGGTGCAGACCATAGAACATAATTTATCTTTCATCCACGGCGGGCCATTTGCCAATATTGCGCATGGTTGCAACTCGGTTATGGCTACTAAGGCGGCTTTGCATCTAAGCGCCGTTGTCATCACCGAAGCCGGGTTTGGGGCTGATTTGGGTGCGGAAAAATTCCTGAATATCAAGTGCCGACAATCGGGGTTGCGCCCCGATGCCATCGTTATTGTTTGCACTGTGCGGGCTATGAAGATGCAAGGCGGGGTTAAAAAGGCCGACCTGGCAATACCGGATGCAGATGCCGTAGAGCGCGGCTGTGTTAATCTGGTGCGGCATATTGAGAATATGAAAATGTTCGGGGTTCCGCCAATTGTCGCCGTCAATCATTTCACATTGGACACCGAGGCAGAAATTGCCGTGATCAAACAAATATGCAAGCAACAAGGCGTTGCAGTTTCAGTTTCCAAACATTGGGAAAAAGGCGGAATGGGTGCGACAGGTCTGGCAAAAATGGTTACGGCGGAATTAGCCAAACCTGCACCAAAGATCAAATTTCTTTATACTGACAATATGCCGCCCAAGAAAAAAATTGAAACGATCGCCCGGAAATTTTACCGGGCTGATGAAATTTCTCTTAGCTCTCTTGCCGTGCGCGGTTTGCGCGAAATTAAAGCCCTTGGCTTTGACCATTTGCCCGTCTGTATAGCCAAAACCCCCTATTCGTTCTCCAGTGACAAGAAAAAGCTCGGCGCGCCCACGGGGCATGTATTGGAGGTACGTGAAGTGCATTTGCGAGCCGGCGCAGGTTTTATCGTCGCGGTTTGCGGCGATATCATGACCATGCCCGGCCTGCCCAGACACCCTGCGGCTCTGGACATCGGACTTGACCAAGATGGGCAAATTGTCGGGCTAAGTTAACCGCTAACGGTATATTCATCCCAGTCCACTTTACGCATCATACGCTTATAAGTGTAGGCCGGATAAGGCCACAGGATCGGGATTGTGCCGTCTTTTGTTTTATACCAACTTTGGCAAGACGTCGCCCAAATGGATGTTGCGAGGCGGGCTTGAATATCCCGGTTATAGGCCTTTACCGCTTCGGGTTTAACGGTGAAATATTGTCCTTTTTTGGTTGCCTGAATAAGCTGGAGCATAGAGGGCGTTTGCGCTTCGATCATCAAAATCATAGAGGCATGGCCAAGCCCGGTATTGGGGCCAAGCAAAAACAATGCATTGGGCATGTTTTCAATCACCAGACCTTTATGGGCCTTCGGGGATTTACGCCAATCGGATAATTTTGCCCCGCCCAAACCCGTCAAAGCCAAATAGGGCAAAAACTCTGTGGTCTTAAATCCTGTTGCATAGACCAAAATATCAGCCTTGATGTCTTGCCCGTTTTTAAGCTTGATACCATCCGCCGTAATCCGTTCAATTTCGTCCGTAATCAGATCCACATTATCTCGCAATAACGTATCGTAAAAATCATCTGACAGCAAAACCCGCTTGCATCCAATGGGATAATCCGGCGTTAATTTTTGGCGCAAATTTTCGTCTTTGATTTTCCGTGCCCGGTATTTATCAGCATTTCGTTTAAAAATTCCGTTTACCTGGCCTTGTTTTTTAAACACGCGGAAAAATACATGTTCCAGATAGGCTTGCATGGCCAAGCGGGTCAGTTTCATGGTGAATGGCAAATACCTGAACATGGTTTTTTCAAACTTGCTATAGGGCCGGTCCATGCGCGGAACAATCCAGTTGGCCGTGCGTTGCAATACCAAAACCCGTGCGCATATTTTGGCCAGCTTTGGGACAATTTGCACGGCGCTGGCGGCACTGCCAATCACCGCAATGCGTTTGTTGGCAAGATCAACACTGTGGTCCCAAAGGGCCGAATGCATTGTTGGCCCCTTAAAACTGTCCATGCCTTTGATGTCCGGGAATTGTGGTGTTCCCAATACGGCAACACTGGTGATTAAAAACCGGGCTTCGATCTGCTCTCCGTCCTTGGTCTGGGCCGTCCACAGGGCGCGTTTTTCATCAAATATGGCAGATGTTATTTCTGTGAGCGGCCTTATATGTTTGGCCAAGCCGTATTTTACCACCACATCTTCAACATATTTACGGATCTCGCTAGCGGGAGAAAACCGCCGGCTCCAGTGCGGGTTTGGCGCAAATGAATAGGAGTATAAATGCGACGGCACATCGCAAGCCGCCCCAGGATAGGCATTGTCATACCAAGTGCCGCTGATACCGTCGGTTTTCTCGGCAATGATAAAATCCGTAATTCCGGCTTGGCGCAATTTGATAGCGGCGGCAATTCCGGCAAATCCGGCGCCGATAATCAGGGCCGTTAAAGGTTGATCTGCCAACATATTTCCCTTTGTTGTTGAACCATTGTTGTTGAACCCGTTGTCAATCACAGCTAGGCTAAAATTTGTATTTGTTGATTTTCTATAATCTATGATAGACGTTTGCGAAAGGAATATAATTATGCGCAAAATTGTTATGACAGCCTTGGCTTTTGTGCTGGTGAGCGGATGTGCATATACCCAGCACAGCTTCGCTGGTAATCCTGAACATGACAAAACCCATCTACAAAGCGAAGATGTGCAAAACGACGATGCGTACAAACTCTATAACGCCAACACTAATTCTATGGTCGATATCGACAAAGCATTGGCGCGGGCACGGGTGCGCGGCACAAAAATCATAGTGGTGATGGGAGCCAATTGGTGCCATGACAGCATTGGATTTGCAGCGCGTATGGACAAGCCGGAATTCAAGGCATTGATCGAACAAAATTATGAACTGGTCTATGTCAATGCGGGGACAAAACCTGGGCAAAAAGACCAAAACCGGGCCGTGTCCAAACGCTTCGGGGTCAAAAAAATTGTCGGCACCCCGACGATCTTCATCGCAAGACCGGACGGAACAGTACTGAACCCTGACAGCGCCGGGTATTGGCGCAACGCCTACAGCATCCCCGAAGATATGAGCTACGCCTATTTGGCCTATTACGCGGACAAATAAGAAGGGCAAATAAGCTCAGGTTATTGTTTCTTATACAATTCTTTTGGCCAGCGGCGGTGAACCCAAAACCAGTCGGTTGGATGGGCGCGGATTTGGTTTTCTATAAATTCGGTAATTTTAATGACCGTGGCCTTGATATCATCTGCGCGCTTGCCTGTATTGGCGATCTTAATCTCCTCGTGAATGGTGACACGAAAATTGGCCCCGCTTGTTCGTGCGATTGACATGGGAATAAGCGGGACTCCGGTTTGCATGGCCAGCCTGGTCGGGCCGGGAGCGGTCATGGCAGGCACACCAAAAAACGGAATTTCAAGACCTGCGTTAAATTTTTGGTCGTTCATGAGAGCTACGCTTGTGCCTGATCGCAGGGCGGTGATCAATTCTTTGGCACCTTTGGGACCTGATTTTGGCACCATAAGTGTGACGCCATTGGCGGCTCTTTGTTTAAGGATACGTTTGTCAAAATAAGGGTTGTTGGTTGGGCGATATGTCACCCGAACCGGTAGCCCGGCTTGCAAAAAACCGGCTGCAAGCAATTCCCAGTTGGCGAAATGTCCGGAAACCAACACCGCGCCTTTTCCTGATTTCTTAAGCTTTTCAAAATGTTCCAAACCCACCACTTCAATGCGAGGTGTGGATTTGGAGACGCTAAATTGATGTAAAAGCGGAAACTCACCAAAAGTTCGCCCCATCTGGTTCCAGCTCTCCTTGAGCCATTGATCGATTTGCGCCCCGGACGCATCGGGGAAAGCCAATTTCATATTGGTACGCGCAATATGGTGTTTGGAGGTTTTTGGCCCGATAAACCTGAACAATTTTCCGGCAAATCCAGAAACTTGATCCAAGGAGAACGGCATCATCAAGACCCGCACAATATCATAGGCCAAAACCTCCAACCGCCAGAGTAAATGTTGGAAAACCCGCGCCATCACTCCGTCACCGCCGCCACAATCGGGTGTAGAATTCGCCGCAAAGTCAGCTCATCTTCAAACACAACCGCTACCGGCCACGGGGTAATATGTTTTTGAAACCCTTTGGGGATACGGACATAATCTTTCTCCGTTGTCACCAAATGTGCGCCATATTCTTTGGATAATTCCAGCAGGTTTTTTAAATCCGTGTCTTTATAGGCATAATGATTGGCATATCTCAAACCTTCAACCACCTCGCCGCCTGCACGCATTAGAGCATCAAAAAATTTGTTGGGTCGGCCGATGCCAGCAAAGGCAAACAATTTTCCTTTAGGCAATGGTGCCGTCGCCACCAAATGCGCGGCAATCACTGGCAAGCCTTTAAGCAAGGACATCAAATCTGCCCCGGTTTCAAACTCCGGCTCTGGTTTCATCAATATGACCGCATCGGTGCGCGACAAGGCGGCCGCAATCGGTTCGCGCAACGGCCCTGCGGGGAAAACCCGGCCATTGCCAAAACCAATTTCTGCGTCCACCACCAGCAAAGACAAAGTCTTTTTCAAGAGCGGGTTTTGGTGACCGTCGTCCATAATGATCACTTGGGCATCACGGGCAGCGGCAGCACGCGCCCCGTCGTCGCGGCCCGCGGCAATCCACACCGGGCCGTAGCGAGCCAGCAAAAGCGGCTCATCCCCCACATCTTTATAGCTATGTTTGGCTTGTACAATGATAGGCCCTTTTTCGCGGCCGCCGTAACCCCGTGACAGGCCGTGGGCCCGAATGCCCATACGGTTTAAGCTTTCCAGTAAATAGGCCGTCACCGGGGTTTTCCCCGTACCGCCAACGCTGGCATTGCCCACACTGATTACCGGAATTCCTGGATCATAGGGGGTGGTTGTGGCAATGCGTCTGGCCGTAGCACGGCCATAGAGCCAAGCTAATGGGCTTAGGGCTGTGCGAATAAACGGCGCCGCTTCTCGGCCATATTTATGGTTCCAAAATTCAGGCGCACGCATAATAGTTATGCTTTCTTCAAGAGCGGGTGCAAGTGCTGCCAAACATAATCCAGCACCGCGTCGCGGCTTTCGGCAAAGTTAAGTGCAGCTTTGGCTTTGGCTTTGCGGGCTTTGGGATCGGAAAGATATTTTAGCACGGCAGGGGCCAGATCGTCTGGGGACAATATCCGCTTAACCCCGTCAAAGGCCATCATGGGCATATAGGTATCGGCGAAACTAGCAATATGGGGGCCGGTAATGACGGCGCAGTCCAGTCTTGCAGGTTCCAACGGGTTATGTCCCGACAAACCTTCCAACAGTGACCCGCCGACAAAAGCGGTTTTGGCCAAACGGTAAACCAGTCCCATTTTGCCGATCTGGTCCACCAGATAGACATCGGTTTTGTCGGTTGGCATACGGTGCGAAGATCGGCGCAACACGCTAAGGCCCATTTTGGTCAATATGTCCTTAACCTCCTTTGCCCGTTCGGGATGGCGCGGGGCCAGGATCAGCAAAGCTTTGGGTTTTTTGGCTTTTACGGCCAGTGCAGCGCTGCCGACCAGGATTTCTTCGCCGACATGGGTACTGGCCGCACACCATACGGGGCGACGGCCAATGGCAGATTTAAGCTTTTGCAGCGCTAGCTTGTCAACCGGTAGGGCAGGCGCAGCGTCCTTGAGATTACCAGCCGCTTCCACTTCTCGCCCGGTCAGCCAGGTCAAGCCGGCCGCCGTGGTCGTATCAGCCGCCATGATAAGGTCAAAAGCGCCGAGCAAAACTTGCCCGGATTTCTTGCCGCGCTTGTCCCAACGCTCGATCGAAGTTGCACTCATGCGGGCATTGATCAACGCCATAGGTATCTTCAGCGCTTTGGTCTGCATAATCATATTGGGCCACAGCTCGCTTTCGGCAAATATGGCCAAATCGGGTTGCCAATGGGCCAGGAAATTGGCAACCGCCTTTGGGTGGTCGGCAGGGGCGTATTGATGCACGGCACGGGTCGGCAGTGTTTCGGCCAGCAATTCTGCGGAGGTGACTGTGCCCGTGGTGATGACAATATTGTGCTCAGAGAATTGTGCTAAAATGCGTAAAATCACTGGCATAAGCATTTGCGATTCGCCGACACTGGCCGCATGCAGCCAAATAAGTTTACCGCCAGATTTCAAGTCCGGGCGCGGAAGGCCTGCAACTCCATTTCGTTCGCCGAGCCTTGCAGGGTCTT
Source organism: Robiginitomaculum sp. (assembly GCA_002733385.1). Taxonomy (GTDB): domain Bacteria; phylum Pseudomonadota; class Alphaproteobacteria; order Caulobacterales; family Maricaulaceae; genus Robiginitomaculum_A. The sequence goes on from NVVO01000025.1 coordinate 38,534, forward strand.
CTTTGCCTTTGCGCGCCCTGCGTTTGAGCCATAGGGGCAATGCCGGCGCAGCCATGCGCGTCGCGGTGCTATAGGATTTAAGAAGCGGTGTTTTCTTCACGTTTTGGCTTTCTTGTTGACTTTTTGGTTTGCTTGCTTGTTTTTGGTTTTATTGTCAGCAGGTCGTATAATCGCACTCCCCATGTCTTTATCACATTGTTGCGACGCTTGGTTCAAGATATTTTCCAGTTTTTGCCGCGCCCCCTCAATATCGGCATCGTCCGCCTGTTTATCAACCCATATTGGCCCGGCAAAGATAATTTTTCCGCGCCCAAACGGCAAGGGCAGCATAAACCTGTCCCATGAATTGAACAGCTTATTGTTGGAGGTGGACAAAGCATAGGCGACAATAGGCGCGCCTGACAGCTTTGCCAGTTTTAACGGCCCGGCCCCCATACGCATTCTAGGCCCGCGCGGCCCGTCCGGTGTCATGACAACACAATCACCATTTTTGATGATCTCGATCATTTCGCGCAAGGCTCCCGCACCGCGTTTGTCTTTACTGTTGATTTTAATCCGCCTGGAACCGCGCACGGTTTTTGCACCAAGAAATTCAGCCGTATAGGCGACGAGATTGCCGTCCCTGGATTTGGAGATGAGCATATGGGGTTTTTGCACCATTTTTGACCAACCTGCCGGGGCCATCATAAACCGGGAATGCCAAACACATGCCACAAAACCGTCGCCGCTTTCTTGCAAAGCCTTGGCCACTTCCAAGCCCTCAAATTCCCACCTTGTTGTGCGTCTGACAAGGCGCATATAACCCGACAAAAACAACGCCAGAAACAACTGGACGAATTTTAGGTTCATGAACCGTTTGAACAATGAGATACTCCCTGCTATGGCGTTTATTCGGTACACCATAATGGCCAAAAGCCTAACAGTTACAAGAGTTTCTATGCCACTTGATTTGAATACAGACGCAGGGCGAAAACAGGCCTATAAGGATTTAACGTGGGACGATCACGGGTTTTTGCGCCTGTGGTTCAATAACCATCACCATATTGGTGCCGAGGGTTCTGGTGACGCGATGTATCGGGCCAATCAACCCTCGCCCAAGCGTATTGGGGAATTGGCCAAAGACGGTATAAAAACCATTTTGAATTTGCGCGGTGACAGCCCCAAAGGGTTCTATCTACTGGAAAAAGAGGCCTGCGAGAAATACGGAATTAAGCTGGTGAATTTTCGCATGTATTCCCGTGATACGCCTGCAAAAGACAGTATTCACGGCCTCAAAGCCCTTTTTGAAACCATTGAATATCCGTGCCTGATGCACTGTAAATCCGGCGCCGACCGCACCGGCATTACCGGGGTTTTGTATAAACATTTTCATCTGGGTGAGCCGATAGAGCAGGCGGTCGAGCAACTCAGCATCAAATATCTACACATGAAAGCCGGCAAAACCGGCATGCTGGATTTTTTCTTTGACGAATATATTGAATACACCAAAATGGGCGAGCTAAGTTTTATAGACTGGGTAGACCAAATCTACGACCCGGCGGATGTAAAGGCGAGGTTTATGTCAGGATGGATTGGTAATATTATGAGCGAGAAAATATTACGGCGGGAGTAATCTTACGAAAACTGCAATGCCCGCAATTTGGCGTACAGCCCACCTTTTTTCATTAAACTGGCATGCGTGCCGTTTTCTACGATTTGGCCTTTGTCGAGGACAAAAATTTTGTCGGCGGTTTTTACTGTGGAAAGTCTGTGGGCGATTACAAATACGGTGCGCCCGGCGGTGAGCACATCTAACGCGGACTGGACTTTTGCCTCGCTCTGCGCGTCCAGAGCGGATGTGGCTTCGTCCAACAACAGTATGGGTGCGCCGCGCAGCATGGCACGGGCTAACGCGATGCGTTGCTTTTGCCCGCCGGATAATTTGCCGCCTGCTTCCCCGACTTTGGTTTGATAACCGTCTCCAAGCTCCATGATGAAATCGTGGGCGGCGGCGGATTTGGCGGCAATTTCAATATCCTCAGCGCTGGCGTCCATATTGGAATTTAGGCGACCAAAACCGATATTGGCGGCGACCGTATCATCGAACAGGGTAATGTCTTGGGAGACCAAAGCCGTCGCCCCGCGTAAAGATGCCAGCGTAACATTACGAATGTCCATGCCGTCGATTTTGATGCTCCCCTCCGCCACATCGTAGAGCCTTGCTATAAGATTGATAATGGTGGACTTACCACCGCCGGACGGGCCAACCAAAGCGATGGTTTCGCCGGGCTTAACCTTGAAGCTTAAGCTGGCAATAGCCTGGGTGCCGTCTTCGTAAGCAAAACTGACATTGTTAAATTCCAGTGCGCCTTTGACATTTTCGAGCGCGATGGCGTCCTGTGCGTCAGTAATGGTCGGTTTTTCGTCAATGACTTCAAAGATACGGTGCAGAGCCGCGAGGCCTTCCTGGATCACATTGTTAAGCGTACCAAGAGCGCGGATACGCGGCGAAAGCGCCAGTAACAAAGTCAATAACCCGGCAATATCTCCCGGTGAGGCATAGCCACCCACGACTCGGTAAACACCGAGCGCAAATACACCCGCTATGGCGACCCCGCCCAACACTTCCAAAATTGGATCAACCCGGGATTTATTGGTGACCAGCTTGAGGTTCAGCCGCACCCGGTCATCAAAAGACTTGCCAAGGCGTCGGTTTTCATAATCTTCAAGCTCGTAAGTGCGCACCATGCGCGCCCCGGTAAAACTTTCGCTCAACTGTGACGTGATGACCCCGACCTGTTCCTGCACATCTTTGGAATTACCCCGCAGTTTTTTTGAAATGCTGATAATCGGCCATGTGGCAATGGGATAAACAATGAGAACCAACAAGGACATTTGCCAATCAAGCATCAACATGACGGCAATACAAAAGACCACAGTCAGAACATCACGCACTAAATTGGTCATGGTGCGCAACAAAGCGTTGGTCAAAATGGTGACATCATTGGTAAAACGCGAAATCAGCGTCCCTGTTGGTTCGCGACCAAAACGGGCATAGTCGGCTTTATGTATGCTGCCAAACATGGATTTTTGTAAATTGCCGATAACATTCAAAGCCACGGAATTGGCCAGCACGGACTGGATGAACATGGAAATCCCGGATATAATTGTGACGCCAACGATCACCGGCACCACAAGTGTCGCAAAACGTTTGGCTTGTTCTCCGGCGTCGCTCGCCGCGCCTGCGCCGCCCAGCTCAGTAGCCACATCGAGAATATATTTGATCAAAAAACCGTAGGCCGCCGTCGTCGCCGCCAAAATGATCATAAAAAAGAACGCCAGATATAAGCGGCTCCTTAGGGGATATACATAACCCTGCCACAGCCGTCCGATCAGGCGTTTGTCTTCGCCTTTTAGCTTGAGAAGATTGGTTTTGGTGGCCACCGTTATCGCCTAGCCAATAATCCCGTCATTGTCGGGGTCGATCAAATGATGGGCGTGCAGGATGAAAAACCGCATATGGGCATTGTCCACCGTGCGCTGGGCCGCGTTCTTCCAAGCCTTGCGGGCCGCTTCGTAATTYGGGTAGGCACCGATATATTCGAYTTTGGATAAATCCATAAATTCGGTCTTCATGGGGTCAATCAGCTCACCGCCAATGACAATATGCAGGAGTTGTTCTGGTTTTTTTTTCTCATCTTTACGGTCTGACATTTTTGTCTCCAATTGCTTTGGGTTGGCTGGCGTCCCAGCCGCCTCCACTTGTTCTAATAACAAAGCATGCAGGCGCGGGCCAGCACAAATGACGCCGTTTTCTTTAACACCGTCCTTGGCATAATGAAAGGCATTGCCGTCCAAATCCGTAATATGTGCGCCAGCCTCGCGGGCAATAATATCGGCCGCCGCCAGATCCCAATCGGATTTCGGGGTAAAAACCACACTTGCATCACGCAGACCCGCCGCCACCATGACAATTCTGTAGGCGACAGAGTTACGGATAGAGACCCGCATATCTGGCCAGCCAAGCCGCTTAAATTTGCGCGGATAACCAATCATGGAGCAGCCGGAAATGCTGGCGTATCGACTGGGTTTTATCACCGTATCGTTAAGCCGCGCACCACCGCCTAATACCGCCTCGAACATTTCGTCCAATACGGGATTGTAAACTACACCGACCACGGCGATACCGTCTTCAATCACAGCCAGACATATGGTAAAATGTGGTTTGCCGTCTATAAAAGCCCGGGTACCGTCTATGGGATCAACGACAAAGCTACGCTTGGTGGTCAGGCGCGACGCATCGTCTTGGGTTTCTTCCGAGAGCCAACCATAGTCCGGGCGGGCGGTTTGCAGGGTTTTCTCCAGATAATTATTGACCGCAATATCAGCCTCGGTGACGGGATGATTTTCGGATTTATCCCAAGCTTTAGTGTCGCCGCGATCATAATAATCTCGCGCAATGCCGCCCGCAACCCGTGCAGTTTCAATCAATAGCGCCAAATCATCTTTGTTAGGCACCCGCGATAACCATATTGTCTATAAGCATGGTTGGGCTGTTTACCCCTTCGTCGTATTGTAAATCGTCCGCGACGGTCAAAGATTTAAACATCTCCAGCAAATTTCCGGCGATAGTGACTTCGCTAACGGGCGCACCACGCTGGCCATTTTCGATGGTAAACCCGGCAATGCCGACGCTGTAATCGCCAGTGTTTGGATTGAGAGATGGGCCGAACATTTCCGTAACCAACAATCCTTTGCCGATTTTTTGCGCCAAAGCCTCGGGGCTGTTCTCACCCGCCGCAATCCATGCGTTGGAACTGGACACGCCGGGCGGTGACGATATGCCCCGRTGGGCGTGGCCTGTGGTGGTTAGACCAAGTTGATTTGCCGTGGCCGTRTTTAAMATCCAGGATTTTAGCACACCGTCTTCCACCAAATTCAAAGGGGAACCTGCCACCCCCTCACCGTCGAAGGGATGGGAACCAACACAGCGCTTTAGATAGGGGTCGTCCGTTATGGTGATATCTTTGTGAAACACCTGCTCGCCCATGCGGTCTTTGAGAAATGAGACGCCCCGGGCAATGGCCGGACCGGAAATGGCGCTGATAAATGATGACAACAAACTTCCAGCCACACGTCGTTCAAACAAAACGGGCAGATTGGTGGATGCCATTTGACTGGCCCCCAAACGTGCGACCGCCCGCTCACCAGCTTTTTGACCTATGGATTCAAGGCTCGGCAAGTCTTCTAACCAGCGGGTGGTTTTATAGTCGTAGTCCCGCTCCATACCGCTCCCGTCGCTGGCAAAGGCTGCCACAGAAAGACCGTGGCTGGAGGATTGCCAGCCATTGTCAAAACCGTCAGACGTAACCAGCCAGGTGGCACCTTTGGTTATATAGGCGTTGGCGCCCTCGGCCTGGTTTACGCCTTTGACGCCAAGAGCGGCCGCTTCAAGGGTTTTGGCGCGGCTAAGTAGCGTATCCGCGTCCATATCTACCGGGTCAAATATTTCTAAATCAGGCGCTTGCGTCGCCAATTTGTCCCGGTCAGCCAAACTGCAATAGGGGTCTTCTGGCGCTAATTTAGCCATGGCCACGGCCCGCTCAGCCAGTTTGTCCAGTGAGGCTTTTGATAGATCAGAGCTGGAGACACAGGCTTGTCTTTGGCCAACAAACACCCGCAAGCCAATATCGCTGCCTTCCGAATTGTCTATATCTTCAAGCGYGCCGCCGCGCACRGAAATGGACAAWGARCGACCATGRGCACCAACGGCCTCGGCMTTKTGCGCMCCRTAATGTTTGGCCAGTCGCAACAATTCTTGCACGCTTGGTTTTAATTCGTCAGGGCGTAGGTTAGATTTGGAATGTGTCATGGAATGGGATGTATCATTTGGGGGTGTCATTTTTGGGGGTGTTATCGGGCGCTCTTAATAACAACGCTTACTAAACCATTGGTGCGCGGACAAGGCCTATGTGAACACCTTATACAATAAATACACGGCCATCACCAATAATGAGCCCCAGGATAATAGCATGCCCGCCAACCGGCCAAAGCTCAGGCCTGACGAGCCGCCTAGCCCGACGGCATGCAATACTCGCCCCAAGGTGAACGCGCCTCCGACCCCGTGTAGCCAATAGGGGGTTGCGCTTAAAGACGCCATAAGCAAAAGCCCGACTATGGCCAAAGGCGCATATTCGGTAAAATTACCCTGCACGCGCACGGCGCGTTGCAAAGTTTCATTGTCGCCGTCACCAATGCCAATACTGTGCTTTTTGCGCGTATCAGCAACCCGGTAGCTTAAAATTACCAGTAAAATAATATTTATAGCACCATAAAGTGCGACAATTTCAAACAATGTCATGCTCTTCCCCTTTTTGTGTTCGTGCTAAGTCATAACGACTTGAGACGCAAAGGTCGAGGCTTTTGCATGTTTTTCGGGATAGAGTAACGAAACCTAATATAGAACCATTTTGATGGCGCGAGGTTTGTTTTTGCACAAATGACAGGCTCCGCTCGCAAGGCGCGGCTTRCAGAGCGATGCTATAGCATCGGTCAGAAGTCGCAACAACGTCCAAAAAGCAAAAACTGCCCAAGCCACACGTAAGGAATTGAAATATATGGATTACTTAATCGCGGCCATCTGTTTTTGCCCCATGAATGCGTCGCTGTTTTCTAACGGTGCCAAAGCACCGCGTCAGCAACAGCTCCTGTTCACGGACACAAAATCAGGCGTGCAAACTGATTCTATATTAGGTTTCGTTGCTCTAGCCTGCCTTTTGCGGGCCCGTAGACACGGCAACCATGGCGGCCCGCAAGGTTCGGTCTCCTAACGTAAATCCGTTTTGCATAACTTGCGCGACATCTCCCTTGATCTCGTCCGACGGGATCTGGGCTACGGCCTGATGGATATTGGGGTCAAATTTCGAACCTTTGCCCGGTACGGGCTTGATGCCGTGGCGGGAAAATACGGCGATCAGGTCTTTTTCCGTCAACTCCAGCCCRTCGAGTAAATGCTTGGCGTTTTCGCCAAGATCGCCTTTGGCATTGTCGTCTATAGTTGAAAGGGCGCGRGCGAGATTGTCCGATACGGACACCATATCGACGGCAAAGCGTTCGACCGCATAAATACTGGCGGCGCGGACTTCGCGTTCGGAGCGTTTTTTGATGTTTTGTGTTTCCGCCATTGCCCGCAGAGCTTGATCTTTGGTGCTGGCAAGCTCGGCTTCCAGTTCTTCTATACGTGCGGCTGTGATCTGGGCTTCGGTTAATTCTGGTTCTGGAGTTTGTTCGTTTTCACCATTGCCGTCGCTTTTACTGTCGCTTTCATTGTTTCTCGCCCCTACAGCTTTCGCCGCATCTTCGATCTGGGCTTGCAGGGCGTCCAACTCTGCATTGGTGGGCATTTTGTCCATTTGCGGATTTTCGGTTTCCGGCTTGTTGGTGTTCGTCATCTTATATCCTTTACCTATCCATTTGTAACAAGCGGCCAATTACCGAGGCCGTATAATCGACCATGGGAATGACCCGTGCATAATTCAATCTCGTCGGCCCTATCACGCCAAGGGCACCAATAATGTTTTGCTCTGAATCTTTGTAGGGAGCTACCACAACGGAAGAGCCAGACAAGGAAAATAACGGGTTTTCCGCGCCGATAAATATTCGCACCCCCTTAGCGCGTTGCGCCTCATCAAGCAATGCAATCAGTTCTTCCTTACGCTCCAAATCTTCAAATATAAGTCGTATACGCTCCAAATCGGATTGGGCACCCGGATTGTCAAGGAGCCGGGCCCGTCCCCGGACAATTAAACTGCGTTTTTGGGCTATTTTTTCACCACTTTTGCCCAAAGAACCGCTCCATTCAGCAATCCCTTGCTTGACCAGGCCCGCCGCCGATGCTTCCAGCGCTGCCTTTCCGGTCTCTATTTCCACCAAAATGTCGTCGCGGGTTTGCGACAGGCGTTTACCTTTAAGCCGGGCCGAGAGAAAATTGCCGGCCCGCTCCAGTGCCGCCGGTACCAATCCGGCGGGCACATCCATAATCCGGTTCTCTACATGCCCGTCCGCGTAAACCAAAACCGCCAAAGCTTGCCCTGCGTCCAGTCCGACAAATTCCACATGGCGCAAATAGCCCGCTTTCACATCGGACTGTGCAGGTGCCAACACCAGCCCGGCTCCGCCCGCCAGTCCGGCCAAAGATTGTGATGCTTTTTCCAATACCGTTTCAAGGCGCATATCGCGCCCGGCCAATTGTGCGTCTATGGATTTTCGTTCGCCCTTTGACAAATCACCGATTTCCAAAAGCCCGTCGACAAATAAACGCAAACCCTGGTGGGTCGGCATACGCCCGGCGCTAATGTGGGCCGAGCTGAGCAAGCCAAGTGCCGCCAAGTCCGCCATAGTGTTGCGAATGCTGGCTGCTGACAATCCTGGCTCACTGCCGCCGCGTTGTGCCAATGTACGCGAACCCACAGGCTCTCCGGTTTCAAGATAGCTTTCCACAATATCTTTAAACACAGCCCGCGCCCGCGCGTCCAAATCTAACAGCGACAATGATGTAGGTTGAAAACTCATGGCGTATTTTTACCTTAAGGAACAAATGGTGCAAGAGTTTTTGACAATCCCTCGCACACGGCTTATTGCGGCAATTCACAATAAAGGAAGCTCTATGTCTAACAATACCCGTCCCAATAACCGCGCTCTTGACGAGCTTCGCTCTATTTCCATTGAAACCGGGGTTTCACCTTACGCCGAAGGCTCTTGTTTGATCAAATGCGGCAACACCCATGTTCTGTGTACGGCCAGTGTTGATCCCGGTGTGCCGCGCTGGCTCAAAGGGCGGGGCAAAGGCTGGGTGACGGCAGAATACGGCATGTTGCCGCGCTCGACCCATACCCGTATGCGCCGCGAGGCGACCAAGTCGGGCCAAGGTGGGCGCACAATGGAAATCCAGCGTCTGATCGGGCGGAGTTTACGGGCCGGGATTGATCTTAAATTACTGGGTGAGCGGCAAATCATTCTGGATTGCGATGTCATTCAGGCCGACGGCGGCACCCGCACGGCGGCGATTACCGGCGCATGGGTGGCCCTTAAGCTGGCGATCAGTTATTTATTGGAAGAAGAAGTGTTGGCCTCTGACCCAATCACCGATCAAATTGCCGCCGTATCCTGCGGTATCGTCGCCGACACCTGCCGGCTCGATTTGGAATACACCGAGGACAGCGCCGCGCAAACCGATGCCAATTTTGTGCTCAGCTCTACAGGCGGCATCATAGAAATCCAGGCCAGCGCCGAAGACACACCCTTCGCGGCAGACGAATTTAGCGAGTTGATGCGGTTGGCTAATAAAGGGGTGGGCGAATTGTGCGCGGTGCAATTGGCGGCGGTGGGAGGTTAATCCTGGCACGCCTTTAGATAAACATCACGATTTTCGACAGGTGTGCACCTTCCGGCTAACAGGTTTTCAATACGTCCCGCGCGCTTGGCCAGCTCTTTTGAACCGCCGTGCGGGTTATAGTGGTTTGGTCCGATCAGCATAGCCGTTAAACGCACAAATTCCGCCTCGCTCAAATTTTTAAACTCCTTGCCAAAATAACACCTAGCAGCAGGGCGAAAACCGTAGGTCGGATTACCTCGACAATTTCCGAAATATGCAATGTTAAAAAATGGCGTATGTGTCTTTGACAAACCCATTTGCTTAAATAGCTAAAGTGTGGTATAATAAGCTTAACTTTAGAAGAGTGGGTTCGAGTCCCACTATCTCCACCACTGAGGGGGTAAGGTGTGAGGGTTGCACGCTAATTTGAATATGATTAGCCTGAGGTACTCCCCATTAATTGGACAGTGACTTAAGCTATTATTTTGTGTTGTCTGGTCTCGACAAAGAGGAGATCAGAATGTCGAAACGTAAAAACCAC